>NZ_JBEXGM010000001.1:238839-829975 GCF_040607335.1 Streptomyces sp. NPDC005303 | reverse complement strand
AGAGGATCCGGGCCTTCGATTTCAGTAGCGGGGACAGGATTTGAACCTGCGACCTCTGGGTTATGAGCCCAGCGAGCTACCGAGCTGCTCCACCCCGCGCCGTTGTGTTGCAACCGTACCACGGCGCAGGGGTGGGCATCTGACCAGCGGCTGGTCAGCCGCTGGGACTACCGCTCGGACTGCTGCTGGGGCTGCTCCTCGGGCTCGGACTGCTGCTGGGCTTCGCGCTGGTGCCGTTGCCCTTGCCCGCCGCGGACTGCGCGTCCTCGGCCCGCTTGAGCGCGTCCTTCAGGTCTTCCTGGGCCCGGCCGTACGCCTCCCAGTCGCCCTTCTTCAGGGCTTCCTGGCCGGCGTCGAAGGCCTTCTGGGCGTCGTCCAGCGCCTGTTGGACCGTCGGGTTGCTGGAGGCCGGCGGCGGCTTGGTGGTCCCGCCGTCGTCGTTCGGGGGCTGGGTGGTCGAAGCGTTCGCTCCGAACACCTTGTTCAGCGCCTCGTCGAGGGTGTCCTCGAAGGCGGTGTTGCCTCCGTAGGTGACCAACACCTTCCGCAGCAGCGGGTACTTGAGTCCGCCACCGCGTACGTAGACCGGCTCCACGTAGAGCAGTCCGCCGTCGAGCGGCACCGTCAGGAGATTGCCGTACTCCACGTTGGAGTCGCCTCTGTTGAGGAGGCTGATGGTCTCGGCGATGTCCTGTTCGGAGTTGAACTGGCTCTGCACCTGTTTGGGCCCGTTGACCGTGGTGTTGGTCGGCAGTTTCAGGATTCTGATCTTGCCGTAGTCAGGGGTGCCCGCCTCGGCGTCGACCGACATGAACGCGCTGAGGTTGTCCCGGCCGTTGGGCGTGAACGTCGTCGTGAGCGAGAACGCCTGTGCCGACTGGTCCGGCATCTTCATGCTCAGGTAGTACGGCGGCACCGCGTCGCCCGACTTGTTGGTCGGGTCGTCCGGGACCTGCCACACCTCACTGCCGCTGAGGAAGGTGTCCGCGTCCTCGACGTGGTAGCGCGCCAGCAGTTCACGCTGGACCTTGAACAGGTCCTGCGGGTACCGCAGATGGGCCATCAGGTCGGTGGAGATGTCCTTCTTGGACTCCACGGTGCCCGGGAACGCCTTCATCCAGGTCTTGAGGACCGGGTCCTTGGTGTCCCACTGGTAGAGCTTGACCTCGCCGGTGTACGCGTCGACGGTCGCCTTCACCGAGTTGCGGATGTAGTTGACCTGGTTCTGCTGGGCCACCACCGCGCGCTGGTTGTTCGTCGCGGTCAGCGAGTCGGCCGTGGTGTCACCGAGGGTCGTACGCGAGGAGTACGGGTAGCCGTTCGTCGTCGTGTAGGCGTCGACGATCCACTGGATCTTGCCCTTGACCACCGCCGGGTAGGCGTCGCCGTCGATGGTCAGCCAGGGGGCGACCGCCTCGACGCGCTGCTTGGGCGTGCGGTTGTACAGGATCCGCGAGCCCTCGCCGATCGCTCCGGAGTAGAGGATCTGCGGCTCGCTGAACGCCACCGCGTACGCGGCCCGGTTGACCGGGTTGGAGAGGTTGACCCCGCTCTTGTCCTTGTAGCTGTACGTCTTCTCGCCCGAGTCGTCGGAGTAGTCGATCTCCTTCTGGGGACCGCCGACGATCGAGTACGTGGTGGTCTTCTCGCCGTAGTAGACGCGCTGCTGGTACGTCCCGAGGTCGCCCTGGGAGGGCAGGTTGGACTCGGTGAAGACCGGGCGGCCCTCGGCGTCGGCCTCGGTGCCCTTCGCGGCGACCACGCCGTAACCGTGGGTGTAGCGGAAGTGGTCGTTGATCCAGTTGTTCTTCGGGATGCCGGCGAGGTTCAGCTCGCGCAGCCCGATGACCGTGTCCTGGTCCTTGCCGTCCTTGCTGTAGCGGTCCACGTCCAGGTTGGTCGGGAACGCGTAGTAGTTCCGCATCTGCTGGAGCTGCTGGAACGTCGGCGAGACCACGTTGGGGTCCACGACCCGGATGCTCGCCGTGGCGTCGACGTCGTCGCGCAGCTTGGTCTTGTCCGTGGTGGTGGACTTGCCGTCGTATTCCTTCACGGAGGCGTCGTCGATGCCGTAGGCCTCACGCGTCGCCTTGAGGTTCTTCTCGACGTACGGCGCTTCCTTGGCCTGCTCGTTCGGCTGGACCTGGAACTTCTGGACGATCGCGGGGTAGAGCCCGCCGATGAGGATCGCCGAGAGGACCATCAGGCCGAAGCCGATCACGGGCAGCTGCCAGGTGCGCCGCCACAGGGTGGCGAAGAACAGCAGAGCGCAGATGACGGCGATGCAGAACAGGATCGTCTTGGCCGGCAGATAGGCGTTCGCGTCGACGTACCTGAGGCCCGTCCAGCTGTCGGTCGCCTTGAAGTCGCTGGACTTGACGGCGAGGCCGTACCGGTCGAGCCAGTACGCGACCGCCTTCAGGGCCACGAAGATGCCGAGGAGCACCGACAGGTGGCCGGTCGCGGCGGCGGTGGCCCGCGCGCCCGGGGAGGTGACCCTGAGACCGCCGTACAGGTAATGGGTGAGCGCGGCGGCGATCACCGAGAGGATCGCGGCGGCGAAGCCGAAGCCGAGCAGGAACCGGTACCAGGGCAGGTCGAAGGTGTAGAAGGAGATGTCGAGGTGGAACTGCGGGTCCTTCTGACCGAAGGACACGCCGTTGACCCACATCAGCCAGGTCCGCCACTGACTGGAGGCGGAGGCTCCGGCGATCAGGCCGACCAGGGAGACGATCCCGAGCAGCAGCCACCTCTTGTAGGGCGCGATGCCCATCCGGTAGCGGTCGAGATTCTGCTGCTCCATCGACATGGCGCTCAGCGGCGGGCGCAGCCGGTGGGCCAGCCAGATGTTGACACCGACAGCGAGGGCCATCAGCAGACCGAAGACGAAGAACAGCCCGATCTTGGTCCACAGCGTGGTGGTGAACACGGACGAGTAGTTCACCGAGCGGTACCAGAGCCAGTCCGTCCAGAAGCCCGCGAACATGGTGAACGCCATGCCGAGGACGGCAAGGACGCCCAGCGTCATGAGCAGGGTCCTGGCACGCCGGGACGGGCGGCCCACTCTCATCCGCGGCCCTGTCGGGCCTCCGCCGCGGTCCGGCATCTGGAAAGCCAAGGTGCGCACCTCGAAGTTCGCTGTCGATCCGTCAGGCCCTCGTGTTCGCGGGCCCCTGGGTGGCCCCCCGTGATCGCGGGCCCACACCTATGCAACTTACTCACCGTTTACTCGGTTCCCGATTCCGGTCACGAACGAGGCAGGATTGTGACCATGTCCAACACCCCCATGGCGGCGAGCCCGCTCACCCGGGCCGTACTCGAGATCGACGAGTACGCCTCCGGCCTCGGCTGGGACCAGCCCGCCCGCCTCTTCGCCCTCGTAGACACCGCCCGGCTGCGGGCCCAGGAACCCGCCCTCGCGAGCCAGCTCGGTCTGCAGGAGGCGCGGGAGGCCGCGGCCCTGACCCCCATCGAGCAGGACGAGATTCCCGCGGGCAAGCCGCTCGACGAGTTCCTCGGCACCATCGCCTGGCCCGACGCGGTCGTCGGCTGCGCGCTCACCGTGGAACGCCTGATGCTGCCGCCGTCCGCCGAGGCGTCGGTCCCGCAGGGGCTGAGCGAGGCCAAGCTGGCGAAGTGGGTCGCCGAGCACCCGGACCGCCAGGAGGTCCGCATGACGGTCGCGGTCCTGCGCGACGGCACCCGCGACTCGGCCCTGCGGCTGCGCGAGAAGGACTCCCCCACCGAGGTCCTCACCGGCCGCGACCTGGTCCCCGGCCTGGCGGAGGCCCTGTCGGCGACGTTCGCGGACTGAGGTCTCCCGGGGCTTCGATGTTGCCGAGGCCTTCCGGTACGGCGGAGGTCTTCCGGTACGGCGGAGGTCTTCCGGTACGGCGAAGGGGGCGCCCTCGGTGTGAGGGGCGCCCCCTTCGTCGTGCACGCGCGTGCCGGTCAGCCCTTGGCCGTGCACTTCGGCAGGTCGGACGTCCTGCCGTCACGGAGGTCCTTGAGCGCGCCGAGGGCGTCGTCGATGGTCTTCACCTTGATCAGGGTCAGCCCGCCCGGGGTGTCCTTGGCGGCGGCCGCGCAGTTGTCGGCGGGCGTCAGGAAGTACTGGGCGCCCTTGTCGCGCGCGCCGACCGTCTTCATCTCGATGCCGCCGATCGGGCCGACCTTGCCGTCGTCGTCGATCGTCCCGGTGCCGGCGACGAACTTTCCGCCGGTCAGGCTGCCCGGGGTCAGCTTGTCGTAGATGCCGAGCGCGAACATCAGACCGGCGCTCGGGCCGCCGACGTCGGCGAGCTTGATGTCGATGGTGAACGGGAAGGTGTGGTCGGTCCCCGCGGCGATCCCCACGATGGCGCGCTTCTCACCCTCGTCGTCGGAGGCCCGGGTGGTGATCGTGACCTTCTCGGTCCTGGTCGCCGTCCTGTGCGCCTTCTCGGCGGCGGCCTGTTCCTTGGCGGGCACGACCGTGAAGACGACGTCCTCGCCCGGCTTGTGCTTCGTCACCAGTTTCGCGACATCGTCCGGCGCCTTCACGACCGTGCCGTCGACGGCCTTGACGACGTCACCGGCGTGCAGCCGGCCCTCGGCCGGGGAGTCCTTGACGACGGTCGAGACGATCACCCAGGACTGCACCGGGACGCGCAGTTCCTCCAGGGCGGCGACCTTGGCGCTTTCCTGGGACTGGCTGAACTCCTCGGCGTTCTCCTGGGTCGACTGCTCCTCGGTCTTGCCGTCCGGGTAGAGCGTGTCGTGCGGTACGACCTTGCTGTCGTGCGCGAGCCAGCCGTACACGGCCTCGACGAGGTTCATCTTGTAGTCGGCGCTGGTGACCCGGACGGTGGTCATGTTCAGGTGACCGTTCGTCGGATACGTCTTGCGCCCGGAGATCTGCAGCACCGGCTCGCCGCCGTGGTCCCCGAGGGTGTTCACCGTGGGGCCCGGTGACATCTCGGCGTAGGGCACTTTGATGAAGACTCCCGCGCAGAGAAGCGCGATCAGCATCAGGGTGGAGGCGAGCATCGTCGCGGTGCGGCGTGGCATGGCACGACAGTACGGGACGGTCCTGTCGGACCATCGTCAGGGCGCCGCCGTCAGGTGGACGTCAGGTGCCGGAGTGCGACTTCTCCATCGCGGCGCGGAAACGGGCGTACCCGTCGAGCTCGGGGCCGTCGCCGCGCGCCTTCCGGGTCCGGTTGGCCCAACTGCCCCACAGCCCGGCGACGACCGCGGCCAACAACGGAATCAACAACCAGACGAGCGCCCCCATGCCGACCTCCCGACCCCATGCTGAGCAACCGCAGAAAACTGACTGATCAACAGATTAACCCTGTGCACTGACAACGCTCACGCCAGGGGTGCGGTTACGCAACCGGAGAGGTGGAGGAAGGGTTCAGCAGGCGCCGACCCATTCCTCCGTACCGTCGGAGAACGTCTGGTGTTTCCAGATCGGCACCTCGTGCTTGAGATCGTCGATCAGTTTCCGGCAGGCCTCGAAGGCCTCGCCCCGGTGCGGGCAGGAAACCGCGACGACGACGGCGAGGTCCCCGACTCCGAGATCCCCCACGCGATGCACGGCGGCAAGTGCCCGCACCGGGAACTCGGCGACGACCTTCTCCGCGACCCTGCGCATCTCGGCCTCGGCACTGGGGTGGCACGAGTAGCCGAGTTTGTCGACGTCGGCGCCCCCGTCGTGATTCCGCACGGTCCCGACGAACAGGGCGGTCCCCCCGGCCGCGTCGTCCCCGACGGCGCGGAAGACCTCGTCGAGGGAGAGGGCGGTCTCGCGGATACCGATGAGCTTGATCGGCTCGTCGGCGGTCTGCTCACCGGGGTGGTCGAAGGTAGGTGCCATGCGTCCATCGTGCCGCACGTCCTGGGCAACGGGGAATGAAGCCTTTACCCGGCACACACGCGTGCGGCGTTGGAGACTCGTACAGGCAGCCCACCCGGGGGCGCGGGGAACTGCGCGGCAAGCCCCACCGGCGGTCAGCCGCCGGCCAACCTCACGCGGCACCCCGCAGCGCGCTCCGCTCAGATCCTCCGCCGGGCCTTCCGAGCCCGCCGTACGACAGCCGCCGCGCCCAGCAGAGCAACCGTCGCTCCAGCAGCCCCCGCCGCCGTCGCGTCCTTGCGCCCCAGTCGCCGCCCGGCGACAGTATGCCGCCCGGCGACCTCCTCCAGCAGCTCCGCGAGCACCTCCTCGTTGGTCCACCGCGGCCGCCACCCGGCGTCATGCAGCCGGCTCCCGCTCACCACCCAGGGGTACATCGTGTACGCGAGGTCCCCGGCCGGAGACGGTGTCAGGCCGATCCGGTGCAGCCGGGCCGCCGCCCCCAGCGCGACGGCCGACGGCAGCTCCATCCGGCGGATCCCGCTGAGCTCCTCGATCTCCTCCTGCTCCAGCCACCCGTCACACCCGACGGCGAGCTCTCCGTCGACCTTCTCCAGGACGGCGTGCTCCAGCGCGCTGCACAGGTCCTCGACGTGGCAGAACTGCCAGGCGGGCCGGGACCCGGCCACGACCAGGAGCCGCGGCGACTCGAAGTACCGGGTCAGGGCGGTGTCGGTGCCGCCCCCCACCAGCACGGCGGGCCGCACGACGGTGACATTGAGCCCGGGGTGCGCGCGGGGCGCCCGCCGCGCGAGCCGCTCGATCTCCAGCAGGTCGCCGACGCCGGTCGCCTCCGCGGTGGCCCGCAGTTCGGCGTCCTCCGAAAGGGGCAGCTCGTTGTCCGGAAGCGCCCCGTAGACCATCGCCGAGGTGCACAGCACGACCCGGTGGACGCCCGCGGCCGCCGCGGCGGTCAGCACGGTCTGCGTCCCGCGCACGTTGTACGCCGTACGCGCCGCGGGATCGGAATCCAGGTCGAGGTCGAGTGCCAGATGCACCACGACGTCGGCTCCGCGCAGCTTCTCCGCGATGGCCGGATCCCGTACGTCCAGGATGTGCCACTGCGCCGCGGCGCACTCACCACGCCGCTCGTCGAGCGCGATGACCTGCTTGATCTCCTCCGAGGCGGCGAGCCGCTCGGTGAGCATCGCTCCGATGCCGGACGCGGCACCGGTGACCGCGACGACTGGCCCGCGCGTGGCGGGATTGGTTGACTGGTTTCGCGCTGCGCGAACCTGCGGATCAGGGGAACTCACCGGGCGTCTCCAGCGGTTGTCTTCAGTAGGAACGCGAGTGACGCGTACGTACCAGGTGGCATCCATCCTGCCGCAGGCGGAGAGTCGGCGGAGCACTGAGGCCCTGACGGCCGTCGGTGTCTACGCTGGGGGGTGTTATCGGGCAGCCGCGCCGCCGGAGGCAACCGGTGGCCTTACCAGCCGAGGAATCCCGTGAGTGACACCCCATTCGGATTCGGCCTTCCGCCGGAGGAGCCGGACGACGGCGACGAGGGCAAGAAGAAGGACCAGGAGAGCGGTGGTGGTCAGGGACCGGCCAACCCGTTCGGTTTCGGCGGTCTGCCCGGAGCCGGAGGCTTTGGCGGCCCCGGTGCGGACAATCCGCTCGCAGCCATGTTCGGGTCGTTGAACCCCACCGACCTGGGCGCCGCCTTCCAGCAGCTGGGCCAGATGCTCTCGTACGAGGGCGGCCCGGTGAACTGGGACATGGCCAAGCAGATCGCCCGCCAGACGGTGTCTCAGGGCACCTCGGACGGCACCAAGGACGCGAGCATCGGCCCCGCCGATCGCACCGCGGTCGAGGAGGCCGTACGCCTGGCGGACCTGTGGCTCGACGACGCGACATCGCTGCCGTCCGGCGCGGGCTCCGCCGTGGCGTGGTCCCGCGCGGAGTGGGTCGAGGCGACCCTGCCCGCGTGGAAGGAGCTCGTCGACCCGGTCGCCGAGCGGGTCGGCACCGCCATGGGCGATGTCCTGCCCGAGGAGATGCAGGCCATGGCGGGCCCGCTGATCGGCATGATGCGCTCGATGGGCGGCGCCATGTTCGGCACCCAGATCGGGCAGGCCGTCGGCGTGCTCGCGGGCGAGGTCGTCGGCTCCACCGACATCGGCCTGCCGCTGGGCCCGGCCGGCAAGGCCGCGCTGCTGCCGGCGAACATCGACGCCTTCGGCAAGGACCTGGGCGTGCCCAAGGACGAGGTGCGGCTGTATCTCGCCCTGCGCGAGGCCGCCCACCAGCGCCTCTTCGCGCATGTGCCGTGGCTGCGCTCGCACCTGTACGGCGCGGTCGACGGGTACGCGCGCGGGATCAAGGTCGACACCGCCAAGCTGGAGGACGTGGTCGGCCAGTTCGACCCGCAGAACCCCGAGCAGCTCCAGGACGCACTCCAGCAGGGCATGTTCCAGCCGGAGGACACCCCGGAGCAGAAGGCGGCCCTGGCCCGTCTGGAGACGGCTCTGGCGCTGGTGGAGGGCTGGGTGGACGCGGTGGTCCACGCGGCCGCGAAGCCGCGTCTGTCGTCCGCCGACGCGCTGCGCGAGACCCTGCGCCGCCGGCGTGCCTCGGGCGGTCCGGCCGAGCAGACCTTCGCCACGCTGATCGGCCTGGAACTGCGCCCGCGCCGTCTGCGGGACGCCTCCCGGCTGTGGGCCTCGCTCACCGACGCGCGCGGTGTCGACGGCCGTGACGGCCTGTGGGCCCACCCGGACATGCTGCCGACCGCGTCCGACCTGGACGACCCGGACGGCTTCGTGCACCGCGAGCAGCTGGACTTCTCCGAGCTGGACAAGATGCTCGGCGAGGCGGCGGACGGTTCCGGCAAGCCCGACCTGAAGAAGCCCGACCTGAAGAAGCCCGACCTGAAGAAGGACGACGACACCGAGTGAGCCTCCATGACGACGCCGTCCTGGTCCTCAAGGGGTACGAGGACCAGGCGGATCTTCGCCAGGCCTATCTGGACCATCTGGCGGCCCGCCCGGACGCCATGTGGAAGGCCTGCGAGGAGGGCCACCTCACGGCGAGTGCCCTGGTCGTCGACCCGGAGCGCGGCCGGGTCCTGCTGACCCTCCACAAGAAGCTGCGCATGTGGCTCCAGATGGGCGGCCACTGCGAGCCGGCCGACACCTCCCTGGCGGCGGCGGCCCTGCGCGAGGCGACGGAGGAGTCCGGCATCCCGGGTCTGACGCTGCTGCCGGGCGGCCCGGTGCGCCTGGACCGGCATCCGATCCCGCCGCCGTGTCACTGCCACTTCGACGTCCAGTACGCGGCGCTCGCGCCGTCCGGCGCCGTGGAGACGATCAGCGACGAGTCGCTCGACGTACGGTGGTTCGCCTACGACGAGGTGGCGGATGTCGCCGACGAGTCCGTCGTACGGCTGCTGGACGCGACGCGCGCGCGGCTTTGAGCGCACAGGTAAGGGGCGCCCGGCAATGACAGGCGCCCCTTACATCTGACATTCGAGGGGTCTAGCTGTTGCTGCCCCCGAGGGAATTGCCGCGCATGCCGAACTGGCCGAGCACCCCACCGTTGCGCATGCCCTGCGGCGGCAGCAGCTCACTGGGCTGGACCAGGACGTGGCCGGTGCCGCCGAAGTGCATCTCCCAGCCCTCGCCGGTGGTGCCCCTGCGCCGCCACACCCCGGAGGTGGAGGTGGGTGCCTGGAGCTGGGTGCGCAGGGATGTGGACCAGGCGATGACGGCGTCGGAGTCGACACAGACGTTCTTGTCCGGGCCCACCTCCAGCACCAGGGGCTCGCCCGAGGTCATCAGCACGACCTGGCCGGAGCCGGACAGCTCCAGGTTGTAGGCGCCCGCGGCCGCCACCTCGACGGCGCTGTCCACGGCGACGATGCCGACGCCGAGGGAGCCGTCGAAGGCCAGCACGTAGGAGCTGTCGACCGTGATGCCGGAGCCGACCTCCATGATGTGCAGGTGCTGGGCGAGGTTCGCCAGGTAGACGATGCCGTGGCCCTTGCAGCGCATGAGGTCGAGGCCCTCGCCGGTCATCCGCTCGACGTTGCGCCAGCTGCGGTTGCGGTACTGGCTGTCGAACTCGACCTGCCCCTCGAAGGCGACCATGGCGCCCTGCCGGGCGAGCACCGGGCTGCTGCCCTGGGTGACGTCGGTCTTCAGGAGCTGTGGGTTCTGCAGGGTGTAGCGCCCGGTCGACTCGACCGGGACGTGTGCGAAGAGTGTGCTGTGCATGGTGCCTGGTGCTCCCCTCAGCCCCGGATCTTGAATCGGTCGCCGGTGTCCTCGCTCGGCTGGACGACCACGAAGCCCTGTCCCTTGAAGCCGATCTGGAAGGCCTCGCCGCTGCCGCGGCCGATGAGGGCGCTCGCCTTGATGGTGCGGCGGGCCTTCATCTCCAGGCCGGTCGTCCACGCGACGAGCGCGTCCGGGTCGACGTACGTCTCGCGTTCGGCGCAGTCCAGGGCCATCGGGATGCCCCGGCTGACCAGGGCGACCCAGCCCGTGCCCTTGATCACGAGGTTGGTCAGACCGGAACCGGAGAGCTTCGCGAGCCCCTTGACCGGCTCGATGGCCAGTTCCAGCGAGGCGTCGCAGGCCAGCAGGGTGGCGCCGTTGACCGAGAGCGCCTCGCCGTTGAGGTGCAGGACGAGGATGTCGCCGCCGTAGTCGGCCAGGTAGAGGTCGCCGTCGCCGCGGGCCAGCATCAGCTTGCCGCCCTCACCGGAGACCATCTCCTCCGCCGAGCGGCGCAGGCTCGCGGGCGCCCCGTCGAACTGGACATAGCCGTCGTAGGCGATCATCGAGCCGGCCTTGGCGATCAGATCCTGACCGGTGACCATGGTGACCTTGAGCGTCTTGGAGCTGTGCACACTCATGCGGACGCCGGTCGCGGCGGCGCGGTGCGCACTCAGAGTCTGGGAGTCCATGGCCTCACACCTCGAAGGGCTGTACGACGACGAAGTTGCCGGGGGCGCCGCGGAACTGGAGGTTCACGGCCTCGGTGGTCTGCCGGGCATACCCGGAGCGGCGCAGCCTGAGCGAGGTCGTGGTGACCGCCTGGGCACCGGCGGACCAGGCGATGACGGCGTTGCCGTCGACATAGGTGGCCGCGCCGACGGGCAGGACGACGGGTACGCCGCGTGTCTTGACGACGACGGCTCCCGTGCCGGAGAAGAGCATGCTGAAGAAGCCTCCGCCGGGCAGTCCCGCGCCCTCGATGCGGCGGACCTCGGTCTCCAGGGTCTCGTCGAAGGCGAGCACACCCTGGGCGCTGGTGTAGAGCTGCTCGCCCTGGAGCCGGATGACGAAGACCCGGCTGGCCTCGTCGGCGAGGAACACCTCACCGTTGCCTGTGCAACGCATCAAAGACATGCCCTGGCCGGTGAGTGCCCCGGTGAGCTTGCCGAGCAGGCCCGAGCCCTTGTGGGCGAAGTCGATGTCGCCCTGGTAGGCGACCATGCTGCCCTGCTTGGCGAGGATGGGGGCGTCCTTGGTGAGGGTGGCCCGCACCAGGTTCTGGTTCTGCTCGGTCCAGCGGTCGCCGACGGGGGCTTCCGCGTACTTCGTCAGGACGACCCGGACGTTGGCCTCGGGCGGGACGGGGGCGAGCTGGGTGCCACCGCCGAAGGGCTGCGCCTGACCGGGGAAGGCGCCGGGGGCACCGGGGGGTGCGAACTGACCGGCGACAGCACCCGGAGGTGTGAACTGACCCGCGGGTGCGCCTGGGGGCGCGTACTGACCCGCCGGAGGTGCGCCGGGCGGCGTGAACGTCTGTCCCGGAGGAGTGAACGTCTGCGGACTCGTCGGCGCGGCGGGCGCGGGCGGGGTTCCGGCGATCGTCGGAGCGGTGTGGACGGACGGGGCAGGCGCGGGGGCCGGCGGCGCACCGAACGAAGGGGCCGGTGCGGGCGCCTGCGCGGGCGGGGCGAAGGCCGGCGCCTGGGACTGGGCCGGGACGGCGGGCTGCTGGGGCGCGGACGCGGGCTCCTCCTCGGCGACCTCGCCGCCGAAGTTCTTCAGCAGCGCGTCCAGACCGCCGTCGAATCCCTGGCCGACCGCGGCGAACCGCCAGACGTCCTTGAGATACAGGTCGCCCAGCATCACGGCACGCTCGGTGGAGAACTCGCTGCCGTCGAACGAGTACCGGGCCACTTCCTCGCCACCGGCGACGATGCGGAGATAGCCGGGGGCGATCTGCGACATCTGGCCGGCGCCGTCGATCGTCGCCGTGAACGACAGCTTCTGGATCTGCGACGGAATCCGGTCGAGCGTGACCCGGAACGACTCCGTGTCACCCGACTGCGCGCCCAGGAGCTGGATGGAGTCCTCGGGGGACTTCGGCTGGTTGAAGAAGATGAAGTACCGGTCGTCCGAGAGCCGTTCGTCGGCGTCGAGTCCGAAGCAGCTGATGTCGAAGGTCAGTCCGGGGCCGGAGATCTGTACACCTACGTACAGGTCTGTGCCCGCGGTCAGGTCACTGATCTTGGCCTTGTGGCCGCGCTGGAATTCCCTGGCCATGCGTAACGACCGTCCCCCATCCCGAATGCGAGTGCGTCGCGACAGGCTAACGGCAAACTCGGACACCGGCGGAGGTCGGTACAGATCCGGTACAAAAACCCGTTCGGGTCGTCGGTCAGTCTTCGCGGACGCCCGGAAGGTGCGGCAACCGGTCGGCGGCGACCACCCCTTCGAGGTAGCCCTTGGCCCGTTCGGTGCGCGGGTAGGCCTCCAGCAACCGCCAGAAGCGGGGGCCGTGTCCGGGCACGAGCAGATGCGCGAGCTCATGGAGCAGGACGTAGTCGACGACGTACTCCGGCATGCCCTGGAGGCGGTGCGAGAGCCGGATGCTGCCCTCGGACGGGGTGCACGAGCCCCAGCGGGTGTTCTGGTTGGTGACCCAGCGGACCGAGGCGGGCAGCGCCCGGCCGTCGAAGTACTGGGCCGACAGCCGCTGCGCGCGCTCGGAGAGTTCGGTGTCGCCGAGCACCCGTTTGCTCTCCTGGGCGGCCAGCTTGTCGAGCATGACGCTCACCCAGCGCTGCTCCTCCGCCTCGGACATCCGGGCAGGAATGAGCACGACGGTGCGATCGCCCTCGCGGTACGCGGAGACCGTCCGGCGTCGGCGGCTGCTCCTGCGCACCTCGATCGCGCTCGCCCCCGAGCCGCTCGGCGGCAGGCTCGTCGTACTGCGCTGTGGCTTTCCGGCGCTGTGCAGTGGGTCGGCGGGCACGCCCTGACGTTACCCGCTGCACACGGGGGAAGTCCCGACTCCGGGACGGTTCGGTTCCGATCGCCCGCCATGCGTCTGATTTGTACGACGAATGGCCCCCACCTGTGGACAACTTTCGGCACATGCCCTCCGGGTCGGGGCATGCTGGCATCGCCGCCGCATCCGCGACCCGACCGTCGCCGGACTCCTACGGCGGACGGGGATGTTCCACGAGGGCTACGGGGGCCTGTCATGCAAGCAGTGGTTCCGCTCGGGCAAACAATGGTTCCGCGGATGAAACCCGCGCTCCGACGCGGCTGGCGCGACCTCAACACCGTGCAGTTCGGGATGACCCCGGCGCACGCGCTGACGCTGGGCCCGATCGACACGGCGACGGGCAGCTTCCTCGACCTCCTCGACGGCACGCGAGGTCTCGCGCTGCTGCGGGAGGAGGGACACCGTATGGATCTGCCCGACGGCCATGTCGACACGCTGGTGGGACGGCTGGCGCGGGCCGGGCTCGTCGACGACGCGAGGGGCGGCGGGCCGGCCGCGGACGCGCTGCGGGAGAAGAAGGAGGTCCTCGACCGGCTGGCACCCGACCTCGCGTCCCTCTCGCTGACCACCTCGGAGCCGGGTGACGCGATGAGAGTCCTGGCCGCCCGTCGCTCACTGCGCGTGCAGGTCAGGGGGGCCGGCCGGGTGGGCGTGACACTGGCCGCTCTGCTCTCGGGGGCCGGCGTCGGAGAGGTCGATGTGCGGGACGGCGGCAGGGTCGAGCCGGGAGACGTCGCCCCGGGTGGCCTCCCTGCCGCCTCCGTCGGCGACCGCAGGGACATCGCAGCACGAAGGGCGGTGTCCGCGGCGGCTCCGGGACGCCCGCCGCGCCATGGCTCCCGGGCCTCGGTGGAGGCGGACGACCCCGGGTTCTGTCTGGTCGTCCTCGCCCCGCGGGACGACGTGGACGTGCACGCGCCCGCCCCGGCCGTCGGCGAGCCCCTCGTCCGGTCGGGCACACCGCATCTGTACGCCGGTGTGGTGGAGGCGACAGGAGTGGTCGGTCCTCTGGTCCTGCCGGGTGAGACGGGCTGTGCGGGCTGCCTTCACGAGACGCGCACCGACCGCGACCAGGCCTGGCCCCGACTGGTGGCCCAGTGGCGTTCGGGCAGCAGAAGTCATCCGGCGCGGGCCTGTGACCTGGCACTGGCCACCACGGTCGCCGGCCTCGCGGCCGCGCACGCGCTCGCCTTCCTGGACGGCCGGGCCCCGTCGAGCGCGGGTGCCCGCTGGGAGGTCTCGCTGCCCGGTATGACCTGGCACGCGCGGCCGATCCCACCCCATCCCGCATGTCCGTGCGGGGCCGCGGAGAAAGGTAAGGGAGAACACACCTCCAAGGAGGAGGCTGCGCACGAGACAATGACAGAGCAACGGTCGTCGGAGGAGTTGTGCCGTAAGGCAACCGCGCCACGGCCTGCTGGCACCTGGAGGGCGCATGTCTGATCTTCCCCGGAAGGCGGTCACCCGGACCGCCAAGCTCGCCGCGCTCCCGCTCGGCTTCGCCGGGCGGGCCACCTGGGGACTCGGCAAGCGGATCGTGGGCGAGTCCGCGGAGATCGTCGGCCGCGAGCTGCAACAGCGCACCGCGGACCAGCTGTTCAAGGTGCTCGGGGAGCTCAAGGGCGGGGCCATGAAGTTCGGCCAGGCCCTGTCCGTCTTCGAGTCGGCGCTCCCCGAGGAGGTGGCGGGCCCCTACCGCGCGGCCCTGACGAAGCTCCAGGAGGCCGCGCCTCCGATGCCGACCCGCACCGTGCACGCGGTGCTCGAGAAGCGGCTGGGCGAGGACTGGCAGGAGCTGTTCGCCGAGTTCGACGACAAGCCCTCCGCGGCGGCGTCGATCGGCCAGGTGCACCGGGCCGTATGGCATGACGGGCGCGAGGTCGCGGTCAAGGTCCAGTACCCGGGGGCCGGTGAGGCCCTGCTCTCCGACCTGAACCAACTGGGCCGCTTCGCCCGCCTGTTGGGGCCCCTGGTGCCCGGCATCGACATCAAGCCCCTCATCGCCGAGCTGCGCGACCGGGTCTCGGAGGAGCTCGACTACGGCCTGGAGGCACAGGCCCAGCAGGCCCATGCCGAGGAGTTCGCGGACGATCCGGACGTGGTGGTTCCGGCCGTGGTCCACCAGAGCGAACAGGTCCTGATCACGGAGTGGATCGAGGGCGTCCCCCTGTCGGAGGTGATCTCGGACGGCACCGAGGAGCAGCGTGACCGCGCCGGGCAGCTTCTGGCCCGGTTCCTCTTCTCCGGCCCCGCCCGCACCGGCCTTTTGCACGCCGACCCGCACCCGGGCAACTTCCGGCTCCTGCCCGGCGGCCCGGGCGGTGAGGAGGACTGGCGCCTGGGCGTCCTGGACTTCGGCACGGTCGACCGGCTCCAGGGCGGCCTGCCGGACACCATCGGCACCTGCCTGCGCATGACGCTGGACGGCGAGGCCGAGGCGGTCTACGAACTGCTCTGCGCGGAGGGCTTCGTCAAGGAGTCCATAGAGCTGGACCCGGACGCGGTCCTCGACTACCTGCTGCCGATCATCGAGCCGGCCGAGGTCGACGAGTTCACCTTCAGCCGCGGTTGGATGCGCAGCCAGGCGGCCCGGATCGCCGACCCTCGCTCCCCCGCCCACCAATTGGGCAAGCAGCTCAATCTGCCCCCTGCGTACCTCCTGATACACCGGGTCACCCTGAGCACCATCGGCGTCCTGTGCCAGCTGGGCGCGACGGTCCGGCTGCGCGAGGAACTGGAGGAGTGGCTGCCCGGGTTCATGCCGGAGGAGGAAGGGGACGAGCAGGAGGCGGCCGCGGAGGCGTGAGCCGGGTCGGCGCTACCACCAGGCCGAGTCGAGTCGCCCCTCGATGGCCCTGAGATTCGCCCGGGAGCAGGTGTCGCAGAAGTACTGGCGGACGCCGTTCTCCACGGAGCAGGTCCAGGTGGGCAAAGAGCCCTCGGCCCGCGCGCCGCAGCGGGCGCACACGAGGTGCCCCGCCTCGCCGTCGCCGTGGTCTCCGGGAAGACTCGTCACCCGCCGACGATAACGCCGGATCCGACGGTTCGGCGCACCCAACGCACCGCGGGGGCCGGTCCGGTCGGACCGACCCCCGCGGGGAACTACTCGGGTCGCGTTACTGCATGACAGCCATGGCCAGCGCACGGCGAGCACGCATGGAGGCGCGCTCGGCCCGGCGCTGCATCCGGCGGGCGGTCGCCAGGCGGATCGCCTGGCGTTCCTGCTCGGCCTCGTGCAGCCGGTCGTGCATATGCGCACGAGCCAGGGCTTCTGGGATGAGTTGCATCTCTCGGGTCCTGTTCTGACGCGAGTCGTTCGCGTCGGTGGTGGTGAAGTCTGGGATCGCGGAGCCTGCGGGCTCGCTGGTGGACGGCTTCATCGGGGCCTGCTTCGTGGGGTCGTTCGTGAGGGGGCGGTCGATCGTTCCTGCGATGTTCATGCTGTGACCGGGTTCTTGCGCGGGCGGCCACGCGGCCGCTTCCGGGCGACGACGACACCCTGGACGAACAGCTCCCCACCCCAGACGCCCCAGGGCTCGCGCCGCTCCTTGGCGCCGGCGAGGCAGGCCTCCATCAGCGGGCAGGTGCGGCAGAGGGACTTGGCGTACTCGACGTCGGCCGGCGACTCGGCGAAGAAGACCTCCGGGTCGTAGGAACGGCAGGGGACGGGTACGCCGAGGTTCTCGATGGCGTCGTCGAGCGCGGTGAGCGCGGTGAGGGGGATCAAGGCGGAGTCCTCCGTGGGGCCGGGCGGGGGGATCGTTTCGGAAGGCGGTACGGACGGGGCGTGCGCTTCGAGTTGCACGATTCGTCTTCCTCGTCTGTTCGGTCCGGCCCTGTTGGACCGGTAGTCGCTTGGTACCGGGTTCTTTTCTTGTCCCGAGGCCCCTTCGCTCCGCTCTCCCCGTTCGGGGAAAACAGAAGGGCCGCGGATCCCGGATGGGGTTCCGCGGCCCTGAAGGCGCCGGCCTGATCGACGATCAGGCTGGATCACTCCAGGGTTCTGGCCCACGGAAGGCCCACATCAGGTGGTGCTGCGTCGTCTGCTTCCGGAATCCGGCACCGGCCGCAAAGGCATAGGCATGCGCCCGTGCCACTACTGCTTCCAGTGCCTTGGTCGGTCGCTCATTGCGCTCACGGACGGGAAGGACCGCGAGAGACAGGGCGGACGCCGGACGCACGGCAGGAATGCCGGACATACCGGTGCCCAGGTTCGAAACGCCGAGCATGCACGTGGAGACGACCGAGAGATCGATCATTTTGGCGGTGCTGATGGCCGTGGTGCTGTTGATGCTGATCACTTCAATCGCCTCCTCTCGGCGTCTCTGGGGACGGCAGCGCGAGCCGCTGTCCGACGGATATGCAAGTAGAACACGGAATCGGGGCCTCCGAGAAGGCCTCCGTCCCCGTGGTTAAGAACCTATGGGGATTGCTGGGGCATGCGCAAACTATTTTTCCGACGAGTTCGGATCAGTCCGCATCTTCTGCTTCCGTAACCTCCTGGCCTGCGCAGATGGTCAGCACATCGGCCCCGTACCGGTTGAGCTTGCGCATACCGACCCCCGGGATGCGCGCCAACTCATGCTCGCCGTCGGGCACCGCCTCGGCGATCGCCATCAGGGTTTTGTCCGTGAAGACACAGAAGGCCGGCTGGCCACTGCGCTGCGCCTGTACGGCACGCCAGTCACGCAGCCGCTCATAGAGCCCCTCGTCCATGTCGGAGGGGCAGTCCTCGCAACGCATCAGCTTCAACTCACCCGCGTCGGTGAGCGTGCGCCCGCACACCCGGCAGCGCGCCGGGGTGCGCTGGGTGCGTCTCGGGGTGGCGCTGAGAGGGCTGGTGAAGCCGCGCTCGACACCTCCGGGACCGCCACCGGCGGTCCGCCCCGTGGTGGCGGTGGAGCCGGGACGCAGCCCGTTGAGGAAGCGGCTGGGCCGGCGGTTGGGGCGGCCGCCGGGCGAGCGGGAGAGCGACCAGGAGACATGGAGGCGCTCGCGGGCGCGGGTGACGCCGACATAGAGGAGCCGACGCTCCTCCTCGATCTGCTCGTCGGTCTTCGCGTAGGTGATCGGCATCATGCCCTCGGCGACACCGACCAGGAACACGGCGTCCCATTCCAGGCCCTTGGCCGAGTGCAGGGAGGCCAGCGTGACCCCCTCGACGGTCGGGGCGTGCTGGACGCCGGCCCGCTCGTCGAGTTCGGCCACGAGGTCGTTCAGGGTTGCGCCGGATCGCGCGGCGGCGAAGTCCTGCGCGAGGTTCACCAGGGCGGCCAGTGACTCCCAGCGCTCCCTGACGGCCCCGGAGCCGGCCGGCGGCTGGGTGGTCCATCCCTCGCCCGACAGCACGGCACGGACCTGGGAGGGCAGGTCGACGGCGTCGTCCAGCCGCGAGTCGTTGCCGCCGAAACGGGCCGCGCCCCGGAGGTTGACGATGGCTCTGCGCACCTCGGGCCGGTCGAAGAACCGCTCGGCGCCACGCAGTTGATAGGGCACTCCGGCGTCGGCGAGGGCCTGCTCATAGGTCTCGGACTGGGAGTTGGTGCGGAACAGGATGGCGATCTCGCTGGCCCGGACGCCCGCTTCCATGAGCTCTCGGATGCGGCGGGCGGCACCCTCTGCCTCGGCGGGCTCGTCGGTGTACTCCGTGTAGACGGGCTCGGGACCGGGCCGGCGCTGGGAGATCAGTTCCAGCCGGTGGTCGGCGGCGCGGCCGCGGGCCTGGGCGAGCAGGCCGTTGGCGAGATGGACGACCTGGGGGGTGGAACGGTAGTCGCGGACCAGCTTGACGACGGTGGCACCGGGGTGGCGGGTACGGAAGTCGAGCAGATGGTCGGGAGTTGCGCCGGTGAACGAATAGATCGTCTGGCTGGCGTCGCCCACGACGCACAGGCTGTCCCGGCGCCCGAGCCACAGCTCCAGGAGGCGCTGCTGGAGCGGGCTCACGTCCTGGTACTCGTCGACGACGAAGTGCTGGTACTGGGAACGGACCTGTTCGGCGATGTCGTGCCGGTCCTGGAGGACGGCGACGGTCAGCAGCAGGACGTCCTCGAAATCGATGACGGCCCGGTCGCGCTTGAGGTCCTCGTAGGCGGCGTAGAGCTGGGCGATCTCGGCCGCGGCGCGAGGGGTCTCACGGCCGGCCTTCGCGGCTGCGAGGGCGTAGTCGGACGGCACTGTCTGGGTGACCTTGGACCACTCGATCTCGCCGGTGACGTCCCGCAGCTCGCCCCGGTCGAGGCGGATACGGCAGGCGGCGGCCGCGTCCGCGACGAGCTGGATCTTACGGTCGACCAGCCGGGGCATGGACCCGCCGACGGCTTTCGGCCAGAAGTACTGGAGCTGTCGCAGGGCCGCCGAGTGGAACGTACGAGCCTGGACGCCCGCGGCACCTAGCTGGCGCAGTCGTCCCCGCATCTCCCCGGCGGCGCGGTTGGTGAAGGTGACGGCGAGCACGCTGGAGGGCTGGAGAATTCCGGCCCGCACCCCGTAGGCGATGCGGTGGGTGATCGCCCGGGTCTTGCCGGTGCCGGCGCCCGCCAGCACGCACACCGGCCCGTGCAACGCGGTGGCCACCTCGCGTTGCTCGGGGTCGAGCCCATCGAGCACCGCGTCGGCCGAGTCCGGTGTGCGCGGGAAGAGCGTGGAGTGCGTTGCTGCTGTCACACAGCCATGCTGCCAGGTCGGCGGAGACGGATGAGCCGGTTGTCCACAGGGAGGTAGCCGCAGTCGTACTAATGCGGCAGGCGTCACCTGGCCGGGCGGCCCGGTCGGGAATGGCACCCCGGTCGCATACGTTCCCTCAACGGACGACCTCTTCCCCGAGCCACCGAAGGAGCGCGCGAGACATGCAGGGCACTGTGACGATGTACAGCACCACGTGGTGCGGATACTGCCAGCGGCTGAAGAAGCAGATGGACCGCGAGGGCATCGCGTACACCGAGATCAACATCGAGCAGGACCCGGCGTCCGCGGCGTTCGTGGAGAAGGCGAACGGCGGGAATCAGACAGTTCCGACGGTGCTGTTCGCCGACGGTTCGACGCTGACGAACCCGTCGTTGGCGCAGGTGAAGCAGAAGATCAGCGCGTAAGCACTGCGGGCACGGAGGCGGTTCCCGAGGCGGCTCAGGAACCGCCTCCTTGTCGTTTGTCCCACACGGCCGTGTAGCGCCACAGCAGTCGGCGCCGGTAGTGGCAGCCGGGCAGGAGTCGGCGTGCCGCGAGCCGAACCTCGCCCCAGTGCATGGCCGAGCCCTCGATCGGCATGCCTGCCGGGGCCCGCTTGCCTCCCCGCAGCCGTCTCATGAGCAGGCTCACGGGCAGGCCGCAGCCGCTGATGACCCGGTCCATGACGGTCTCGTTGTACGCCAGCCCGACGATCACCAGCCGTCCGCCGGGGGCCAGCAGCCGGACCAGGCCGCCGACCGCGTCCTCGAAGGGCGCGTGGTGCACCACGGCGACCGCGCTGACGAAGTCGTAAACGCCCTCGGGCAGGGCCGTTTCGTCGAGGTAGTCCGCCTCCAGGAACGTGATGTTCCCGGGGGTGGCCGCGCGCGCCTGCCGGATCATCTCCGGTGAGCGGTCGACGCCCGTGACGGACGCGGCCTTCCGAGCCAGCTTGCGGGCGAGCAGGCCGTCCCCGCACCCGACGTCCAGGGCCTCCCGGCAGCCGTCCGGGACGGCGTCGAGCACCAAGGGGTGGTAGTGGACGTTGTGGTTCCAGTACGGGTCCGCCACGCCCCTCAGACGAAACTCCTGGTCGGCAGCGGCTTGCTGTACCAGAGCTCGATCAGACGGGCCGCGATCGAGATGCCGTACGGCGGGAGGACCTCGCCCGACTCGAAGGCTGCCTCGAGTTCGGCGCGGGAGAACCAGCGGGCTTCGTGGATCTCGTCGCCGTCGACGTTGATGTCGGTCGAGGTGGCGCGTGCCATGAAGCCGAGCATGAGGCTGGAGGGGAACGGCCAGGGCTGGCTGGCGACGTACTCGACCGGGCCGACGGTGATGCCGGCCTCCTCGAAGACCTCGCGCCGTACCGACTGCTCGATGGACTCGCCCGGTTCGACGAAGCCGGCCAGCGTCGAGAAGCGGCCCTCCGGCCAGTGCACCTGGCGGCCCAGCAGGATGCGGTCCTCGTCGTCCGTGACGGCCATGATCACGGCCGGGTCGGTGCGCGGGTAGTGCTCGGCGCCGCAGGCCTGGCAGCGGCGGATGTGGCCGGCCGCGGCGATGACGGTGCGCTCGCCGCAGCGCGAGCAGAAGCGGTGGGTGCGCTGCCAGTTCTCCAGTCCGACGGCGTGCACCATCAGGCCGGCCTCGCGGGCGGACAGCAGCAGGCCGGCCTCGCGCAGACCGGCGGGGCGCGCGGACTGGTCGATGCGGCCGGGCAGAGCGTCCTTCTGGAGGGCGAAGTAGCGGACGCCGTCCTCGTCGATGCCGAGGAAGTAGCGGTGCGCCTCGGTGAGCGGGGCCTCGAAGGACGGGGTCATGACGAGTTCGGTACGGCCGTCCGCCGTCTCGTCTATGAGGACCTGACCGCCGGAGACCACGAAGCAGCGGGTCGTGGGGTGGCTCCACGCCGCCGCGAGCCAGGCCTCGTCGAGTCGGTGGTGCGCGGCGCGGTCGATGCCGCTGGGGGCGGTGAGCGAGACGGGACGGTCGGCGATGTGGTCGGTCCAGGTGGTCACGGGTGCTTCCAACTCCCCCGGTGCAGCGGATTGTTTCGGCGGGCGGTTCGGCGGGACGTACGACGCGGGGCGACCGGGGCCGGCGGGGCTTCGCGGTGCGGGGCGGCCCGTTCAGTGTGCCCCGCGTGCTGCCGGTCCGGCGGCGCGGGACGGTCAGGGCGCATGGCTCCAGTGCTCGGCGAGATCACCCCACAGGTACGCGGAGGTCTCGACGCCCTTGAGCAGCAGATCGAGCTCGACCTTCTCGTTCGGCGCGTGCCAGCCGTCGGAGGGGACGGAGATGCCGAGGAACAGCACGGGTGCGCCGAGGACTTCCTGGAGATCGGCGGCGGGGCCCGAGCCGCCCTCGCGGGTGAAGCGGACCGGCTGGTCGAAGGCGCGGCCCATGGCCCGGACGACGGACTGCAGGGCCGGGTGGTCCAGCGGGGTCAGGCACGGGCGCGTGGCGGCGCCGAAGGTGATCTCCTGCCGGATGCCGGCGGGCACCTGTCCGGCGGCCCAGGCGCGGACCGCCTTCTCGATGTGGCCGGGGTCCTGGCCGGCCACGAGCCGGAAGGAGAGCTTCACCATCGCGGAGGACGGGATGATCGTCTTGCTGCCCGGGCCCTGGTAGCCGCCGCCGATGCCGTTGACCTCGGCGGTGGGGCGGGCCCAGACGCGCTCCAGGGTGGTGTGTCCGGCCTCGCCTTGGGTGGCGTGCGACTTGGCGGTGCGCAGCCACTGCTCCTCGTCGAAGGGCAGCTCGGCGAAGAGCTCCCGTTCACGTTCGGTCAGTTCGACGATGCCGTCGTAGAAGCCGGGTACCGCCACGCGCGCGTGTTCGTCGTGCAGGGCGGCGACCAGGCGGGCGGCGGCCGTGGCCGGGTTGGGGACGGCTCCGCCGAAGGAGCCGGAATGGATGTCCTGGTCCGGGCCGTACAGGCGGATCTCGCACTCGGCGAGGCCACGCATCCCGGTGCACACGGTGGGGGTGTCCTCGGCCCACATGCCGGTGTCGGAGACGATCACGGCGTCGGCCGCGAGCCTTTGCGCGTGCTCCTCGACGAGGGCGCGGAAGTGCGGGGAGCCGGACTCCTCCTCGCCCTCGATCAGCAGCTTCAGGTGCGCCGCGGGGGTGGTGCGGCCGGTGGCGGCGAGGTGGGCGCGGACACCGAGGGTGTGGAAGAGGACCTGCCCCTTGTCGTCGGCCGCCCCGCGCGCGTAGAGACGGTTGTCGCGGACGACCGGCTCGAAGGGGTCGCTGTCCCAGCCGTCCTCGCGGGCGGCGGGCTGTACGTCGTGGTGGCCGTAGACAAGGATCGTCGGCGCCGCGGGATCCTCCGCGGGCCACTCGGCGAAGACGGCGGGCGCCCCCGGGGTCTCCCAGACCTCGGCCGTGGGGAAACCGGTCTCCTTGAGCTTGGCGGCGAGCCAGTCGGCGCTGCGGCGTACATCGGGTCCGTGGTCGGGCTGGGCCGAGACGGACGGGATGCGCAGCCATTCGGCGAGGTCGTCGAGGAAGGCGGCGCGGTGCTGCTCGATGTACGTACGGACAGCGCTGACGACACTGTCAACGGGGTGGCTCATGGTCATGAGCCTATCGGCCCGCACCGACATCCTCGTTGGGCGGTTCCTCACAGTTCGCTTGCGCGGAACCGTTCGACGGCCCTCCGGGTTCCTGAGTCAACAGCCGCTCCAGGGCGGCCCGGTCGGGCAGATTCCTGGGGCGCACGACGTCTCCGGAGCGGACGTACAGGAACGCCGCCGTGACCGATTCCACAGGGACGCCCTGCCGCTCGGCCCAGGCCAGCCGGTACACGGCGAGCTGGAGGGGGTCGGCGGTGCGGGTGCGGCCGGTCTTCCAGTCGACGATCTCGTACGTCGTGGTGTCCCCCTCGCCCAACCGGTACACGGCGTCGATACGGCCCCGGATCACACGGCCCGCGATCGCGAGCTGGAAGGGCGTCTCGAGGCGGTAGGGGGTGCGGTGGGCGTACTCGCTGCGCTCGAAGGCTTCCTTGAGGGCCTCCAGGTCGCGTTCGTCGGCGATCTCGGCCTCGCTGCCGGGCAGGTCGTCCGGCTCCAGCATGGGCAGGGTCAGGGCTTCGAAGCGGGCCTCGACCCAGGCGTGGAAGCGGGTGCCTTGACGTGCGGCGGGTTGTGGAGGGCGCGGCATGGGGCGCGCGAGTTCCTGCGCGAGCCCGTCGGGGTCGGCGGCCAGGCGGAGCACCTGGGACGCGGTGAGCGATGCGGGCAGGGGTACGTCGGTGACGGCTTCCCGCGCGCGCAGGAGTTCGCCGGTCAGGGCGTCGAGGTCGCGGTCCCAGGAGGCGATGGCGCGGGCTTCCTCGGGGGTGAGGTTTTCCCGTTCCCTGGGGTGCGGGCGGGCCGGCGCGGCGGGGATCTCCGGGGCGGTGGCCTGGTGCGGGACGGCCGGGCGGTCCGTCGCGAAGGTGTCCCAGTCCTCGGAGGCGTCCGCCTCGACGATCTCGTCGTCGAAGGGGGGCTCTTCGGGGTACGGCGGCTCGTCGTCGGGCGGCGGGGGCCAGTCCGGGTCGTCGTAGGTGTCCGGGTCGTGTACGGCCGCGGGGTGGGAGTCCGTGTGGCCGGCGAGGTCCTCCAGGTGGTCCAGGACCGTCTGGGCGGCCGCCCGGCGTCGGGCGAGGGCCTGGTCGTCCAGGGGGAGGGGCCAGACCTGGTCCTCGGTCCGGCTGTGCAGCACGGGATTCTCCTCGTCCTCGGCGGGCTCGTCGGCCCACGCCTCGATCTCGCCGTGGCCGACCGTGCAGTGGTCGTGCAGGGCCTGGAGGAAGTCGGACGGCCCCCGGGGCTTCTTCTGTGTGGGCCCCCACCAGTGGCCGGAGCCGAGAAGGAGAGAGCGGGGGCGAGTGAAGGTGACGTAGCCGAGGCGCAGTTCCTCGGTGTGCTGGTGGTCCTTCATGGCCTCGTGGAAGGCCTTCATGCCTCGTGCGTCCCAGGAGGCGATGTCGGGGAGGGTCTCGGTGTCGCCGCGCAGCGCGTGCGGCAGCACCTTGCCCTGGGAGGTCCACTTCTCGCGTCCCTGGGCGCTCGGGAACGTCCCGGTGACCAGGCCGGGGACGGCGACGACGTCCCACTCCAGGCCCTTGGACTTGTGGGCGGTGAGCACCTTGACGGTGTTCTCGCCGCCGGGCAGGGCGTTGTCGAGGCCCTTCTCGTACTGGGCGGCGGTGCGCAGGAAGCCGAGGAAGGCGAGGAGGCTCGCCTCGTTGTCCCCGGCCGCGAACGAGGCGGCGATGTCGAGGAAGTTGGACAGGGTCTCGCGGCGGCGGGCGGCCAGCGCGTGCGGGGACGCCGACAGTTCGACCTCCAGGCCGGTGACGGCGAGGACGCGGTGCAGGACGTCCATCAGGGGGTCGGCGAGCGAGCGGCGCAGGTCGCGCAGTTCGGCGGCCAGGCGCGCGAACCGCACGCGCGCGTCGGGGGAGAAGGGCAGGCCGTCGTCGTCCTCGTGGTCGCTGTAGAGCGGCGTCTCCAGGAAGGTCTCCAGGGCGTCGGCGAGCGATATCACCTCGGCCGGGTCGACCCCCTCGACGGCCTCGGCGAGCCGGCGGTCGGGGTCGTCGTCGCCGTCCACGCGCGTGTGGGACACCAGCCGCCGGGCGCGCCTGCCGAGGAGGGCGAGGTCGCGAGGGCCGATGCGCCAGCGCGGACCGGTCAGCAGGCGGACCAGGGCGGCGTTGGCGCCGGGGTCCTGCAGGACCTCGCAGACGGCGACCAGGTCGGCGACCTCGGGCAGGTGCAGCAGGCCCGAGAGGCCGACCACCTCCACCGGGACGTCCCGTGCGACGAGGGCGCCCTGGATCTCGGCGAAGTCGGTCGCCGTGCGGCACAGGACGGCGATCTCGCCGGGCTCCTTGCCGGTCCGTACGAGATGCGCGATGGAGTCCGCGAGCCAGTCGATCTCCTCGGCGTGGGTGGGCAGAAGGGCGCAGCGCACCATGCCGTCGCGTTCGGCGCCGGGGGCCGGGCGGAGGGCCTCCACGCCCGCGTGCATGGCGCGCAGGGGTTCGGCGAGGTCGTTGGCGAGGTCGAGGAGGCGGCCGCCGCTGCGGCGGTTCTCGCTGAGCGACTGGCGGGTGGCGGGGCGGCCACCGGGGTGGGCGAAGTGCTCGGGGAAGTCGTCGAGGTTGGCGACGGAGGCTCCGCGCCAGCCGTAGATGGCCTGGCAGGGGTCGCCGACGGCGGTGACCGGGTGGCCGGTGCCGTCGCCGAACAGGCCTGCCAGAAGGACGCGCTGGGCGACCGAGGTGTCCTGGTACTCGTCGAGCAGCACCACCCGGAACTCGTCGCGCAGGACGCGGCCCACCTCCGGGATCCCCGCGAGGCGGGCGGACAGGGCGATCTGGTCGCCGAAGTCGAGCAGGTCGCGTTCGCGTTTGGCAGCGCGGTAGCGGACGACCAGATCGGCGAGTTCACGGCGGGCGGCGGCCGCCTCGGGGACCTTGCGCAGGGCGTCATTGGTGAGCTTGGCGCCCTGAAGGGTGAGCAGCAGCTCGGCGTCGTGGGCCCGCACCTGCTCGGGGCGGACCAGGTGCTCGGCGAGTTCGGCGTCGAGGGTGAGGAGGTCGCTGACCAGGTCGGCGAAGGAGCGGGTCAGGGCCGGGTAGGGGCCCGGGGCCTCGCGCAGCACGCGCGCGGCGAGCTGGTAGCGGGTGGCGTCGGCGAGGAGACGGGAGGTCGGCTCCAGGCCGATGCGCAGGCCGTGGTCGGTCAGCAGGCGGCCCGCGAAGGCGTGGTAGGTGGAGATCACGGGCTCGCCCGGCGGGTTGTCCGGGTCGATGACGTCGGGGTCGGTGACGCCCGCCCTGATGAGTGCCTTGCGGACGCGCTCGGCGAGTTCACCGGCGGCCTTGTTGGTGAAGGTGAGGCCGAGGACCTGTTCGGGGGCGACCTGGCCGGTGCCGACCAGCCACACCACGCGGGCCGCCATCACCGTCGTCTTGCCCGAGCCGGCGCCGGCCACGATCACCTGCGGGGCGGGCGGCGCGGTGATGCAGGCCGTCTGCTCCGGGGTGAACGGGATACCGAGGAGCTCCTTGAGCTGATCGGGATCGGTGATACGGGCGGGCATGTCGCAGAGGCTAGCGGCGCGCACTGACAGCGGAGGACGGATCGCCCTTCGGGCCGGAAGATGTGCAGGTCAGCACGCGTGGTGCGACTGATCACACCGGCATGCTCACTCCACGACGTGCCGTCCCTCCGGCTGCACGCTGCACGAGGCCCGGAACGCGCAGTGGGCGCAGTGCTGGCCGGCGTTCGGCGTGAACCGTTCGTCGAGAACCTTCCCGGCGGCTGTGGCGAGCAGGTCGCCGACCCACTCCCCCTCCAGCGGCTCCTGGGCCTGCACCTTGGGGAGGGTCTCGCCGCCGTCCCTCTTGGGGGCGCCCTGGCGCAGCTGGACGAGTTCGGCGCCGCCCGGCTCGGGCCGTACGCCGTCGAAGGCCTCGTCGACGGCGCCCTCGCGGACGGCGAGCTGGTAGACGGCGAGCTGGGGGTGGCGTTCCACTTCGGCGGAACTCACCGGCTGCTTGCCGGTCTTGAAGTCGACGACGTACGCGCGTCCCTCGGCGTCGGTCTCGACGCGGTCCATCTGGCCGCGGATGCGCACCTCGACCTCGCCCGCTTCGAGGGTGACGTCGAAGTCGTGCTCGCTGGCCACCGGTGTGCGGCCGGTGCGGTCCATGACGTGCCACTTCAGGAAGCGTTCGAGCGCCACACGCGCGTTCTCCTTCTCCTGCGCCGACTTCCAGGGCGCATCGAAGGCGAGCGCGTTCCACACGGAGTCGAGGCGCTCCATGAGGACGTCGAGGTCTGCGGGGGTGTGGCCGGAGGCGACCTCGTCGGCGAGGACGTGCACGACGTTGCCGAAGCCCTGGGCGACGGTCGCGGGCGCGTCGGCCTTCACCTCGCGGCCCAGGAACCACTGCAGGGCGCAGGTGTTGGCGAGTTGGTCGAGGGCGCTGCCGGAGAGCACGACGGGCTGGTCGCGGTTGCGCAGCGGCACCTTGGACTCGGTCGGCTCGAACATGCCCCACCAGCGGTAGGGGTGGGCCGAGGGGACGAGCGGGCGGCCGTCCTCGTCGGCGAGGGCGGCGAGCCGGGCAAGACGGCGGGCGGCGGCCTGCCTCAGAGTGTCGGAGACGCGTGGGTCGACGGTGGTGGCGCGGAGTTCGGAGACCAGGGCGGCGACCGACAGGGGGCGGCGCGGGCGGCCGGTCACGTCCCTGGGTTCCACGCCGAGTTCTGTCAGGAAGCGGGAGGGCTGGTCGCCGTCGTCGGCCGGTGCCTTGACCGCCGTGACGACGAGGCGCTCACGCGCGCGTGTGGCGGCCACGTAGAACAGGCGGCGCTCCTCGGCGAGCAGGGCGCCCGGGGTGAGCGGTTCGGCGAGTCCGTCGCGGCCGATGCGGTCGGCCTCCAGGAGGGAGCCGCGGCGGCGCAGATCCGGCCACAGGCCCTCCTGGACGCCCGCGACGACGACCAGCCGCCACTCCAGGCCCTTGGAGCGGTGCGCGGTCATCAGACGGACGGCGTCGGGGCGGACCGCCCGCCGGGTGAGGGTGTCGGCGGCGATGTCCTCGGCGTCGATCTCCTCCAGGAAGTTCAGGGCGCCGCGGCCTCCGGTGCGCTCCTCCGCGCGCGCGGCGGTCGCGAATAGTGCGCATACGGCGTCGAGGTCCCGGTCCGCGTTGCGCCCCGCGGCGCCGCCGCGCCGGGCGGACCGTTCCAGACGCCCGGGCCAGGGGGTGCCCTCCCACAGGTCCCACAGCGCCTCCTCGGCGCTGCCGCCGTTCGCGAGCCGTTCACGCGCGTTGCCGAGCAGCGCCCCGAGCCGCTGGGCGCCGCGCGCGTACGCGGGGTCGTGCACGGCCAGGCGTTCGGGCTCGGCGAGGGCGCGCGCGAGCAGCACGTCGGAGGGCGGCGGCAGCGCGTTGCCCGCGGCCCGCTCCTCGTCCCGCAGGGCCCGGCCGAGGCGGCGCAGGTCGGCGGCGTCCATACCGGCGAGGGGGGACGTGAGGAGGGTGAGGGCGGTCTCGGTGTCGAGCCAACAGGCCTCCGCCGACGGTTCTTCGGAGGCGGGCTGCGGCTCGGCGTCCGGAGCCTGCTGCGGCTGGTCGTCCGAGTCCTCTTGCGCCTCACCGTCCGACACCGGCTGCGGCCCGCCATCGGACACCGGCTGCGGCTCGGCGCCGGACCCGGACTGCGGCTCGGCGCGGGACCCCCGCTGTGGCTCACCGTCCGACACCGACTGCGGCTCACCCTCCGACACCGGCTGCGGCCCGCCATCGGACACCGGCTGCGGCTCGGCGCCGGACCCGGGCTGCGGCTCGGCGCCGGACAGGGGCTGCGGCTCGGCGCGGGACCCCCGCTGCGGCTCACCGTCCGACACCGGCTGCAGCCCGCCATCGGACACCGGCTGCGGCTCGGCGCCGGACCCGGACTGCGGCTCGGCGCGGGACCCCCGCTGCGGCTCACCGCCCGACACCGACTGCGGCTCACCCTCCGACACCGCCTGCGGCCCGCCATCGAGCACCGGCTGCGGCTCCGCGGAAACGCCGCCCTCCTCAAGCCGTACGACACCCTCCGCCGCCTCCGCCACTTCCGCCGCGGCCACCGCCCGCAACGCCGTCAGCAGCGGCGCCACCGCCGGTTCGTGTCGCAGCGCCAAGTCGTCGCCGTCGATGTCGAGGGGGACGCCGGCCGCCGTGAGAGCGCGTCGGACCGTCGGAATGGTGCGGGATCCGGCGCGCACGAGGACCGCCATCTCGCCCCAGGGAACGCCGTCCTCCAGATGTGCCCGGCGCAGGATGTCCGCGATGTTGTCCAGTTCCGTGCCGGAGGTCGGGTAGGTGAAGACCTCGACGCGCCCGCCCTCGCGGACCGGGGCGAGCTCGCGATGGGCGCGGACCTTCTCCGCCGGCAGCCGGGTCAGGGGCATGCGCTGGGTCACCAGGCGGGTCGCGGCCAGCAGGTCGGCGCCGGAGCGGCGGGAGGTGCGCAGGACCTCCACGGGGGCCGGCCGGCCGTCCGCGCGCGGGAAGGCGTACGGGAAGTCGAGGATGCCGTTCACGTCCGCGCCCCGGAACGCGTAGATCGACTGGTCGGGGTCGCCGAAGGCGACGAGGGTGCGGTCACCCCCGGCCAGGGCGTGCAGCAGCCGTACCTGGGCCGGGTCGGTGTCCTGGTACTCGTCGACGAACACGGCGTCGTACTGGGCGGCGAGTCGCTCGGCGACCTCGGGGCGGCGGGCGAGGAGCACCGCGCGGTGCACGAGTTCGGCGTAGTCGAGGACGCCCTGGAGGTCGAGGACGTCGAGGTACTCGGCGAGGAAGGCGGCCGCGGCCCGCCAGTCGGGGCGGCCGATACGGCGGGCGAAGGCGTCCAGGGCGCCGGGTCCGAGTCCGAGTTCGCGGCTGCGGGCGAGGACCGCGCGGACCTCGTCGGCGAAGCCCCGGGTGGTCAGACAGGCGCGCAGTTCGTCCGGCCAGCGCACGTGCGCGAGGCCCAGCCGCTCCAGGTCGGGCTGGCCGGCGAGCAGTTCTCGTACGGTGACGTCCTGTTCGGGTCCGGACAGCAGCCGCAGCGGCTCCACGAACAGGTCGCTGTCCTGGTGGGCGCGGACCAGGGCATAGCAGAACGAGTGGAAGGTCGTCGCCTGCGGGGCACGCGCCGCTCCTATGCGCAGCGCCATGCGGTCGCGCAGTTCGACGGCCGCCTTGCGGCTGAACGTCAGCACGAGCACGCGCGCGGGGTCCCCTCCACGGGCGATTCGTGACGCCACCGACTCGACGAGCGTGGTGGTCTTGCCGGTGCCCGGACCTGCGAGAACGAGCAAAGGGCCGCTTCCGTGCTCAACCACGGCGCGCTGTGCGGCGTCCAGACGAGGGGGATCCACGCGCGTCGGCGGGGTACGCACCAGTCGGTAAGCGCCACGGGTCCCCTGGCGCACCTGGGAGTGCGACAGACGCCTGGTGGAGGAAGAGGAGCTCACGTGGTTCGCCGGTCCTGGTGGGTGTGCTGTCGGGCGGCCCGCCGCGCGTGGAGGGCGGTGGACGAGGGGTGAGGGGGACGCGTGCCGCCGACGCTACGCCGACGCCGAGTGTGGAAGCAGGGCTTCCGCTTCTTCCCGCGTGCCCCATGGGGCCCACACGACGCTCGCGACCCGTACGTCCCTCACCCCACGAACGTACGGCATGCCACAGACGTGCCGTGTTTCCCCCCGTACGGGCCTCCAGGTGCTCCCGGGCCCTCGGGATGGCGGAAGCTGTCAGGTGTGACCCTCCGCACGGCCGCCGCCGTCCCAGCGCGCCCGTCTCATGTCGAGGCGCGGCAGGTGGCCCTCGGCGGCCCTGCTCGCCTCCTTCAGGGGAGTGCCCTCGGCGTGGTACCGGTCGAGCGCCCGCAGCTCGTGCCCCGGGAGCAGGGCACCGTCCGCGCGGACGACCCGCCACCAGGGAACGGCGCCGCCGTACAGGGCCATGACCCGGCCGACCTGGCGGGGGCCGCCTTCCTCCAGCCACTCGGCGACGTCGCCGTACGTCATGACGCGCCCGGGTGGAATGCGTTCGGCGACATCGAGGACCCGCTCGGCGTACTCCGGCAGCGCGTCCGCGCACCCCGGGTGGGCGTCCCCGTACTCCGGGTGGGCGTCCCGCGGAAGGCTCTGCTCGCTCATCCGTCCCATCCTGCACCACCCCACCGACAATGTGACGGGCTCGCGACCGTGCGTATCCCTCGCCCGGGAACGGCGCTTCCGGCAGACTGTGCGCCCCCGCATATGCACCCTGACACCCTTGTATGTCGGTGGGGCATGCCACCATCGTGCGGGCGGTGACTGGTGATACGAGATCAAGAAGAGACGATGAAGCCACAGGGTGTGCACCCGGAGGACCCCGAGGGCACCTCTGACGCCTCGTCGCGCCCGGACACCGTCGACGCCGAAGAGGTGCACGCCGACGCGGTCGAGAGCGACGAACCACTGCTCCCCGCGCGCGTGCACCGGCCCTCCGACCTCATGCGACTGCTGGTCGGCGTGCTGGCCGTCGTGGTGCTGCTCGCCATCGCCGCGTTCGCGCACGGCACCACCTCAGGCCTCGAACAGGACATCAACAAGGGCACCGGGCAGGCACCCGACCTGCTCATCAAGATCGCCGGTCTCGCCTCCAGCATCGCGATCCTCCTGGTCCCGGTCGCGTTCGCGATCGAACGGCTGATCAAGCGCGACGGACTGCGGATCGCCGACGGTGTGCTCGCCGCGGTCCTCGCCCACGGTGTGACCCTCGCCACCGACCTGTGGGTCGCCAAGGGCGCCCCCAGCTCGATCCAGGAGGCGCTCACCCAGCCCTCCCCCGGCGACGTCCACGCCCTCACCGACCCCGTGCACGGCTATCTGGCGCCCGTCATCGCGTACATGACGGCCGTCGGCATGTCCCGCAGGCCGCGCTGGCGGGCGGTGCTGTGGATCGTGCTGATGCTCGACGCGTTCTCGATGCTCGTCACCGGCTACACCACCCCGTTCTCGATCATCCTGACGGTGCTGATCGGCTGGACGGTCGCCTACGGGACGCTGTACGCGGTCGGCTCGCCCAATGTCCGGCCCACCGGGCAGACACTGATCGCGGGCCTGCGAACCGTCGGATTCCACCCGGTCAGCGCGGCCCGCGAGGAGGTCTCGGAGACCGCGGAGAACAGCGACCGCGGCCGGCGCTACTTCGTGACCCTGGAGGACGGCCCGCCGCTGGACGTGACGGTGGTCGACCGGGAGCAGCAGGCGCAGGGCTTCTTCTACCGCGTGTGGCGCAACCTCACCCTGCGCGGATTCGCCACCCGCAGCAGCCTCCAGTCGCTCAGGCAGGCGCTGGAGCAGGAGGCGCTGCTCGCCTACGCGGCGATCGCGGCCGGTGCCAACGCGCCCAAGCTGATCGCCACCTCCGAGCTCGGTCCCGACGCCGTGATGCTCGTCTACGAGCACACCGGCGGGCGCACGCTCGAGTCGCTGGCCGAGGACGAGATCACCGACGAACTGCTGCGCAACACCTGGCGTCAGGTGCAGGCGCTGCAGTCGCGGCGCATCGCGCACCGCAGGCTCGCGGGTGACGCGATCTTGGTGGATCGTTCCGGCGCGGTGATCCTCACCGATCTGCGCGGCGGTGAGATCGCGGCCAGCACCCTGCTGCTGCGCATGGACGTCGCCCAGCTGGTGACGACCCTGGGGCTGCTGGCGGGTGCGGAGCGCGCGGTGGCATCGGCGGTCAGCATCCTCGGCCCCGACGCCGTGGCCGACTGTCTGCCGATGCTCCAGCCCATCGCGCTGACACGCTCCACGCGCGCGACGCTGCGCAGACTGGCCCGGGAGCGCGCCCAGCGCGAACGCGAGGCCGTCCTGGAGGCGTCCCAGCAGGCCAAGCAGGCCCGTCTGGAAGAAGCGCCGGACGACGCCAGGCCCGTACTCGAAAAGCCCGACAAGAAGACCGTCAAGGCGGAGGCCCGCGCGGAGAAGCGGGCCATCGACGAGGCCATCGAAGAGGCGCGCGAGGAGGACCTGCTGACGCAGATCCGCCACCAGGTGCTGCTGATCAGACCGCAGGCACCGGTCGAGCCGGCCCGCCTGGAACGGGTGAAGCCGCGCACGCTGATCAGCTTCATCGCGGGTGCCATCGGCGCGTACTTCCTGCTGACGCAGCTCACCCACATCGAGTTCGGGCCCCTCGTCGCCAACGCCGAGTGGGGCTGGGTCGCCGCCGCCGTGCTGTTCTCGGCGTGCAGTTACTTCGCCGCGGCCATGGCGCTGCTCGGCTTCGTGCCCGAGCGGGTGGGGTTCCTGCGGACGGTCGCGGCCCAGGTCGCCGGTTCGTTCGTGAAGATCGTCGCACCGGCCGCGGTGGGCGGTGTGGCGCTCAACACACGCTTCCTGCAACGCCAGGGGGTGCGGCCGGGGCTCGCGGTGGCGAGTGTCGGCGCCTCGCAGCTGTTCGGTCTCGGCTGCCACATCCTGATGCTGCTGTCCTTCGGCTACCTGACCGGTACCGAGAAGACGCCGTCGCTGTCGCCGTCTCGAACCGTCATCGCGGGTCTGCTGACGGTGGCGGTGCTCGTGCTCGTGGTCACCTCGGTGCCGTTCCTCAGGAAGTTCGTCGTCACGCGCGTGAGGTCGCTGTTCGCGGGTGTCGTGCCGCGCATGCTGGACGTGCTCCAGCGGCCGCAGAAGCTGATCACCGGTATCGGCGGCATGCTGCTGCTGACGGCCTGCTTCGTGATGTGCCTGGACGCCTCCATCCGCGCCTTCGGCAGCGAGGGCACCTCGCTCAGCATCGCCAGCGTCGCCGTCGTCTTCCTCGCCGGCAACGCGCTCGGTTCGGCGGCCCCGACACCGGGCGGTGTGGGCGCCGTGGAGGCCACCTTGACGGTCGGTCTGATCGCCGTGGGGCTCCCCAAGGAGGTCGCCGCACCGGCCGTTCTGCTGTTCCGTCTGCTGACGCTGTGGCTGCCGGTGCTGCCGGGCTGGCTGGCCTTCAACCAACTGTCCCGGAAGGGCGCCCTGTAGTCCCTGCCGCCCCGGCCGAGGCAGGTACCTCTTACGGCTCGCGCCCCGAGCATCCCCGCGCACGCGGGCGCAGGATGGGTTCATGCCGCCCCCCTCTCGACGGCGCGTCGCCGCCCTCACCGCCACCGCCCTTCTGCTGGCTTCCGCGCTGGCGGGCTGCGGCGACGACTCCCAGGACGAGGACCTGCCGACCCAGGAGCTGAGCTGGAAGGACTGCCCGGCCCCCTCCCGGACCGAGGGCGGCGGAGACGCCCCCTCACCGCTTCCGGGCGGCGACGAATGGCAGTGCGCCACCCTCAAGGCCCCGCTCGACTGGGCGAAGCCCAAGGGCGACACGATCGGCATCGCGCTGATCCGGGCCAAGACCAGTGGCCCGGAGGACAGACGCATCGGCTCCCTCGTCTTCAACTTCGGCGGCCCCGGCGGCTCGGGCGTCAGCACGCTGCCCGCCTTCGGCTCGGACTACGCGAAACTGCGCACCCGCTACGACCTGGTGAGCTTCGACCCCCGCGGGGTCGGCCGCAGCGCCCCCGTGGAGTGCCTGAACGACCCCCAGCTCGACGCGTACTTCGAGCAGGACGGGACCCCGGACGACTCGGCCGAACGCTCCGAGCTGCTGGCCAACACCAAGGAGTTCAACGCGGCCTGCGAGGAGAACTCCAAGAAGATGCTGCCGCATGTGCGCACCACCGACGCCGCCCGCGACATGGACCTGATGCGCCAGGTCCTCGGCGACTCCAGGCTGCACTACTTCGGCATCTCGTACGGCACCGAACTCGGCGGCGTCTACGCCCACCTGTTCCCCAAGCACGTGGGGCGCGCGGTCTTCGACGGGGTCGTCGACCCGACGCAGAACAGCGAGCAGGGTTCGCTCGGACAGGCCCAGGGCTTCCAGCTCGCGCTCGACAACTTCGCCGAGGACTGCACCTCACAGCCCACGGACTGCCCCGTCGGCGACACCGCGCAGGACGTCGAGGACCGTATCGCGAAACTCCTGGCCGACCTCGACAAGCAGCCGATCCCCGGCATCGGGCAGCGGGTGCTGACCCAGACCACCGCGACCAACGGCATCGCGCAGGCCCTGTACTCCAAGGACTTCTGGGAGTACCTGACCGAGGGCCTGGAGCAGGCGTACGACGGTGACGGCAGGGTCCTGATGCTGCTGTCCGACTTGATGAACGGGCGCAGCGAGAACGGCGAGTACAGCAACTTCGTCGCGGCCAACATCTCCGTCAACTGCGCCGACGACAAGCCCCGGTACACCACCGCCGAGGTGGAGCGGAAGCTGCCCGAGTTCCGTGCCGCGTCACCGCTGTTCGGCGACTTCTTGGCCTGGTCGCTGCTGACCTGCACCGACTGGGCCGTGGCGGGCGCCGCCGACCGTCCCGACGTGAGCGCCGCCGGCTCGGCGCCGATCCTGGTCGTGGGCAACACCGGGGACCCGGCGACCCCGTACGAGGGCGCCCGGAAGATGGCGCAGGCGCTCGGTCAGGGTGTCGGCGTCGAGCTGACGTACAAGGGGCAGGGTCACGGGGCGTACGACAGCAAGAACAAGTGCGTCCAGGACACGGTGAACGGCTATCTCCTCACCGGGAAGGTGCCGGCGGCCGGGACCGTCTGCTCGTAGCGCGGCCCCAGCCGCCCCGAAACTCGATGAAACCGCTGGTCAAAGGGTTATCAACAGGCCCCGACGGGGGGCATGTGATCGGCCTACGATGGCCGGACCGGCGTTCGTGGCTCGGCACGGACGGCTTGGGAGGGGGACTGTGATGGGGCGTTTCGTACGGTGGGCGGCCGTGACCGCCGCGGCTGCACTGCTGGCGACCGGCTGCAGCGGCGGCTCGTCCGGCGGCGAGGGGGGCGGGCGGTCGGGCAGCGCGAGGTCCACCACGACCGGCGCGAAAGCGCTGCCCGCCGCGCTGACCTCGCAGAAGCTCGACTGGGAGCGCTGCAAGGCCACCGCGAACTCCTCCGCGCCCGGCAGGGACTGGCAGTGCGCGACGCTGCAGGTGCCGCTCGACTGGTCGAAGCCTGGCGGCGAGACGATCGGCCTCGCGCTGATCCGCTCCAAGGCGCGCGGCGGCGACCGCATCGGCTCGCTCCTGTTCAACTTCGGCGGTCCCGGCGCGTCAGGTGTCGCCGGAATGCCGGGGTACGCCGCCACCGTCTCCCTGCTGCGCGAGCGGTACGACCTGGTGAGCTGGGACCCGCGCGGGGTCGGCGCCAGCGAGGGCGTCCGTTGCCGCAGCGACAAGGAGACCCAGGCGGCCGAAGCGGTGGACCCCACGCCGGACACCCCGGCGGAGGAGCGGGCGTACCTGCGTGACGCCGCCGACTTCGCCCAGGGCTGCGAGAAGGCCGCGGGCGACCTGCTGGCCCACGTCTCCACCACCGACACCGCCCGCGACCTGGATCTGATGCGCCAGGTCCTCGGCGACACCGAGTTGCATTACTTCGGCATCTCGTACGGCACCGAACTCGGCGGCGTCTACGCCCATCTGTTCCCCAAGCACGTGGGGCGGCTGGTGCTCGACGCGGTCGTCGACCCCGGCGCCGACATGGTGGCGCACCGGAGGAACCAGGCCCGGGGCTTCCAGCGCGCGCTCGACGACTACCTGGCATCCACCGGCCAGGACCCCGAGCGGGGCACCCGGAAGATCGCGGACCTGCTGGATCGGATCGACGCGGACCCGCTGGACACGTATTCCGGCCGGAAGCTGACCCAGGTGCTCGCGTTCACCGGCATTGTCCTGCCGCTGTACCGCCAGGACAGCTGGCCCTCGCTGACCAGCGCTCTCGACACGGCCGAACAGGGGGACGGCTCCGAACTGCTGGCGCTCGCCGACGGATACAACGAACGCGACCGCTCGGGGCGCTACGGCCTGCTGCCGCAGGCACAACGGGTCATATCGTGCTTGGACGACAAGCAGCGGCCCACGCTCGCGGAGGCGAAAAGGCTGCTGCCCGAGTTCGACCGGATCTCACCCGTGTTCGGCCCCTTCCTCGGCTGGGACGCGGCCGGCTGGTGCCACGACTGGCCGGTGCCCGGGCAGTACGAGACCCCGGAGGTGAGCGCGCCCGGCGCGGCACCGGTGCTGGTGATCGGCAACACGGGCGACCCGGCCACGCCCTACGAAGGTGCCCGAAGGATGGCGGACGAGTTGGGCAAGGGAGTCGGGGTGGAACTCACCTGGAAGGGCGAGGGACACGGCGCGTACGGCAACGGGAGCGACTGTGTGGACTCCACGGTGAACGCGTATCTGCTGAAGGGCACCGTGCCGAAGGACGGCAAGGTCTGTGCCCGGCGCCGGTAAGGGAAAGGGGCCCGGCACCCGTGGTGCCGAGCCCCTCCCGGGAGGACGTGGGTCTAGTAGACCGGCTTGTCCGGCTCGATCTGGTTGACCCAGCCGATCACACCGCCGCCGACGTGCACGGCGTCGGAGAAGCCCGCGGACTTCAGGACCGCGAGGACTTCCGCACTGCGGACACCCGTCTTGCAGTGCAGGACGATCTTCTTGTCCTGCGGGAGACCCTCCAGGGCGGTGCCCATCAGGAACTCGTTCTTGGGGATCAGCTTGGCGCCCGGGATGGAGACGATCTCGTACTCGTTGATCTCCCGGACATCGATGATCTCGATGTTCTCGCCGTCGTCGATCCACTCCTTGAGCTGCTTGGGAGTGATCGTCGCGCCGGCCGCCGCCTCCTGGGCCTCCTCGGAGACGACGCCGCAGAAGGCCTCGTAGTCGATGAGCTCGGTGACGGTCGGGTTCTCGCCGCAGACCGCGCAGTTCGGGTCCTTGCGGACCTTGACCTGGCGGTACTGCATCTCCAGGGCGTCGTAGATCATCAGCCGGCCGACGAGAGGCTCGCCGGTGCCGGTGAGGACCTTGATGGCCTCGGTGACCTGGATGGAGCCGATGGACGCGCACAGCACGCCCAGCACGCCGCCCTCGGCGCAGGAGGGGACCATGCCCGGCGGCGGGGGCTCCGGGTAGAGGCAGCGGTAGCAGGGACCGTGCTCGGACCAGAAGACGGAGGCCTGGCCGTCGAAGCGGTAGATCGAACCCCACACGTACGGCTTGTTCAGCAGCACGGCCGCGTCGTTGACGAGGTAGCGGGTCGCGAAGTTGTCGGTGCCGTCGACGATCAGGTCGTACTGGCTGAAGATGTCCATCACGTTCTCGGCCTCGAGCCGCTCTTCGTGAAGGATCACGTTCACGTACGGGTTGATGCCGAGGACGGAGTCGCGGGCGGACTCGGCCTTGGAGCGGCCGATGTCGGCCTGGCTGTGGATGATCTGGCGCTGCAGGTTCGACTCGTCGACCTCGTCGAACTCCACGATGCCGAGCGTGCCGACGCCCGCCGCGGCCAGGTACATCAGCGCCGGCGAGCCCAGGCCGCCGGCGCCCACACAGAGCACCTTGGCGTTCTTCAGCCGCTTCTGCCCGTCCATCCCCACGTCGGGGATGATCAGGTGGCGGGAGTACCTGCGGACCTCGTCTACGGTGAGCTCGGCAGCGGGCTCGACCAGGGGTGGCAGCGACACGGGGACTCCGTTGGTCGGTCAATCACTACGGTTGTTCTTCCTGTAACACTGCCATGGGCTTCTTCATTCCGAGACTCCCGTTCCGATCCGCGAGACGATTTCGTCCCAGTAGCCGGGCAGCGTCTCCCAGGGGTCGACGCGGCCGCCCCGAGCCGTGCGGTCGGTGAACCAGATCGTGGCGGCTCCCTGCCAGCGGGCGATCCGCAGGGCTTCCTCCAGGTGGGGGCCGGGCACCCCGTGGACGAGGTGGCAGAAGCGGTCGGGCGGGTAGTCGGCGGTCCACTCGGCCACCTGCGACCAGCGGTAGTCGTTCCAGGAGCCGGAGAAGGTGACCAACTGGTCGGCGTTCTCGGCGTAGCCGGGGTGGGGGTGACTGCCGTGACCGAGGACGATGTGGGCATCGTCACGCACCGCGCGGAGCGTGGTGACGGTGCGGCGGACCTCGGGAAGCAGGGCGCGTTCGGTGGGGCAGCGGTCCAACAGGAAGCCGTCGGCCTGGTACCAGTCGAGGTAGCGCTGGGCCTCGGAGACCGTCTCGCCGTGGGTGCGGGTCCCCTCGGCGGTGTCGAGGTGACCGAGGACGCGGACGCCCGCTTTGCGCAGCCGGCCGACCGCTTCGAGGCAGTGCGGGTCGGGACGGGCACCGGGGCCGTCGGCGACGTTGAGGACGGCCCAGTGCACAGGGGTGCCGGGGAGGGTGAGTTCGGCCCATTCGGTGGGGGCGACCAGGGGGTGGGCGAAGCCGGGGACGCCGAGGCCGGTGCGCAGTTCGGTGCTCGACGTGCTGGTCTTCGTGCTGGTCAGATGCGGCATGCCGCCTCCATCCAGATGTCCGCGAGGGACTCTTCGAGGTTGATGCGGGGGCGCCAGCCGAGCCGGTCGCGTGCGGTGCGCACATCGGCCTGCTGCCAGCTGCCGCAGCCGTCGGGGTACGGGTACGCGACCGGCGCCGCGTGGTCGGGCTCGGAGCGGGGATGCCCGATGGTCGCCCTCAGCGGGCCGGGAGGGCCGTCGAGTTCGTGGAGGGCGCCGCCGTATCCGGCGACCCGGGCCAGGACGGCGGCTGCGTCGCGGAGGCGGACGGCTCGGCCCGAGCCGATGTTGATGACGCCCTGTGCGGCGGAGAGCGAGGCCGCGTGGACGGCGCGGGCCACATCGCGGACGTCGACGAAGTCGCGCTGGACCCCGAGGCCGCCGAGCTTCAGTTCGCCGTCGCCGGACTGCATGGCGCGGCGCATGGCCTCGGCGAGACGGCCGAGCGGGGAGCCCGCGGGAGTGCCGGGGCCGGCCGGTGAGAAGACGCGCAGGACGACCGCGTCCAGACCGGAGCCGAGGACCAGTTCGGTGGCGGCGAGTTTGCTGACGCCGTACGGGCCGCCGGGGCGTGGGACGGCGTCCTCGGCCGTGGAGGAGCCCGGCTGGCTGGGTCCGTACTCGGCACCGCAGCCGATCTGCACCAGACGGGCCCCGCAGCCGCTGCGACGCAGGGCCTCGCAGACGGTGGCGACGGCGACCGTGTTGTGGCGGGTGAGTTCGCGGGCACCGCCGCGGGTGGCCCCGGCGCAGTTGACGACGACGCCCGGGTGGACCGCGTCCAGGAAGCGGGTGAGGGCGCCGGGGCTGCCGGAGGCGAGGTCGAAGCGGACGTCCGCGTCGTCGCCGCGGCCGAGGGCGGTGAGCTGGACGGCGGGGTCGGCGAGCAGACGGTCGGCGACAAAGCGCCCGAGGTAGCCGTTGGCTCCGATCAGCAGGACTCTCATCGGGCTGCTCCCGGGGCCTCGGGGGCGGGTCGGGAGGTGGTCATTGCGGGTTCTCCTTCGGGAGGGGCTTGCGAGTGGTCTCCGGCGGTGGGCCGGGGCGCCTGCGGCGGTGTGTGCGGGGTCGGCGGGCGGTCCCCCCGTGGCGGGTCGGTCGAGCCCGCGGCGGGTCGGTCGCCCTCGGCGGGTGGAAGGTCACGCCCGCGGGGGCGGGTGTTCACGCCCACGCCGGGCGGGTGCTGCGCCTACGGCGGGTGGGTGGCTCGGGGGCGGGTCAGCACATGGCCTCCGCGTGGGCGTGGGCCGACGCTCTGGTCAGCTTGCGGGTCCCGTGGATCAGCAGAGCCAGGGCGCCGAGGCCGCAGGAAAGGGTCTGGATGCCGCCCGCCCCCCACAGATCCACGAGGGCGTCCACCGGCACGGCCAGGAAGCCGCAGCCCGGCAGGCGGGACGCGAAGGCCGCGGCCAGGGCGGTCACCTGGGCAGTGGCGGCGGCGGTGAGGACCACCGCGGGGGCGTGGGTGAAGCCGTGGACGGTGAGGAGGCGGGCGAGGAAGAGGAGGGCGCCCAGGGCGATGGCTTGTGGGTGGGCGGCCGGTTCGTCCATGACGGCGCCGGACAGGACCGTCAGAGCCGTCAGCGCGCACAGGTACAGGGCGAACGTGCCGAACAGCAGGGGGCGTACGGAGGCCGCGAAGTCCTCCAGGCCCCGGCTGACGGTGAGTTTGCGGCGGGCGCGGGCCGCGAAGAGGTGGGCGGACCAGGCCGCCGGGGCGCACGACAGGGTGAGAGCGAGGACGGGGGCCGTGGCCAGCGGCCAGGGAGCGTCGGCGGCGCCGGTGGGCAGGGCGTCGGGGCCACCGGTCACGGCCGCCGCGAGGAGGCCGTCGCCGAGGGTGGCGTAGGCGAGGAGCCAGTAGGTCCAGGTGGAGGTGCCGGTGGCGGGTGCGCGGTCAGGAGTTCCGAGGGGGCCGCGGGACAGGGCCGCGCGTACGGCGAGGGAGACGGCCAGGAAGCCGACCAGGGCGGCGACCAGGCGGGCCTGGCCGTCGGTGAGGCGGATGCCGGCCACCGTGGCCGCGCAGAGGGCGCCGGGGAGGAGGGTGAGCAGGACCCAGTCGGCGCGGGCCCGGGGTGTCTGCTCCACGGCGGGGGGCGGGGGCGTCTCGGCGTCTCTCGGGACACGGGCGTACATCTCCTCGGCGAGGGAGAAGACGTCCCGGTGCCGGAAGCGGACGGCGGTGCGGTCGGTGACGCCGTGGGCTTCCAGGCCCGCCGCGATCTCCAGAGGATCGACGGCCCGTTCGCACAGCTCGCGGTGACGGTGCATCAGGGCCTTCACCGGGTCCGCGGCGGAACGGCGGGCGGGGCCGGGAGTGGTGGGCTTGAGGCCGGTGGAGATCTCGGGGGCGCGGGGCGCGGGACCCGACGGGGTGGTCTCCTCGGACGCCTCGGCCGTGGGCGTGGCCGTCGGCGGCGGCGTGTCGGCGTCGTCCGGTTCAGCGCCTTCTGGCACCTCCAAGTCACTGGGCACCTCGGACACGCCGCGCACCTCGGACACGCCGGGCACCTCGGACACGCCGCGCGCCTTGGGCAGGCCGGAGTCCTCCACAGGTCGCGGCATCGACGTCGCCGTCGTTGCCGGTGCTCCCACGCGACCCGGATCGCCGTCCGGGCCGCGCTCGCCGACCCCCCGCCCGTCACGCGCAGACGTGTCCCACGCGCCGGGGCTGCCCGGAGGGCCGGGAGTGCCGGGGGTGTCGGGGCGGTCGAGCCCCACGTCGCTCATCCGGTCACTCCTTCCGTGGCGGCGAAGGGAGGCGTGGCGCTGACCGGGGGCCCGGCGGCCCAACCGGGGCCACCCCGGACCAGGACGCGGGTGCTGCGCTCGGTCCAGCGGCCGGGTACGTGGGCTTCGGCGGGGGCGGCGAAGGGCAGGGGCTCTCCGCCGCCGTCCAGGACGACCCGGCGGACCGGGGTGCTGGAGACGATCTCCAGGTAAATGCTGTGAAATGCCGTGATGTTCTGTTCCACGGTGAACAGTTCGAGCGCACGGGCGCGCGCGGCGGCACCCAGGCGCTCACGGCGCTCGGGGTCGCGCAACAGCGCGACGCACGCCTCCGCGAGCGCCTTCGGGTTGCGCGGCGGGACGACGAGGCCCGTGCCACCGATGACCTCCACGACCGCGCCGACGTCGGTGGACACGGTGGCCCGGCCGCAGAACATGGCCTCGACCAGGCTGATCGGGAAGCCCTCGACGACGCTGGACAGGACGGTGACCGCACCCGAGGCGTACGCGTCGGCGAGCGTCGGCACCTCGGGCCCGCCGATCTCCTCGAAGGAGACGGGGTTGTCACCGACGGCGTGCAGTCCCTCCGCCTCGTCCGGGAAGAGCTGCGCAGCCAGCGCCTTGCAGTGCCCCAGATAGGCCGCGCCCTCGGGGCCGGCGGGCGCGCCGACGATTCTCAGCCGCGTCTTGGGTTCCTCCTTGCGGATCTCCGCGAAGGCGTGGAGCAGCGAGATCAGGTCCTTGGCGGGTTCCACCCGGCCGACCCAGACCAGCGTGTCCGGGGCCACGGACCCCGCGGACTCACCCACCTCGGTGAAACGGGCGGCGTCCATGCCCGGGTAAACCGTGCGCAGCTTCGCGCGGTCGGCGCCGCAGCGCTCCTGCCAGCGACGGGCGTGGGTGTTACCGGGCGTGACGACCGCGGCCCGCCGGTAGGTCTCGGTGGCCAGCCGGCCGTGGAAGGCGGCAAGCAGGGTCCGTACCGCGGGCGGGGACTCGGTGTCGGCCAGGTAGTGCGTGCGCAGCCGTACGCCGTACTCGGTCACCAGCAGCGGGACGCCGGTGAAGTGGTGGGCGAGGAGCCCCGGCAGGGCTGCCGGGCCGCCGGAGGTGGCGTGGCACAGGTCGACCGCGCCGAGGCCGTCGTCCTCGTACCAGTCGAGCGAGAGGGGGCGCAGGGCGCGCTCCAGGTGTGCGGCGACGGCGAGCAGATCCGGCACCCGCGCCGCGCGCGCCGGCTGCCGGGCGCCAGGCGCACGACAGGCGCGCTCCAGGGCGCGTACGGCGGTCTCGGAGCGGAGTGCTCCGACCAGGCCGCCCTCGTCGCGGGCGAGTTCGGCGAGTCCGTACAGGGCGTTGGCGAAACGGTCCGCCTCAGCGGCCGACGACTCCCCCGAGGCGTCGCCGACCGTCCCTTCGCACAGTGCGGCCGCCAACTCGCCGTAGGACTCGGCGAACCGACGGCGCGCGCGGCGCCCGTACACCACCCCGTCGTCCTCGGCGGTCCACAGCGGGGCCGTGATGACCCTGCCGACCTGTGGCGGCAGCTGGACCCAGCCCTCGTCCTCCTGGTGCTCGCTGCGGCTGAGTGCGTAGATGTCGAACTCGTGCTGCTCGAGCCCGCGCACGAGCCGGTCGCACCAGAGCCTGGCGTCACCGTTCACATACGGATAGCCACCCTCCGTAAGCAGTCCTATGCGCACGAGTGCACCCCCGATCTCCCGTATGAGGAGCCGCCGTTGGGTCGGCGGCTCGCAGCGGGACGAACGTATGCGGACAAGGTGGTGGCGCGACGGACGGTTGTCCATCGCGCCACCAAAAGGGGTGAACGCTCGTAACTTTCCCGTGCGGGTCGCGTTCGGTCGCGCTAAGAGATCACTCGGACACGGAACGTCAGGTCACGGCCACTTCCCGGCGCTCCGCCCGGCGCTGGGCGGCGACCCGCGGATCGAGCGCCGGTACGGCGGCCAGGAGCTGCTCGGTGTACGGGTCCTGCGGGCTGTCGTAGACCTCGTCGGCCGGCCCCTGTTCGACGATCCGACCGCGTCGCATCACGGCGACACGGTCGCTGACCTGGCGTACCACGGCGAGGTCGTGCGCGACGAAGACCAGCGCGAGTCCGAGTTCCCGCTGCAACTCGCCGAGCAGGGCCACGACCTGGGCCTGGGTGGTGACATCCAGCGCGGAGACCGGTTCGTCGCAGACGATGACGCGCGGGTCGGCCGCGAGTGCCCGGGCGATGCCCACGCGTTGGCGCTGACCGCCGCTGAACTCGTGCGGGTAGCGGTCGTAGTGCGCCCCTTCGAGCCCCACTCGCTCCAGAAGTTCGGTCACGCGCGCCCTGATCCGCTTCTCGTCCCGCTCGCCCCGCGCGCGCAGTGGGTCGGCGATGGACTCGCCCACGCTGCGGCGGGGGTTCAGGGAGGAGACGGGGTCCTGGAAGACCATCTGCACGGCCGGGTTCACGCCCACACGCGCGTGGCCGTCGTGACGGACCTCCCCCGCCGTCGGCTCCAGCAGCCCGACCAGCATCCGTCCCAGCGTCGTCTTGCCGCTGCCGCTCTCGCCGACGACGCCGAGGGTCTCGCCCCGGCGGACGGTGAGCGAGACGTCGTCGACGGCGACGAAGGCCTTCTTGCCACGGCCGAACTCGCGCCGCAGGCCCTTCGCCTCAAGGACCACCTCGTCGGATGTCCGGGACGGCGCCCGCTTCGCGTCCAGGCGCGGTACCGCGGCGAGCAGCGCGCGCGTGTACGCCTCCCCAGGGGCTCCGAGAACCGCGCCGACCGGCCCCTGCTCGACCGCGCGACCGTGCCGCATGACGAGTACGTCGTCGACGCTCTCTGCGGCGACGCCCACGTCGTGCGTGACGAGCAGCAGGCCCATGCCGGTCTCCTGGCGCAGCGTGTGCAGCAGGTCGAGGATCTGGGCCTGGACGGTCACGTCGAGCGCGGTCGTCGGCTCGTCGGCGATCAGCAGGTGCGGCTCGCAGGCCAGTGCCATCGCGATGAGAGCGCGCTGGCGCATGCCGCCGCTGAACTCGTGCGGGCGGGCCCGGGATCGCCGTACGGCGTCCGGGATGCCGACCCGGTCCAGCACCTCCACCGCACGCGCGCGTGCCGTTCGTCGCGACACACGCGTGTGCACGCGATACACCTCGGCGATCTGGTCGCCGATCGCGTAGTACGGGTCCAGGGACGACAGTGGGTCCTGGAAGACCATGGCGGCCTTGGCGCCCCGCAGCCGCCGCAGTTCGTCGTCCGACGCCTGCTGTACGTCCACGCCGGCGACCTCGACCGAGCCGGCCACGCGCGCGCCCGTGCCGCGGTGCAGCCCGAGCAGGGCGGAGGCGACGGTGGACTTGCCGGAGCCGGACTCGCCGACCAGGGCGAGGGCGGCGCCCTGCTCCAGGCGGAAGGAGAGGCCGTCGACGGCGCGCAGGTCGCCGAACCCGACGGTCAGGTCCGTGACTTGGACGAGACTCATGCGAGCACCACCCGTCGGTCGGCCACCGCGTACAGGACGTCCGCGACGGCGTTGGCGAGCACCACGAAGAAGCCGACGACCAGGACCATGCCGACGACGACCGGGAGGTCGACGACGGTGACGGCGTGAACCAGTTCCTGGCCGATGCCGGGCAGTCCGAACAGCGACTCGACGAGAACGGCACCACCCACCGCGCTGCCGAAGTCGTTGGCGTTCAGGGCGATGATCGGCGCCAGGGCCCCGCGCAGGGCGTGCCGTCCGACGATCGACCGCTCGCCGACGCCGTAGGCCCGGAAGGTGCGGATGTGGTCCTCGGCAAGCGTCTCCAGCATCGACGCCCGGGTCAGCCGCGCGAAGTAGGCCGCCTCGCCGAGGGCGAGCGTGACCCAGGGCAGCAGCAGGCCCCACATCCACTGCTCGGGATCGTCGGAGAGGGGGACGTACTCCGGGAAGGGCAGCAGTTCCAGCTGTCCGCAAACCACGATCATCAGGACGAGGCCGATGACGAACCCGGGCGTGGCGACGCCGGCGAGGGTGATGCCGGTCAGCGCGCGCTCGCTGAAGCGGCCGCGCCGCCAGGCGGACAATGCGCCGGTACCGACTCCCAACAGCAGCCACAGCACCATGCCGCCGAACACCAGGGACAGGCTGACGGGCAGCTTGTTCAGGATGATCTGCGTGACCTGCTGGTCGCTCTGGTACGACAGCCCGAGGCAGGGCGCCGAGCAGTGCTCGACCGAGGTGCCGGTGGAGTAGTCGTGGCCCGTGACGATGCCCTGGAGGAAGTGCCAGTAGCGCAGGTAGAGCGGGTCGTCGAGGCGGAGTTGCTGGGCGACCTGGTGCACCTGTTCCGGCGAGCAGCGCGGGCCGCAGGTGATCTGGGCGACGTTGCCGGGGGTGGCGTAGAAGACGACGTAGATGATGACCGAGAGGGCGAGCAGGGTGAGTACGGCGCTCACCGCCCGGCGCAGGGCGAACGCGGTGAAGCCACTCATGCGGTGCCCTCCTTGGCGGTCTCGGACTCGTGGACCTTGGGCTCGCCGACCTCGGGGGCACCGGCCTCGGGGTTACCGGCCTCGGACATGTCGGCCTTGGACTCCTGTCTGCGGCCCGTGCCGATGCGCAGCCGGGAGGCCGCGCGGGGGTCGAGGGCGGTGCGGACACCGTCGCCGAGGACGGTGAGGGCGAGGACGGTGAGGAACAGCGCGGCCGCGGGCACCAGCAGGTACTGCGGGGCCGCCTGGTACCAGACGTCGGCCGAGGAGAGCATCTGTCCCCAGGACGGGGTGGGCGGTCTGACGCCGACGCCGAGGAAGGACAGGGCTGCCTCGATGCCGATGTTCGCCGGCACCATGAGCGCCGCGTAGGTGATGACGGGTGCGGCGAGACCGGGCAGCAGTTCCCGGCGGGCGATCCTCAGGGTTCCCCAGCCACTGAGCCGGGCGGCGGCCACGTAGTCGAGTTCCTTGAGGGTGAGGGTCTGGGCGCGCGTGATCTTGCCGATCGTTCCCCAGGCCACGAAGCCGATGACGAGCGCGACCAGGGCCGGCCGGGGGAAACTGCTCGGCACGATGGCCAGCAGCGCCAACGCCATGATCATCAACGGCATGGCCACGATGATGTCCGTGATCCGGCTCAACAGTTGATCAACCCAGCGGTTGCCGAGCGCGGCCGCGACTCCCACGACGACCCCGAGGAAGACCTGCACGGCGGTAGCAGCCAGCGCGACACCCAGGGAGACGCGGGCGCCGTAGACCAGACGCGCGAACAGATCACGCCCCGTCTGCGGCTCGACGCCGAGCCAGTGGTCCCCGCCGGCGCCCCCGAACGACCCGATGGGCACGCCTCCGCGCGCGGAGTCGATCAGGGAGGGGTGGTAGGTGGTGGGGTCCTGGCCCTCCAGCGCGGTGAGCAGGGGCGCCGCGAGGGCGACCAGGACGAGCAGTGCGACGACCGACGCCGCGACCATGGCGGCGCGCTGCGCCCGCAGCCGCCGCCAGAACTGACGGGCCCCCGAGGCCCCCGGGACGGATGCCTCGGGGACCTCGGTGGCGACAAGTGCCTCGCTCATCGGTTACTTGACCGCGACCTGCGAGATGTCCAGAACACCGGTCCAGTCGCTGATCACGACGTTCTTGATGTCCTTGCCGTACAGGCGCTTGTAGACCGGGTGGAACAGCGGCACGGTCAGCGCCTGCTCGCCGATCTTCTTGTCCAGTGCACCCCATCGCTTGGCGGCAGCGTCAAGATCGGTCAACTTGTTGATCGCGTCAATCTCGGCATTGACCGTCTTGTCGTCGAGCAGGCCCGTGTTGAAGTTCGCGCCGTCCTTGACGATCTGCCGGCCGTCGAAGATCGGGGCGAGGAAGGGGCCGCCGGAGGGCCAGTCGGCACCCCAGTGGGCGAGGAAGAACCCGGGCTCGGTCTTCACGCTGTGGATCGTGTCCGAGTAGTCGTTCTCTTCCAGCCCCTGGAGCTTGACCGTGACGCCCGCCTTCTTGAGCGCGTCCTGGATCGCGGTCGCGATCTCGGGGCTGGTCTCGAAGTCCTTGGCGTTGGAGTGCGTCAGGGTGACCGTGAGCCCGTTCGGGTAGCCGGCCTCCTTCAGCAGCTCCTTGGCCTTCGCCGCGTTGCCCGTCGTACCCGCCGGGAAGAGGTCGTACGGCTCGTAGCCGAAGGACTTCTGGTTCGGCAGGAAGGTGGTGGCGGACTCGGCGAGTGCGCTGCCGCCGGCCGCGTTGACCACGGAGGAGCGGTCGATGGCGTACGAGATCGCCTGCCGCACCTTGACGTTGTTGAACGGCTTGACGGTCGGGTTGAACGCTATGTAGTTGGTGTAGCCGAAGTGGCCGGTGCCGACGCGGGAGGCGAGTTCCTTGTCGCCCGTCACCTTGGCGAGTTCGGCCGGGCCGAGGTTGGTGTCCGTGGTGACCGCGGCGGCGTCCGCTCCCTGGGACGACGACAGCCGCTGGTTGATCACCGAGGAGTCGAGCCCGGACTTGACGTCGATCCTGTCCGGGTACGCCTTGCGCTCGGCGTCCGTCGAAGTGGACCAGTACGTGTTGCGCTCCAGGACGAGATGCTCGCCGTCGTTCTGGTTCGAGACGACCTTGTACGGGCCGGACGAGACCGGGTGCTCCTCGTACTTCGTCCCGGTGTCCTTGGCCTTCGGTACCGGCGTGAACTGCGTCTGCGTGGCCAGGTACGGGAACTCGCCCTCGGGCTTGTTCAGGTGGAACACCAGGGTGCGGTCGTCCGGCGTCTCGATCGCCGCGAGGCCCTTCTTGTCCTTGTACGGCCCCTGGTAGTCGGCCGCGCCGACCAGCCAGTCCCGCAGGTAGGGGGCGCCGCCGGAGAGTTCGGGCGCGAAGGAGCGCTCGATGCCGTACTTGATGTCGGCCGAGGTGATCGCGGTGCCGTCCTCGTACTTGAGGCCCTTCTTCAGGGTGTACGTCCACACGGTCGCGTCCTTGCTGGGGCGCCCGGTGTCGGTGGCGAGGTCGGGGACGACCTTGGCGCCGGCGGCGCCGTTCTCGCGGTTGCGGGTGGTGAGGGTGCGGAAGACGAGGGAGGGCACGTTGCCGCCGCCGGAGGTGTACAGGCGGGCCGGGTCGAAGTCCTGCTGCGGGTTGGAGTTCAGGACCGTCAGGGTGCCGCCCTTGTGGGGCGTGGAGTCGCCACCGGAGCTCTTGGCATCGTTGTCCTCAGGGCCGCAGGCCGCGGCGCCCGCTGCCAGGACCAGGCTTACGGATACCGCGGCCACACGGCGCGCTGTGAGGGACGGTTGACGCATCGGAGACGACCTCTCGAATGATGAGTCTCGAATGGCGAGACAGATTGACGAAGGGTGAGACGAAAGTGGACAGACGTCCGCCCCGGCGTCGGGTCGTCGAAAAGGCCGTGACTCGGGTCACGGGTACATGTGCGGGATTCGCGACGCGCGCGCCTGGGGGCGGGCGTCAGCGACAGAGAATGTCGGCCACGCAGAGCGGGGTCACGCCGATGAGCGCCAGCTGAATGGCGGCGCTGTTCTCGACGACATGACTAGACCACATGGGCAGCAATATGTATGACCGATCAACACATGTCAATGTGACATATGCGCCATCCGTCAACTCCCCGGGTAGGCCCAGGGGTTGGCCCGGCAGTGGATCCCGTCGTGGTCGAGGAACTTGGTCTGCTGCTGCATGACCGGCGCGAGCTCGCCGTTCTTGTCGCAAGTCACATGGGAGTAGCCGAGACGGTGGCCGACTTCATGATTGATCAACATCTGTCTGTACGCATGGATCTGATCACCGTATGTGGTTGATCCCTGCGCCCATCGATACGCATTGATCATCACGCGTTCGGTGGCGGCCGAGTCGCACGAGACGTTGTCCTCCGTCGTGTCGAGACCCGATTTGGCGCACCAGTCGGCCGTGGTACCGGGGCTGGCGAGCGTGATCACGAAGTCGGGCTTGCCGGAGTAGATGCGCTCGAATGTCCTCGCTCCGTCGTGAGCCCAGCTGCGGTCGTCGTTGAGTGTCTTCTGCACGGCCTCGGCGAAGAGTGCGGCGTCGAGTCCGAGACCTTGTTCCACGTCCACGCGGTAGGTGTACTTCTGCCCCTTGCCGGGCGCCTTGTCGACCCCCTGGATCGCGTCGAACTTCCCCGAGCCGTGGAGCTTGGCGCTGAGCGGGTACTTCGTGGCCATCTTCTGCTCGTACGTCAGCGGCACCACGGCGGCCGAGGACGACGGCGAGGGCTGCCCGGCGGTGCCCGTGGCGGCTTCGCGGGCGTCCCGCGCCTGGTCGGTCGCGGACTGCGCGCCCGAGGCGGTGCCGCGTCCGTCGGTGACCTGTCCGGCCACCACGACGGCGAGCACGGTGACGACGGCGGCGGCCGCGATGCCGGTGAACGCCCGGCCCTTGCCGCCCTTGGCCTGCGACGGCGGATCGTGCGGCGGCGCGTCCCCGGAGTCGGGGCGGGCGTCCTCGTCGGTGTGGACGTCGGCGTCGCCGGGCCGGTCGGTGACGGAGTTGTACGGGTCGGAGGGGTGCGCGGCGGACGGGTGCCGGGCCGGGGGCGTCCCGACCCCTCGGAGGGGACCCTTCGCGGGAACGGGGCCGCGGGGTCCGCCGGGTGCGAAGAGATCGACGTCGTCGGCGAACGCGTCGACGTAGTCCTGGCGTGGCCCCGACCGCGTTCCCGAGGGCCCCCGCCTCTGCCGTGGCAGAGCGACGTCCGGCCCGGCGGCGGGTCCGCCCGGCTCCCGACCGCTCAACTCGCCCCAGCCGCCCCCGGATTCACGCTGCTCGGGATGCCCACCGCGGACCAGGGGCACGCCCCGGGCCGGAGTGCCGTCGGGAAGCCGCGGAACTCCACGCGGGGGCGTCCCGTCCGGAACCCGCCGCACACCCTGGCCGGACGGGCCGTCGGTCACACGCGCGACTCCACGCGCCGGCGTCCCATCGGGCAGCCGGGGAAAGCCGTGCGCAGGCGTCCCGTCGGACAGCCGGGGAAAACCGTGCGCCGGCGTCCCGTCCGGAAGCCGAGGAACGCCACGCGCGGGCGTGCCCTCCGAAACCCCAGAAGAACCGAACCCCGGCGTCCCCCCATCCGGAACCCGAGGAAAACCGTGCGCGGGCGTCCCATCCGGAACCCGAGGAAAACCGTGCGCGGGCGTCCCATCCGGAACCCGAGGAAACCCATGCGCAGGCGTCCCATCCGGAACCGGCAGGACGCCACCCGCAGGCGTCCCGTCCGGAACCCGCAGACCGCCCTGCGCGGGCACCCTGGCACCGGCCGCACCGCTGCCCGGTCCGCCCGCAGGCGCCCTGTGCTCGGGGCCCCGGCCACCCGGCCGAGCGGCCTGGGGCGCCGGAGCGGGGGAGGTCGGCGTCCGTTCCCGGCCCGTCGGCTCCGCGGCGAGGCCCCTGGCGCCCCGTACTGCCTCGGCGCCCGGCTGGCTCGTACCGCCGTTGCCGGAACTGCCCTTGTCGGGCCCCTTCTTGGGAGCGGGCCCGCGTCGACTGTGGCGTCCCACGCCGCGCCTCAGCTCCCCACGATGGTGGTGTCGGCCCCGTCACCGGAAGCCGTTGCGGCGTCTCTTCCGTCACCCGGGGCTCCCTCACCGGAGGGGCCCACGGAGCCGTCCCGCCGGTCAGAGCCTCCCACAGAACCGCCAGAAGCTCCCCTGGCCCCCTCGGTCCCCTTGTCCGCGACGAACTCCCGGAACGCCCCCGCCACCGTCTCCGGGTACTCCATCATCGCCACGTGCCCCGCCTCCGGCAGGGTCAGCAGTCGGGAATCGCGGAAGGTACGGGCCGCCTTCTGGGCCATGCGGAAGCCGACGAGCTGGTCGCGACCGCCGTAGACGAGCAAGGTGGGGGCGAGGACACGCTCGGCCTGGCGCCACAGCGCGTGCTGGCCGCCCAGCGTGTACGCGTTCACCAGTCCGCGCGCGGAACGCGTCAACGCGTCCCAGAAGTACGGTAGTTGCAGCCGCCGTTCCATCTCCTCGACAGCATCCTGGAAGCCCTCGGGAGAGACCCGCCCGGGATCGCCGTAGCAGAGCGCCGTGACCCCGCGGACGCGCTGCTCGGCCGTCCAGTCCCTGCTGAAGCGAGTGAAGAGACCGGCCACGCCCGGCAGCGCCAGCAGCCCCGTGGGCACGGCGCTGCGCTGGACGCGGATCTCCGGGAGGGCCGGCGAGACGAGGGTGAGGGTGCGCACCAGGTCGGGCCGCACCGCCGCGACGCGCGTGGACACCGCGCCGCCGAGGGAGTTCCCGAAGAGGTGGACGGCCCCGCGGCCGGACGCGTCGAGAAAACGGATCACCGCGCGCGCGTGAGCGGTGATCGAGTAGTTGCCGTCGTCCGGCGGCGGGGAGTCCCCGAAGCCCGGCAGGTCGATGGCCTCGCCGTCGACGTCGCCCTCCAGCTGCTCCATCAACGCAGACCAGTTCTGCGAGGAACCGCCGAGGCCATGGACGTACAACGCGGGCGGCAGCCCCCCGCGCGCGGGTGGCCTCGACCGCACCGTCAGCGTGATACCCGGCAGCCCCACCGACCTGAGCCGCTCGCCCTCGCCGACCCTGACGGGTGCCACTTTGGGAAGGACGGTGGCGGGCGGCACGAAGGGCAGCTCGGTCGAAGACATGCGGCAATGTTACGAGATGATCACACCGTGGTTCATGTGTTCGCCATCACAGAGCACCTGTGCGAGGCGGGTGCGGTGCAGGAGCGGTGCGGAATGCACCCTGCGGCACGCACATCGCATGGCGTCCAGATCGCGTGTCTCCTAGGCTCGTACGCAGGGCACCCGGATGTGGCCCCCTGTGTACATCAGGGACGTTCTAGGAAGGGAGCCCACCATGGCCTACGACCCCACCGACCCCGAGGCCCTCGCAGCCCTCGAGGCGCTGGAGAACGAGGAAGACGCCGACGAACTCGACGTCGAGGCCCCCGAGGGCGACGCAGCCGAGCAGCGCGCCGACGTCACGCCCGACCGCGACGACCCGCTGACCGGCGTCGACCCCGACCGGGCCAACGAGGCCGACCTCGTCGAACAGGCCCGGGTCGTCTCGATCGACGAGGACGACTATCGGTGACCTCGGCACGGCGCGAGACAGCCGGCAAAGCACTCATCAGGGCATTCCTGGGCAGGACCGGGACGGGCACTGCCCGCGAGATGTCCGTTTGAAACCTTTGCGCAGCTTTCGTCACCGTCCGGTCCGTGAAATTCTGCGTTCGTACCGCGCACAGCACGGTTACCGAAAAGTACGATGGCGGCGCGGCGCACACCGCATGTGGACGACATTGGGAGGCGGCGTGACAGCCATCGAGCAGACAGAGGCGGCACGCCCGAGGGGGACGCGCCTGCCGCGCCGTGCCCGACGGAACCAGCTGCTGGGCGCCGCACAGGAAGTCTTCGTGGCACAGGGCTACCACGCGGCCGCGATGGACGACATCGCCGAGCGGGCCGGCGTCAGCAAGCCGGTGCTCTACCAGCACTTCCCGGGCAAGCTCGACCTCTATCTCGCGCTGCTGGACCAGCACTGCGAGTCCTTGATCCAGGCGGTGCGCACCGCGCTCGCGTCGACGAGCGACAACAAACAGCGCGTACGGGCGACCATGGACGCCTATTTCGCGTACGTCGAGGACGACGGCGGCGCCTTCCGCCTGGTCTTCGAGTCGGACCTGACGAACGAACCCGCCGTGCGCGAGCGCGTCGACAAGGTCACCGTCGAGTGCGCCGAGGCGATCTCCGAGGTCATCGCGGAGGACACCGGCCTCTCGCGCGCGGAGTCGATGCTGCTCGCGTCAGGCCTCGGCGGTCTGGCCCAGGTGGTGGCCCGGTCCTGGCTGCACAGCGATCGCAGCGTCCCGCGCGACCAGGCGGTCCAGCTGCTGACGTCGCTGGCGTGGCGGGGCATCGCCGGATTCCCGCTGCACGGCACCGAGCACCACTAGGGGCGCGGAGCAGGCGCGGAGCACCACCAGAGGCCCGCAGGGACCGCAGACCACCCGCACGCGCGCGTGCGGGTCGTTTGTTCCCGTCCGTTGTTCGCTGTTGGCGTTCTTGCGCGAAGCGTGTACATCCCCTCACCGGGCTAATGTGTGCTGGTACGGCGCGGAAGGTCGCGCACTTCACTGACCGTCGGAGGGACATAGCCGTGGAGGTCAAGATCGGCGTGCAGCACGCGCCCCGCGAGATCGTTCTGGAGAGCGGTCAGAGCGCCGAGGATGTCGAGCGGGCGGTGGCGGATGCGCTGGCCGGCAAGTCTCAGCTGCTGAGCCTGGTGGACGAGCACGGCCGCAAGGTCCTCGTCCCGGCCGACCGTCTCGCGTACGTCGAGCTCGGTGAGCCGGCTCCGCGCAAGGTGGGCTTCGGCGCGCTGTAGGCAGACATACGGAGAGGGGCCCGGCGACCGCAAATCGCCGGGCCCCTCTCCGTGTGGCGGGCCCGATTTCTTCCTCCCCGTACGGAGCACGAACAGCACCCCGAGGAGGATTGCATTCCGCAGGTCACGGGTATGACGGGCTACGACCGTAATGCGCAGTGTGGCCGTGTGGGAGGGACCCCATGATGTTGATCGAAGCTCTCGGCTCCGCGCTGCTCGGTCTCGTACTGGCGGGGGTGGCGGCGCACCGCCTCGCCCACCGCCTGCCGACCCGTTCCCTGGTCCTCGCGACGGGCACCGCGGGAGCCCTCTTCGGCGCCTTCGTGACCCACACCGCGCTGGACCCCGGCAACATCCTGCTGATCCTGCTGGGCGCGGCGGTGGTCTCGGTGGCGTCGCTGTCCCTGCTCCTGCGGCCGTCGGGAAGACTCCGCCGCTCGGCGACGGCGTGAGAAACGACGACGAGGACGCCCTGTAGGGGCACGGGGCGACCGGTAAGGGCCAACCCGCGGCCGCCCGACGCCCCAAGGCTCCAGCCCTCCAGTCGCTACGCCGCCAGGCCCAGCGCGGCCATCCGCTTGGTGTGCGCCTCGGTGATCCGGGAGAACATCCGCCCCACCTCGGCGAGGTCGAACCCGTCCGCGACGCCTCCGACGAGCATCGTCGACAGCGCGTCCCGGTCCGCGACGACGCGCTGCGACTGCGACAGCGCCTCCCCCATCAACCGCCGCGCCCACAGGGCGAGTCGCCCGCCCACCCGCGGATCCGCGTCGATCGCCGCCCGCACCTTCTCGACGGCGAACCCGGCGTGCCCGGTGTCGTCGAGCACGGCCAGCACCAGCTCGCGCGAGTTCGTGTCGAGCCGCGCGGCGACCTCCCGGTAGAAGTCACTGGCGATCGAGTCGCCGACGTACGCCTTGACGAGCCCTTCCAGCCAGTCCGACGGCGCAGTCTGCCGGTGGAAGCCGTCGAGTGCCGCCACGAACGGCTCCATCGCCAGCGTCGGCTCCTCGCCGATCTCCGTCAGCCGGTCGCGCAGCTTCTCGTAGTGGTGGAACTCGGCCGACGCCATCTTCGCCAGCTCCGCCTTGTCCGCCAGCGTGGGCGCCAGCTTCGCGTCCTCCGCGAGCCGCTCGAAGGCCGCCAGTTCGCCGTACGCGAGCGCGCCGAGCAGGTCGACGACCGCGGCTCGGTACTGAGGGTCGGCGGAGGCCTTCGTCCAGTCCTGGGCGGCGACTCCGGTGGGTTCGGCAGGGGTCTCGGAGGCGTTGTCGGGCTTGTCAGAGGTCGTCATGAAGCGCACAATAGCCCGCTCTCCGGACGCCGGAAGGTCCTGGTCAATCAGTGTGACGACGACTACGTGACCAAATCGGCCATCACATGTGCGCGATTCCGGGGTATGGTGGTAATGCGCCTGCTGGTACGACAGTCCTTCATGAGTGCGCCATTTCATGAGTGCGCCGTACCTCGACAGGCCGCACGTATGAGGATGCCCGGTCGGAGGCCCGATCGGCTCCGACCCGACAGCCCTCCTCGCCCGTACGGCACAGTGCGTACGGAGTTCGGAGGGGGACCCTCAGCGGTACGAGCGCTAGAGCGTCGGCAGTGGTCCCGCGCCATTACGGCTTAGCCCGTAAGGCAGCCGACGTCCCCAGCACGGTAGACGACACCCCGCGCTCGCCTCGCACCGCGCACACAGAAGAGGCAGCACCCTGACTACGACTTTCCGCGATCTCGGGATTCTGACCGAGACGGCCGAGGCCCTCGAAGCCGTCGGCATCATCAATCCCTTCCCCATCCAGGAGATGACGCTCCCGGTCGCCCTCTCCGGCTCCGACGTCATCGGCCAGGCCAAGACCGGCACCGGCAAGACGCTGGGCTTCGGCCTCCCGCTCCTCGAGCGCGTCACCGTCCCCGCCGACGTCGAGGCCGGCCGCGCCCGGCCCGAGGACCTCACCGACGCCCCGCAGGCTCTCGTCGTCGTCCCCACGCGCGAGCTGTGCACGCAGGTCACCAACGACCTGCAGACCGCGGGCAAGGTACGCAACGTACGCGTTCTCGCCATCTACGGCGGCCGGGCCTACGAGCCCCAGGTCGATGCCCTGAAGAAGGGCGTCGACGTCGTCGTCGGCACCCCGGGACGGCTCCTGGACCTCGCGGGCCAGAAGAAGCTCAACCTCGGCCACATCAAGGCGCTCGTCCTCGACGAGGCCGACGAGATGCTCGACCTGGGCTTCCTGCCCGACGTCGAGAAGATCATCAACATGCTGCCGGTGCGCCGCCAGACGATGCTGTTCTCGGCGACCATGCCGGGCGCCGTCATCAGTCTCGCGCGCCGCTACATGTCGCAGCCCACGCACATCAACGCCACCTCGCCCGACGACGCGGGCAGGACGGTCGCGAACACCAAGCAGCACGTGTACCGCGCGCACAACATGGACAAGCCCGAGATGGTCGCGCGCATACTGCAGGCCGACGGCCGAGGACTGGTCATGGTCTTCTGCCGCACCAAGCGCACCGCGGCCGACCTGGCCGATCAGCTCCAGCAGCGCGGCTTCGCCGCCGGCGCGGTCCACGGCGACCTGGGCCAGGGTGCCCGCGAGCAGGCGCTGCGCGCCTTCCGCAACGGCAAGGTGGACGTGCTCGTCTGCACCGACGTCGCCGCCCGCGGCATCGACGTCGAGGGCGTCACGCACGTCATCAACTACCAGTCCCCCGAAGAGGAGAAGACGTACCTGCACCGCATCGGCCGTACCGGCCGCGCGGGTGCCAAGGGCATCGCGATCACCCTCGTCGACTGGGACGACATCCCGCGCTGGCAGCTGATCAACAAGGCGCTGGAGCTCAACTTCAACGACCCGCCGGAGACGTACTCCACCTCCCCGCACTTCTACGAGGAGTTGGGCATCCCCGCGGGCACCAAGGGTGTCCTGCCGCGGGCCGACCGCACACGCGCGGGGCTCGACGCGGAGGAGCTCGAGGACCTGGGCGAGCCGGGCGGACGCGGTGCGCGCGGCCGAGGTGACCGTGACCGTGACCGGGGCCGCGGTGACCGGGGCCGCGGACGAGGTGGCCGGGACGAGTCCCGCTCCGCCGAGCGCGAGCAGGCGGACCGTACGCCGCGCCGTCGCCGTCGTACCCGCAACGGGACCCCGCTGGACGCGATCGCCCCCGCCGAGGCGCTCGCCCCGTCGGAGAGCACCGCGACCGAGGACGCCCCCGCGACCCGCACCCCGCGCCGCCGTCGCCGCACCCGCGGCGGGGCGTCCGACTCGGCTCCGGCCACGGTGACCACGGCAGCGGCGACGGTCGAGCCGGCCGTGTCCGAGGCCGCGGAGTCCGCCGTCACGACGGCCGAGAGCCCGTCCCTCGACACCCCCGAGACCCCGGCCAAGCCGCGCCGCCGCCGTACCCGCAGGTCCGCGGAGACGCCTGCCGCGACGGAGACGGTCGTCGAGGCCGCCCCGGTCGCGGAGACCGCCTCCGTCCCGGAGGCCGCTCCGGTCACCGAGACCGCTCCGGCTCAGGCCGCCCCGGTGACGAAGCCGCGCCGCACCCGCAAGACCGCTGCGGCGGCTCCCGCGGAGGCCGCCGTGGACACGGCCGAGGCCACGGAGACCAAGCCGCGGCGCACGCGGAAGGCCGCGGCCACCGCCACGACCGCCGCCGAAGCCGCCGTGGACACCGCGGAGGGCACGGTCACCAAGCCGCGCCGCACCCGCAAGACCACGGCCGCGACGACGGAGACCGCAGCCGACACGGCGGAGACCGCGGAGGCCAAGCCCCGTCGCACCCGCAAGACTGCGACCGCCACCGCGACCGCCGTCACGGCCACCGCCGAGACCGCGGTGGACACGGCCGAGGCCGCCGAGGCCAAGCCGCGCCGCACCCGCAAGACCGCTGCCACGGCTCCCACTGCGGAGACCGCCCTGGACACGGCCGAGGCCACCGAGGCCAAGCCGCGTCGCCGTACCCGCAAGGTCGCCGAGCCCGCCGTGACCGCCGAGATCCCGGCCCAGACGGTCCCGGAGACGGAGTCGGCCGAGGTGGCCAAGCCCCGGCGTACGCGGAAGACGACGAGCACCGCGAAGGCTGCCGAGGTGGCGGTGGACACCGCGGAGGGCACGGTCACCAAGCCGCGCCGCACCCGCAAGACCACGGCCGCGACCACGGAGACCGCAGCCGACACGGCGGAGACCGCGGAGGCCAAGCCGCGCCGCACCCGCAAGACCGCCGCCACGGCCGAGGTCGCCGCGGACCCGGCCGAGGCCCAGCCCCGTCGGCGTACCACCCGCAAGGCAGCCGAGCCCGCGGTGACCGCCGACATCCCGGCCCAGGCGGACCAGGAGCCGAAGGCCACCGCACCGCGCCGCCGGACCCGCAAGACGGCCGCCGCGGAGCCCGCGGACAGCTGATCCGACACCGACGGCCCGGTCCCTTCACCAAGGGGGCCGGGCCGTCGTCGTATCCGGAACCGGCCCTGGGCAGCGGGCGTTGACGACACCCACGCAGGGGCGCGGGGCCGTATCGATGTGCGGCTCCGCCGCGTGGGCGCGACAAGCCACGACGATCCCGCAGCCGTCCTGTCTCCCCCGGTGGCACCCCACGCGGCACCCCCTACGACACCTCCCTGCCACCCCGGCCGATACCCTCACCCCGTGAGCACCCGAGCCGTCTTCACCCCGCCGCCCGGCGCCCGCGCCTACCCCCTGCACACCGCTCGCGGTGCGTTCGCGGTGGTGGATTCGGCGGTGGCCCCCGGTGTCGCCCGCAAGGGCACCGCGCTGCTGCTGCCCGGGTTCACGGGGAGCAAGGAGGACTTCACGCTGCTCCATGGGCCGCTCAACGCGCGCGGATACCGTGTCGTGGCCGTGGACGGGCGGGGGCAGTTCGAGTCGGACGGGCCGGAGACCGACGAATCCGCTTACGCGCGGGGCGAGTTGGCGCGTGACGTGCTCGCCCAGGCCGCCGCGCTCGGCACACCCGTGCACCTGGTCGGACATTCCCTGGGCGGCCAGATCGCGCGCGCCGCCGTACTGCTCGACGACTCCCCCTTCCTCTCCTTCACCCTCCTCTCCTCGGGCCCAGCCCAGATCTCCGACTCCCAGCAGCAGCGGGTGAAGCTGCTGCGCGACGCGCTCGGGGTGATGACGATGGAGGAGGTGTGGGACGCGATCCTGGCCATGGGCCCGCCCGAGGAGGTCGGCGGCCCCGCCAAGGGCATCGGGGACGCCGCGCAGCTGCGCCGCCGCTGGCTCGGCAACAAGCCCGCCCAACTCCTCGCCACAGGAAGCCAGTTGTGCACGGAGCCGGACCTGGTCGGCGAACTCGCCGCCGTCCCGCTGCCGTTCCACGTCCTGTCCGGCTCGCAGGACGACACCTGGCCGATCCCTCTCCTCGACGACATGGCCGTACGACTGCGCGCCCGCCGCACGGTGATCCCGGGAGCCGACCACTCCCCCAACGCCGACGAGCCCCTCCCCACGGCCCACGCCCTGGCCGACTTCTGGGACACCCTCGACGGATAGCGGTCAGTACTGCCCCTGCAAGTGCTCCCAGAACCCGTCCCGCAGCGCCCGCCGCAGATCCGCCTGCCCCCGCAGGGAGTACTGGAGCAGCCCCTCCGCCTCCACCAGCAGGTCCTGGTCCACCGAGCCCGGCAGATAGGGATGCCCGGGCAGGAGCTCCTGCAGCGCCGCCCGCCCGCGCTCCGCGAGCCACTTCGCGGCGATCCGCGCGCCCACGAACCGGACGTCGTCGCGGGTGGGACGGGTGGTCGTCGCCTCGTAGGGGACGGCGGCCCGCCGGGAGACGTACGGCTTGAAGAAGTCGAGGTCGAGGGTGCGCTGGCTGTCGACCTCCCACAGGAGCGGTTCCGCCTGGTTGCGGCCCTCCGGTGCCTCGATGCCCCACAGGTGGACGCGGGCGCCGTAGCCTTGGGCCGCCTCGACCGCCGAGACCAGGTCCTCGTCCCCGCCCAGGAGCGCCGCGTCGCTGATGGCGCGGTGCCGGGCCAGGGACTCCAGGTCGGAGCGGATCAGCGAGTCGACGCCCTTCTGCTGGTTGTTGGCGTTGAGGTTGCCCAACCGGACCTTCACGTCCGGGAGTTCGGCGATGGTCTGCTGCTCCGCCGTGTGGATACGGCGTCTCGCGCCGTCGTACCAGTAGACCCTCAGGAGTCTGCTGTCCGCGAAGATGGTCCGCGCCCGGTCGATGAGGGCCTCGATCAGGCCCTCGGCGTCGAGGTCGAAGGCGCGACGGTCCTCCGTGCCGGCGACGAGGCGTCCCGCGGCCGCGTAGAGATATCCCGCGTCGACGAAGATCGCATGCGTCGAGGGTGTCTTCGCCACCTCGGCGAGCATGCGCGTGAGCAGCTCGTTGGTGCGGTCGATGCGGGCGCTCAGGGACGCCAGGTCGTCGTTCATCGCTTCCATTGTCCCGGCGGTCACGCTGCGAACACAACCGGTCCCAAGGAGTCTCAGAAGACTCGCTTACCGGTCAGTAGTTAGCTGTTCGAAAAATTTCTTTAGCGTAGGGAATGTTTGTAACACGCACCCCGTTGACTACCTACGTACGCAGTAATTCTCCGCAGGAGGATGACCAGACGAAGGGAGAAGCCATGCGCTTCGAAATCATGCGACTCGACGACGTCGACGGCACGCCCGTGGACAGCACTGTCGTGGACGCCGCCTCCGTCAACCGGATCGTTCAGCAGGCCGCCGCCATAGGACAGCGGCTCTGGATCCGTCCGGCCGACACCTCGGCCTCATAACCGGACCAGTACAGACGCGGATCACCGCTGAAGCTTCAGAGCCCCCGCCCGGCACCGACGCCGGGCGGGGGCTCTGCGCATGTCCGCGGGCTCAGCTCTGCTGGATCACCTGGGTGATGCCGTTGATGATCTGCTGCACGGCGATCGCGGAGAGCATCATGCCCGCGAGCCGGGTCACCAGCACGACCCCGCCGTCCTTGATGACGCGGATGATCAGCAGGGAGTACCGCATCACCAGCCACAGCACGACGTGGATGGCGAGGATCGCCGTCCACACGGAGACCTGCGTGGCGACGCTGTGGGCCTTCTGCACGGCGAGGATGACGGAGACGATCGCACCCGGCCCCGCCAGCAACGGCATGCCCAGGGGTACGAGCGCCACGTTGACGTCCTTGGTCTGCTTCGGCTCGTCGGTCTTGCCGGTGAGCAGGTCGAGCGCGATCAGCAGGAGCAGCAGCCCGCCCGCGATCATCAGCGCGGGCACGGAGACGTGCAGGTAGTCGAGGATCTGGTGGCCCAGGAGCCCGAAGACGGCGATGACACCGCCCGCCACACAGACGGCCTGGAAGGCCATCCGCTTCTGCACCTTGCCGGGCCGGCCGGCGGTGAGCGCGAGGAAGATCGGGGTGATCCCGGGGGGATCCATGATGACGAACAGGGTGAGGAAGAGCGAGCCGAAGACGGCGACGTCGAACATGACGGAACTGGCCTTACAGAAAGGGGTGGAACACGGAGCCGGGCACGGACACAGTCACGGCCTGCGGCGCCGGGTGATGGACAGCGGGGCCGGGGCTCAGATTCCGCCGGTGCCGGGGACCGGGAACGCACCCGTCGCCCGCCGCGTGATCTCCCCGTAGACCTCGGGGTCCGTCGTGTACTCGCCGAGGGCGACCGTCTTGCGGCTGCCGTGGTAGTCGCTGGAGCCGGTGACGAGCAGCCCCAGGTCGGCGGCGAGCCCGCGCAGCCGTACGCGCGTGTCCTCGTCGTGGTCCATGTGGTCGACCTCGATGCCGTCGAGGCCGACGGCGGCCATCTCGGCGATCGCGGACTCCGGGACGGTGCGGCCGCGCTTACTGGCGCCGGGGTGGGCGAACACGGTGACCCCGCCGGCCCCCTTGACCAGCCGGATCGCCTCGAAGGGGTCGGTCTCGTGCTTCTGCACGTGGGCCCGGCCGCCGTCGGCCAGCCAGTCGGTGGTGAAGGCGTCGTTCACGCTCGGTACGACTCCGAGCTCGACGAGCGCGGTGGCGACGTGCGGCCGCCCGACGGACCCGTCTCCGGCGATCCGCGCCACCTGCTCCCAGGTGACCGGCACACCCAGCTCCTGGAGCCTGGCCACCATCGCCCGCGCCCGGGGCACCCGGTCGTCCCGCACGAGCTCCCGCTCGGCGAGCAGCTCCGGCTCCTCGGGGTCGAACAGGTAGGCCAGCATGTGCATGGACACCCCGTCGATGCGGCAGGACAGCTCGGCCCCGGTGACGAGGGTCAGCCCGGCGGGCAGCGCGGCCATGGCCTCGCCGTACCCGCGGGTCGTGTCGTGGTCGGTGAGGGCGACGACGTCCAGCCCGGCAGCGGCGGCGTTGCGCACCAGCTCGGCGGGCGTGTCGGTGCCGTCGGACGCGGTGGAGTGGCAGTGCAGATCGATACGCACGACACGGACTCCAGACGCTGACGGAACAGACACGTAACAGAGAGGGACGCTCAAGGATAACCGGATTTTCCGACTCCCCTGTCACACCCGTAGCCGGGGTACAACCCCTACAGTCAGGGCTTCAACAGTCGGGGCGACAGCGCCCCACAGGGCACCAGTTCGACTTCCGCCCCGGCATCCCGCAGATCCGTCAGCACCAGTTCGTCGTACATCAGCAGCCCGGACTGCTCGGGCCATACGACCGCCCACAACCACAGCCCCAGCGCCTCCCCCGCGAACACCGCCCGGTCCTCCGGCGCCCCGGCGACATGCCACAGCGGAGTCGGCCGGCCGGCGGCGAGCACCTTCGCCTGCGCCGGCTTCTCGACGCTCATGTACGGCCCCGGATCCGGCCCGTCGATCCCCGCGTAGCGTGCTCCGAGTCCGACGCCGAGCTCCTCGGCCACGAGGATCAGCTCGCCGACACCCCCGAGCGGTCCGGGTCCCGTGCACGCCACGGCGGTGGCGCGACCGCCGCTGCGATCGTCACCCGCACAGGCCACACCTGTGAACAGCCAGCCGACCGGCAGCGGCCACGGCATCCACACCGGCACCTGTGTGCGGTGCACCACGACATCGAGGGCCTCGACGCTGGGCGGGATCACGGGCTGCAGCGGATGCACCGTCCCGTGCACGTCGCACTGCCAGGAATCGGCGAAGAGTCCGGGAGCCCTGACCCGGCCACCACACTTCGGGCAACTGGGTTCGCCCCTCATAGGGCCCCACGGTCCTACCCTCACTCCGCCACGTCAAGGACGATCACCCGTCCGGACGGAACGGGTTCACCCCCGCCCCACCAGGAAGAACTAGGTGTAGCTTGCATTAATTAGCCGACCTAACTTACTATGTGCATATACCAACTATCTCTGAGGAGTGGAGGAACGACCATGGACCCCTTCGATGCGGGAGCCGGCGGCATCCTGCGCCAGCCGAAGGCCGTGTGGGCGACGGCGGGCGCATCCGTCGTCGCCTTCATGGGCATCGGACTCGTGGACCCGATCCTGCCGTCGATCGCCCAGGGCCTGGACGCCACGGCGAGTCAGGTCTCCCTCCTGTTCACCTCGTACTTCTTGATCACCGCGATCGCGATGCTGGTCACCGGCTTCGTCTCCAGCCGCATCGGCGGCAAGAAGACCCTGCTGCTCGGCCTCGCCCTCGTCGTGGTCTTCGCGGGGCTCGCAGGCACCTCGGGCTCGGTCCAGGAACTGGTCGGCTTCCGGGCCGGCTGGGGCCTCGGCAACGCCCTGTTCGTCTCCACGGCCCTCGCCGTCATCGTCGGCGCGGCGGCCGGGGGCAGCGCGGCGGCGATCCTGCTGTACGAGTCCGCCCTCGGCCTCGGCATGGCGTGCGGCCCGCTGCTCGGCGCCCTGCTCGGTGACGCCAGCTGGCGCTACCCGTTCTTCGGCACGGCCTTCCTGATGGCGATCGGCTTCCTGTGCATCACGGTGTTCCTGAGGGAGCAGCCGAAGCCCGCCCGCAGGACGTCCCTGCTCGACCCGATCAAGGCCCTCGGCCACGGCGGGCTCGCCTCGGCCGCGATCTCGTCCTTCTTCTACAACTACACGTTCTTCACCGTGCTGGCCTTCACGCCGTTCGTGCTGGACATGACCCCGTACAAGTCGGGCGCCGTGTTCTTCGCCTGGGGCGTGCTGCTCGCCGTCTTCTCGGTGTTCGCCGCGCCGCGTCTGCAGGAGCGGTTCGGTTCCCTGAAGGTGCTCGGCGGTTCGCTCGTCCTGCTCGCGCTCGACGTGCTCGTCCTCGGCTACGGCAACCACACCGCGGCCATCGTCTGCACGATCCTGTCCGGCGCCTTCATCGGCGTGAACAACACGGTCTACACGGAGCTGGCGCTCGGCGTGTCGGACGCCCCGCGGCCCGTGGCGAGCGCGGGCTACAACTTCGTGCGCTGGTTCGCGGCGGCCGCGGCGCCGTTCTTCGCGCCGAAGATCGAGGAGTGGAGCAACATCCACGTCCCGTTCGTGGTGGCGGCGGTGACCGCGCTGCTCGGCGCGCTGGTGGTCGTCGTACGGCGCAAGGCGCTCACGCACGAGGCGGCGGAGCTGGAGCCGAGGCACGCGACCGAGGACAGCGTCGCCGTCTTCGCCAACTGACGTCTTCCGGCCACCACTTGGTGACCTTGCTCACGCGAGGCTCACTCCAGCGGGACGGACTTGCGGGACGGATCCCGCAGGTCCGTCCCGTTCGTCAGCCAGCGCTCCTGCAGAGCCTGGGCTCCGTGGACCCGCTTCCAGGCCGCCTCGTTCGGGGTCATGGGGAGCAACGGCAGGAAGTGGACCGGGTCGAGGGGCTCGTCGAGTTCCAGGTCCTCGACCAGGCCGCCCGGCTCGGCGACCAGGACCGAGGTGAACGGGGCGCCGGGCCACAGGGGTTCACCCACGTCGAGGGAGGCGCCCGGAGCCACGACCACGCCCTCGACCTGCGGGGACGCGGCGAGCACGGAAAGCGGGCGGAGCACCTTGTCGGTGTCGGCGAGCCCTCCCCTCACCGAGATGAGCAGCTCGGCGCGCGGGCCCTTGACGGGGTCGGCGAGCATCGCGGTGGGGTCGCCCATCGGCTGCGCCGACATGCCGAGGGTGGCGTAGCGGACGATGTCCCCGTCGGTGAAGCGGAGCACCTCGATGCGGTCCGTGCCGAGGAAGGTGACCGCCGCGCGCGCGTCCGGCTCGCCCAGCGCGCTGCGCAACCGGGCCTCGACCAGAGGAAGAACATCTGCCATGCCGCGAGCATAGAACTCGTCAGTACCGGGCAAAGCAGCGCCTTGACACTTCGGCCTGCTGGTACTCTGGCCCGGTCGTCGGGGCAGCACGCTGAAGCGTCGCGTATCGAGTCCCGACGCCTGTGAGACTCCCTTGCGGGAATGGATCGTCCCTTACGAGGGACCGGCCGGAGGAGGTGGGGCTGTCATGGATCGAAGTCGACCTGGTAGTACCACTCGTTCTTCCGGCCGCTGATGCAGCTCTGTGACTTTCGGCAACCGCCGCCTTTCACGTTCGCGTCTTCGTGCGGAAGAGCACTTCGTCGTTTTGCCTGATCTGTCTGATCTGTAGCAGTAGCTGAATCAGTACTTCAGCAACGAAGTTCGCCACCGCGATGGTGCGGTGCTCCCCGCTTTGTGGACGTGCCAAACACCCTTCCCCTGCCTCAAGGGCGGGGATACCCCTTGCAGGACGTCCTCATTCCGGGTAGTTCCACCCGTCGCCGGGGCCCTTTGTTGCCCGTCACGAAGGAGCCTGCCATGTCGATGATCCGTGACCTGCGTGCCGCCGTGCGCCCGTCGCGTCCCTCGCTGCGCAAGGACACCGGCGCGTACGACGCGACACGCGACCCCTCGACGCCCTCGGCCGTCGTCGACTGCGCCGTCTACCGCGACGGCCGGCGTCTGCAGAGCGACCACCAGCTGAGCCCGCACGAGGCGATGCGCCAGGTGCGCCGCGACGGCGGCTTCGTGTGGATCGGTCTGCACGAGCCGAGCGAGGCCGAATTCTCCGGTATCGCCGGGGAGTTCGGGCTGCACCCGCTCGCCGTCGAGGACGCCGTGCAGGCCCACCAGCGGCCCAAGCTGGAGCGCTACGACGACTCCCTGTTCACCGTCTTCAAGACCATCCACTACGTCGAGCACGACGAACTCACCGCCAACAGCGAGATCGTCGAGACCGGCGAGGTCATGTGCTTCACCGGCCGGGACTTCTTCATCACCGTCCGGCACGGCGGCCAGGGCTCGCTCCGGGCACTGCGCCACCGCCTCCAGGACGACCCCGAGCTGCTCGCCAAGGGCCCGTCGGCGGTGCTGCACTCCATCGCCGACCATGTCGTCGACGGCTATGTCGCGGTCGCCGACGCGGTGCAGGACGACATCGACGAGGTGGAGACCGAGGTGTTCACCCCGGGACGCGGCGGCAAGGTCTCGCGCGGTGTCGACTCGGCGCGGATCTACCAGCTCAAGCGCGAGGTGCTGGAGTTCAAGCGGGCCGTCGCCCCGCTGCTGCGGCCCATGCAGCTGCTCAGCGAGCGGCCGATGCGGCTCGTCGACCCCGACATCCAGAAGTACTTCCGGGACGTCGCCGACCACCTCGCCCGCGTCCAGGAGCAGGTCCTCGGCTTCGACGAGCTGCTCAACTCGATCCTCCAGGCCAACCTCGCGCAGGCGTCCGTCGCGCAGAACGAGGACATGCGCAAGATCACGTCCTGGGCCGCGATCATCGCCGTACCGACGATGGTGTGCGGGGTCTACGGCATGAACTTCGACTACATGCCGGAGACGCACTGGAAGCTCGGCTATCCCGTGATCATGGCGATCACCGGTGTCATCTGCCTCGGCATCCACCGCACCCTCAAGCGCAACGGCTGGCTCTAGGGTGGGCCTCATGACAAGTGAGCTGCTCGACCGGGCCCTCGTCGAGGAGGCCATGAAGAAGTCCGGCCTCGTCTGGGTCAAGGGACCCGGGAGCCCGGCCCGCGCCCTGTGGCACGTGTGGCACGAAGGCGCCGCGTGCCTGGTCGGTGACGGGCCAGGGGAACAGCCGCTGCCGGGCCTGACCGACGGGGGCGCCGCCGAGGTGACCGTCCGCAGCAAGGACAAGGGGGGCCGGCTGGTCTCCTGGACGGCGAGGGTCGTGGAGCTCGCGCCCGGGTCCGAGGCGTGGGCAGCGGCTGTCGCCGAACTCAAGGGGAAACGGCTGAACGCCCCCGACGGCGAGGCCATGACGGAGCGCTGGTCCCGCGAGTGCCGGGTGCTGCGGCTCGAACCGACCGCGATCACGACAGCGCTCCCCGACGGCGACCTGGCCGAACCGCCGCTGCCGACACCGGCGACCACACGTGAGCCGATCCCCGCCGGGCTTCCCCGGCTGCTGCTGAAGCGCCGCAAACACGGCTAGGAAGCCGGCAGCTGCTTGCCGTAGTCCACGGTCTCGTCCTTCTTCGGCTCGGTCAGGGGGAAGTTCTTGCCCCAGGCCGAGAAGGTCAGGGTGCCCGCGCCGCCCGCCCGGGCAAGGCGCAGGGGGTAGGGCTGACCCTCCAGGGAGACGTCCAGGGTGCCGCCGTCGCCCTTGTCACCCGTGATCCGGATCGTGCGGGTACCCGCCTGCTCGTGGTGGCCGTCGGTGTCCAGGCTGCCGTGCAGCGTCAGAAGTCCGTCGAGGAGAACGTCCTTGTCCGTGAAACCGCTGAACTTTTTGTACGCCGGGTCGCCCGACGGCACCTTCACGTACTTGCCGTCGAGCTTGTCGGCGGCCGCGTCCGAGTCGCCCTTTCCGTCGGCCTTGGTCCAGAAGCCCGCGTCGGCCTTCAGATACAGCTCCTTGCCGATCCGCAGCAGCTGGAAGGTGGCCCCCTCCGCGGTGACCGACCCGGAGCCGCCGTCGGAACTCAGGCGCATGTCGAGCCGGTACGTGCGCCCACTGGTGACCACGTTCCCCGCCAGGCGCAGCGCGCCTGCGGACTCGGCGGCCGCCCGCGTCTTCGACTGGATCTGGGCGGCGGGCAGTTTGCCGACCCCGTTGGTGCCCGCGTCGGGGTCCTCGCTGCAGCCTGTCAGGCCCGTACCTGTCACGACCAGGGCGCACATCGCGCCCACCACAACGGTCCTGCGGGCACGGCCCTGGGCAATCGCGGTCACAGGTGGGGCTGCCTTTCCGACGAGGGACCTTCAGCGGCGTACGGCAGCGTACCGGGGCCCCGGGGCCCGGGCGGAGCCAGACCGTCCGGCCCCCTCACCAGGGCGTATCCGAACGGTACGGGCTAGCCTTAAGCCCTCCCGAGCGGGCAATCCGGACAACGAACGACGAACCGAAGGAAGCACAGTCATGGCAGCGGGAGCCCCCCGGATCTTCGTCTCGCACCTCGCCGGTGTCGCCGTCTTCGATCCCAACGGCGACCAGGTGGGCCGCGTGCGGGATCTGGTCGTCGTACTGCGCGTGGGGCGCAGGCCGCCCCGGGTGCTCGGCCTGGTCGTCGAACTGTCCACGCGGCGCCGCATCTTCCTGCCCATGACCCGGGTCACGAGCATCGAGTCCGGACAGGTCATCACCACCGGTGTGCTCAACGTCCGCCGCTTCGAGCAACGGCCCACCGAGCGCCTGGTCTTCGGCGAGCTCCTCGACCGGCGCGTCACGCTCGTGGAGAGCGGCGAACAGGTCACCGTCCTCGACGCGTCGGTGCACCACCTGCCGGCCCGCCGGGACTGGGAGATCGACCGCGTCTTCGTCCGCAAGGGCGGCAAGGGCGGGGCGTTCCGGCGCAAGGGCGAGGCGCTGACCGTCGAGTGGTCCGCCGTCACCGGCTTCACGCTGGAGGAGCACGGACAGGGCGCCGAGAGCCTCCTGGCCACCTTCGAGCAGCTGCGCGCGGCCGACCTCGCCAACGTCCTGCACCACCTCTCCCCCAAGCGGCGTGCCGAGGTGGCCGCCGCTCTCGACGACGACCGCCTGGCCGACGTACTGGAAGAGCTTCCGGAGGACGACCAGATCGAGATCCTCGGCAAGCTGAAGGAGGAGCGGGCCGCCGACGTCCTGGAGGCCATGGACCCGGACGACGCGGCCGACCTGCTCTCCGAGCTCCCCACCGAGGAGCAGGAGCGGCTGCTGAGCCTGATGCAGCCGGGCGACGCGGCCGACATGCGGCGCCTGATGGCGTACGAGGAGCACACGGCCGGCGGTCTGATGACGACGGAACCGATCGTCCTGCGGCCGGACGCGACCGTCGCCGACGCGCTCGCCCGCGTCCGCAACCCCGACCTCTCCCCGGCCCTCGCCGCCCAGGTCTACGTGTGCCGCCCGCCCGACGAGACGCCGACCGGCAAGTACCTCGGCACGGTCCACTTCCAGCGGCTGCTGCGCGACCCTCCGTACACCCTCGTCAGCGCACTCGTCGACGACGACCTCCAGGCCCTCGCCCCGGACGCGACTCTGCCGGTCATCGCCGGTTTCTTCGCGACGTACGACATGGTGGCGGCGCCCGTGGTCGACGAGGCGGGGGCGCTGCTCGGCGCGGTGACCGTGGACGACGTACTGGACCACATGCTGCCCGAGGACTGGCGTGAGACGGAGTTCGACGCGGAGGGGGCGGAGGGGGTGGCCCACCATGACGCCTGAGCGCGAGACCCCGAACCGCGAGCGCACCCCGTCCGGTACCCGCGAACGCGTCCCTTCCGGCGCCACGGCGACGGGCCGTCCCCGCACCCGCCTCGACCAGCCGCGCTCGCCGCGGCGCAGGCTGCTCCCCGAATGGGACCCGGAGGCCTTCGGGCGACTCTCCGAACGGATCGCCCGCTTCCTGGGCACCGGGCGGTTCATCGTCTGGATGACGGTCGTCATCATCGCGTGGGTGCTGTGGAACATCTTCGCGCCCGTCGACCTGCGCTTCGACAACTACCCGTTCATCTTCCTCACACTGATGCTGTCCCTCCAGGCCTCCTACGCCGCCCCGCTGATCCTGCTCGCGCAGAACCGGCAGGACGACCGGGACCGGGTCAACCTCGAACAGGACCGCAAGCAGAACGAGCGGTCGATCGCGGACACCGAGTACCTGACCCGTGAGATCGCCGCGCTCAGGATCGGCCTCGGGGAGGTGGCCACCCGCGACTGGATCCGCTCGGAACTCCAGGACCTGATGAAGGAACTGGAGGCACGGCAGCACGACGGGCATGTCGTATTCCCGGCAGAACGGCCGCACGGGCGTGACGTAGACGACCACTGACGGGGGTGCGGGGGGCGCCCACGGCCGCCGTACCATCGTCTGTATGGCTAGCGAAGACGCGGTGCGCGAGGCACTGGCGACGGTGAACGACCCCGAGATCAACCGCCCCATCACGGAACTCGGGATGGTCAAGTCGGTCGACATCGGCGCGGACGGGGCGGTCGCGGTCACCGTGTACCTGACAGTCTCCGGCTGTCCGATGCGCGAGACGATCACGCAGCGCGTGACGGACGCGGTCGCGGCCGTCGAGGGCGTCACGCGTGTCGACGTCACGCTCGACGTGATGAGCGACGAGCAGCGCAAGGAGCTCGCGACCGCGCTGCGGGGCGGCCAGACCGAGCGCGAGGTGCCCTTCGCCAAGCCCGGCTCCCTGACCCGTGTCTACGCGGTCGCCTCCGGCAAGGGCGGCGTCGGCAAGTCCTCGGTGACGGTCAACCTGGCGGCGGCGATGGCGGCCGACGGCCTCAAGGTGGGCGTGGTCGACGCCGACATCTACGGCCACTCGGTGCCGCGCATGCTGGGCGCCGACGGCCGTCCGACCCAGGTCGAGAACATGATCATGCCGCCGTCCGCGAACGGCGTGAAGGTCATCTCCATCGGCATGTTCACCCCGGGCAACGCACCGGTGGTGTGGCGCGGCCCGATGCTGCACAGGGCCTTGCAGCAGTTCCTGGCGGACGTGTACTGGGGCGACCTGGACGTCCTGCTCCTGGACCTCCCCCCGGGCACCGGCGACATCGCGATCTCGGTGGCCCAGCTGGTCCCGAACGCGGAGATCCTGGTGGTGACGACCCCGCAGCAGGCCGCCGCGGAGGTCGCCGAGCGGGCCGGCTCCATCGCCGTCCAGACCCACCAGAAGATCGTCGGCGTGGTCGAGAACATGTCCGGCCTCCCCTGCCCGCACTGCGGCGAGATGGTGGACGTCTTCGGCACGGGTGGCGGCCAGACGGTGGCGGACGGGCTGACCCGGACCACGGGTGCGACGGTCCCGGTCCTCGGCTCGATCCCGATCGACGTCCGCCTGCGCGAGGGGGGCGACGAGGGCAAGCCGGTGGTACTGACCGACCCCGACTCTCCGGCGGGCGCGGCTCTGCGGGGGATCGCGGGGAAGCTCGGGGGGCGGCAGCGCGGGCTTTCGGGACTGTCCCTGGGCATCACGCCCAGGAACAAGTTCTGAGACGTAGGGGATGAAGCGGGATTCCACGGGCCGCGTATAAGGTCCGTGGAATGCTGAAAGTCAGCGTCGTCGTTCCCCTCCACAACACCGGGAAGTACGTCGACGAGTGCGCGCCGTCGCTGCTCGGCCAGAGCCTGCCCGCCGACGAGTACGAGGTCATCTACGTCGACGACGGATCGACGGACGACACGCCGGCCCGGGTGGAGAAGCTCGCCGCCCTGCACCCCAACGTCCAGCTGCGCACCCGGCCCAACTCCGGCTGGCCGGGTGCGCCCCGCAATCTCGGCATGCGGCACGCGAAGGGCGAGTACATCCAGTTCGTCGACCACGACGACAGGCTCGGCCCCGAGGCCCTGGAGCGGCTGTACGAGCACGCCAGGCGGAACGACGCCGACGTGGTCCTCGGCAAGATGTCCAGCACGATGGTGCGGCCCCGGCGGCTGTTCCGGCACACGGTGGACGCCTGCACGATCGAGAACGACGAGCTCATGCAGAGCATGTCGCCGCACAAGATGTTCCGGCGTGCCTTCGTCGAGGAGCACGGTCTGCGGTTCCGCGAGGGGCCCTGGATCCTGGAGGACCTGGCCTTCGTCAGCGCCGCCTATCTGAGGGCCGAGCGGATCGCGGTCCTGGCCGACTACCCCTGCTACTACTGGATGAAGCGGGACGACGGCGGCAACAACACCCGGCACCGCTTCGATCCGCGCCACGGGTTCTGGTCCAACTGCCGCACCGTCGTGCGCCAGATCAAGGACGGCACGCCCCCCTCCGACGACGTCAACGCGCTGCGCAACCGTCTCCTGCACCGCCTGTACCACGTCGAGATCCTCTCCCGCGCCCGTGAGCCCGAGATCCTCCGCGAGGCCCCCGCCCAGCAGCGGGAGCGCTTCGAGGCGGCCCGCCGGCTGGCGTCGGAGGAGTTCCCCAGCGCCGTTCGAGAGGGTCTGCCCGCGGTGTCCCGGTTGCGCGCCGAACTCCTCGGACGCGGTGACTTCGACGGCGCCGTGGCGCTCGCCGAGCGGGTCCGTGAGGTCAGGGCCCGCAGCGCCGTCACCGGACTGCGGTGGGAGGACGGCCGGCTGGCCGCCGACGTCACGCTGGACCTGTTGCGCGGGGACGGCGAGCCGCTGGTGCTCGTCGAGCGGGACGGGAAGCGCCTGCTGGACCCGGGGCTGCTGGCCGGGGTGCCGGGGACGCGGGACGGCTGGGAGGTCAGCGATCCGTTCCGGCTGGCGTACGCCGAACTGGTCGTCAAGGACCGCGACCGTGAGGACTGGTGGTACCCGGAGGGTGACCTGGAGCTGCGGCTCGAGTCCCACGGGGAAGGGCGGTCGCGGCTCGTCGCGTCCGGGCGGCTGCTCCTCGACCCGGAACGGCTCGCGGGCGGGCGGCCGTTGGAGCGCGGGGTGCACGACGTGTGGGCGTACGTCCAGCTGCTGGGCGTCGAACGCATGGTCCGTCTGACCGGCGACGGCGTCCCGGGGGCACCGGCCACGGGCCCGGCGCTCACCGGCGGGCGGCTCGCGCTGCCGTACTGGACGGGCAGCGGCCAGCTCGCCCTCGACGTGGACCAGCGCCTGCGCGGACTCGGTCCGGACACGGCCGGTGCCGCCGCGGCGAACTCCGGGCGCGGGGAGCGTTCGCTCCCGCTGCCCTACGTGGCGGCGACGGCGGCCGGTGGCCGGGCTCGCCTCAGGGTCACCGTGTCCGCCCTGACGGTGGACGCCGAGCTGGTCCCCGGCGAGGGCGGGACGACCGCCGTACTGCGGCTCCCCGCCCGTCTCGGGCTCCCGGCCGGACGCCACCCGGTCAGCCTGCCGAAGACCGACGCCCCGCTCGCCCACGCCGTCGTCCGTGACGGCGCCCTGCTGCGCCTCGAGGGCCCGGCCCACGAGGCCGGCATCGGACGCCGGCTGCTCGACGCGGTCACCGACAACCGTCAGGTCCGGCGGGTACGGCGACGGCTGGGCGGATAGGGCAGTCGTCGGGCACCGCGCGGACCGGTCCTCGGTGCCCCGCTCGCACTAGGCGTACGCGGAGATGTCCTTGATCATCGCGAACCCCAGCCCGTACGCGCTCATGCCTCTCCCGTACGCCCCCACGTGCACCCCCTCCTGGGTGGAGCCCGCGAGGACCCAGCCGAACTCCGACTCCCGGTAGTGGAACGTCGTGGGCACGCCGTCCACCGGGAGGGACAGGGTGGACCAGTCGGGGCCTTGGAGGTCGTCCGCCAGGACCCAGGCCGTCTCGGTCTGCTGGTCCAGCCAGTCGTCGCGCAGGGAGTGGTCCATCTGCCCGGGCCAGGTGAACGACAGCAGGCCCACCCCGGCCAGCCAGGCGGCGGAGGAGACCGACGTGGCCTCCAGCAGTCCCGTGCCGTCCGCGCTCCTGCGGGACGGGTTCGCGGCGACGGTCACGACGACCGCGAACTTCTCCTTCGGCTCTCCCGTGGAGCCCGCCTCGTTCTTCACGGAGGGCTCGTCACCGTGGCCGATCGACCCGTGTTCGACGGCCCCGTCGGCCGACGTGCCGACCTGCATCAGCCAGCGCGGCCCGGTGAAGGCCTCGTCGAGGCCGTACCAGGGGAAGGGCGCCTGAAGGTAGCCGTCGACCGTGCGCCGGGCGGAGGGAACCTGCTGGCCACCCTCCGCGGTCGGCGCCTGCGCGACCGCCCCACTCGTCGTCTCCATGTGCCGGACGCCTCCTACTAGTGCTCGTCGGACCGGACCGGCCCGCCCCCCTTCGGGCGGCGTCGCTGGTTCGCGTACGGCCCGCACAACAACTCGGCAGCATAGCCACACCGCTCCGAGCTGCGGGGAAACCGCCCGGCGCGCGCGGGGCTCACGGGGCGCGCCTTCAGGCCGTACGAGTGCATACGAGCGCCGTACGGAGTGAGAGCGGGGTATGAAACGCGTCACGTACGACGGGAAAGGCGCCCGCGAGCTGAACTGCTCGGCAGGCGCCTTCCGGTGGGGCGTACGGCTCAGGTGGCGTCCGCGTCGAAGGGCGGGCGGTCGTCCTTGCCGAGCTCCTCGGGCTTCTTGGTCATGTCGATCCGGCCGCCGGAGGAGGACGAGGACGGCGAGGTGTCCGTGCTGTGCACCGCGTCGGTGACCTCGGCCATCTCCTTCTTCAGGTCGAAGCCGTTGCGGATCTCCTTGAGCCCCAGCTCGTCGTTGTCCAGGTGCTTGCGGATGAACGTCTTGGGGTTGAGGTCCTCGAACTCGAAGTCCTTGAACTCCGGGCCCAGCTCCGAGCGGATGTCCTGCTTGGCGCTCTCCGAGAACTCGCGGATCTTGCGCACCGTCCGCATGACGTCCTGGATGACCTTCGGAAGCTTGTCCGGACCGAAGACGAGCACGGCGAGGACAACGAGCGTGATCAGCTCGAGCGGTCCTATGTCATTGAACACCTGAAGCTCCTTGCGATGTCCTCGGTCCTCGGCCCTCGGGGGTCTGTGCGGTCTTCCGTGGTCCGGGCCGGGTCCACGGTACCTGGGGATCCCGTACGACCGGTACTGTCCCGGGGACTCCGAGTGCGGGCGGGTGGGCGGTTTTCCGGGTTGTTTGCCTTGTGGAGCGGGGTTCGGGCCGTGTCTGTGGGGTTTCTGTCAATCGGTCCCGCGCTGGTCCGCCGTCGGTTCTCTGCCGATCCTCTTGCGGTTCTCTGTCGATTCTCTTAGTCGCCGTCCGAGGATCCGAGGACCAGCGAGACGTTCCTTTCCCTGCCGTCGCGCTCCAGGGTGAGTTCCAGGTGGTCGCCGGGGCGGTGGGCGCGGGTCTTCACGATGAGCTCGTCGCCGGAGTGGATACGGCGGCCGTCGACCTCGGTGATGACATCGCCCGCCCGCAGCCCGGCCCGGTCGCCCGGACCGCCCTCGGTCACGGCGGGTCCGCCGTCGCCGCCCCTCGCCCCGACGCGGGCGCCGTCGCCGGTGTAGTCCATGTCGAGGGTGACACCGATGACCGGATGGGTCGCCTTGCCGGTGTTGATCAGTTCCTCCGCGACCCGCTTGGCCTGGTTGACGGGAATGGCGAAACCGAGACCTATCGAACCGGCCTGTCCGCTCCCGGAACCGGAGTCGTCGGCGGCGGAACGGATGGCGGAGTTGATGCCGATGACACGGGCGCGGGAGTCGAGGAGAGGGCCGCCGGAGTTGCCGGGGTTGATGGGTGCGTCGGTCTGCAGGGCGTCGACGTACGACACGTCGCTCCCATCCCCGCTCTCGTCCCCGGCGGTGATGGGCCGTTCCTTCGCGCTGATGATCCCGGAGGTGACGGTGCCCTCCAGGTCGAAGGGGGCTCCGATGGCCACCACGGGGTCGCCGACCTGGACGTTGTCGGAGTTGCCGAGCGCCATGGGCCGCAGACCGCGGACACCGCTCACCTTGACGACGGCGAGGTCGTACCCGCTGTCCCGCCCCACGACGGTGGCCTCTGCGGTGTCCCCGCCGCGGAAGGTCACCGATATCCTGCCGTCGGGGCCGGCCGGCTCCACGACGTGGTTGTTGGTGAGGATGTGGCCGTGATCGTCCAGCACGAAACCGGTCCCGGTCCCTGACTCCTCGGCCCCGCTCACATGCAGGGTCACGACACTGGGCAGGGCCCTCGCGGCGATTCCGGCGACACTGTCAGGAGCACGCCGGACGGGCTCCTCCCCGGCCTGCGGCAACTCCACGACGTCACCCCCTACGCCGTTGCGCTCGAGATACGCCCCTACGGCCCCACCGATCCCGCCGGCCGCGAGCGCGAGCAGGAGAGCGCCGACGACAAGCGCCCGCCGGGCCCGGCGACGCCGGGTGTCCTCGGTGTCCACTACGGCACCGGTCTGCTGGAGGGGGGCGGGGACCGGGGCCCAGGGGTCGTAGTTCCGCCAGGGCGTGGGGGCAGGGGTGGGCGTGGGGGTCGAGGGGATGGTCGGCGCGGCCCCGGGCGGTGCCGGTGTCGCCGTGCCGTGTGCGGGTGTGGTCGCCGGGTGCTGGACCGGTGGGGCGGGGGCCCAGGGGCCCGGTACGCCGTAGGGCGGGGTGCTGGTGGAGTCGGGGGCGGGCACAGGCGCGGGACGGTCTGCGACGGGCTCGGCAGGAGCGACCGGCTCGGTGGAGTGCTCGCCGACGGGAGCGTGCGTCGCAGGAGCCTCCATCGGCAGGGCAGCCGTCGGCACAGGCTGTGCCAGTGTGAAGTCCCCCTCCGCGTCGGACGAGTCCCGGGGGGCCGTGAGCTCGTGGTCGCCCTCCGAGTCGGTCCCGCCGCGCGGAGCCCTCAGCAGGAAGTCGCCGTCGGAACGTGCCGTGTCGGTCGTCGGCGTATCGCTCTTTGTGGGCTTGCCCTCGTCCATGCTCTCCCCACAGCTGACCGGCCGCGGTGCGCGGCGCGTCGACCTGTCTGTGGATTCAACCAGGTTCGGGCGCCGCGGAGCAGGGCGCCGGTCAGCGTGTGGTGCCGGGGGGCGTGGGCGCTGATGCGGTGTGGGGGGCGGGTGCGGTGAGGAAACCGGAGGCCGAGAGGTCCGGGGTGGTGGACAGGGACGTCAGGGTGAGCGGCGGGGTGGCGCTGAGCGGACGTATGAGAGGGGACATCGCTGCGGCACCGGCGACCACGGGCGCCGTGAGGGTGTGCAGCGCCGCCTCCTGCACCTGGGCGGGGATACCCGGCAGCAGCGGTGCGGACGCCGTGGTCGGGGAGACCGGGATGTCGTCCTGCGTCCGCTGCCCCTGTTCCTGCGCGAGCAGCGGCCCCACGCCACGGCGGCGCTGGTTCTCCGGCACCGCGGCTCCCGTGCCCGGTGTGCGCGCCGGAGTCACGTTGCTGCCGGCCCCGCGGGCGTCGGTGTCACCCGACATGCCCGTGGTGACGCCGCCCAGCGCGATCGCGGCCAGCGACACCGCCCCGGCGGCGACGACCGCGAACCGCATGCCGCGCGAGGCCGAACGGTCGGTCTCGTGACGGCTGACGTCATGGATGCGGAACCCCCGGCCCGCGGAGGGCGGGAGCGCCCCCGGGTGCGGGCGGGCGGGGACGTAGTCGAACTCGAAGCGCTCGCCACGTCTCACGCCGAAGGCCCCGGTGGTGCCGGATCGTCCCGACAGTCCTCCGAACCCCCCGCCGAACGGCGAGCCGTCGCCGTCCTCCGGATCACCTCCCGGCAGCCCTTGGAGGCGGGCCAGGAAGCTCTCGGAGGGCGGGGGCGGCGCGGCCTCCGCGAAGACGTTCTTCAGGCGGCGCTGGGCGTCCGCCTCCGCCTTGCATTTCGGGCAGGTGGCGAGATGCGCGAGAACACGCTCCCGCGTGGCATGACCGAGCTCACCGTCCACCAGGGCGGCGAGCCGGTCTCCCAGGTGCTGTTCCGCGAGGCTCCCCTCGCCGGGTTTGGGCAGTGATCCACTCACGCGGACGCGCCCCCTCCCCCCAGCGCGGGGACCCGGGCCATGAACGAGCGGCGCTCGGCACGGGCCTCGGGTGAGCGATGGGCGAGGGCCTTGCGCAGCTGGGAACGGCCGCGGTGGATCCGCGAGCGGACGGTGCCGAGCTTGACCCCGAGGGTCGCGGCGATCTCCTCGTACGACAGTCCCTCGATGTCGCACAGGACGACCGCGGCGCGGAACTCCGGCGCGAGGGTGTCGAGGGCCTGCTGGACGTCCGCGTCGAAGTGGGCGTCGTTGAAGACCTGCTGGGGTGACGGCTCGCGGCTGGGCAGTCGCTCGGCCGCGTCCTCGCCGAGGGCGTCGAAGCGGATGCGCTGCTTGCGGCGGACCATGTCCAGGAAGAGGTTGGTGGTGATGCGGTGCAGCCAGCCCTCGAAGGTGCCCGGTGTGTAGGTGGACAGCGAGCGGAAGACGCGGACGAAGACCTCCTGCGTGAGGTCCTCGGCGTCGTGCTGGTTACCGGTGAGGCGGTACGCGAGGCGGTAGACGCGGCCGCTGTGCGTGCTGACGATCTCCTCCCAGGTGGGCGGAGTCCACGCCTGCCCGTCCGCGTCGGTGGAAAAGGTCGCGGTCTGGGCGTAGTCGCCGGCGTGGCTGCGGTCAGCGGTGTCGTTCACGGATTTCGGCCTGCCCGCCGATCCGAGGAAGCGCCGCAGCATTCCCCCACGATCCCCAGGCGCGGCCGCACCTCCCCTGTCGGCTCTGGTTGTCTCCAGTGGAGCCCCTACCATAGCCACCTCGCCCGTTAGCTCCGGATAAGCGGTTTTACGAGAATTTGATCTGGGCTGATACCACTCGGTCCCCTGCGTCAGCAGTTGCTCGAGGGCCTGCTCGGCTTCGTGATCCAACTGTGTCCCCCCGGGTGCGTCTCCACCCCTCTAAACGCCCGGTCCCATCTGCGGGTTCCCGGCACCAACGGATACAGTCACGCCCAGGCAACCACGGGGCAAGGAGAGGGCCATTACCGGCAACCGGCAGACGAGCTGGGCGTTCGCCGACGCCTACGTCGCCGAGGACGAAGTCCTGCGCTGGGCCCGCGACAGGGCCCGTGAGGCGGGGCTGCGCTCGGTGTCGCCCGGCGCGGGCGCGGCGTTGCGGTTGCTGGCCGCCTCCGTGGACGCCAAGGCGGTCGCCGAGATCGGCACCGGGACCGGTGTCTCCGGAATCCACCTGCTGCACGGCATGCGCCCGGACGGGGTGCTGACCACCGTCGACCCCGAGCCGGAGCACCAGCAGTTCGCCCGCCAGGCCTTCCGCGCCTGCGGCTTCGCCAGCAACCGGGCCCGCTTCATCCCGGGCCGGGCCCTGGACGTGCTGCCCCGTCTCGCCGACGTCGGCTACGACCTCGTCTTCTGCGACGGCGACCGGCAGGAGGTCATGGACTACCTCGCTGAATCGTTGCGCCTGCTGCGTCCTGGCGGCCTGGTGGTCTTCGAGGGCGTCTTCGCCAACGGCCGCACCATGGACTCGGGACCGCAGCCCACGGAGGTGCTGCGCCTCAGGGAGCTGCTGCGGGCCGTACGCGAGAGCCAGGATCTGGTGCCGTCGCTGCTGCCGGTGGGTGACGGACTGCTCTGCGCCGTCAAGCGCTGAGCCGGTGGCCCGGAACCGGGCCCGGGACCCGGTGAGGGCCGTACGGCCATTCGTGGAACCGCCCGGGCAAACCGCTGCCCCGGCACCTCATGAGATGCCGGGGCAACCGAAAGGGTATGGTCGCTTCCGCGTCAGCCGACGACCTTCTTGAGGGCGTCACCGAGCGCGTCGGCCTCGTCAGGGGTCAGCTCGACGACGAGTCGACCGCCGCCTTCGAGCGGAACGCGCATGACAATGCCCCGCCCCTCCTTGGTCACCTCGAGCGGGCCATCGCCCGTCCGCGGCTTCATGGCCGCCATGCTCGTTCCCCTTCCTGAAACCAGCTCATCGTCAAAGCCGACGGCCCCGGGAGGGCACGCGCGTCAAAGTGGGACACGCGCCACCGGCATCGAACACATTGCTTCCAAGCCATTATCCCGCATCTCAGGACCCGATGACCAACATCAGTCGGCATCGCTTGGGCAACGCGCGCGAGCAAAACCACTCAATTCGGCGATGTGGCTGCGATACTCCGCCACCGCGCGGATCCCAGGCGGTGATGAGCGCTCAGGATTTGTTTGACGCAGGTCACACGTCCGGTCCGGTCCTCGGACGGCGATCTCCGCCATGCTGTCCTTCGACATCGGATGCAGCGGACACACCGGAGGGGATACGCCATGGCCGACACCGTGCTCTACGAGGTGCACGACGGGCTCGCGACGATCACGCTGAACCGGCCGGAGGCGATGAACGCGCTGAACATCGCCACGAAGGTCGCGCTGCGGGAGGCCGTGGAGTCGGCGGCCTCGGACGACGCCGTGCGGGCCGTGCTGCTCACCGCCGCCGGGGAGCGGGCGTTCTGCGTGGGGCAGGACCTCAAGGAGCACATCGGGCTGCTCGCCGAGGGCTCGACGGAGGTCATGAGCACGGTCAGGGAGCACTACAACCCGGTCGTGCGGGCGCTGACGGAGATGCCGAAGCCGGTGGTGGCCGGGGTGAACGGGGTCGCGGCGGGCGCCGGGTTCGGGATCGCGCTCGCGGCGGACTACCGGGTGGCGGCGGACACGGCCGCGTTCAACACCTCGTTCGCGGGCGTGGCGCTGACCGCGGACTCCGGGATCTCATGGACGCTGCCGCGGGTGGTGGGGCCGGGGCGCGCCGCCGACCTGCTGCTCTTCCCGCGGACCATGTCGGCCCGGGACGCGCACGACCTGGGCATCGTGAACCGCCTCGTGCCGTCCACCGAGCTGCCCGCGGAGGCCGAGAAGGTGGCGCGGGCCCTGGCCGAGGGGCCGACGGTGGCGTACGGCGCGATCAAGGAGTCCCTCGCGTACGCGCTGTCGCACACCCTGGCTCAGACGCTGGAGAAGGAGGACGAGCTGCAGACGCGGGCCGGGGCCTCCGAGGACCACGCGATCGCGGTGCGGGCCTTCGTGAACAAGGAGACGCCCAAGTACCTGGGCCGGTAGGGCTCAGCGGGTTCTCGCGACGCATGTCTCCAGGTGGTCGTCCACCAGTCCGCACGCCTGCATCAGCGCGTACGCCGTCGTGGGGCCCACGAAGCGCAGGCCGCGCTTCTTCAGGGCCTTGGACAGGGCGGTCGACTCCGGGGTGACCGCGGGGACGTCCGCCAGGGTCCTGGGGACGGCGTGCGAGGCCGGCGCGTGGGACCAGATCAGCTCGTCCAGCTCGCCCGGGGACCATTCGGCCAGCACGCGCGCGTTGGCCATCGTCGCGTCGATCTTGGCGCGGTTGCGGATGATCCCCGGGTCGAGCAGCAGGCGGTCCCGGTCGGCCTCGCCGAAGGTGGCCACCTTGGCGATCTCGAAGCCCGAGAAGGCGGCCCGGAAGCCTTCGCGGCGGCGCAGGATGGTGATCCAGGACAGGCCGGACTGGAAGGCCTCCAGGCTGAGCCGCTCGAAGAGGGCGTCGTCGCCGTGGACCGGGCGGCCCCACTCCTCGTCGTGGTACGCCACGTAGTCCGGCGTGGACAGGGCCCAGGGGCAGCGCGGCGCGCCGTCCGGGCCGGCCAGGGCGGTGCCGTCGCTCACTGCTGCTCCCCCTGGCCGTGCTCCGGCTTGTGCAGGGCGACGTGGGCCGCGGCCTGGGCGCCGGCCAGCGCGGACTCCAGGTCGGCGATCCGGGCGTCCCGCTCGGCGAGCTCGGCGCCGAGGCGGCTGAGCGCGTCGTCCACGTCCGCCATGCGGTAGCCGCGGGCGGTCAGCGGGAAGCGCAGGCCCTCGATGTCCGCGCGGTTCACCGGGCGGTCCGGCGGCAGCGGGTCCTGGAGCCGCTCGGGGGCGACGTCCGGCAGCGGGCCGTCGCTCTCCCCGCCGCCCACCACGGCCAGCGTCACCGCGGCGACCACGACCGCGAGCGCGATGACCAGGAACAAGAACATAACCATCGCTGAGGTCCCCAGGGTCCCTGCCGGCGGCCGGCCACCGGCGTCGAATGTGTCAGGGTCCGATCGTGCCATGCGAGTCTGACAGTTAGGGTCGCAGGCGGCCGCGAAGACCGAACACACAGACGTAGGAAGTGAGGTCACAGGGGATGCTCAGGCTGGGCAGGCGTGAATTCGACGCGCACGAGCCGGTGATCATGGCGATCGTGAACCGGACCCCCGACTCCTTCTACGACCAGGGAGCCACCTTCCTCGACGAGCCCGCCCTCGCGCGCGTGGAGCAGGCGGTGGCCGAGGGGGCGGCCGTCATCGACGTCGGCGGGGTCAAGGCCGGGCCGGGCGAAGAGGTGTCCGCGGCGGAGGAGGCACGGCGGACCGTCGGGTTCGTGGCGGAGGTGCGGCGGCGGTTCCCCGACGTGATCATCAGCGTCGACACCTGGCGTGCGTCCGTCGGCGAGGCGGTGTGCGAGGCGGGGGCGGACCTGCTGAACGACGCCTGGGGCGGGGTCGATCCGGGGCTGGCCGAGGTCGCCGCGCGTTACGGGGTGGGGCTCGTGTGCACGCACGCCGGGGGCGCGGAGCCTCGTACGCGGCCGCATCGGGTGATGTACGACGACGTCATGGCCGACATCCTGCGGGTGACCGTGGGGCTGGCGGAGCGGGCGGTCGCGCTGGGGGTGCCCCGGGAGTCGGTGCTGATCGATCCCGGGCACGACTTCGGGAAGAACACCCGGCACAGTCTTGAGGCGACCCGGCGATTGGGCGAGATGGTCGAGACCGGGTGGCCTGTGCTGGTCTCCCTGTCCAACAAGGACTTCGTGGGCGAGACCTTGGACAAGCCGGTGAAGGAGCGGGTGGTGGGGACGCTGGCGACGACCGCGGTGTCCGCGTGGCTGGGGGCGCAGGTGTACCGGGTGCACGAGGTGGCGGAGACGCGGCAGGTGCTGGACATGGTGGCGTCGATCGCCGGGCATCGGCCGCCGGCGGTCGCTCGTCGTGGGCTGGCGTAGAGGGTTTCGCCCCCGACGCCCCTACCCGTCCCGTCCCGTCCCGTCCCGTCCCGTCCCGTCCCGTCCCGTCCCGTCCCGTCCCGTCCCGTCCCGTCCCCAGGGGGCTCCGCCCCCTTCGACCCCCGCTCCTCAAACGCCGGAGGGGCTGAATTCACCCCTCCGGCAATCCAAGGCCTCAAGGGCTACCGACCCGCCTCCTTCGACACCAATGCCACCGCCTCGTCCACGTCGTCCGTCACGTGGAACAGCAGCAGGTCCTTCTCCGACGCCTTGCCCTGGGCGATCAGGGTGTTGGTGAGCCAGTCGACCAGTCCGCCCCAGTACTCGCTGCCGAAGAGGACGATCGGGAAGCGGGTGACCTTCTGGGTCTGGACGAGGGTCAGGGCCTCGAAGAGTTCGTCGAGGGTGCCGAGTCCGCCCGGCAGGACCACGAACCCCTGCGCGTACTTCACGAACATCATCTTGCGGACGAAGAAGTAGCGGAAGTTGAGACCGATGTCGACGTAGGGGTTGAGCCCCTGCTCGAAGGGGAGCTCGATGCCGAGGCCGACCGAGGTGCCGCCCGCCTCGCAGGCGCCCTTGTTGGCCGCCTCCATGGCGCCGGGGCCGCCGCCGGTGATCACGGCGAAGCCCGCCTCCACCAGGCCCCGGCCGAGCCGCACGCCCGCCTCGTACTCAGGCGAGTCCGCAGGTGTCCGCGCCGAGCCGAACACGCTGATCGCGGGCGGGAGTTCGGCCAGCGTGCCGAAGCCCTCGATGAACTCCGACTGGATGCGCAGGACGCGCCAGGGGTCGGTGTGGACCCAGTCCGAGGGGCCGCCCGCGTCCAGCAGGCGCTGGTCGGTCGTGCTCGCCGTGACCTGTCCCCGCCTGCGGAGGACAGGTCCCAGGCGCTGCTCCTCCGGCGGCTGCTTCTTGCCCTCGGGGTTCCCGGTAGCCATGTGCGCTCCCTCCGCTTGCCTGGTCTTTCCATCTCAGCGTAGATCTACGCGGGTTACGGAGGGGGGACGTCCGCGTGTCCGCCATGAAGCGCCCACCGGAGCACCGCCTTCCTACGACGTCAGCCAGGCCCGCAGCCGCGACTCCGCCTCCGGGATCAGCGACGCCTTCACCCGCTCGTCGACCTTGTGCGCGAGCAGCGGCTGACCGGGGCTGTAGTTCACCGCGGGCACGCCGAGCGCGCTGAAGCGGGACACGTCCGTCCAGCCGAACTTGGGGCGGGCGACGCCGCCGACCGCGGCCATGAAGGCCTGGGCGACGGGGTGGGTGAGGCCGGGGCGGGCGCCGCCGGTGTGATCGTCGACGGTGAACTCGTCGACTCCGCAGTCCGCGAAGAAGTCCCGCACGAAGGCCTCCGCCTCGGCCTCGCTGCGGTCCGGCGCGTAACGGAAGTTGACCGTCAGCGTGCAGGAGTCGGGGATGACGTTCGTCGCCACGCCGCCCTCCACCCGGACGGCGTTGAGACCCTCGTGGAACTCCAGCCCGTCCACCACCGGCTTGCGCGGCTCGTAGGCCGCCAGCTTCGCGAGGGCGGGGGCCGCCTTGTGGATCGCGTTGGACCCCATCCACGCGCGCGCGGAGTGCGCCCGCTCTCCCTTGAACGTCAGCAGCACCCGCAGGGTTCCCTGGCAGCCGCCCTCGACCTGGTTGTCCGTCGGCTCCAGGAGGACCGCGAAGTCGCCCTCCAGCCACTCGGGGTGGACCTCGGCCACATGACCCAGGCCGTTGAGATGGGCCGCCACCTCTTCGTTGTCGTAGAAGATGAAGGTGAGGTCGCGGTTGGGCTCCGGGACCGTCGCCGCGATGCGCAGCTGGACCGCGACCCCGGACTTCATGTCGCAGGTGCCGCAGCCCCACAGATAGCCCTCGTCGTCGAGGCGGGAGGGGACGTTGCCCGCGATGGGGACCGTGTCGATGTGGCCGGCGAGGATGACGCGTTCCGGACGGCCGAGGTCCGTGCGGGCGACGACGTTGTTGCCGTGCCGGTCGACCGTCAGGTGCGGCACAGCGCGCAGCGCGGTCTCGATCGCGTCCGCGAGAGGCTTCTCGGTGCCGCTCTCGGAGGGGAAGTCGACGAGCTGCGCGGTGAGCCGGGCTGCGTCCAGCGAAAGGTCAAGAGGGGTGTCGGCCATGCTCCCGACCCTAACGCCCCGCTGCCCGCCCTCACTGTCCCCGTCCGGCGCAAGCGTCTCAGTACTCTCCAGTATCTTGTCGGGATGCCAGAGCCGTTGCCCCCTACTCGCAAGCGCCGTGGCCGTCTCCTCCGCTTCGGGTCGGCCCTCGTGGTCCTGTGCGCGCTCGCCGGTTACCTCGTGGTGCAGTACGTCACAGGAGGCACCGACGGGCCGCGCTGCAGAGTCGTCTCCGGCGGCGCGGGCGGGCCGTCGTACGAGTTCACGCCCGAGCAGGCGGTGAACGCCGCGACGATCACCGCCGTCGGCACCGGGCGCGGGCTGCCGGAGCGGGCCGTGGCCATCGCGCTGGCCACCGCGCTCCAGGAGTCGGGGCTGCGCAACATCTCGCACGGCGACCGTGACTCCCTCGGGCTGTTCCAGCAGCGGCCCTCGCAGGGCTGGGGCACCCCGAAGGAGATCCTGGACCCGACATACGCGGCGGGCGCGTTCTACAAGCACCTGGTCAAGGTGAAGGGCTACCAGGACCTCCCGCTGACCGTCGCCGCCCAGCGCGTGCAGCGCAGTGGATATCCGGAGGCGTACGCCAAGCACGAGCCGGACGCCACACTGCTGGCCGCCGCCCTCACCGGCACCTCGGCGGCCACCCTGACCTGTGACGGCCGCCAGGACGCCACCCAGGCCGCCCGGGCCGCCGGCACGGGCACCCAGGCCGCCGCCACGGGCCCCGACGCGGTCCGGTCGGCTCTCGTACGGGACTTCGGGCGCGACGCGTTGGAGACGACCGCCGCGGAGGTGGGCGGCAAGACCGCGCCGAGCCCGACGCCCACCGCGGCCGACGCCCGCACCGTGACGCTCCCCGTGCGGGGGGACACCGGCCCGGGTTCCGACCGCAGCCGCACGGAACGCGGCTGGCAGCTCGCCCACTGGGCCGTCGCCAACTCCTCGGCGCTGCGCATCGAGCGGGTCTCGTACGCCGGGCGGCAGTGGACGGCCGGGAACACGGACAGCGAGTGGCGTACGGCGGCCGGCGAGGGCGGCACGGGCGCGGTGCGGATACTGACGGCACGGTAGTTCGGAAGATCGCCTGGAAGGGTCACGTCCGGCCACCGCCGGAGCGGGTGTGCGCAGGTTTTCGTCACCTCACCCCCGTATCGGCCAAAACCCTTGAGAACAAAGGGCTGCGAGGATTTGGCGGACTTTCAGACCGGAAGCTTTTTGCCCGTTTTTATCCGTAGGTGATAATGCGACGCATTGCCAACTCTTTACGTTGCACGTCCGCAACCTTCGTCGGCTTCGAGCGGTAGTCACGGCGTCCTAGCAACGTTTCCTCCGTCGAAGGAGCAACATGTCCCTCCCCCTGACCCGCAGGATCGCCCGTGCCGCGCTGCTCGTCGCTGCCGGAGCGGCCGCCGGGGTCGGTGCGGCCGGCTCCGCCAGTGCGGCCCCCGCCGCGCTGCCCGCCACTCCGAACCTCGGCGGGCTGACCGCTCTGGACGGGGCGAACGTCGGCAACACGGTGGACGGCGCGACGCAGACCCTGGCCGGGACCGCGGGCAAGACCGGCGGCAAGGCGGTCCAGAAGGCGGTGCCGTCCGCGGGCAAGGCCGTGAAGAAGATGGCGCCGGTCGCGCAGAAGGCGGCGGGCGAGGCCGCGGGCTCCGCCGGGAGCGTCCTCGGCGACACGACGTCCACGGCGACGAAGGGCGGTCTGCCGACCGACTCCGTCACCAAGGGCGGCGGCCTGCCGGCGGCGGGCAGCCTGCCGGTGAAGGGCCTCCCGATCGGCTAGTACCTCGCGCATACGGTGAAGGGGCCCAGGAAAGCCGTCCTGGGCCCCTTCGCCGTATGTCCGCGCCCCTACGCCAGGCGCTCGACCGCCGCCCGCACCCGCTCGTCCGTCGCCGTCAGCGCGACGCGTACGAACTTCTCGCCCGCCGCGCCGTAGAAGTCGCCCGGGGCCACCAGGATGCCGAGGTCGGCCAGGTGGGCGACCGTGGCCCAGCAGGACTCGTCCCTGGTCGCCCACAGGTAGAGGCTCGCCTCGCTGTGCTCGATACGGAAGCCGTGGTTCAGCAGGGCCTCGCGCAGCAGCGACCTACGAGCGGTGTAGCGCTCGCGCTGCTCACGCACGTGCGTGTCGTCGCCCAGGGCCGCCACCACCGCCGCCTGGGTCGGCGCCGGGGTCATCATGCCGCCGTGCTTGCGGATCTCCAGGAGGGGCGCCAGGACGGCCGGGTCGCCCGCGAGGAAGGCCGCGCGGTAACCGGCGAGGTTGGAGCGCTTGGACAGCGAGTGGACGGCCACGATGCCGTCGTAGGAGCCGCCGTTGACGTCGGGGTGCAGGACCGAGACCGGGTCGGCTTCCCAGCCCAGCTCCAGGTAGCACTCGTCGGAGAAGACCAGGATCCCGTGGGACCTGGCCCAGGCGACGATCCTCGTCAGCTCGCCCTTGGACAGCACCTCGCCGGTCGGGTTGGACGGCGAGTTGAGCCACAGGAGCTTCAGACCCGCCGGGTCCAGCTCGGTGGGGTCGTCGTAGACCTCGTACTCGGCGCGGGCGAGGCGGGCGCCGACCTCGTACGTCGGGTAGGCGAGGCGCGGGTAGGCGACCCGGTCGCCGGGGCCGAGGCCCAGCTGGGTGGGGAGCCAGGCGACGAGTTCCTTGGAGCCGACGATCGGCAGGACGTGGCGGTGGGTGACCTCGCGGGCGCCGAGCCGCCGCTCGACCCAGCCGGTGATCGCGTCCCGCAGCGCCGGGGTGCCCCAGACCGTCGGGTAGCCCGGGGAGTCCGCCGCGTCGATCAGGGCCTTCTGCACGAGATCGGGGACCGGGTCGACCGGGGTGCCGACCGACAGGTCGACGATGCCTCCGGGGTGCGCGGCCGCCGTCTTCTTGTACGGCTCCAGCTTGTCCCAGGGGAAGGTGGGAAGGCGGTCGGAGACTGCGGACACGGCGTCGCGCTCACTTTCGGGTCGTACGGGGAACACTTCGGTCCCGCAGGCCACGATCGGGGGCGATCAGGCCGTACGGGACCGAGGCGACACGGAAAGGTGCCGGCTGATCAGGCCTGCGGCGGCAGCGCGGCGATGAACGGGTGGTCCCGCTCGATCAGACCCAGCTTGCTGGCGCCGCCGGGCGAGCCGAGCTCGTCGAAGAACTCGACGTTCGCCTTGTAGTAGTCCTTCCACTCGTCCGGAGTGTCGTCCTCGTAGAAGATTGCCTCGACCGGGCAGACCGGCTCACACGCACCACAGTCGACGCATTCGTCCGGGTGGATGTACAAGGACCGGGAGCCCTCGTAGATGCAGTCGACCGGGCACTCCTCGATGCAGGCCTTGTCCTTCACGTCGACACAAGGCTGCGCGATGACGTAGGTCACGCTGTCGTTCCTCCTCCATAGGGCGCTGGCGGGCCTCCTCAGGCTCCGCCGCCTCGCGCGCGGGAGCGCGGCGTCGTCGATGCCCGCACCTAGTATCTCCGTTCTTGGGCATGATCCGAACAGGAGGGGTGAACTGACCTGTGGAAATCTCCGCCGCGGGCCGTCTCGTCGTCCGCATCTCTGCAGCTGACGTGGGCAAACGGGTATCCGTACGCCACCTTGCCGAAACCGGCGTCACACGGGAGAAGTTCACCGACACGGTGGGTGTTCTCACATCATGGGACGGCGGTGTGCTGATGATCACGCGCCGGGACGGGCAGAGCGTCCGCATAGCGGAATCCGCGCTGGTGGCGGGCAAGGTCGTGGCCGCCGAGCCGGCCCGCCGCCGAGGCCCGGCCGCCTCGTACGAGGAACTGGCCCGGATCGCCGCGCGCGGCTGGCAGCCGGTGGAGAGCGAGCGGCTCGGCGAGTGGGAGCTGCGTGCCGCCTCCGGCTTCACCCGCCGCGCCAACTCCGTCCTCCCGCTCGGCGACCCTGGCCTGCCGCTCGACGAGGCCCTGAGCGCCGTACGACGGTGGTACGGCGAGCGCGATCTGCCGGCGTACATACAGACCGCAACCGGCGCCGCGGGAACCCAGGAGGTGCTGTGCGCGGAGCTGGAGGCGCGCGGGTGGACGCGGGAGGTGACGGCGGAGCTGTGGATCGGGGCGCTGGCGCCGGTCGCCGACCGGCCGTCCGACGATGAGGTGGTCCTGTCCCGGGAGGCCGATGACGCCTGGCTGGCGCGCTACCAGCGCAAGGGGGTGAGCGACGTGGCGCTGAGGGTGCTCGGGAGCGGTCCTTCGGTGTGGTTCGCCACCGTCCCCGGCGAGGACGCGCCGGCCGCGATCGGGCGGTGTGTCGTCGACGGGCGGTGGGCCGGGTTCGCTGCGGTCGAGGTGGATCCCGCGCTACGGCGACGGGGGCTGGCCTCGACGGTGATGGCGGCCCTGGCACAGCGTGCCCTCGACGAGGGAGCGTCGGCCGCCTGGCTCCAGGTCGAGTCGGACAACGCCGGTGCGCGGGCCCTGTACGAGCGGCTGGGGTTCGCCGCGCACCACGCCTACCACCACTACCGCGAGCCGGACGTCTCCGGCGCGGCACGGCGGTAGCGATCGCATCGAAAGGGCACGAGCCTGCTATGCGTCCACCGTTTCCGCCGTCACCCGAACGTTCCGCCGAACTCCGGAGGCGGTTCGCCGAAGAGGCGCGCTCGGAGCGGCCCGACCTGTCCGCGCTGTGCCTGCTCGTGGCGGCACAGGCCGACGGGGCGCTCGACGAGGCCGGGATCGACGCGGCCCAGATCGAACTCGACGCGCTGGCCGGTCAGTTGCCGTTCCGGCCGGGCGGGCCGCGGTCGTGGGCGGTGTCGTTGCGGGAGCTGCTGGGCGACCGCTGTGGGTTCCGGGGGGCGCCTGTCGACTACCAGCGGCTGGAGTCCTCACTGCTGCACGAGGTGCTGCGGCGGCGCAGGGGGCTGCCGATCCTGCTGTCCGTGGTGTGGATGGAGGTGGCCCGGCGGGCGGGGGCACCGGTGTACGGGGTGGCCCTGCCGGGCCACTTCGTGGTCGGGTTCGGGCCGCCGGAGGAGCAGGTGCTGGCCGACCCCTTCGACGGGGGGCGGGTCCTGGCGGGGGCCGACGCCGAGTTGCTGGTGGCGGGGGCCACGGGGGGCTCCTTGGAGCCGTCGATGCTGGTGCCGGCGGAGACGCTGGACGTGGTGCAGCGGATCCTCAACAACGTGCGGGCGTGGGCGACGGCCCGTCCGGAGCGGTCGGACGTGGGGCTGTGGGCCGTGGAGCTGGCCCTGCTGCTGCCGTCGCATCCGGCGCGACTGCGGTACGAGCGGGCGCAGTTGCTGGTGCAGCGGGGTGACTTCGTCGAGGGGGCCGGGGAGTTGGAGGCGTATGCGGGGGTGGTTGCCGCGGTGGACGAGGCCGCGGCGGCTCGTCTGCGACAGCAGGCACAGGCCGCGCGAGCGATGTTGAACTGACGGTTGTGTGGCGTGTGCAACCCGGTGGGGGCTTGTCGCGCCCACGCGGCGGAGCCGCACATGGATACAGCCCCGCGCCCCTGAATGCCCTTACAGCCAGCCCTTTTCTCTTGCGATCCGGACCGCCTCCGCCCTGTTCCGTACCGCCAGCTTCTGGATCGCCGTCGAGAGGTAGTTGCGGACCGTGCCCTGGGAGAGGTGGAGGGTCCGGGCCAGCTCGGCGTTCGTGGAACCGTCCGCCGCCGCCCTCAGGACCTCGCGCTCGCGGTCCGTGAGCGGGTTCGCGCCCTCCGCCAGTGCCGCCGCCGCCAGCGTGGGGTCGATGACCCGCTCCCCCGCCAGTACCTTGCGTACCGCTTCCGCCAGTTGGGCCGCTGGGGCGTCCTTGACCAGGAAGGCGTCGGCGCCCGACTCCATCGCGCTGCGGAGGTAGCCGGGGCGGCCGAAGGTCGTGAGGATGACGAGCTTGACCGCGGGAAGCTCCTTGTGGAGCTGGGCCGCCGCCTCTATGCCCGTCGCGCCCGGCATCTCGATGTCCATGAGGGCCACGTCGATGTCGTGGGCGCGGGCCGCCGCCAACACTTCGTCACCGCGGGCCACCTGGGCGACGACCTCGATGTCGTCCTCCAGACCGAGCAGGGCGGCCAGGGCCTCGCGGACCATCGACTGGTCCTCGGCGAGCAGGACCTTGATCGTGCGGCTCGTCATGACGCGGATCCTACGTCGCCCGCAGCTCCGGCGGGCACCCGGGCGACCAGGCGGAAGCCGCGCCGGGTACCGGTGGCCTCCAGGGTGCCGCCCGCCTTCTCCAGGCGTTCGGTGAGGCCGGTGAGGCCGTTGCCGGGGCCGTTGCCCGAGCCGCCCGAGCCGTCGTCCTCGACGGTGAGTTCCAGCTTCGGCCCGTCGAGGGTCTGGCGGTGCAGCAGCTCCACCGTGCAGCCGCGGGCACCACTGTGCCGTACGACGTTGGTGACCGCCTCGCGCAGCGCCCAGGCGAGGGCCGACTCGCTCTCCTCGGGGACACCCGTGAGGTCGGGTTCGGCGGGCAGGGTGGCGGTGACTCCGGCGGCCGTCAACGCGACCTGGGCGCCCGCCAGTTCCGCGGCCAGGCGGGCACGGCGGTAGCCGGAGACGGCCTCGCGGACGTCCACCAGGGCCTGGCGGCTGACCTGTTCGATGTCGGCGACCTGCTGGGCCGCCTTGTCGGGGTGGGCGGGGAGCATCCGGCCCGCCAGTTCGCTCTTCAGGGTGATGAGGGACAGGGAGTGGCCGAGGAGGTCGTGCAGGTCACGGGCCAGGCGCAGCCGCTCCTCGTTGGCGGCGAGCTGGGCGACCCGGGCCCTGGCCTCCCGCAACTCGATGGTCGTACGGATGAGTTCGCGTACGCCGGTCATCGCGAAGCCGCCGAGCAGGGCCGGGATGAGGAGGGCGCCGATGTAGTCCGAGCCGTCGGCGACGGCCAGGGCGAGGCCCGCCATGAGCGCGGACGCGGCCGGGACGGTCCAGCGGGCGAGCCGCAGCGGCAGGGCCGCGCCGGACGCGATCGACACGTACACGAAGAGGACGAGCCACTCGCGGCCCAGGGTGAGGACCAACAGGGTCGACTCGGCCGAGAGGACCGCGAGCGAGAGGAGCACGAACTCCTGGGCGTTGCGGCGGCCGGTCCTGAACAGCAGGGCCAGGTACCAGGCGACGAAGCCCACGAGGCCGAGCCAGCCGAGGGCCACGGCCACGACACCGTGGCCGCCGTGCAGGAGGTCCGAGACGGGTGCGCTCAGATAGACCAGCCAGATGCCCGTCCACAGCATCTTGACCATCGTCTGCTTGCGGGTCTCCGGGCGCTGCCCGATCCCGACGCCGGTGCCGCTCACGCCTTCAACGTGTCCTTCCGGTACAGCCAGGCCGCGCCGCCCGCGAACAGGACGAAGGAGACGGCCAGGATGGCGATGTCCTGTGCGTGCGGGGCGCGGCTCTGTTCGATGGCCTGCCCGAGGGCAGCGTACGCGTGCGTGGGCAGCCACTTGGCGATGTCCTGGAGCCACTGCGGGAAGGTCGTCGCCGGCATCCACAGGCCGCCCAGCATCGACAGTCCGAAGTAGGTGATCATCGTGATCGGGCGGACCGCGTCGCCGGTGGCGAGGTAGCCGATGGCGACGCCGAGCGCGGCGAACACGAGGCTGCCCGCCCAGATCGCGCCGGTGAGGGCGAGCCACTGCCAGGCGTCCAGGCGTACGTCCTTCACGACCGCGGCGACGACGAACACGACCACGATCGAGGGCAGGCTCACCACGGCCGCGCTCGCGGTCTTGGCGAGGACATAGCCGCGGCCGGGGAGCGTGGTCAGCCTCAACTGCCGTACCCAGCCACCCTCCCGTTCCTTCGCGATGCGCTCGCTGTTGCCCATGAGGACGGCGGTCAGGGCGCCGAAGGAGGCCATCGAGACCATCATGTAGGTCGCGACCGTCAGGCCGGTGCCGTCGACCTTGTCGGTGGTCCCGGAGCCGCCCGCGATGATCAGGAACAGCAGCGACGGGTACAGCACCGAGAAGAACAGGAACTTGCGGTTGCGCAGGGCGCGGACGAGTTCCAGCTTGATCAGGCTGTTCATGACTGCTTGGCCTCCTCGGCCTCGGTGATGGCGACGAAGGCCTGCTCCAGGCCGAGCCCGGCGACTTCGAGGTTGCGGGGGTAGACGCCGAGGCCGTAGACGGCGTGGACGGTCGCGTCGGCGTCGGTCGACTGGATGCGGACGGTCTGGCCGGAGATGTCCACGGATGTGAGGAAGGGCAGCTCGCGCAGGGGCCCTTCGTCGATCGTGCCCTCCAGGTCGAAGGCGATCCTGCGGGCGCCCGCCTTGGCCTTGATCTCGGACGCCGTGCCGTCGGCGAGGAGGCGGCCCCGGTGCAGCACCAGCACCCGGTCGGCGATCGCGTCCGCTTCCTCCAGGTAGTGGGTGGCGAAGAGGACCGTACGGCCCTGGTCGGCCTGTTCGCGCATGGTGGCCCAGAAGGCCTGGCGGGTCGTGACGTCCATGCCGGTCGTCGGCTCGTCCAGGACGATCAGGTCGCTGTCACCGGCGGTCGCGAGGGCGAAGCGAACGCGCTGGGCCTGGCCGCCGGAGAGCTTGTTGACCTTGCGGTCGGCGATCTGGGCGATGCCCGCGCGGGACAACACCTCGGTGGGCCGGTACGGCTTCGGGTGCAGGTCGCAGGCGAGACGTACCAGCTCGGCGACCGTGACCTCGTCCATCAGCCCGCCGCTCTGGAGCATCGCCCCCACGCGCCCGGCGACGATCGCCTCACGCGGGGTGGTGCCGAAGAGGCGGACGCTGCCGCTGTCGGGCTGCTTGAGGCCGAGCAGCAGGTCGAGGGTGGTCGACTTGCCGGCGCCGTTGGGCCCGAGCAGCGCGACGGTCTCCCCCGGCCGCAGGGTCAGGGTCAGTCCGTCGACGGCGCGTACCTCGCCGTATGCCTTGCTCACCTGGTCGAAGGCGACCACCGGGGCTGTCGTTGTCATACGGCCATGGTGGCGTCGCGGGTGCGGTGGCCGGCAGTGTCGGCCGTCCGGAGTGCCGCATGACAGATGTCATGTCTGCGGCACTCCGGTGGCGGTGCGCCGAGCGGTCAGCTCGGGTTCGTGTCGATGACCCCGATGCGCTCGGCCGCCGTCTTGCCACGCAGGGCCTTGCGCAGGGCGGAGGCCACGTCCTCGGGGAGGACGTCACGCTTGCCGCTCGCGCCGTTGATCTGCACGCCCGCGAAGGTGGTGCCGTACGCCTCCTTGAGCGCTTCGAGGTTGTACGTCTCCACGAGCTTGCCGTCGACCGCCTTGAAGCCGAGGATCTTCGGCAGGGACAGCGAGCCGAACTTGATGCTGTGCGTCGCGTCGGTCTTGATGATGACGATCTCGGACATCGCGGGCTCCGCGAAGTCCTTCATCACCCGGTCGACCTCGGCGTTCGAGATCGTCGGCTGCTTGGTCGTCGTCGGGAGCGTGACCGAGCCGGCGGTGCCGGTCTCCACCTGGGTGCGGTACGCGTCCTCGACCGCGGTGGTCGACCTGGCGACGTCGATGCCCTTGCCCGCCTTGCCGTACACGGCGACGGCCTTGCCGTTCTCGAACTTGATCGTGCCGTCGGTAGCCGAGCCGGCGCCGCCCGAGGCGTCCTCCAGGGCCGCCTGGAGCTTCTCCTCGTCGACCGGCATGACCGGGTCGACGACCCGGTGGTTGCCGAAGAGGGAGCCGATGACCGAGATCGGGTTGTAGTCGCTCTTCGCGGCCGCGGCGACCGTGGCCTGGTCGTCGAGCTGAAGCCCGGCCTGGTCCGGCTTGAGGGAGACGGTGTCCCCGCCGACCGACAGCTTGAGCGCCTGGTTCACGCGGTTGCCGAGGGCGTCGTCGAGCTTCTTGACGGCGTCGTCGCGGGTGCCGCCGCCGATGTCCACGCCGAGCACGGTGGTGCCCTTGGGCACGTCGGAGCGGTTCATCAGGAGGCCTGCGCCGTAGGCACCGGCGCCGAGGAGGACCACGGTGCCGCCGACCAGCGCCAGCTTGCTGCGGCCCTTCTTTTTCTTCTTCTTCGACGCGGCAGCCGGGGCTTCCTGCGACGCGGTGTCGGGCAGCTTCGGGGGCGTACGGCCGTCGGTACCCTGCCCGAAGGGGGCGTTCTGGGCGCCTGACGGTACGACCGGCATGCCGCTGGTGACGGTCTGCCCGGAGACGTTGTCCGGGGCGCCGTAGCGGGGAGCGCCCGGTCCGGGGGCGGGCTTCTGCGGGGTGAGGATCGCGGTGTCGTCGCTCAGGCCGCCACCGGGGCCGAGACCGGCGCCGGGAGCACCGCCGGGGCCGGGGGCTCCTGGGCCGCCCGGGCGACCGAGGGTGCCGGAGCCGCCGGCCTGAGCGGACCGGCCTGCCTGAGCGCCTGGGCCGCCCTGGGCACCCGGGCCGACGAGGCCACCGGGAGCACCGGAACCGCCCGGGCCGCCCGGGCCACGGGATCCGCCCGGGGCGCCGGGGCCGCGTGCACCGCTGCCCGGGGCGCCGGGGCCGCCCTGACCGCCGAAGCCGTCGGGGCCGTTGAACGATTCGCCGCCGAAGGGCTCGGCCCTGGCGAAGGGGTCCGGTCCGGCGGGCGGAACGACCGGCCCGTCGCCGGTGACCGGGCCGCCCGTCGGGCCCGCGGGCCCCTGCGTGCCGCCGAAGCCGCCGCCGTAGTCGATCTGGCCGTTCTGGCCGCCTTGGCCGCCGTAGTCGATCTGGCCGTTCTGCCCGCCGGGGCCGCCGGGGCCGACCTGCGAGCCGAAGCCGCCCTGGCCGTTGGGGCCGTCCAGGCCACCCTGGCCGGTGAAACCGCCCTGAGCGTTGTCCCCGCCCGGGCCGCCGGAGCCGTTCTCGGCGAAGTACGGCAGTTCGTCGCGGCGGGGTTCGGTGCCGCGCTGGCCGCCTCCCAGCGGGCCGCCGTTCAGCGCCTCGGTGACGTCGAAGGAGCCGGTGCCGCCGCCGTGGCCCGGAGCGACCGGACCACCCGTGGCACCCGGAAGTCCGGCACCGTTCGTCGCGCCGGAACGGGCACCGCCCGGCACGCTCATGGAACCGACCACCCCGCCGGGGCGCGCACCGCCGTGTCGGGGACCGGCCGCACCGGCACCCGGCGCTCCCGCGCCCGAACCACCCGGCAGACCGGCCCCGTTGGTGGCGCCGCCGCCCGGAGAGCCCTTCGCGGGGCCCGACTTGCGGGGCGCGAACCAGTCGCTCGACTTCTCCTCGGCGGCGGGCGCGGCGGGGTCGGCGGGCAGTTCGACGGTGCCGGTGGTCGAGGAGGGACTCGGCGTCGGCTCCGCGGCCTCAGGACCGCTGTCGCCGGGACTCTCCGTCTCCCCGACGGGCTGACGCACGACGACCGGCGGAATCGGCCGCGAACCGGGGATGTTGATCCGGATCCGGGTCGTCAGCGTGGTCTCGGTCTTGCGTTCCTCCGGCTGCGTGGCCGAACGGCCCGCGTCCGGACCGCCGTCGGAAGCCATGGGCGTCCCGTACGGCGGCGTGCCCGAGGGGTAGGCGGCTCCGCCGCGCCCGTTGGGCCCGGAGGACGGACTGTCAGTTTCACGACTCAAGGCAGGTTCTCCCGGTTGGCTCCGCCGCCCGTTTCGACCTCACTGCTTCGGGCGTCGGCGGCGCGCACCACCATACTGGCCACTTCTGGCCTGTATCCCACGACCGCTGGGGAAACCCACACGGGACTCGCACGCGCGCGAAGCGGAGAAGTGGTACGTCACTTGCCAAGTCGGACGGCGTCGCCGCCCGGTTGCCGCCCTTGCCCAAGGGTGGCGCAGATCACAGCCACAGCCATGCCTCCGAGCAGGAAGAGATAGGAGCCGCTTCCCGCGGCGAAGACGAAGTCGCCTTCCGGCCGACTGGCGGTGAGAAAGATGACGGCGAGCATCCAGCCGCCGGCGGGCGCCACGGCTCCGGCGCGGCTGTCGGCGGCTCGTGCTCCCCCGAGCAGCAGTCCCGCCTCCCCCAGCAGCGCGAGCAGCAGTCCACCCGGGAACCAGCCCCCCTGCACCAGCGCTCCGGCGAGCCCCACGACCGCCCCGAGCACGAAAAGGCCGAGGTAGGCGGCGACCCGTCCGGCGGACGGGCGCTGCAGAGGCTGGGCCAGCATCGACGTACGGTCGCTCATGACGCGCCCTCGATCCCGGAGAACAGGTCGGTCTCCCTGATATCCCCGTGTTCCCCTCTCACCAGTTCGTAGTACTCGGTGGTGAAGAGAGGTTGCGCGAGTTCGTTGGAGAGCGCGAAGTACGCCCCGGACACGTCGATCTGGGTCGCGTGGGCGGCCATCGCGGCGCTCTTTGCGATGGCGTACGCGGTGCCGTCGATCTCGGTGGTGATCCGCTCGTCGTCCACCACACCCGGGACGTCGTCCAGGACGGCGGCCTTGGCGAAGGGGAGGCCGGGCAGGTCGGCGTGGAGCCGGGCGAAGGCCTGCTCGCCGACCGCGCGCGGTACGCGGTTCCAGTAGACCTTCGGGATCCGCCACCCGGCGTCGGCGGCGAGCTCGACGGCGCGCATGGCGACGCGGTGGGCCTGGATGTGGTCGGGGTGGCCGTACCCACCGTGGTCGTCGTAGGTGACGAGGACCTGGGGGCGCGTCTCCAGGATCACCTCGACGAGATACCCGGCCGCCTCGTCGACGTCGGCCTGCCAGAAGCAGGCGGGGTCGTCGTTGTCCGGGAGGCCCGTCATTCCGGAGTCCTGGTAGCGCCCGGCGCCGCCGAGCAGGCGGAAGTCCGCGACGCCCAGCTCACGCATGGCCGCGGTGAGCTCGCCCCGCCGGTGTTCGCCGAGGGCTGCGCCGGTCAGGTGCCGCAGCTCGGGCGGGATGACCTCGCCGAGCTCACCGAGGGTGCAGGTGACCAGGGTCACCTGGGCGCCCTCGGCCGCGTACCTGGCCATGGTCGCGCCGTTGTTGATCGACTCGTCGTCCGGGTGCGCGTGCACCAGGAGAAGACGCCGAGCGGGCTGTTCCGTCATGGCCCCAGCCTACGAGGAGCCACCGACAGTCCCGCTCAGCCGGTGTCAGAACTTGATACTGCCGATCATGCCCGCGATGTTGGTCGTCAGCTCGCTGATCGTCGGTGCGATCGAAGAGGCGGCGAGATAGAAGCCGAGCAGGATGCACACGACGGCGTGCCCGCCCTTCAGTCCCGACTTCTTCACCAACAAGAAGACGATGATCGCCAGCAGCACTACCGCCGAAATTGAGAGTGCCACGGCGGCTCACCTCCAAAGATCCCAAGAGCGCGGGGGGTCGGACCAGGGGGCAGATAAATCCATACAGCAGCCAGCGGATTCATACCCACTATGCGGTAGTGATCATAACTATCCGGGCCTGCGCATCCGTCGGCGCACGGCCGCACAAGGGGGCGCATGGCCAATATGGTCGGGGCATGACGACCGAGCCTGACTCCTTTCCCCGACGGCACGCCCGTACCCAGCGCTTCACGCTCGGCGCGCCGCGCGCGTTCACCGTGGCGCCCGACGGATCGCGTGTCGTGTTCCTGCGCTCGAACTCCGGCACGAACCGGGCCAATTCACTGTGGGTGCTCGACACGGCGGACGGCGGGGAGCGCGTGGCGGCCGACCCCCGCGCCCTCCTGGGCGGCACCGAGGAGCGCCTCTCGCCCGAGGAGCGGGCACGCCGCGAACGCAGCCGCGAGGGCGGTGCCGGCATCGTCGGATACGCCACCGACGCAGCCGTCGAGTTGGCCTCTTTCGCCTTGTCAGGGCGGCTTTTCACGGCGGAGCTGCGGGTCGGCACGGCACGTGAACTGCCCGTCCCCGGGCCGGTGATCGACCCGCGCCCGGCCCCCGACGGACGGCACATCGCGTACGTCGCCCGGGGCTCGCTGCGGGTCGTGGGTGCCGAGGGGGAGGACGACCGGGCGCTCGCCGCCCCGGAGTCGGACCACGTCACCTACGGCCTCGCGGAGTTCATCGCGGCCGAGGAGATGGGCCGGTCACGGGGCTTCTGGTGGTCGCCGCGGTCGGACCGGCTGCTGGTCGCGCGCGTGGACGACACGCCGGTGCGGCGCTGGTGGATCTCCGATCCGGCCCACCCGGAGCGTGATCCACAACACGTGCCGTACCCGGCCGCGGGCACCTCCAACGCGGACGTACGACTGTTCGTGATCGCTCTGGACGGGGTGCGCACGGAGGTCTCCTGGGACCGGAAGCGCTATCCGTATCTGGCCCATGTGCACTGGTCAGCCGCGGGTGCCCCGCTGCTGCTCGTACAAGCGCGCGACCAGCGCAGTCAGCTGTACCTGGCGGTCGACCCGGAGTCCGGCGCGACCCGGATGGTGCACGCGGACGAAGATCCAACTTGGCTGGATCTTTTCCCCGGGGTGCCCTGCTGGAGCCCTTCGGGACAGCTCGTGCGGATCGCCGACGAGGGCGGCGCGCGGGTGCTCGCGGTCGGTGAACGCCCGCTGACCGGACCGCAGTTGCACGTCCGCGCGGTACTCGACGTCGCCGCCGACGACGTGCTGGTCTCGGCCTCGGCCGGCGCGGAGGCCGAGTCCCCGGAGACCGGCCAGGTGCACGTCTACCGGGTGAACGAGCTCGGAGTGGAGCGCGTGTCTCAGGAGACCGGCGTGCACTCGGCGGTGCGCGCCGGGGGCGTGACCGTACTGGTGTCGGCGACGCTCGACCGGCCGGGTACCCGCGCACGGATTCTGCGCGGCGACAAGGAGGCGGCGACTGTCCCGTCGTATGCGGAAGATCCTGGTTTGACCCCGCGCGTGACACTCACCGAGGGGGGCGCACGAAGGATTCCGTGCGCCGTGCTTATGCCGCAGGACTACGCCGGTGACAGCCCCCTTCCGGTTTTGCTGGACCCGTACGGGGGTCCGCACGGGCAGCGGGTGGTCGCCGCGCACAACCCGCACCTGACCTCGCAGTGGTTCGCCGACCAGGGCTTCGCGGTGGTCGTGGCCGACGGCCGGGGCACCCCGGGCCGCTCCCCCGCGTGGGAGAAGGCGGTCCGGGACGACCTCGCGGCGGTCGTCCTCCAGGACCAGGTCGACGCCCTCCGGGCGCTCGCCGAGGACTTCCCTCTCGACCTCTCCCGGGTGGCGATCCGCGGCTGGTCCTTCGGCGGCTACCTGGCGGCCCTCGCCGCACTGCGCCGTCCGGACGTCTTCCACGCGGCGGTGGTGGGCGCCCCGGTCACCGACCTGCGCCTGTACGACACCCACTACCAGGAGCGCTACCTCGGCCACCCGGACGAACAGCCGGCGGTCTACCGGCGCAACTCCCTGGTCGACGACGAGGGTCTGGTCGACGCGGCCGAGCCGCACCGCCCGATGATGATCATCCACGGCCTCGCGGACGACAACGTGGTGGTCGCGCACTCCCTGCGGCTGTCCTCGGCCCTGCTGGCCGCCGGCCGCCCGCACGAGGTGCTGCCGTTGTCCGGCGTGACGCACATGACCCCGCAGGAGACGGTCGCGGAGAACCTGCTGCGGCTTCAGCTGGACTTCCTGAAGCGGTCGTTGGGGATGGCGTAGGCACGGCAGCGGGCCGGGACGACATGGCGCGTCCCGGCCCGCTTACGGCACCCGCACGGCCGTACGTCATAGAGCCTGACGCGTCCGTATATCGGAACCGGGTCAGTCAAGTTGCCTCCGTGTTACTCCGGCTCCTCGGACGGGACGACCTGCTTCTCCTCCGCGAAGTGGCAGGCCGAGTCGTGCGCGGCCGGTCCGCTCACGAGCCGGAACTCCGCCGGCACCGCGAGCGCCGGGACCTCCAGCGCGCAGCGCTCCTGCGCCTTCCAGCAGCGGGTGCGGAAGCGGCACCCGGACGGGATGTTCGTCGGGGACGGCACGTCGCCGGTGAGGATGATCCGCTCGCGGTGCTCGCGGGCCTCCGGGTCTGGCAGCGGCACAGCGGACAGCAGCGCCTGGGTGTAGGGGTGCGTCGGATGGTCGTAGATCTCGGCGTCCCGGCCGATCTCCACGATCCGTCCCAGGTACATCACCCCGACCCGGTCCGAGATGTGCCGGACGATCGACAGGTCATGCGCGATGAAGAGGTACGACAGCTCGAACTCGCTCTGCAGCCGGTCGAGAAGGTTGATCACCTGGGCCTGCACGGACACGTCGAGGGCGGAGACGGGTTCGTCGGCGACGATGACCTCCGGGCGCAGGGCCAACCCCCGCGCGATGCCGATGCGCTGGCGCTGGCCGCCGGAGAACTGGTGCGGATAGCGGTGGATGTACTCGGGGTTGAGGCCGACGACGTCCAGCAGGTCCTGGACCTTCCTGCGCCGGTCGCCCTTGGGTGCCACCTCGGGGTGGATGTCGTACGGCTCCCCGATGATGTCGCCGACCGTCATACGGGGGTTGAGCGAGGTGTACGGGTCCTGGAAGACCATCTGGATGTTGCGGCGGACCGACTTGAGCGCCTTGCCGGAGAGCTTGGTGATGTCCTCGCCCTTGTACTTGATCAACCCTTGCGTGGGCCGCTCGAGGTTGACGAGCATCTTGGCCACGGTCGACTTGCCGCAGCCGGACTCCCCCACGATGCCGAGGGTCTCTCCCTTGTGGAGCGTGAAGTCCACACCGTCGACGGCCTTGACGGCACCGACCTGTTTCTTGAACAGAATGCCCCGCGTCAAGGGGTAGTGCTTGACCAGTCCACCCACTTCCAGGATCGGCTCAACCATTGAGGCACTCCGTCCAGAAGTGGCAGGCACTCGTCCGTCTGTCGTCAACGTCGTACAGAGGTGGTACGTCCGTCCGGCACACGTCCCGGGCCATCGGGCACCGGGGGTTGAACGCGCAACCCGGAGGGATGTTCATCAGGTTGGGCGGCAGTCCCCTGATGGCGTACAGCTCCTGCCCCTTCTGGTCGAGACGCGGGATGGAGTCGAGGAGTCCGCGGGTGTAGGGGTGGGCGGGCGCCTTGTAGATGTCGTGGACGGGGGCCTGCTCGACGATCCGTCCGGCGTACATGACGGCGATCCGGTCGGCCACGTCCGCGACGACACCGAGGTCGTGGGTGATGAGGATGAGCCCCATGTTGTACTCGCGCTGGAGCTCGGCGAGCAGGTCCATCACCTGGGCCTGGACGGTGACGTCGAGGGCGGTGGTGGGTTCGTCGGCGATGATCAGCGCGGGTTCCAGGGCCAGCGCCATCGCGATCATGATGCGCTGGCGCATGCCGCCGGAGAACTGGTGCGGGTAGTCCTTCACGCGCTCCCTGGCGGCCGGGATGCGCACCCGGTCCATCAGCTCGACCGCCCTGGCCCGCGCGTCCTTCTTCGACATGCCCCGGTGCACGACGAACATCTCGCCGAGTTGGTCGCCGACGGAGAGCACGGGATTGAGGGAGGACAGCGCGTCCTGGAAGATCATCGCCATCTGGGCGCCACGGACCCTGCGCCGCTCGTCCTCCTTCAGCTTCAGCAGGTCCTGCCCCTGGAAGAGGATCTCGCCCCCGGTGATCCTTCCTGGAGGCATGTCGAGGATCCCCATGATCGCCTGCGCGGTCACCGACTTCCCGGACCCGGACTCCCCGAGCACCGCGAGGGTCTCCCCCGCGTCCACCCCGTAGTCCACCCCGTTGACCGCCTTGGCCACCCCGTCCCTGGTCCTGAACTCCACGTGCAGATCACGCACTTCGAGCAGCACGGCGATTCACCTCAGCTTCCGGTCGGGGCGTCGCGGGTCGGGAGGGACGTCGGGTCGGCATGAGAAACGTGATCCGGCGGGCGACGGCGTCCCCTTCGACCACACCGACACACGGCACTGCTCCCGCTGGCCCCCCGCCCACCTGACACACACGAACTCCCCCGCACCGCCCATTCCGGCGGCAGTGGCCCCGCCCCCACACCCCACCGAACAGCACGCAGCCGGGCGGCAGAAACGGACGCGGGGACCCCCACCAACGGAACGCCACCGCCGCGCCCCCGGCCCCCACAGCGCGCCGAACCTGCCGCACCGCAACCCCCGGCACCGAGCACCGCTCCCTCCGGAACGGCACCACCGAGCAGCACACAACCAGGCGCCCGCAACCGGCACGAGGCTCCCGCAGCGACGGAGCGCCGCCGCGGGGCCGCCGATGCCACGCCAGGCCGAACACGCCGCACCACGAGCTCTCGGCGCTCCGCGCCGCCCGCCTCGGGCACTGGCTCGTCGGCCAGGACGGAGCCGGGCGGACGTGAGTCCCCCGTCCCGCGGGAACTCCGCCGCAGGCCGGACCCGCCGCACCACGCTCCTCCACCCCGTCGTCACGTCCGTTCACCTCAGCTTCGGGTCGAGGGCGTCGCGGACCGCGTCGCCGAGCATGATGAAGGCGAGGACCGTGACCGCGAGGGCTCCGGCCGGCCAGAGGAGCATGTGCGGGGCGTTGCGGATGTAGGCAGAGGCCGCGGAGATGTCGATGCCCCAGCTGACGGTGGGGGGCTTGAGGCCCACGCCGAGGTACGACAGGGTCGCCTCGAGGGAGATGTAGGTGCCGAGGGCGATGGTGGCGACGACGATCACGGGCGCGACCGCGTTCGGCGTGATGTGGCGGAGCAGCAGACGGGAGTTGGAGGCGCCCAGCGCCCTGGCGGCCTGCACGTAGTCGTTCTGCTTGGCGGTGATGACCGAGCCGCGCGCGATGCGGGAGATCTGCGGCCAGCCCAGCAGCACCATGAACCCGATCACCGGCCACACCGTGCTGCTCGTGACGACCGACAGGAGCACCAGGCCGCCGAGGACCACGGGGATCGCGAAGAAGATGTCGGTGGTGCGGGACAGGATCGAGTCCCAGAAGCCTCCGAAGAACCCGGCGAGGCCGCCGAGGACCGACCCGAGGATCGCGACGCCCAGCGTGGCGCACACGCCGACCGTGACCGACGTACGGGCGCCGTACACCGTGCGCGTGTAGACGTCGCAGCCCTGGCCGTCGTAGCCGAAGGGATGGCCGGGCTGGGAGCCCTCCTGGGCCTTGGAGAGGTCGCACTTGAGGGGGTTGCCCGAGGTGATCAGCGAGGGCCACAGGGAGATGACGACCAAGAAGACGATCACCAGGGCGGAGATGATGAACACGGGGTTGCGGCGCAGGTCGCGCCAGGCGTCGGACCAGAGGGAGCGAGGCCTGTCCTGAGGGCCCGTGGCGTCGGGTCCCTTCTCCAGGGTGGTCGCCTCGCTCACCGCGAGGTCCATCGCACCGCCCGCTCCGGTTCCGGCGATCGCTCCCTCTTGGTCCTGGGATTCAGGCATAGCGGATCCTGGGGTCGAGGACGGCGTACAGGAGGTCGACGAGCAGGTTGGCGACCAGGAAGACCAGGACGAGGACGGTGACGAAGCCGACCACGGTCTGGGTGTTCTGGCGCAGGATGCCCTGGTAGAGCTGGTAGCCGACGCCGTGGATGTTGAAGATGCGCTCGGTGACGATCGCACCGCCCATCAGGGCGCCGATGTCGGTGCCGATGAAGGTGACGACGGGGATGAGCGAGTTGCGGAGCAGATGCCTCACGATGACCCGTTGTCTCGGCAGCCCCTTCGCCACCGCCGTACGGACGTAGTCGGACCGCCGGTTCTCCGCGATGGAGGTACGGGTCAGCCGGGTCACGTACGCCAGGGACACGGAGGCCAGGACCAGGCCCGGCACGATCAGCTCGCCGAAGGTGGCGTCCGTGGACACCGAGGGTTTGATCCAGCCCCATTCGACGCCGAGGAGCAGCTGGAGCAGCAGACCGGTGACGAAGGTGGGGACGGAGATCACGACGAGGGTGAGGAGGAGGACCGAGGTGTCGACGGGCCGGCCGCGCTTGAGTCCGGTGATCACGCCCAGGGTGATGCCGATGACGATCTCGAAGATGATCGCGACGATCGTCAGCCGGATGGTCACGGGGAACGCCGTCGCCATCAGCTCGGTGACCTTCTGGCCGTTGAACGCGGTGCCGAAGTCGCCGGTGAAGACGTGCCCCATGTAGGTCAGGTACTGCTGCCAGACGGGCTTGTCGAGGCCGAACTCCTTCTTGAGCTGGGCGGACGTCGCCGCGTCGCACTGCTTGTCGCCGCACAGGCCCGCGATGGGGTCGCCCATCACGTTCACCATGAGGAAGATCAGCAGAGTGGACCCGATGAACACCGGGATCATCTGGAGCAGGCGCCGGACGACGTACCGTCCCATGGCGGGGTCAGCCGACCTTGATCTCGTTGTAGACGGGGACGCTGAACGGGTTGAGCTTCACGTTCGAGAGCCGCTCCGCGTAGCCCGCGCTGCCGTTCTGGTACCAGAGCGGGATGGCGGCCATGTTGTCCCGTACGACCTTCTCGGCGTCCTGGAACTTCTGGATGGCCTTGGTGGTGTCGGTCTCGGCGTTGGCCTCGTTCACGAGCTTGTCGAAGTCCTTGTCGGACCACTTGCCGTCGTTGGAGGAGGCGTTGGTGTAGTAGAGCGGCTGGAGGAAGTTCTGGATGAGCGGGTAGTCCATCTGCCAGCCGGCGCGGAAGGGGCCGCTCATCTTCTTCGCGGTGATCTGGCTGCGGAAGTCGGCGAAGGTGCCGACGGGGTTGCCGACGCAGGCCTTGTCGTTGTCGAGCGCGTTGTTGATGGAGTTGCAGACGGCGTCGATCCATTGCTTGTGGGAGCCGGTGTCCGCGTTGTACGTGATCTTGATCTGGCCGCCGGGGAGTCCGCCGCCCTCCTGAATGAGCTTCTTGGCCGCGGCCGGGTCGTAGTCGCAGGCGTCCCCGCACAGGCCGTCCTGGAAGCCGCCTGCCTTGCCGAGGACCGGAGAGGTCCAGTCGGTGGCGGGGGTGCGGGTCTTCTGGAAGATCGTCTCGGTGATCTGGGCGCGGTTGATCGCGCGCGAGAGGCCGGTGCGGACCTTCTCCATCCCGGCCTGGTTCCACCTCTTGTCGTAGAACGGGAAGGCGAGGGTCTGGATGATGCCGGCCGGGGTGTTGATGTAGCGGCCGCCGAGGTCGTTCTTGACGTTCTTGAGCTGGGCGGCCGGGACGTCGTCGACGAGGTCGAGGTTGCCGGCCATGAGGTCGGTGTAGGCGGTGTTGTTGTCGGTGTAGACCTTGAGGGTCACCCCGCCGTTCTGGGCCTTGTCCGTGCCGGGATACCCGCTCCACTTCTTCAGGGCCATCTGCGAGCCCTTGGTGTACGACTCGATGGTGTACGGCCCGTTGCCGACGGGCTTCTTCAGCCACCCCGCGTGATCCTGGAAGAACGCCTGCGGGAGCGGGGCGTAGGCGGGGTAGCCGAGGGTGTCGGGGAAGGTCGAGAACTTCTGGTTGAGCTTGACGGTGAAGGTGTTGGTGCCGGTCACCTTCAGTCCGGAGAGGGTGTCGGCGGTCTGCTTGCTGCCGTCCTCGGGGTGGGTCTTGTCGTAGCCGTCGATGTAACCGAAGAAGTAGGCGTTCTTCTGGTTGTTCTTGAGGGAGGCCCCGTAGTTCCAGGCGTCCACGAACGACTTGGCGGTGACCTTCTCGCCGTTGCTGAAGGTCCAGCCGTCCTTGACCGTGATCGTGAAGTTCTGCGAGTCGCTCGTGTCGATCTTCTCGGCGAGCATGTCCTCGGCCTTGCCGGTCTCCGGGTTGTACTTCTTCAGGCTCCGGAAGATCATGTCGAGGACCTTGCCGCCCTGCACCTCGTTGGTGTTGGCCGGCTCCAGCGGGTTCTGCGGATCACCCCAGGACGAGCTCAGCACCGCGCTGCCGTCATCGCTGCCACCGCTGCCGCTGCCGCTGTCCCCACCGCCGCAGGCCGTCGCCGCGAGGGCTACCGCGGCCGCGCATGCGGCCCATTTGGCGTGCGTGGCTCCACGCATGGAGTGCCTCCTCAAGAGTGCCCCGTGCACTGCCCTCGGCAGCCGACGCCGGGATACTGATCCATTACACGCCAATATCGCCATATATCGCTTACATCGCATACGAGTGCGGGCCGTACGGGTCATCAGAAGCGGGCGGCACCGTCGTCAGGGCCTCACCAGCAAAGCTTCACAGGTATGGACCGATGAGCGGCGCCCATACCTGTCCGAGGTCTATTTCCGCAGGCCACAGGCCATTCATGCGCCGTTGACGGACGCCGACCGGCGCTGATAGACACACTCATCAATCCGCGGTCCCTGTGCGAGCGATGACGTGAGGTCACGACCCATGAGCACACAAGTCCACGGCAGGGGGCTCTCGGGCCCGAGGAGATCACGACTTCGCATGTCCGCGACGGTCGCCGTCGGTGCCGCCCTGGTTCTCTCGGCCGGAACGGCGACACCATTAGATCCGGCCCCCCGGCAAGCGGCCGCCGCGGACGGCGCCAAAGTCCTCACCGTCGCCGTGGCGCAGAGTGTGGACTCGCTGAGCCCGTTCCTGGCGAGCCGGCTGCTCAGCACCAGCATCCACCGGCTGATGTACGAGTACCTGACCAACTACGACCCCAAGGACAACCGGGCGATCCCGGGCCTGGCCACCAAGTGGGAGTCGTCCCCGGACAAGCTGACCTGGACCTACACGATCCGCTCGAACTCCAAGTGGTCCGACGGGCAGCAGGCCACCGCCGAGGACGCGGCCTGGACGTTCAACAAGATGATGACCGACGAGGGCGCCGCCACCGCCAATGGCAGCTTCGTCTCCAACTTCGAGAAGGTCACCGCGCCCAGCCCCACCGAACTGGTCGTCAGGCTGAAGAAGCCGCAGGCCACGATGACCGCACTCGACGTGCCGATCGTGCCCAAGCACATCTGGGAGAAGGTCCGCGACTTCTCCAAGTTCAACAACGACAAGAGCTTTCCCGTCGTCGGGAACGGCCCGTTCGTCCTCACCGGATACAAGGCCGACAGCTATGTCCGCCTGAAGGCCAACAAGAGCTTCTGGCGAGGGTCCCCCAAGTTCGACGAGCTGGTCTTCCGCTACTACAAGGACCAGGACGCGGCCGTCGCCGCCCTGCGCAAAGGCGAAGTCTCCTTCGTCGCCGGCTCGCCCTCGCTGACGCCCGCTCAGGCCTCCGCGCTGAAGAACGCGGACGACATCAAGGTCAACGACGCCCCGGGGCGCCGCTTCTACGCCCTCGCCACGAACCCCGGCGCGCAGGCGAGGAACGGCCGGAAGTTCGGTGACGGCGACCCGTCCCTGCTGGACGAGCGGGTCCGGCACGCGCTGTTCATGGCGGTCGACCGCGAAACCATCATCAACAAGGTGTTCCAGGGCCACGCCGTCGAGGGCCAGGGATACATCCCGCCGCGCTTCTCCCAGTACTTCTGGAAGCCGTCGGTCGGCCAGGAACTCGCCTACGACCCGGCGAAGGCCGCCCAACTCCTCGATCAGGCCGGCTACCGGACGAACAGCGCGGGCAAGCGCCTCGGCAAGGACGGCAAGCCGATCTCCTACCGCGTCCTGTGCCACGCCACCGACCCCAACGACAAGGCGGTCGGGCAGTACCTCCAGGAGTGGTGGGGCAAGCTGGGCATCGGCGTGACCCTGGACTGCCTGGACAACGTCTCCGACCCCTGGCTCGCCGGCACCTACGACCTCGCCTTCGACGGCTGGTCCGTCAACCCCGACCCGGACTTCGTCCTGTCGATCCACACCTGCGCCGCTCTGCCCGCCACCCCGAAGGACGTCGGCGCCACCGACAACTTCATCTGCGACAAGCGGTACGACGAGCTGTACTCCCGCCAGCTCGCCGAATACGACCCGGCCAAGCGGGCAGCGATCGTCAAGGAGGCGGAGTCGCGGCTGTACGACCTCGGGTACATGAACGTCATGGCATACCCGAACGCCGTCGAGGCCTACCGCACCGACCAGATCAAGTCGATCCAGACGATGCCCAGCGCCGCCGGCAACATCTACGGCCAGGACGGCTACTGGAGCTGGTGGTCGGCGGTCCCGGCGGACTCGGGCAGTTCCTCCGACGCCTCCTCCTCGACCGGGGTCGTCATCGGCGGGATCGTGGCAGCGGTGGTCCTGGTGGGTGCCGGAGTGTTCTTCGCGATGCGGCGCCGGGCCGGCGTCGACGACCGTGAGTAGCGTCCAGCAGGCAGTCGTCCCGACCCCCGCCGCAGCGGCGCCCCGTCGTACGGCCAAGGGATGGGCCTATCTGCGCTACGGAGCGGGCAAGGTGGGCGGTGCCGTGATCTCGCTGCTCGCCGTGCTCGTGACCGGCTTCTTCCTGTTCCGGTTGATCCCCGGCGACCCGGTCAAGACCATGACCGGCGGACGGCCGGTGTCCGCCGCTCAACTGGCCGCCTATCGCCGGGAATTCGGGCTCGACCTGCCGATGTGGCAGCAGTTCACCGACTACTGCGGCAAAGCGCTCACGGGAGACCTCGGCACGTCGTACCAGTTCCGTGCGCCGGTCCTCGACAAGATCGCCGAGGCGCTGCCGAACACCCTGCTGCTGACCGGCACGGCGTTCGTCCTCTACACCGCACTGGGCATCGTCCTCGGTACCCGGGCGGCCTGGCGTCACGACCGGCTCGGGGACCGGCTCAGCACCGGCCTGGCACTGACCCTCTACTCCGTCCCGTCCTTCTGGCTGGGCCTTCTGCTCATCATCGTGTTCTCGGTGGGTGCCGGCCCGATCCCCGGGCTGTTCCCGACCGGCGGTATGGAGTCCGGCGGCGAGGAGGGATTCGCCCACGTCCTCGACGTCGCCCACCATCTGATCCTGCCGGTGATCACACTGGTCGCCGTCGAGTACGGCCAGACCCTGCTGGTCACCCGCTCGGCGCTGCTCGACGAGATGGCGAGCGACTACCTGACGACCGCCCGTGCCAAGGGGCTCAGGGACGACCTGGTCCGGCGTCGGCACGCCGTGCCGAACGCACTGCTGCCCACCGTGACCCTGATCTTCGTCAATCTGGGGCGGACGGTCGCGGGCGTCATCCTCGTCGAGACCGTGTTCTCCTGGCCGGGTCTGGGCGGACTGTTCTACCAGGCGCTCAGCGTGCCGGATCTGCCGCTGGTGCAGGGACTGTTCTTCGTCTTCGCCACGGCGGTGATCGTGATGAACACGCTGGCCGACCTCGTCTACCCGCTGCTCGACCCGAGGGTGGGCCGATGACGACCGGAACGGCTCCCGGCCCGCGCGCGCTCGCCCGGCGCCGCCGCCGACACTCGGCCGCTCGCTTCTGGAAGCAGTACCGCACCCATCGCGCGGGGATCCTCGGCCTTGCCGTGCTCCTGCTGTTCGGGTTGATCGCGCTCACCGCGCCGCTGACCGTCGGATCCGACGTGCAGAGCGTGACCGAGGCGCCGGGGCAGCCGCTGGAGGGCCCGAGCGGCCGGTTCCCGCTGGGCACCGACCGGTTCGGGCGCAGTCTGCTCGGCCTGCTGATCTGGGGGACGCGGGTCTCGCTGCTCGTCGGGCTCCTCGCGGCCGTGCTGTCCGTGGCGATCGGGGCCGTCATCGGCATCACCGCCGGACACTTCCGGGGCCGGTACGCCACGGTGATGATGCGCATCACGGACTGGTTCCTGGTCATGCCGACACTGGTGCTCGCGATCGCCCTCGCCACCGTGATGTCCCGTTCCCTCGGCACGATCATTCTGGCCATCGGCGTCACCACCTGGCCGACCACGGCCCGGCTGGTGCGGGCGCAGACGCTGGCAGTGGAGTCACGGCCGTACATCGAACGTGCGAAGGCGCTCGGCGGCGGGCACTGGCACATCATGAGCCGCCATGTGCTGCCGAACGTGATGCCGCTGGTGCTGGCGCAGACCACCCTGGTGATCTCCTCCGCGATCCTCGCCGAGGCGACACTGGCCTTCCTCGGGCTGGGCGATCCGACGGTCATCTCCTGGGGCGGACTGCTTCAGGATGCCCGGGAGGCTGGTGCGGTGAGTTCGGGCGACTGGTGGTATCTGGTGCCGCCGGGCATCGCGATCGCGGTCGTGGCGCTGGCGTTCACGCTGTGCGGGCGTGCGGTGGAATCTGTCCTCAACCCGAGGCTGGGAGTGGCGCGTTGAGCCTGCTGGACGTCCGGAACCTGGAAGTGACCTACGCCGACGGGTCGGCCGCGGTGCGCGGGGTCGACCTGTCGCTGGACGCGGGCGAGAAGCTCGGCATCGCGGGCGAGTCCGGTTGCGGCAAGTCGACACTGGCGCTCTCGCTGCTGCGGCTGCTCCCGGCCGGAACCCGGGTGGGCGGCGAAATCCTGCTGGACGGCGAGGATGTCCTCGCCATGAAGTGGGGCCGGGTGCGTGCGGTCCGCTGGGCCGGGGCCTCCATCGTGTTCCAGGGTGCGATGCACTCGCTGAACGCCGTGCACCGGGTGGGCGACCAGATCGCCGAGCCGATCCTGCTGCACAGGAAGGCGACGCCGGCCGGGGCCAAGAAGAAGTCCGGCGAACTCCTGGAGCACGTGGGTCTCCCCGCGGCCCATGCGAGGGCGTATCCGCACGAACTCTCGGGCGGCCAGCGTCAGCGCGTGATGATCGCGATGGCGCTGGCGTGCGCCCCCCGCCTGATCATCGCCGACGAGCCGACCACCGCGCTCGACGTGATGATCCAGGCCCAGATCCTGAAGCTCATCTCAGGACTGGTCGCCGAGCAGGACCTGGCCCTCGTCATGATCAGCCACGACCTCGCCGTCCTCGCCGACACCTGCGACCGGCTGGCCGTCATGTACGCGGGACGGGTCGTCGAGGAGGGCCCCGCCCGGCGGGTCTTCGACGACGCCCGGCATCCCTACGGCAAGGCGCTGTCGGGGGCGTTCCCCCGCATCGGCGACCCGGCGTCCCGGTTCGCGCCGCGCGGACTCCCGGGCGACCCGCCGGACCCGGCCGCGGTGCCGCCCGGCTGCGCCTTCCATCCGCGCTGCCCGGTCGCGCTGGACTCCTGCGCGGTGGACGATCAGAGGTTGCGGGAGGCGGGTGCGGGCCGGCGGGCGGCCTGCGTGCATGTGCCGGAGGCGGTACGGGGCCTGTGGGCGTTGCCGGAACCCGAAGCGGCGCCTGAACCGGGGACGGGCGCCGACACGGAAGGCGCCGGGATCCCGGTGCCGGGGCCGGCTGCGTCCGAGGACGCGAGAAGCGCCCCCATGAAGCCACCGTCCGCGCTGCCTCCGCTGCTCCGTGCCGAGGGCCTGCACGTGAGTTTTCCCGGCCGGCACGGCGGGGACAACGCCCGGGCCGTCGACGGGGTCGACCTCGACCTCCGGCCGGGTGAGATCGTCGCCCTGGTCGGCGAGTCCGGCTGCGGCAAGACGACCCTGGCCCGCTCGCTCCTGGGACTGCTCCCGCCGACCGCGGGACGGGTCACCTTCGACGGCCGCCCGCTCGACTACTCGTCTCGGGCCCTCAGGACGTACCGCAAACGCATCCAGCTGGTCCTCCAGGACCCGTCCGGCTCACTGAACCCGCGCCACACGGTGTACGACGCGGTAGCGGAGGGTCTGCGGATCCACCGGTACGGCGGCGATGAGCGAGCGGCGGTGACCGAGGCCCTGTCCCGGGCCGGTCTGCGGCCGCCGGAGCGCTTCTTCCAGCGCTATCCGCACGAGCTGTCCGGCGGTCAGCGCCAACGGGTCGTCATCGCGGGCGCGTTGGTCCTCGAACCGAAACTGCTCGTCGCCGACGAGCCGGTGGCCTCGCTGGACGCCTCCGTGCGCGGCGAGATCCTCGCCCTGCTGCTCCGCCTGCGCGACGAACTCGACCTGTCCGCGCTGGTGGTCACTCACGACCTGGGGCTGGCGTGGAACATCGCCGACCGGGTCGCGGTGATGTACCTGGGCCGGATCGTGGAGACCGGCGGAGTCGAGCAGGTGCTGTCGGCGCCCCGGCACCCGTACACCCAGGCCCTGTTGTCGGTCCTGCCGGAGGCACCGGGCGATCCCGTCGTGCTCGCGGGCGAGCCCCCGGATCCCTCCCGCATCTCCGCCGGCTGCCGCTTCCACGCCCGCTGCCCGGTCCTGGCGAGCGGCGAGGCCGAGCGCGCGGGCGTCGCGGACGCATGCCTCACCCAGGACCTGGAGATTCTCGGCGGCGGCGAGGCGCAGGCCGCCTGCCACTACGCGGCGACCAACTCCACCTCGAACCCATCCGAATTGACCAGATAGGCGGCGTAGTGGTCCGGCCCGCCCGCGTACGGGTACCGATCGCGGAACAGCGGTTGCCATCCGTGCGCGGGCGCGGCATGGGCCAGCGCGTCGACCTCGGCACGTGAACCCGCGTGGAACGCGAGGTGGTTGAGGCCGGGCCGCATCCGGTCGTGCCGGTCACCGCTCAGCGCCTCGGACCGCTCCACGACCAAGTACGTCTCGCCGCGACGCCAACTCCTGCCCCGCTCCCACTCCTGGTACGGCGCCCAGCCGAGCCGTCCGAACAACCAGCCCCATTCATCGACCGCACGGGGCAGATCAGGCACCCACAGTTCGACGTGATGCAGCATCTTCCTCCCCCGGACAGCTCCGGAGACAGCGGTTCCCGGCGCCCCCTCGGGACGCCGGGAACCGCACCGATCAGGTACTACGCCGCGTGCACGACGTCCTTCTCCTCGGCGAAGTGGCAGGCGGACTCGTGCGCCGCCGGGGTGTCCACACCCCGGAACCGCTCGGGAACCGCCAGCAACGGCGTCTCCTCGGCGCACTTGTCCTGCGCCTTCCAGCAACGGGTGCGGAAACGGCAGCCCGAGGGCGGGTTGGCCGGCGAGGGCACGTCACCGGTCAGGATGATCCGCTCGCGGTGCTCACGGGCCTCCGGGTCCGGTACGGGCACCGCGGAGAGCAGCGCCTGGGTGTAGGGGTGCGTCGGGTGGTCGTAGATCTGCTCGTCGGAGCCGATCTCCGCCATCTTGCCGAGGTACATCACGCCCACACGGTCCGAGATGTGCCGCACGATCGACAGGTCGTGCGCGATGAAGATGTAGGAGAGGTTGAACTCGTCCTGCAGTCGTTCCATCAGGTTGATGACCTGTGCCTGGACGGACACGTCCAGGGCCGAGACCGGCTCGTCGCAGATGATGACCTCCGGGTTGAGCGCGAGGCCGCGGGCGATGCCGATGCGCTGGCGCTGACCGCCGGAGAACTGGTGCGGATAGCGGTTGATGTACTCGGGGTTGAGGCCCACGACGTCCAGGAGCTCCTGGACCTTGCGGCGCCGGTCACCCTTCGGGGCCACCTCCGGGTGGATGTCGAAGGGCTCCCCGATGATGTCACCCACCGTCATACGGGGGTTGAGCGAGGTGTACGGATCCTGGAACACCATCTGGATGTTGCGGCGAACGGCCTTCAGGGCACGCCCGGACAGCTTGGTGATGTCCTGGCCCTTGTAGAAGATCTCGCCCGCGGTGGCCCGCTCCAGGTTCATCAGCAGCTTGGCGACGGTCGACTTGCCGCAGCCGGACTCGCCCACGATGCCCAGGGTCTCGCCCTGGTACAGGTCGAAGGAGATGCCGTCGACCGCCTTGACCGCGCCGATCTGCCGCTTGAAAAGGATGCCCAGGGTGAGCGGGAAGTGCTTCACCAGATTGCGTACCTGCAGGATCGGCTCACCGCGCTCGACCGGCGTCTCGATCGCGGCGACCGCCTCCGACTCGGAGTGGGCGTCCACGACCTCCACCTCGGAGACGTTGGGGGCGGCGTCCTGCGGCTCTTCGATCTTGCCGGGGTCAGCCATCGATCGTCTCCTTCCGGAAGTGGCAAGCTGACGCGCGGCCGACCAGTTCGGTGCCGTCCTGCGCGGTGATCCCGAGCAGCGCCGGGACCTCGGTGCGGCAGACGTCCTCGGCCCTCGGGCAGCGCGGGTTGAAGGCGCAACCGTCCGGAACGTGCAGCAGGTTGGGCGGCAGACCCTTGATCGCGTACAGTTCCTGGCCCTTCTGGTCCAGGCGCGGGATCGAGTCCAGCAGACCACGGGTGTACGGGTGCGCCGGGCGCTTGTACAGGTCGTGGACCGGGGCCCGCTCCACGATCCGGCCCGCGTACATCACGGCGATCTTGTCCGCGACGTCGGCGACCACACCCAGGTCGTGGGTGATCAGGATCAGACCCATGTTGTACTCACGCTGGAGTTCCGCGAGCAGGTCCATGACCTGGGCCTGGACCGTCACGTCGAGGGCCGTGGTGGGCTCGTCGGCGATGATCAGGTCGGGCTCCAACGCCAGCGCCATGGCGATCATGATGCGCTGGCGCATGCCGCCGGAGAACTGGTGCGGGTAGTCGTTGATCCGGGCCGTGGCTCCCGGAATCTTCACCCGGTCCATCAGCTCGATCGCCTTGGCCTTGGCGTCCTTCTTGGACAGGCCCTGGTGGACGCGGTACATCTCGCCGAGCTGGTAACCGACACTCAGCACCGGGTTGAGCGAGCTGAGCGCGTCCTGGAAGATCATGGCGATCCGGCGGCCGCGGATCTTGCGGCGCTCCTCGGCGGACATCTTCAGCATGTCCTGGCCGCGGAAGAGGATCTCGCCCTGCGGGATCGTCGCCGGAGGCATGTCGAGAATGCCCATGATCGCCTGCGCGGTCACGGACTTGCCGGAGCCGGACTCGCCGAGCACGGCGAGCGTCTCGCCCGCGCTGACGCTGTAGTTGACGCCGTTGACGGCCCGTACGACACCCTCGCGGGTGCGGAACTCGACGTGCAGGTCACGCACTTCGAGAAGGGGGCCGCCGTTGTCCTCGTCGTCACGCGGCGAGGGCACGAAGGCTTCTTCGATGATGGTCACGTACGCCTCCCTCAGCGCGTCTTCGGGTCAAGGGCGTTGCGGACCGCTTCGCCGAGCATGATGAATGCCAGCACCGTCAGGGTGAGCATGATCGACGGATAGAGCATGATCCACTGGGCCACCCGGATCTGGTTGCCGCCGTCGGAGATGTCGTTGCCCCAGGAGACGCCGTTGAGGCCGAGGCCCAGGAAGGACAGGGTCGCCTCGGAGCCGATGTAGACGCCGAGCGAGATGGTCGCGACGACGATCACCGGGGCCAGGGTGTTCGGCAGGATGTGCCGGAACAGGATGCGCGGAGTACTCGCGCCCAGCGCCTTGGCTGCCTGCACGTAGTCGGACTGCTTGGTGGTGATCACCGCACCGCGCATGACTCGGGCCAGCTGGGTCCAGCCGAAGAAACCGAGGGCGCCGATGACGACCCAGGTGGTCCGCTCCGTGAAGGAGTTGAGGAAGACCATGGTGCCGAGCAGGAACGGGATGCCGAAGACCACGTCGACGAGGCGCGACAGGATGGAGTCGACCAGGCCGCCGAAGTAGCCGGCGATCATGCCGACCAGACCGCCCGCGATCGTCACCAGGAGCGTGGTGCCGAAGCCGACGGCTATGGAGGCCCGGGCGCCGTAGATGAGCCGTGCGTAGACGCTGCGGCCCTGCTGGTCGTAGCCGAGCCACTCGGCCGAGAAGACCTTGCCGAGCTGCGGCTTCTGCAGATAGTGCTTGGACAGATCGCCGTAGGTCGGGTTGGCGCTGGTGAACCAGCCCGGGAAGAAGGTGATCGTCAGCAGCAGCAGGATCAGTACCGCGGAGATGATGAAGATCTTGTTGCGACGCAGGTCCTGCCAGGCGTCGCCCCACAGGCTGCGGGTCTTCTCGGACTTGACGATCTGCAGGGCCGGGGCGGCCACGTCCATGGCGTCCGGGGCGGCGACGGAGGTGTCGGATTTGATCATGTCAGGCATAGCGAATCCTCGGGTCAAGGACCGCGTAGAGCAGGTCGACAAGGAGGCTGGCGACAAGGTAGACGATGACGAGGATGGTCACCAGCCCGACGAGGGTGGTGCCTTCCCGGCGGATGATCGACTGGTAGATCGTGCCGCCGATGCCCTGGATGTTGAAGATGCCCTCGGTGACGACGGCACCGCCGAGCAGGGCGCCGATGTCGGTACCCAGGTAGGTGACCACGGGGATCATCGAGTTGCGCATCAGGTGGACGCTCACCACCCGGCGGCGGGGCAGGCCCTTGGCGACAGCCGTACGGACGTAGTCCGCGCGCATGTTCTCCGCGATCGAGGTGCGGGTCAGCCGGGACACATAGGCGAGTGACGCGGTGGCCAGCACCACGGCCGGCATCAGCAACTGCCCGTAGTTCGACGCGTCGCTGACGTTCGGTTCGAGCAGCCGCAGTTCGTCGGCGAAGATCCACTTGAGGATGAAGCCGAGGACGAACACCGGGACCGAGATCAACAGCAGCGTGATCAGCAGGACCGTGGTGTCGGCGGCTCGTCCGGCACGCAGGCCCGCGAAGACGCCGAGGCCGATGCCGATGACGAGCTCGATGGCGAAGGCGAAGCTGCCCAGTCGCAGGGTCACCGGAAACGCGTCGCCGAGTACGTCGGTGACGGGACGGCCGCTGGCGATCTGCGTACCGAAGTCGAAATGAAGGACGATGCCCTTCATGTAGTCCCAGTACTGCACGAGGATCGGCTGGTCGAGCCCGTACTGGTGCCTGAGCGCGGCGATCACCTGTGGGCTGCCGCCCTTGTCGCCGAACAGCCCGCGCACGGGGTCACCGGGCAGGGCGTAGACCATGAGGAAGATAAGCAGGGTCGTCCCGATGAACACCGGGATCATCTGGAGCAGTCGTCGTGCGACATAGCGCCCCATCGTGCCTCCATAAAAGGGTCACAGCGGCAACAGGCAGGCCCTCTCCTCGCGCACCACTCGGTGACGCACGTGGAAAGGGCCCCCCGGCCGCTGCCGTTGCTGACCGGGGCGCGGGCATGCGCGCCCCGGTCGGCAACGAGCTGTCTGCGGTTACTTCTTGACCTGGACGCCGGTCAGGATCGGGTCTCCGTCCTGGGCGAACTTCACGCCCGAGACCTTCTCCGAGTAGCCCGCGTTGACCTTGTAGTACCAGAGCGGAATGCTCGGCATGTAGTTCGCGAGCTGCTTCTCGATCTCCTGGTACTTCTTCACCGAGTCGTCCAGCGTGGCGGCGCCGTCGGCAGCGGCGATCTCGCTGTCGATCGTCTTGTTGGAGAAGCCGCTCTGGTTGCCGTCCGACTTGGTGCCGTAGAGGTCACGGATGAAGTTGGCGTTCATCGGGAAGTCCAGCACCCAGCCCGAGCGGTACAGGGACTTGACCTCGTGCGCCTCACGGGCGTCGAGGTCGGCCTGGAAGTCGGCCTTCGGGTCGGTGCCGCACTTCACACCGGTGGCGTTGGTGATGGAGTTGCAGACCGCCTCCACCCACTCCTTGTGACCGCCGTCGGTGTTGTACTGGATGGTGATGGAGTTCCCGGGAACGCCGCCACCCTCCTTGATGAGCGCCTTCGCCTTGGCCGGGTCGTACTTGGTGACGTCGCCCGCGGCGTTGGGCTGGAAGCCGAGGACGCCCTTGGCGACCCAGCCGGTGGCCGGCTCACGGGTGCCCTGGAGCACGGTCTTGGTGATCGTGTCGCGGTCGATCGCCATCGACAGACCCTGGATGACCTTCGGGTTGATGCCCTTCCACTGCTTGGAGTAGAAGGCCGGCGCGATGGTCTGGATCGCGGAGTACGCCTGGTCGATCGCGCGGGAACCGAGGTCCTGCTTGTAGACCGGCAGGTCCTTCGGGGCGACCTGGGTGATGACGTCGAGGTTGCCGGACTTCAGGTCCTCGTAGGCCGTTTCGGGGGTGGAGTAGTTCTTGAAGACCACGCCACCGTTCTTCGCCGCGTTCGTGCCCTCGTAGCCGGCGTACTTCTTGACCGTGATGGCCTTCTTGTGGTCCCAGCTGACGAACTGGTAGGGACCGTTGCCCACGGGCTTCTGGCCGGCGGCGGCCGGGTCCTTGTAGAAGGACTCGGGCAGCGGCGAGAAGACCTCGTAGCCGAGCTTGTAGACGAAGTACGGGATCGCCTTCGACAGCGTGATGGTGAAGGTGCTGTCGTCGACGACCTTCAGACCGGAGAGCTCCGTGGCCTTGGGCTTGCCCGACGCGGGGGCGACCTGGTCGTAACCCGCGATGTCCGAGAACCAGAAGCTGTTGGTCTGCTTGTTGGCGGGGTTCGCGGCCCAGTTCCAGGCCTTGACGTAGGACTCGGCTGTGACCGGGGTGCCGTCGTGGAACTTCCACCCGGACTTGAGCTTGACCGTGTAGGTCTTGCTGTCCTTGGTGTCGACGGACTGGGCGTTCATCATGACGATCTTGCCGCTGCTGTCGTAGTCCACCAGGCCGGTGAACAGCGACTTGATCACGATGCTGCCGTAGGACTCCATGGTGTTGGCCGGCTGCAGCGGGTTCTGCGGCTCACCGGACTCGACCGTGAACGTACCGTTCGGGTCGACCGCTGCCTTGCTGTCACTGCCGCTGTCGTCGCCACCACCGCAGGCGGTAACTCCCAGTGCCACAACCGCGGCTATCGCGACCCACTTGGCACTCTTCGCACCGCGCATGGGTTCCTCCTCAAGAATCCATTGGTTCACTGCAAAGGGCTGCACTCGACCAACGCCGCTGTCGGCGCCTGAAAATGGTCGTGCCCCCCAGTGCTCGCAGGCCTGCACCGCCTGTCGGCGTGCGTCCCGGCCACCCGAGCTCTACGCGCCTAACTATCTGCCATGAGGCGAGGCTGAACCACACCGTCGAGGTCTCGGTTCGATCACACCTCGCGCTCACATCTTCCAAAATCCGGACAAAGGGATAGAGGAAAGATTCCTGCGAAACGGACTTGTTACACATCTTCCGGTGTCGAGTGTCCGCATTCCGGACGTCGAGGCGGAGAAAATGACTTGCGGTGACATCGGGCCGCGTATATGGGCCCGCTCGGCATGTTCGCCCGGGCACTACGCGGCCAACAGACTTACCGTCAGGGCCGTTCGTCGACGGACAGAGGCGACTGCACTTGTCCGCGCGGGGTGCCGCACTTCGGAGGCTAGTACCGAACGCCCCCCACAGGGCGGGGCTGCGCCGGACCAGAGGGTTATCCCTATGTCCTCGCTGAGTAAAAACTTCATTCACACGGCGTCTTGTTCACCGTGGGCCCGAACGCCCGAGGAGCCAGGCTCCGTCTCCGGATGCCTGGCTCCTCTGCCGCCTCGTCGTCCTACGGCGTCGGTCAGCCGTGCTTGGCGCGGCTCGCGGCGCGGGCGCGCTCGCGGGCGTCCAGGTTGACCTTACGGATGCGGACCGCTTCCGGAGTCACCTCGACGCACTCGTCGTCGCGGCAGAACTCCAGGGACTGCTCCAGGGAGAGCTTGCGCGGCGGGACGATCGCCTCGAACGAGTCGGCCGAGGACGACCGCATGTTCGTGAGCTTCTTCTCCTTGGTGATGTTCACGTCCATGTCGTCGGCGCGCGAGTTCTCACCGACGATCATGCCCTCGTAGACCTCGGTGCCCGGGTCCACGAACAGCACGCCGCGCTCCTGGAGGTTCGTCATCGCGAAGGCGGTGACGGCACCGGAGCGGTCGGCGACCAGGGAGCCGTTGTTACGGGTCTGCAGGGTGCCGAACCAGGGCTCGAAGCCCTCGTGGATGGAGTGCCCGATGCCGGTGCCGCGGGTCTGGGTCAGGAACTCCGTACGGAAGCCGATCAGACCGCGCGAGGGCACCACGAACTCCATGCGCACCCAGCCGGAGCCGTGGTTCGACATGTTGTCCATACGGCCCTTGCGGACGCCCATGAGCTGCGTGACCGCACCCATGTGCTCCTCGGGCACGTCGATGGTCATGCGCTCGACGGGCTCGTACACCTTGCCGTCGACTTCCTTGGTGACCACCTGGGGCTTGCCGATGGTCAGTTCGAAGCCCTCCCGGCGCATGGTCTCGACCAGGATGGCGAGCGCGAGCTCACCACGGCCCTGGACCTCCCAGGCGTCGGGGCGCTCGGTGTCCAGGACGCGCAGCGAGACGTTACCGATCAGCTCGCGGTCCAGGCGGTCCTTGACCTGACGGGCGGTCACCTTGCGGTCCTTGACGGCCGCCTTGGCGTCGGCGCCCTTACCGGTGCCGCCGCGGCCGACCAGCGGCGAGGTGTTCGTCCCGATGGTCATGGAGATCGCGGGCTCGTCGACCGTGATCAGCGGGAGCGGGATCGGGTTCTCGGGGTCGGCGAGGGTCTCGCCGATCATGATGTCCGGGATACCGGCGACCGCGCAGATGTCACCCGGGCCGGCCTTCTCGGCGGGCTTGCGGGTGAGCGCCTCGGTCATCAGCAGCTCGGTGATGCGCACGTTGGACATCGTGCCGTCGCGCTTGATCCAGGTGACGGTCTGGCCCTTGCGCAGCTCGCCCTGCTCGACGCGGAGCAGCGCGATACGGCCGAGGAAGTTGTCGGCGTCCAGGTTGGTGACGTGCGCCTGGAGCGGGGCCGCGTCGTCGTACTCCGGAGCCGGGACGTGCGAGAGGATCGTGGAGAAGAAGGGCTCCAGGCTGTCGCTGTCGGCCGGGACGGTGCCGTCCTCCGGCTTGGTCAGCGAGGCCACACCGTCACGCGCGCAGGCGTAGACGATGGGGAACTCGATCTGGTCCTCGTCGGCGTCGAGGTCGAGGAAGAGGTCGTACGCCTCGTTGACGACCTCGTCGATGCGCGAGTCGGGGCGGTCCGTCTTGTTGATGCAGAGGATGACGGGCAGCCGGGCCTGCAGCGCCTTGCGCAGCACGAAGCGGGTCTGGGGCAGCGGGCCCTCGGAGGCGTCGACGAGCAGCACCACCGCGTCGACCATCGACAGACCACGCTCGACCTCGCCGCCGAAGTCGGCGTGGCCCGGGGTGTCGATGATGTTGATGGTGACGACCTCGCCACCGTCCTTCGGGTGGTACTTCACGGCCGTGTTCTTGGCCAGGATCGTGATGCCCTTCTCACGCTCCAGGTCGTTCGAGTCCATCATGCGGTCGTCGAGCGATTCGGCGGCGTGCGCGGCAAAGGCACCGGCCTGCTTCAGCATGGCGTCGACGAGGGTCGTCTTGCCGTGGTCGACGTGGGCGACGATGGCGACGTTGCGGATGTCGTGGCGCGTGGCCATGAAGGCGTACTCCTGGAGTGTGAGGAAGGCCGACGCGTACGTCTGTGTTACGCGGACCCTGCCGGGCTCAACATGCCACGGCCTCACCCCATCGTACGTTGCCTCCTGGGTGGGGGCTCGCCGGGCTCAGTGGCCGGTGGGCCCGGCCGCCGGCTTCGCGCCCTTCTTCAGGAAGCCCATGTCCTCGTAGACCGGGGTCTGGAATCCGAAGGAACCGGCGTTCACCACGTTCTTCTTCGCGGCCGTCAGCTGGGGCCGCTGGTAGAGCGGGATGGATCCGGCGGCGGCCCAGATCCGGGCGTCGGCCTTGCGGATCAGGCTCCGGCTCTTGCCTTCGTCGAGCGTGGCGACGGCCTGGTCGAACAGCTGGTCCACCTGGTCCGTGCCGACCCGCGTGTAGTTCTGCTCGACGTTCAGCGACCCGTCCGCGGCCGGCACCGGCTTCGCGAAGATCGGGCGGGCGTCGGTGGCGGGGAAGGCGGACGTGGGCCAGGAGTACAGCGCGAGGTCGTACTCCCCGGACGCGATGTGGTCCTTGAAGTAGCTCTCGTCGGAGACCTTGGAGATCTCGGTCCGGATGCCGACCTTGGCCAGCATCCTGGAGATCCGGTCGGCCACCGTGCGCAGCGTCTCGGACCCCGGTCCCGACGGGAGCACGAACCGCAGGGCGAGCGCCTTGCCGTTCTTGGCCAGCACCTTGGTCGCCGCGTCCGTGGGAGCCGCCGTGCCCTTGGGGGCGTACGCCCCGGGCGCGCCGCCCTGCTTCAGCCTGTTCGCGTACTGCTTGCCGTCCTGCGCGAGATGCCGCGGGCCGTCCGCGCTCTTGCGGTGGTCCCTGGGGTCCTTGTCGTCGCTTGTGTCGTCGCTTGTGTCGTCGCTCTTGTCGTCCTCGCCGACGATGTACGTCCCCTCGTCCCCGTCCTCGTCATCGGACTTCCGTGCGGCCTTCTTGCCCTCCGTCCCCGCCGCCTTGCCGCCCTTCTTCTTCTCCTTCTCGACCGGTCCGCCGGGCACCCACCCGGCGTCCGCGAGCAGCGCCCGGGCCTCCTCGGTGTCCGGGCCGCCGATGGCGCCGCTGTTGTCGGCGTAGGCGTCCTGGCCGGAGAGCGCGAGGTGGCTGCCGACCGGCACGGCGGGCAGCCCGAGCGGGGACAGGACGACGCCGGCCAGCGCCTTGCGGTCGATTGCGCGGGCCACGGCCCGGCGCACCCGCTCGTCGGCGAGCGGCCCGGAGGCGCCGTTGAGGGCGAGCTGGGTGTAGGCGGGCTCCAGGGACCTGCGGACCTCGAAGCCCTTGAGGGCCGCCTGCTCACGCGCGTACGCGGCGAGCGCCCTGCGCTCCTTCTGCCGGGCGCTGATCTTGTCGTCGGCGTCCTCCTCGTCGTCCTCGTGGGCGACGGCCCAGGCGCGCAGCGCGTCGGCGGCTCCCAGGTTGCTGCCGGGGCGGCGGCCGGGGAGTGCGCCGGGGCCCGCGAGCGGGCTGCTGCCGGCCTTGGCTCCCGCGTGGGCGGCGAGGCTGATGCGGCCGAGCGCCTCGGGGTCCACCTCGGCGAGCTCGATCGTTCCGGCGGCCAGCGCGGTGGCCCGCTTGTCGCGCGGTACGGCGCGCAGCACGATCTCGTTCAGCTTGGCGGGGTGACCCCACCAGCGCGGATTGCGGGTGAGGGTGATCTCGTCGTTCTTGCGGTCGACCTTCTTCACCTGGAAGGGACCGGCGGTGACCTTGAGCTTCTTGCGGGCGGAGTCGTTGAAGGCGTCCGGGGTGCCCATGACGTCCTTCGGGTACAGCGGGGAGAACAGCGAGCGCCAGTCGGCGTACGGCCGCGCGAAGGTGACCCGGACCTCCAGGTCGTTGGCCCCGCGCTCGATCTTCTCGATGCGCTCGTAGCCGGCGTTGCGGGCGGTCCAGTACGCGGAGTCCTTCCCGGACAGGACGTGCCACTGGGCGGCGAAGTCGGCGGCGCCGATCTCCCGGCCGTCGCTCCACACGGCCTGCTGGTTCAGCTTGTACAGCACGACCTGCTTGGGCTCGGTCCGGACGACCTTGGCCGATTCCAGGTAGTCGGGGTTGATCTGCGGCCGCCCGTGCGCGTCGAGCCGGTACATCGAGGGCAGGACCGCCTGGGCGACGGTGGTGGTGGTGGCGTCCGCGTCCGCCTGGAAGGTGTTCAGGGTCTCCGGTACGGCGTCCACCGCCCAGTGCAGAGTGCCGCCGTCGGCGATCTGGTCGCGGGCGGCGGGCGCGATGTCCTGCTCCGCGAGCGGCTTGCTCGTCTTCTCCTCGGAACTGCACCCGGAGAGCGCGGTGACCGCGAGCGCGCCCGCGGTGAGGAAGGCGACCGAGCGCGTGACCGCGCGCAGTGCGACACCGTTGTGGGACATCTCTGCTTACCTCCGGGAGCCGCGGGCGTTATGATCACTTTTGGCGGTATATGGAGCTGATCACATCTATGCGGCAACTGAAGAGGAAAGGGTTCGGCAACGGACGGCGACACGGCGACAAGGACCGGGAAGCCCACCCGTGCGGCGCAATCGACGGCGCACGAGGGGCGCGCACGGAGGCACACGATCCGCCAATCCATGCACGTCCCTTCACACCGGTAGGTGTGACGCGCAACACTCGCAGGCGCATGACCGTTCCCGTCCAGGGCAACCCCGCCCACGGAAGTGAGGTCACGTCATGTCCGTGCACGATGAACTGGCAGCGGCCCAGCGCTCGCTCGACGAGGTGCTCAGGTACGTCAAGCGCCTGGAGCAGCAGCTGGGCAGCGGAGGTCTGGAGATGCGCCGCGTCCGGATCGACGCGGACCGGCTCCGCGAGAGCCTCGCGCTGCTGAAGGAGACCGACCCGGCGCTCGCCAAGGCCCGCCGCCCGGATCTCGTCTCCATCTCCGACACCCCGTACGACAACACCCTGTGGACGGACTCGGACGACGAGGGACTCGGCGCCCGCGACCGCCGAGCCCCCTGAACCCGACCGGAGTCAAGAGTTGGCCACTGGTACGGAACCCCCCGACACCGAATCCCATAGCGCCCGCGGCGGCGTACACACCGGTACGCGCGCCGCGATCGACGCCCCGCATCTGCGCACCGACCGCTGGTGGCTGGCGCCCGCGGCCACGGCCGCGGGGCTGCTCGCCTTCATCGTGTACTCGACCTGGCGGGCGTTCGCCGACACGGACTACTACGCGGCCCCGTACGTCTCGCCGTTCTACTCCCCCTGCCTGGCCGAGCGCTGCGCGCCCATGCGCCACGGCCCCAACTGGGAACTCTTCGGCGGCTGGTGGGGCATCTCCCCCGCGATCATCATCCTGATCTTCCCGCTCGGCTTCCGACTGACCTGCTACTACTACCGCAAGGCCTACTACCGGGGCTTCTGGGCGTCCCCGCCGGCCTGCGCGGTGGCCGAACCGCACAAGAAGTACACCGGTGAGACCCGCTTCCCGCTGATCCTGCAGAACATCCACCGGTACTTCTTCTACGCCGCGATCGTGGTCGCCGGGATCCTGACCTACGACACCGTGCTCTCGTTCCGCAACGAGAAGTACGAGTGGGGCCATATGGGCCTCGGCACCCTGGTGTTCCTGGTCAACATCGCGCTGATCTGGGCGTACACCCTCTCCTGCCACTCCTGCCGGCACATCGTCGGCGGCAAGCTGAAGCACTTCTCCAAGCATCCCGCCCGCTACAAGGCGTGGCAGTTCGTCGGGAAGCTCAACGCCCGGCACATGCAGCTGGCCTGGGCGTCGCTGGTGAGCGTGGCGCTCGCCGACTTCTACGTCTTCCTGGTCGCCTCCGGCGCCTTCGACGATCCGCGCTTCTTCTAGATTGAAGGTGCCTTCTGATGTCCGTGGTCGACCGGCAGGAATGGGACGTCGTCGTGGTCGGCGCCGGAGGGGCCGGTCTCCGCGCCGCCATCGAGGCCCGCGAGCGCGGTGCCCGTACGGCCGTGATCTGCAAGTCGCTGTTCGGCAAGGCGCACACCGTGATGGCAGAGGGCGGCATCGCGGCCAGCATGGGCAACGCCAACTCGAACGACAACTGGCAGGTCCACTTCCGCGACACCATGCGGGGCGGGAAGTTCCTCAACCAGTGGCGGATGGCCGAGCTGCACGCCCAGGAGGCCCCGGACCGGGTCTGGGAGCTGGAGACCTGGGGCGCCCTGTTCGACCGTACGAAGGACGGCCGGATCTCGCAGCGCAACTTCGGCGGCCACGAGTACCCGCGCCTCGCCCACGTCGGCGACCGCACGGGCCTGGAACTGATCCGCACCCTCCAGCAGAAGATCGTCTCGCTCCAGCAGGAGGACAAGAAGGAGACCGGCGACTACGAGTCCCGGCTGAAGGTCTACCAGGAGTGCACGGTCACCCGGGTCCTCAAAGACGGCTCTCGCGTCTCCGGGGTCTTCGCCTACGACCGCGAGACCGGCCGCTTCTTCGTCCTCGAGGCCCCGGCCGTCGTGATCGCCACCGGTGGCATCGGCAAGTCCTTCAAGGTGACGTCGAACTCGTGGGAGTACACGGGAGACGGCCATGCGCTGGCGCTGCTCGCGGGCGCGCCCCTGCTGAACATGGAGTTCGTGCAGTTCCACCCGACCGGCATGGTCTGGCCGCCGTCCGTGAAGGGCATCCTGGTCACCGAGTCGGTCCGTGGCGACGGCGGGGTGCTCAGGAACTCCGAGGGCAAGCGGTTCATGTTCGAGTACATCCCCGACGTCTTCAAGGAGAAGTACGCCCAGTCGGAGGAGGAGGGCGACCGCTGGTACGAGGACCCGGACAACAACCGGCGCCCGCCCGAGCTGCTCCCCCGCGACGAGGTGGCCCGCGCGATCAACTCCGAGGTGAAGGCCGGCCGGGGTTCCCCGCACGGCGGGGTCTTCCTGGACGTGTCCACGCGTATGCCCGCGGAGGTCATCCGCCGCCGGCTCCCCTCGATGTACCACCAGTTCAAGGAGCTGGCGGACGTCGACATCACGGCCGAGGCGATGGAGGTCGGGCCGACCTGTCACTACGTGATGGGCGGGGTCGCGGTCGAGTCGGACACGGCGGCGGCGCGCGGGGTGCCGGGACTCTTCGCGGCCGGAGAGGTCGCGGGCGGGATGCACGGCTCGAACCGGCTCGGCGGCAACTCCCTGTCCGACCTGCTGGTGTTCGGACGCCGGGCGGGCTGGCACGCGGCGGAGTACGCGACCGGGCTCGCGGCCGCCCGTCCGCCGGTGGACGAGGTCCAGGTCGACGCGGCGGCGGCCGAGGCACTGCGGCCCTTCTCGGCGGAGGGCGCCGAGCCCGCCGTAGGACCTCCGGAGAACCCCTACACCCTCCACCAGGAACTCCAGCAGGCGATGAACGACCTGGTCGGCATCATCCGCCGGGAGGGCGAGATGGAGCAGGCCCTGGAGAAGCTCGCGGATCTTCGGGTACGGGCCCGGCGGGCCGGGGTCGAGGGGCACCGGCAGTTCAACCCGGGCTGGCACCTCGCGCTGGACCTCAGGAACATGCTGCTGGTCAGCGAATGTGTGGCGCGGGCCGCGCTGGAGCGGACCGAGTCGCGCGGCGGCCACACCCGCGAGGACCATCCGGCGATGGACCGCGAGTGGCGCCGGATCAACCTGCTGTGCCGACTGACCGACCCGACGGGCGGGTTGGCGGCGACCGACCCCGTCCGGGGCCAGATCGACCTCACCCGTGAGACCACCGAACCCATCCGCGCCGACCTGCTCTCCCTCTTCGACAAGGAGGAGCTGGTCAAGTACCTCGCCGAAGAGGAGCTGTACGAATGAGCGGCTACACGGCCCACTTCAAGGTGTGGCGGGGTGATGTGAAGGGCGGCGACCTGGAGGACTTCAAGGTCGAGGTCAACGACGGCGAGGTGGTGCTGGACATCATCCACCGCCTCCAGGCCACCCAGGCGCCCGATCTCGCCGTCCGCTGGAACTGCAAGGCGGGCAAGTGCGGTTCGTGCTCGGCGGAGATCAACGGGCGGCCCCGGCTGATGTGCATGACCCGCATGTCGGTGTTCACCCCGGAGGAGACGATCACCGTCACTCCGCTGCGGGCCTTCCCCGTCGTCCGGGACCTGGTCACCGACGTCGGCTTCAACTACCAGAAGGCGCGCGAGGTCCCGGCGTTCGTGCCGCCGGCCGATCTCGGTCCCGGCGAGTACCGGATGATGCAGGAGGACGTGGACCGCTCGCAGGAGTTCCGCAAGTGCATCGAGTGCTTCCTGTGCCAGGACACCTGCCATGTGGTCCGGGACCACGAGGAGAACAAGACCGCGTTCGCGGGCCCGCGATTCCTCATGCGGGTGGCCGAGTTGGACATGCACCCGCTGGACGCGGCCGAGGAGTCCGGCCTGGACCGCAAGAAGACGGCCCAGGACGAGCACGGGCTCGGCTACTGCAACATCACCAAGTGCTGCACGGAGGTCTGCCCCGAGGGCATCAAGATCACGGACAACGCGCTGATTCCCTTGAAGGAACGGGCCGTCGACCGCAAGTACGACCCGCTGGTGTGGCTGGGGTCGAAGATCAGGAGGAGGTCTTCCTAGCCCTGGCCGGCTTGCAGGCCTGCCGCTGGACGTACAGCCCGGCGGCGAACACGGCCATGCCGCTCATCGCGACCGGGAAGCGGCCCATGTCCGGCGGCCCCTGGAGCGGCCCGACGAACAGATACGTGCCGATCCCGGTTATGGAGACCAGGGTGCCGTAGCCCCACACACGGGGCCGCAGCATCTTGGCCCGTCCCGGGCCCGGCGCGATCCAGCCGTTGATGATCGCGGCCAGGCCGAGCCCCGCCCCGGCCGTCAGGACCAGCACCGCGAGGAGCACCAGCGTCTCGTGCATGCCGATCATCGTCGCACGAGCCCGCCCCCCTGACCAGGCCGTGTTCCGAAGGACGAGCATGCCGCGGCCGAGAGACGGCACATCGCCGCTCCCGGCCCGGCTCTACCGCACCCAGTCCCTCTCGTACGCCCTCCAGTCGGCCTCCCTCGCCGCGAAGTCGACGTACAGGGCGACGCCGAAGTTCGCGCGGTGTGTGTCTGTGCGGGAGAGGCCGAGGCGGACGCCCCGGACGGCTGCGGGGACGGTCTCGGCGTGGGCCCAGTGGTCGAAGTTGTTCTCGCGGTAGAAGGGCAGGCCCATCAGCAGGTCGGTGGAGTCGGGGGTGACCTCCAGGGCCAGCGAGGTCTGCTGGGCCACGTAACCGCCGTACAGGCTCTCCAGCGGTGTGCTCGTGTCGTACGACATCACCGCGATCTGGTCGACGCGGCGCGCGACCCGGCCGAAGTAGGACTGCGACCACCACTTGGGGTGCCCGGCGAGCGTCCCGGCGACGGAGTGCAGCGCGGGCAGCGGGTCGATCTGGTGGGCGGCGACCGACAGGGGGACGCCATGGGCGCGGGTGACCTGGTGGAGGGCGTCGAGGAGGTCGAGGTAGTTCTGGTCGCCGGAGTGCAGGGGCTCCAGGTCGAAGTGGGCGCCGTCGAAGCCGGCGGCGAGGATCTGCCGGGTGGACCGGACGACGGCGGCCCGGGTGTCCTGCTCGGCGAGGCGCATGCCGTCCGGGCTCTCGGTGGCGAGCTTGTCGCCGAGCCAGGCCTGGACACGGATGCCGGGGGCCGCCCTGTGCACGGCGCCGATCAGCCAGGCCGCCTTCGGATACGCCGACGCGGGCAGGGTGCCGTCGTGTTCCAGGGGCCCGGCGTGGACGTACAGGTCCCGGATCCCGGTGGCCCCGAGGCGTCGGGCGAGGGCGGTGACATCGGCGTCTGTCCTGCGGCCGTCCACCCAGGCGTGGCCGAGCCAGATCGCGTCCTTGCCGCGCGTGCGGGTGCCGTCGGCCGGGTCCCCGGTGTAGTTGAGACGGAGGGCGACGGCGGCGGCCAGGAGGGGGGCGAGGACGACGAGCGCGAGCCCGAGCGCGCACCGGCGGACCCAGCGGCGGCGCCTCGGCTTCGGCGCCTCTCTCGCCGCCGCACCGTCCCTGTCGCCGTCCCCGTCGGGCCGTGTGTCCCGCGCCTCCGACATCCGCTCCCCGTTCCGCTCGCGTACCCCCGCCCGTCCCGCCCCGCTCGCGCCCCCGCATTCCGGCCCATACGCTCCGAAACGTGACGCCATCCTTGATACGGGGCCGACCGCGGCGGGGCCGCTCGCACATATCCGTGCGGGTGGCGCATGCGGTGCTGGGCATGGTGATCGGTCTCGTGTGGCTGGTGTTGCCGTGGATGACGATCAACGACGGTGCTTCGGTTGCAGACGCCCGGGTCGGCGCCGCCGCCCCGGCCGAGGACGAGTCCTCCGGCGCCGACCTCGTCCTGCCGGTGGCCGCCCTCGCCGTGGTGGTCGCCCTCGCCGTCTACGGCTCCGTCCGCCGGATACGCCGCACCCGCAGTCGTACGACACCGGCGGCCGCCGGCACGACCCACGTCGGCGCCTACCCCTCCCCCGTGACCGCGCCGCCACTCACCGACCTCGACGACCGGTCCCGGGCCGCGCTGGTCGACGCCGACAACCGGCTGCGCGCCTTCCGCGAGGAACTCACCTTCGCCGAGGCCGGGTTCGGCCCCGAGGAGGTGACCCCCTTCACGACGGCGGCCGAGGCGGCGGAGGCCGAACTGTCCGCCGCGTGCGCGATCCGGCAGCGGTACGACGAGGGCGTCCCGGAGGAGGCAGCCGCTCTGGCCGGAGTCGTGGGCCGCTGCGAGGAGGCCGAGCGGCGGCTGACCGGCGCGGCGAAGAGCCTGGGCGCCCTACGGGGGCTCGACCGGGACCCCGCGGCCCTGGCGTCGGCCGAGACCCGGTTCCGTGAGCTGACCGCGCGCACGGCCGACGCGGGCACCGCGCTCACGGCCGACTCCGTCACCGGGTATGTCGAGCTGGCCAAGGACAGCCTGGTCACCGCCACCGTCCACCTCAATCAGACCCACCAGGCCACCGCCACCGGACGGCCGGACGAGGCGGCCCGTCACCTGCGCGCGGCGGAGACCGCGATCGCCCGCGCGGACGTGCTGGTGACGGCCGTGACCCGGCTGCGCTCGACGCTCACCGAGGCCGCCCGGCTGATCCCGCCCGCCCTCACGGGCGCGGAGGCGGAGCTCGCCCCCTTCCGCGACGGCACAGGTCACGAGGGCGAGACCTGCGCCCGCCTCCTGCACGCCGACGCGGTCCTGGCCGCCGTACGACAGGAGACGACGTCCGGGCAGCCGTACGACCCGCTCGGTGTCCTTCGCCGGATCGTGCACGCGACCGCGCCACTCGCGACCGGCCGGTCAGGGGTGCTCGTGGTGGCCGCGCTGCTGGTCGCCCGGGAGTCCGTGGCCGCGGCGGACGACTACGTCACCGTCCACCGCGAGGCGGTCGGTGCCGGGCCCCGCGTCCTGCTGGCACAGGCGCGGCTGACCGACGATCTGCCGCGGGCGGACGTCCTGGCCCGCGAGGCGCGTGACCTCGCCGAACGGGACGTGCGCCTGCGCGGGCACCCCGCCTAAAAAAGGCTCAGCAACGCCTCCGCCGGGTCCACCATGCCGTTCTTCCCATCCGGCAACGGCAGTTCGAACCACACCGTCTTGCCGCGCGGGGTGCGCCGGGAGCCCCAGGCCGCGCTGAGGAGACCGACCAGTTGCAGGCCCCGGCCGCCCTCGTCGGTGTCGCGGGCGCGGCGGCGGCGGGGCTGGACGAGGCCGGAGTCCCAGACCTCGCAGACCAGCGTGCGGTCCAGCAGGAGCCGTAGCCGTATGTCGCCCTCGCCGTACCGAAGGGCGTTGGTGACCAGTTCGCTGACCAGGAGTTCCGTGGTGTCGACCAGGGGCTCCAGGTCCCAGCTCAGCAGCTGGCCACGGGCGTACTCGCGGGCCCGGCCCACACTGCGCGGCTCGCGCGGCAGCGTCCAGTCTCCGACCGAGTCGGCGGGCAGGCCCTGGACACGTGCCATCAACAGGGCGATGTCGTCCTCGCCGTGATGGGTGTCGAGGGTGTTGAGGACGTGGTCGCAGACGTCCTCCAGCGGGGCGGAGGGGTCGGTGAGCGCCCCGACGAACGCCTGGAGACCTTCGTCGAGGGGGTGATCGCGGCTTTCGACCAGTCCATCCGTGTAGAGCGCGAGCAGGGCGCCTTCGGGTAGTTCGACCTCGACCTCCTCGAAGGGCTCGCCCCCTACGCCGAGTGGCATGCCCGGCGGCACGTCGAGCATCAGCGCGTCCTCGCCTGGCTCGACCAGCACGGGCGGCAGGTGACCGGCGTTGGCGAAGGTGCAGCGGCGGGTCACCGAGTCGTAGACGGCGTACACACAGGTCGCCAGGTACACCTCGGACAGGTCCGCCTCACGGGGGCGGCGGGCGGCGCGGGTGGCCTGCTGGACCCCGCCGGGGGCACCGAGGCCGCGGGCGATCTCGTCCAACGCGGAGAGGACTTCGGCGGGTTCGAGGTCCAGGAGGGCCAGCGTCCTGACGGCGGACCGCAGTTCACCCATCGCCACCGCCGCCCGCAGACCACGGCCCATCACGTCACCGACCACCAGGGCCGTACGGTGACCCGGCAGTTCGATGACGTCGAACCAGTCGCCGCCGACCTCGCTGGGGCGGTCCGCGGAGGAGTTGCCGGGCAGATAGCGGCAGGCGATGTCCAGACCGGAGGCGACCGGGTCGCCGGGCGGCAGCAGGGACCGCTGCAGCATCAGCGCCCGCTCGTGCTCCCGCCGGTACAGGCGCGCGTTGTCGATACAGACCGCGGCCCGCGCCGCCAGCTCCACCGCGAGATCCCGGTCCCGGTCCCCGAACGGCTCGCTGCCCTTCGTCCGGGAGAACTGCGCGAGTCCTACGACGGTGTCGTGGGCGACCATCGGCACCGCGAGCGTGGACTGCACGAGGCCGCCCTCCTCGGCCGGGATGTACTGCGGGCGGGCGGTGCGCAGGGCGTCCGCGCAGGGCGAGTTGAACGGGTAGTGGTGGACCGCGCCGACCGAGACGGGGGCACCGGAGCCGGCGAAGGGCGCGTCGGAGACCGCGCTGGCGAAGGCGACCCGGCGCAGTTCGCCGCTGCCGTCGGCGAGGCCGGGCGGGGTCTCGTCGCCGGCCAGCAGGCCCTGGTAGAGGTCGACCGTGGCCAGGTCGCAGAAGCCGGGGACGACGACGTCGAGGAGTTCGCGGGCCGTGGTCTCCAGGTCCAGGGAGTTGCCTATGCGGGCACCGGCCTCGTTCAGGAGGGCGAGATTGCGCCGTGCGGCGGCGGCCTCACGGGCGGCGGCTCGGCGGGCGGTGATGTCCGTTCCCAGCCAGGCGATGCCGATGGGCCGGCCGGATCCGCTGCGCACCCGGTACAGGTTGATCGACCAGTGGCGGCGCTCGTCCGAGCCCGGCAGAAAGCCGGTGACGTGCATGTCGGTGATGGAGTCGCCGGTCTCCAGCACCCGGCGCAGGGTCGCGGTGACCCGCTCGGCCTCGGGGCGCGGCAGATAGTCGTGGACGCCCCTGCCGCGGTGGTCGTCCGGGCTGCCGCCGAAGAGGGAGGCGAACCGGTAGTTGACGCGTCGAACCCGCAGGTCGGGGTCGATCAGCACAAACCCGAAGGGAGATTGACCGAAAATCGCCTGCGAGGCGGCGAGGTCGGTCTCGATGCTGCGCAATGTGCGCACGTCGACGACGATACAGACGGCCGCCTGCTCGCCCTCCTCGGTGCGCGTCGGCATCACATAGACCTCGGCGAGGCCCTCCCGGCCGCACTCGCCGTCGGCCGCCGACGGGGGCACCCGGAAGGGGACCACTCCGGTCCACTCGCGGCCGTCCAGGATCTCCGCCATCTTGCGCTGGCCCTGCGCGCGCAGGTCCGGGTCGATGAAGGCCTCGATGGGGTCCATGCCGACGGCGCGCTCGGCGGAGATACCGAAGAGCTGCTCCGCGCGCAGGCTCCACTGCTCGACCAGGCCGTCGGGGCCTATGGAGAAGGACGCGACCTTGATGTAGTCGTAGATCGAGCCGGGCGGGCTGCTCTGCCACATGGCGTCACCGGACGGCCCCTCGCCGTGGCGGACCTGTGCCACGGCGGCAGCCGTGGCCTCCGCCCTCGCGCCGTCCGACGGGTCCTTCGACTCCGTGGCCTTCGCTGGTATCTCGCTCACGCGAACCGTCCCCTCCAGCTCACCGCGTCCGGTACCGGTCACCGGGGGCGGCTGCCCGCAGTATCCAGCACTACGGCGCCGCACAACACGGTGTTCACGATCACAGCACGATCCCGACGGTTTTCGGTCCGGGCTGCGACAACACTTCCAGTCTTCTAACCAGCGGACACGGCGTCGAATCACGTCTGCCGACAACCGCCACTGGCCTGAACCAGTCGATGGACAGCGGGCGGGGTGCCGTACAGGCGTTCCGGGGGTTCTTGGCGTTTCTCGCGTTCTCCGTGTTTTCGGAGTTCTCGGTGTTTTCGGTGTTTTCGGTTTTGTCGGTGTTGTCGAGGTTCTCGGGGTTCTCGGGGTTCTCGGGGTTCACCGCGATCAGGTCCTGTTCAGCCCGGCATCGAGAGTTCGAACCAGACGGTCTTGCCCGTGGCGCCGGGGCGGGTGCCCCAGCGCCGGGCGGCGTGCGCGACCAGTTGCAGGCCGCGGCCGCTCTCGTCGTCCAGGTCGGCGACGCGTTCGCGGGGCGGGTCGGGGAGGGGGTCGGAGACCTCGACCAGGAGGACGCCTTCGACACCGTCGGGGCGGACCAGCCGGACGCCGATGGGGCCGGTGGCGTGCCGCAGGGAGTTGGTCACCAGCTCGCTGACCAGCAGGGCGGCGATGTCGGCGAGACCGTCGAGCTTCCAGGCGGCCAGCCGGTTCCGCACGGCCGTCCGGGCGGCGCGCACGGCACCCGGGTCCGCCGGGAAAGTCCACTTGGCGCAGTCGCCTTCGGTGTCGATCACGCCGATCACATCCCGGGCCAGCCCATGTCCGCTTTCGTGGGGTTAAGGGGCACATACCCGATATCAGGGGCGCGGTACCGCGCCGAATGGCGTAAGTAGGGGCGCCTAAGAGCTCGGGGGGCTCTGTTGCGGGGCGGTCGCGGATGCGCCGTGGCTTGTCGCGCCCCGCGGCGGAGCCGCATACCCAGACAGTCCCACGCCTCCGGCAGCCTCCCGCACCGCCGGCACGTCCTGGTCGAGCCAGTGCACGTCCCAGATCTGCTCCGGCGTCAGCCAGCGCAGTTCGTCGTGGTCCTGCAGCGCCTCGGGGTCCGGTGAGCCGGGGAGGAGGCGGGCCCGCCACGCCTGAAGGACATAGGGAGGCTTCAGAGGCCACTCGCCTGGGACGCGCTCGACGGCCTCCGCCGCCACACCCAACTCCTCACGCAGTTCGCGTACCAGCGCCTGCTCCGGCGACTCCCCCGGCTCCACCTTGCCGCCCGGCAGCTCCCAGCGTCCGGCCAGTTCGGGCGGGGCGCTGCGGCGGGCGGCGAGAAGGCGGTCGCCGTCGCGGAGGGCGGCCGCCACCACCACGATCCGTTCCGTCATGCGCCGGAGCCTACGGGAGGCTTGGTCAGTCGGCCGAACTCGCGCCGTTGGGGCCGATGCGCTCGACCCAGTAGAGCTGTTTGTGGCCGCGGGCATCGAGGCTGTCGGCGATCTTCTGGGCCTCGGCCCGGGTCGCGTACCTGCCCACGCGGTAGCGATTGCCGTTGTCGTCCTGCCGTATGACGAGCCAGGGAAGAGTGATCGTGCCGTCGTTCATTGCGCCCCATCGCTCCTTCCCGACCTGCGTCGAGCCCCACCCGATAAGGAAACCGCACTCCGCATATGCCCGAGCCTACGCCCAACCTTTACGCAGCGAACACGCGTTTTCACAAAGAGGTACGCAACCAGCCAGGACGGACTCCTCCGGCGGGGGCGCGCACCGATGAACACGCCCCCGGTGGACGGCGACGACTTCCGTCGGGGACGCTTCCGAAACAGCGGTGTCGACCTGCGAGAACGGCCGAATTCGAACGGCGTTCGCCTGCGAGCCCGTTGACTGTTCGCCCCGGGCAACTTCCCAGGGGCGCGCGCTACTTCACCGGAAGGTGGTACGCGACCTGGTAGCGGTCGGCCGGAATGACCACGTCGGCCGTCTCCACCGGGCGGCCCGAGGCGTAGTAGGTGCGGTGGACCACGAGGACGACATGTCCGGGGACACCACCCAGGGCCAGCAGCTCCTCGGCGAGGCCGGGGCGGGCGCCCACTTCCTCGGTGACGTTGTCCACGACGACGTCGATGGCGGCCATCCGCTCGACGACGCCCATGCCGCCGAGAGGGCCCTCCTCGGGGAGCATCACGGGAGTGCGCCCGGTGACCGCGAGGGGCTCCCAGGAAGTGGAGAGCATGATCGGCTCACCGGCCTCCCGGAAGACGTACTTCGTGCACATCACCCGGTCACCGGGCCGGATGGCGAGCCGCTCGGCGATGCCCACCGAGGCCTCGGCCTGCCGGCTGCTGGACTCCCAGGTGCCGCGCCCCTCCCCGTCGGCCTGCTCCTGCCGAAAGGGGGTGGCCCCGGAGGCCGGGCGGTAGCCGGAGCGGGCGATACGGCGGGGCACGGGCCGCTCGCGCACGTACGTCCCGGAGCCGGAGCGGCCCTCGACCAGACCCTCGGCCATCAGCACCTTGCGGGCCTCCAGCGCGACGGTGTCCGAGACGCCGTACTCCTCGCGGATCCTGGCCTGGGACGGCAGGCGGGTATGCGGTGGCAGCGAACCGTCGACGATCTTCTTGCGGAGATCACCCGCGACACGCAGATACGCCGGCTGCTCACCGAATGTCACTGGCCGCTCCCATCAGGTTGTACAGACAGCAACAGCGTGGCAACCGTGGGTTCGACCATGCAAGCAAAGGCCAGGGAATCACTCGATGTGATGACATGTGCCGGTGGGGGGCTTTACGCAGGCACTTTCTCCCCGCTATGGCGGCGATCACACATTGAGTTCGCCGCCGCCCGAGTCACCGCTTCCGTCGCCGCGGTCCTCGTCGTACGTCGGCCGCTTGGTGGCCAGCCCCAGAGCCTTGCGAGCGGTGACCGTGCTGGGGCCGTCGACGTAGTCGTAGCCCTTGTCGTAGTGGGTGTAGAACGCGTCCACGTCGTCGTCCTCGGCCGCGGCGACCGCCTTCGCCCACTCGTCGCGCGCGCCCTCCATGTCCTTCACCAGGGCCGCGACCGGCTTGTCGGCCTTGGCCGGCCAGGAGTGCGCGCGCAGGACCTTGATCTGCTCGCCGAGGCTGTCTTGGACGTCCCGTGACCAGTCCCGATAGCCGGCCAGGTCGTCCTCCGGATAGTCCTCGGGCTCCTCCCGCAGCACGGTGTCGAGGGCGTCGAGGGACTTCAGGAAGGAGACCTGGTAGGTGTCGAGCGTGGTCTCGTCGGCGCGCAGCGAGCCGGTCAGGGTCGCGTTGTCGTCGGTGTTGCCGAAGATGCAGGTGACCTCGCGGTCGCCGAGGCGCCAGCTCTGCCGGGTCGGGCCGAAGTAGTACACGTCCACGTTCTGGGGCAGCGCCCAGGTGTCCATCGCGTAGGCGTGCTGGAGCGGGTAGCACTTCTCGTCCGCGACGTCGGAGACCGCGCTGTTCCCCGGGAAGGCGGAGCCGCCGGTCATCGTGAACTCGCCGAACACCTCGCCGTCGTGCTCACCCGCGCAGGGCACCTCGTCGACGTCGTAGGTCAGTCCTTCGAGGGACTCCCCCGGTGCGTCGAAGCACTGGCCCTTCACCACCGAGAAGGCCGTGCCCTGCGTCGCGCCCTTCTTGAACCCGTCCCACGCCTCGGAGAGGCCGCCGGTGGCGAGCGCGGTCACCCACAGGGCGAGCCCGAGGGAGGACAGGATCGACCCGGCGATCGCCAGGCCCTTGCCGGACTGGCCCTTCTTCTTGATCTGCGCCAGCGCGATCACGCCGAGCACCAGTCCCACGGCCGGGAAGCAACACAGGACGCCGAGCACCAGGGAGGCGACGGCGAGGCCGTTGACCGGGGAGGGGCGGGCGTAGGGGCTGTAGCCCTGCCCCCAGGTCTGGTACGGCGGACCGAAGGGTTGCCCGTGCGGCTGCTGCCCGTACGTCGGCTGCCCGTACGGGTGCTGTCCGTAGGGGTGCTGCCCGTGCGCCTGCTGCCCGTGCGTCTGCTGTCCATACGGCGGCGGACCGTACGGGTCCGGGGCCGGGGTCGGCCCCTGGGCGGGGTCGGGCTGGTGGGGCCCAGGGGGCGGGGGTATGGACACGGGTACCGTGCTCCTGGTTCAGGCGGGCGGTGGGGAACTGACGTACGACAGGGCGCATGGTATGTGCGAGGCGGGCAGGGGCGGAATGGCGATCACCGATGCGACGACCCGCGCGGTGAACGCGCTCACGGGCCGGCCTGACACTCAGTCGTCGAAACCCGTGGCCCGCGTGCTCTTCTCCCACGCGGCGACGTCGGCCCGTACGCCGTCGAGGTGGTCGAGTACGGCGGTCACCGCGTCCTCGCCGAGGGGCAGGCGCAACGGGGTCTCCTCGGCGTCGAGGGCGGCGCGGATCAGGGCGGCCGCCTTGGCGGGGTCGCCGGCCTGGGTGCCGTCGCCGCCGGAGACGAACCCGCGGGTCTCGCTCACCTTGGCGTAGACCCCGCTGTCGGCACTGACTCCCGCACGGCTCGCGTCGAACAGCGAGGTGCGGAAGGCGCCCGGCTCCACGATCAGCACCTTGATGCCGAACTCCCGCACCTCGTCGGCGAGCCCCTCGGACAGACCCTCCAGCGCGAACTTCGTCCCGCTGTACGCCGAGAAGCCCGCGAAGGACATCTGCCCGCCCATACTGCTCATCTGCACGATCGCGCCCGAGCGCCGCTCGCGCATGGCGGGCAGCACCGCCCTCGTGAGCGCCGCCGGCCCGAAGACATGCAGGTCGAACAGCTCGCGCAGTTCGTCCTCGGTGGTCTCCTCGAAGGCGCCGACATGCGTGCGGCCCGCGTTGTTGACGAGCACGTCGATCCGGCCGTGCCGGGCCACCACGTCCCGCACGGCGGACTCCGCGGCGGCCGTGTCGGTCACGTCCAGGCGCAGCGCCTCCAGTTGGTCGGGATGGGCGGCCACCAGGTCGTCCAGCGCCTCGGGCCTACGGGCCGCGCCCACCACGACATCGCCGTCGGCCAGGGCCGCCTCGGCGATCGCCCGCCCGAATCCGCTGCTCGCGCCCGTGATCAGCCACACCTTGTTCATGACGACTCCTCGTGGTCGCACTGCTTGTGTCACCAACCACCCTGCTGGGGACCTCGGTTGCCCGTCCAAGACCCACAGTGATGACCGATGGCTATGACGACCGACGTACACGTACGGGACCTGCAAGCAAGAACTCAGCCGCGAAGGCCCAGACCGCCGCCGCCGTTCTGAACAGAGCGTTGATCCAGCGCGTCACGTTCTTCACTGCGTGGCAAAAGAACCTCGATGTTGCTCCCCAGCTGGCAAACCAGGCGTGGCGCAGCGAGGCGGGAGCGCTCGAAGGAAGCGCTCGGAACGCGACCGGCGACATTGGCGAGTGATGACGGGCCCTCGCGACGGCCGGCGCTTCGTCGGTCCGGGCAACCACTTCGAACTGGTCGACCATGTCGGTAGCGGCGGATTCGGAGACGTGTGGCGTGCGCGCGACGGGATGCTCGGCCGCGAAGTAGCTCTGAAATTCTTAGCCTTGGACAGACTGGCGGGTCCGCGCCCGGCTCCAGGGCGTGTTCCGCACATACGCGAGCGGTTCGCGCGCCTTTACGACTGCGCCATGGGCAGCGAGACGCCATTCCTCGTCATGGAGTACGTGGACGGCGAGCCGCTGAACGCCCATGTGGGCGTCACCCCCCTGCCACTGGCACGTACCTGTCGTTGGAGCAGTCAGATCGCCCAGGGGCTCGCCGCTGCTCACGACCAGAGCGTTGTCCACCGTGACATCAAACCAGGCAATGTTCTCGTTCGGGAGGCCGACAGCGACGTACGTATCGTCGACTTCGGCCTGTCGCATTTCGTCGACGCTACCGAGACGCGCAGCGCAGCCGGCACACCTCTGTACATGTCACCCGAGCCCGAGCACCGGCCCCACAACGCGCGCGCCGACGTCCGCGTGATCAAGGAGATCGAGCAGGACCTCGATGCGTCCGGGCCAGAGCGACGTGCCGACGGCCCCTCTCAAGGACCGGGCGCACCCACGTCCGACAACGGCTTCGCCGATCAACTGAGCGCTGCCGAACTCGCGGTACGACGGCTTGTCTGGAAGCACGGCCAGAATCATGCTCTGGTCATCACTGCGCGCATGGAACTTGCCGACCTCACTGGGCACAGCGGCGACGTGCGCGGAGCCGCCGAGCTGTACGACCGGCTGGGTCGGGATTGCAGCGCCTGGTTCGGTCCGGGACATAGCCGCACGCTGGACGCCTTTGAAGGTATGGCGCGGTGGGTTAGCGCCTGAGGCGAGGACCCGGTAGTGCATGCGTCAGGTCACGGGCATGGCCCGTGTCGGATTACCTGGAGTGCTGCCCGTCGAGTCCCGGCCTCCCACTGCGGAGACTTCCGCTTCAATCGCCCTCCCGGCATGAGAGCGGCAAACCAGTACGGACAACCCCACGGTCAGTAGTGATAGCGGGCTGTGAGGATCACAATCTCCTTGTCCGTAACCAGGTAGACCAATCGATGCTCGTCATCGATCCGCCTCGACCACGCCCCGGGCAAGTGGTACTTAAGCGGCTCGGGCTTGCCGATCCCCGTGAAGGGATCCCGCTTGACGTCCTCAATGAGCTTGTTGATCCGAGCGAGCATCTTGCGGTCGTTCTTGAGCCACGAGGTGTAGTCCTCCCAGCCCTGATCCTCGAAGACAAGCCTCACGCAGTACCCTCAGCAGGATCCGCCGCATCGGGATCAATCAGCTCGCGCTCCGAGACATTGATGTTGCTCAGAGCATTCTCGTACGCCTTGAGCAGGCGCCGGGCGTTCGCAGGCGAGCGCAGCAGGTACGAGCCCTCACGCAGCGCCGCATAGTCCTCTGCCGAGACAAGTACGGCGTTGCCATGCTTGGACACGATCTCGATGGCCTCGTGATCATCGTTCACCTTCTTGATCAGAGGAAAGAGAGCCTTGCGGGCTTCACTCGCAGTTATCGACATGGATTGACCCCCTTTATCAAGTGGTACCGGATAACGTACCACTGATGGCTCCTGAAGCTAGGCTAAATGAGTGACAGCCCGTCAGAAATCCCAGCACCATCCCGGCACGGGAAAGAGCCAGGGGCCCGACTCCGATGAGTCGGGCCCCTCTGACCTGCGCACTTAACGAAGACGACGTGGTGGATTTGCGCCTAAACGTTGAAGCGGAACTCCACGACATCCCCGTCCTGCATGACGTAGTCCTTGCCCTCCATCCGCGCCTTCCCCTTCGCGCGGGCCTCGGCCACCGAGCCGGTCTCCACCAGGTCGCCGAAGGAGATGACCTCCGCCTTGATGAAGCCCTTCTGGAAGTCGGTGTGGATCACGCCGGCTGCCTCGGGAGCCGTGGCGCCCTTCTTGATGGTCCAGGCGCGGGACTCCTTGGGGCCGGCCGTGAGGTAGGTCTGGAGGCCGAGGGTGTTGAAGCCGACCCGGGCGAGGGTGGCGAGGCCCGGCTCCTCCGCGCCGACCGACTCCAGGAGCTCCATCGCGTCCTCCTCGTCGAGTTCGGCGAGGTCCGCCTCCAGCTTGGCGTTGAGGAAGATCGCCTCGGCGGGGGCGACCAGGGCGCGCTGCTCGTCCTTGAAGCTCTCGTCGACCAGCTCGTCCTCGTCGACGTTGAAGACGTACAGGAAGGGCTTCGTCGTCAGCAGGTGCAGGTCGTGCAGCAGTTCCTCGTTGCCGGAGCCCTGGACGATGCCCGCCGAGAAGAGCGTGTCGCCCTTCTCCAGGATCTCCTTCGCCGCCTCGACCGCCGCGACCTTCGCCACGACGTCCTTCTTGATCCGCGATTCCTTCTGGAGTCGGGGCAGGACCTTCTCGATGGTCTGGAGGTCGGCGAGGATCAGCTCGGTGTTGATCGTCTCGATGTCGTCCTTGGGCGAGACCTTGCCGTCGACGTGGACGACGTTCTCGTCCTTGAAGGCACGGATGACCTGGCAGATCGCGTCGGACTCACGGATGTTCGCGAGGAACTTGTTGCCCAGGCCCTCACCCTCGGAGGCGCCCTTCACGATGCCCGCGATGTCCACGAAGTCGACGGTCGCCGGGATGATCTTCTGGGAGGAGAAGATCTCGGCCAGTTTTGTCAGGCGCGGGTCCGGGACGCCGACCACGCCGACGTTCGGCTCGATCGTGGCGAACGGGTAGTTGGCCGCCAGCACGTCGTTCTTGGTCAGGGCGTTGAACAGGGTCGACTTGCCGACATTCGGCAGACCGACGATTCCGATCGTGAGCGACACGTTGCGACTTCCCGTACGTAAGAGGTGACGTGAGGAGACTGGCGGCCAGGGGGCCGATCCACCAGTCTACGGCGTGTCGCGGCACGCTCCGGCGGCCCTCTCGAACGCATGGCCAAGGTCTTTCCCACGGCGTGTCCGAGGAGCGATTCCACACATAAACAGACCTAGGTTGGTCCAGTGGAGCAACACAGGACCCGCCCCCCGCACAACGGAACACGACGCCCGGACCGAGGAGCACCACTGCCCGCGCAAGCTCGCGGCGAGCGTCGGCCACCGGTGGCCCGGCGCCCGCCGCCCCCCGTGGTCCAGACGCTGCGGCGGCTGCCCAACCCCCGGCTCACCGGGCTCGGCGGCGGCCTGTTCTGCGCCGGGCTGATGGTCGTGCTCGGCTTCCTGGTATCCCTGCTGTTCGGCTCGTCGCTGACGTTGTACGGCGTGCTGTTCGTGCCGGTCAGTGTGCTGACGTCGGTCTGGATGCGCCGGGCCGATCTGCTGACCGCCCCGATCATCGTCCCGATCGCCTTCGCCGTCGGGCTCGTCCCGGTCGCCGACAGCGGCGGCGGCACCTCGGGCCGCCTGATGGGCCTGTTCACCGCCCTGGCCACGCAGGCCGGCTGGCTCTACGCCGGCACACTGGCCGCCGGCCTTATCGCACTGGTCCGCAGGATCCGCCTGGTGCGGGACCGCTCGCGCTGACGCCAACGCCGGGCAGTGGTGGGAGGACGGGCTGCGGTGCCTGTCCGCGGGAGGCCTCGGCTGCGGGGCGGCCGGCGGGAGGACGGCGGCTGCAGGAGGGGTCGACGGGAGCTGCGGTGGCAGTAGCGGCCGGCGGGAGGACGGCGGCTCCCCGGCCGGGCGGCCTACTCCTGCGCCGCCCTCATCGCCGCCCCCACGATCCCCGCGTTGTTCTGCAGCTGCGCCGGGACGATCTCGGCCTTGATGCCCTCGATGTGGGGCAGGAACTTCTGGGACTTGCGGCTGACGCCGCCGCCGATGATGAACAGCTCGGGCGAGAAGAGCATCTCGACGTGGGCCAGGTACTTCTGGACACGGTGGGCCCAGTGCTCCCAGGTGAGCTCCTCGACCTCCCTCGCCCTGCTGGAGGCCTTCTTCTCGGCGTCGTGGCCGTGCAGCTCCAGGTGGCCCAGTTCCGAGTTGGGGACGAGAACGCCGTCGACGAAGACCGCGCTGCCGATGCCGGTGCCGAAGGTGAGCAGGATGACGGTGCCCTTGCGGTCCTTGCCCGCGCCGAAGTTCATCTCGGCGACGCCCGCCGCGTCCGCGTCGTTGACCACGGTCACCGGCAGTCCGCCGAGCCGCTCGCTGAACAACGCGCGCGCGTCGGTGTCGATCCAGCTCTTGTCGACATTGGCCGCCGTACGGATGTGGGATCCGTCGGTGACCACGCCCGGGAAGGTCAGCCCCACCGGTCCTGTCCACCCGAAGTGGTCCACGACCTGCTTCACCCCGTCGGCCACGCCGTCGGGCGTCGCCGGGTGCGGGGTGAGCACTTTGTGCCGCTCCTGGGTGAGGTCGCCCTTGTCCAGGTCCACAGGGGCGCCCTTGATCCCGGATCCGCCGATGTCCAAGCCGAAGATCTGCATGGCCCTACGTTACGACGGACGACTGACAGTCACGCCCGCGAGGTCCCCTTACGCTCCGCCACCAGCGCCGCGGCCTCCTCGCGCAGGTCGCGCCGCAGTTCCTTCGGCAGGGAGAAGGTGATGGACTCCTCGGCCGCCTTCACGAGTTCCACGTCGCCGTAGCCGCGCTGCGAAAGCCACTCCAGGACCTCCTCGACCAGCACCTCCGGCACCGAGGCGCCGGAGGTCACGCCGACCGTGGTCACCCCCTCCAGCCAGGCCTCGTCGATCTCGCTCGCGTAGTCCACGAGGTAGGCCTCGCGGGAGCCGGCCAGCTTGGCGACCTCGACGAGCCGCTTGGAGTTGGAGGAGTTGCGGGAACCGACCACGATGACCAGCTCGGCCTCGGCGCCCATCTGCTTCACCGCGAGCTGACGGTTCTGCGTGGCGTAGCAGATGTCGTCGCTGGGCGGGGAGATGAGCTGCGGGAACTTCTCCTTCAGGGCGTCGACGGTCTCCATGGTCTCGTCGACGGAGAGCGTGGTCTGGGAGAGCCAGACGACCTTCGACTCGTCGCGGACCTCGACCTTGGCGACGTCGGAGGGGCCGTCGACGAGCGTGATGTGGTCGGGGGCCTCGCCGGAGGTGCCGATGACCTCCTCGTGGCCCTCGTGCCCGATCAGGAGGATGTCGTAGTCCTCGTTCGCGAAGCGGACGGCTTCCTTGTGGACCTTGGTGACGAGCGGGCAGGTCGCGTCGATGGTGGCAAGCTTTCCGCGCGCCGCCTCCTCGTGGACGACGGGGGCGACGCCGTGGGCCGAGAACATGACGATGTTGCCCGGCGGGACCTCCTCCGTCCGTTCGACGAAGATGGCGCCCTTCTTCTCCAGGGTCTGTACGACGTACTTGTTGTGGACGATCTCGTGCCGGACGTACACCGGAGCGCCGTACTGCTCCAGGGCTTTCTCGACGGCGATCACGGCGCGGTCCACACCCGCGCAGTAGCCACGGGGGGCGGCGAGCAGGACACGGCGGCCAGGCGAAGCAGTCATACGTCCCATCGTAAGGCCGCGTCCGGCCGTCAAAGATCGCGTGCACATGACCTTCGTGCGACCTGCGGCGCACCCTGGGCTTTCGGGACCTCGTCGTCTACGGGCTGCTGTTCATCGCCCCCATGGCGCCCGTCGGCGTCTACGGCACCCTGGACGCCAAGTCGCACGCGGTCGCCCTCGTCTATCCCGTCGCCACGTTGGCGATGGCGTTCACCGCGTTCAGTTACGCGCAGATGGTGCGGGTCGTCCCCCGGGCAGGGTCGGTGTTCGCCTACGCGCGCGGGGCTCGGCAAGGAGGCCGGGTTCGTCGCGGGCTGGATGGCGATGCTGGACCGGACGGCGCTCGCGGTGGTCGTTTCGGCCCTGCGCACTGATCGTCCAGCACAGCCAATGGTTCACCACCGGTGACGGTGCGTTGTCGTAGCCGCCCGTTACGCTCGCGGCATGGCTGTGAACTCGACCCCCGAAGCGCCCCTGCCCGTCGGCGAGGTGTCGCGTCTCATCGGCGGCTGGATCGACCGTCTCGGCGCCGTGTGGGTCGAGGGGCAGATCACCCAGCTCTCCCGGCGGCCGGGCGCGGGCGTGGTCTTCCTCACCCTGCGCGATCCGTCGTACGACATCTCGGTGAGCGTGACCTGCTTCCGCCAGGTCTTCGACGACGTCGCCGATATCGTCAGCGAGGGCGCACGGGTCGTCGTACTGGCGAAACCGGAGTGGTACGCGCCGCGGGGCCAGCTCTCGCTGCGGGCCACCGAGATAAGGCCGGTCGGGGTCGGGGAGCTGCTGGCCAGGCTGGAGCAGCTGAAGAAGTCCCTGGCCGCGGAGGGGCTGTTCGCGGCGGAGCGCAAGAGGCCGCTGCCGTTCCTGCCGCAGCTGATCGGCCTGGTCTGCGGGCGGGCCTCGGCAGCCGAGCGGGACGTCCTGGAGAACGCCAGGCACCGCTGGCCGGCCGTCCGCTTCGAGGTGCGCAACGTTCCGGTGCAGGGGGTGCACGCCGTCCCGCAGGTCGTGCAGGCGGTCAAGGAACTCGACGCGCTGGACGACGTGGACGTGATCATCGTGGCGCGCGGCGGGGGCAGCGTGGAGGATCTGCTGCCGTTCTCCGACGAGCAGTTGGTGCGGGCGGTCGCGTCCTGTCGTACGCCGGTGGTGTCGGCGATCGGGCACGAGCCGGACACCCCGCTGCTCGACTACGTCGCCGATCTGCGGGCCTCCACGCCGACGGACGCGGCCAAGAAGGTCGTACCGGACGTGGGCGAGGAGTACGAACGGGTGCGGGCGCTCAGGGACCGGGCGCGGCGGTGTGTCGAGTCGTTCCTCCAGCGGGAGGAGCGGGGGCTGGCGCACGCCCTCGCGCGGCCGTCGATAGAGGATCCGCACCGGATGATCGACGAGCGCGCCGACCAGGTGGCCTCCCTGGCCGACCGCGGCCGCCGCACCCTGGGCCACCTCCTGGACCGAGCGGACTCCGAGCTGACGCACACGCACGCACGCGTGGTGGCCCTCTCGCCCGCCGCGACTCTCCAGCGCGGGTACGCCGTGCTGCAGAAGGCCGACGGACACGTGGTGCGGGCGCCCGACGAAGTGACCGCGGAGGAGACCCTGCGGGCGCGGGTCGCCGAGGGTGAGTTCACTGTCCGAGTCGATGCATAGGGTGGGCGGATGACCAGCAAGGTGGCGGAAGAGGCGCTCGGCTACGAGCAGGCGCGGGACGAGCTGATCGAGGTCGTACGGCGACTGGAGGCGGGCGGTACGACACTGGAGGAGTCCCTCGCGCTCTGGGAGCGGGGCGAGGAGCTGGCCAAGGTGTGCCGGCGCTGGCTGGACGGTGCGCGGGCGCGGCTGGACGCGGCACTGGCCGAGGAGTCGGAGGACGGCGAGGGCGACTCCGAGTAGCCGCGGGCTGCCGCAGGGCGGCGCGGGCGATCGTCGGCGAAAAGACCTGGGAATCTGTGAAGCGGATCACCACGACCCGCTTTTGATTGAAGGTTGAACTTCATTGGCGTACGGTCGGAGACGTCAACCGGTCCACGGTCCGTTTCTGGGGCCGACGTCCATCCCGAGAAGGTTTCCCCCATGTCTCTCGTTCTTGACCCCGCCGCCCAGGACCTGCTGTTCCGCGAGGCCCGCACCGCGAACACCTTCACCGACGAGCCGGTGACCGACGAGCAGATCCAGGCGATCTACGACCTGGTCAAGTACGGCCCGACCGCCTTCAACCAGAGCCCGCTGCGCATCACCCTGGTCCGCTCCGCCGAGGCCCGCGAGCGCCTGGTCCAGCACATGGCCGAGGGCAACCAGCCGAAGACCGCCACCGCCCCGCTGGTCGCGATCCTCTCCGCGGACAACGAGTTCCACGAGGAGCTGCCGGAGCTCTTCCCGCACTTCCCGCAGGCCAAGGACGTCTTCTTCGGCGAGCGATCCGCCCGCGAGGGTGCCGCCGGGCTGAACGCCGCCCTGCAGGCCGCGTACTTCATCATCGGCGTCCGTGCCGCGGGCCTCGCCGCCGGCCCGATGACCGGTCTGGACTTCGAGGGCGTCCGCAAGGAGTTCCTCGATGACGACCACACCCCGCTGATGGTCGTCAACATCGGCAAGCCGGGCGAGGACGCCTGGTTCCCGCGCTCCCCGCGTCTGGCCTACGACGAGGTCGTCACCACCGTGTGAGACGGCTGACATACGACGAGAGGGCCCGGCCGCCTGGCGGTCGGGCCCTCTCGCGCAATCCCACGCGTCTTGCGCGCGGCCTCACGCCATCTTGAGCGACTTCGCCATCTCGGTCAGCTGGGCGAGCGATCCCGTGCCCGCGACCACCGTCGTCGCCCCGTCGCCCTGGTGCACGAGGGCGTCGTACCGGCCGCCCGTGTACCGCGTCCAGGTGCGGCCCGCGATCTGCTGGGTCTGCTTCGTCGCCTCGGCGCCCTGGCTCGCCTCGTCGATGAACTCCGAGGGCTTCTGAGTCGACTGCTCGATCTGCACGTACTGATCACCAGGGGCCTGGAAGCCCAGGTGCCAGGCGTCGGACCGGTCACCCTGGAAACGCACCGAGGTCGCCTTCCAGCCGGCCGCCAGACCCTCGGGCGCGGCCACCGGATAGGAGGCCGCGCGGCGGGCCGTGAGCAGCTCGACGCGGTAGTCGACCGTCTTGATGTCGGGAGCGGAGTCGTCGTGCGGGATGAACACGTAGATGACCGCCGCCGCGATCCCGATCAGGCCCAGGGAGAGAATCATGTCCCGGACCGTCTTCTGCTTGCCGTTCGAACCTGCCACACCCCTATCGTCGCAGGTGCCCGGTCCGCTCATCCGTGGGGTCCCCTGCTCATTTTGTCGGACTGACGATAGAGTCGACGGTCGAACCCTCATCCGGCCGTCGTCGTATCAGAAAGGTGCGCTCCGATGACCGAGCATCATCATCTGCCGTCCGAACTCGAGGTCCCCTCCGAGGCCCCCGACCGCAACCTCGCCCTGGAACTCGTCCGGGTGACCGAAGCCGCCGCGATGGCCGCCGGCCGCTGGGTCGGGCGGGGCGACAAGAACGGCGCCGACGGCGCCGCGGTGCGCGCCATGCGAACCCTCGTCTCCACCGTGTCGATGAACGGCGTCGTCGTCATCGGCGAAGGCGAGAAGGACGAGGCGCCGATGCTCTTCAACGGCGAGCACGTCGGCGACGGGACCGGACCCGAGTGCGACATCGCCGTGGACCCGATCGACGGGACCACGCTGAACGCCAAGGGCATGCCGAACGCGATCGCCGTACTGGCCGCGGCGGACCGGGGCTCGATGTTCGACCCGTCCGCCGTGTTCTACATGGACAAGCTGGTCACCGGGCCCGAGGCCGCGGACTTCGTCGACATCGACGCCCCGGTGTCCGTGAACATCCGGCGGGTCGCCAAGGCCAAGCGCGTCACTCCGGAGGACGTGACCGTGGTCATCCTCGACCGGCCCCGCCACGAGGGGATCATCCAGGAGATCCGGGAGGCCGGGGCGCGGATCAAGCTGATCTCCGACGGTGACGTGGCGGGCTCGATCTACGCGCTGCGCGAGGGCACCGGCGTCGACATGCTGCTGGGCATCGGCGGTACGCCCGAGGGGATCATCTCGGCCTGTGCCGTGAAGTGCCTCGGCGGGACCATCCAGGGCAAGCTGTGGCCGAAGGACGACGAGGAGCGGGCACGGGCGATCGACGCCGGGCACGATCTGGACCGGGTGCTGACGACCGACGACCTGGTGTCCGGGGAGAACGTGTTCTTCGTGGCCACCGGGATCACCGACGGTGAGCTGCTGCGGGGTGTGCGGTACCGATCGGAGACCGCTACCACCGACTCGATCGTGATGCGGTCCAAGTCGGGCACGGTGCGGCGGATCGACTCGGAGCATCGGCTCAGCAAGCTGCGGGCCTACAGCGCGATCGACTTCGACCGCGCGAAGTAGCGCCGGACAGCTCGGCGCAGGCGGAGCGTCGGCGCGGGCGGAGCGTCGGCGCGGGCGGAGCGTGCATCGCTGGTCGCGCAGTTCCCCGCGCCCCCAGGGAGTTGGCCGCGCCCCTTGAGAGCAGGCGCGGCCAGAACCTGCGAAGCCAGATCATGCGCAGCGAAAAGGGCGTCCCCGGTGCGGTGGGGGCGCCCCTTTCGCTGTCTGCGACTGTCAGCCCGCCTGGGCTATGTGTGCCGCCCTCGCCGCTTTCGTGAGTTCCAGTTCGCGGCGCCTGCGCCGGGCCAGGACCACTCGGCGTTCCGCTGCGGTCAGGCCGCCCCAGACGCCGTAGGGCTCGGGTTGGAGCAGGGCGTGTTCGCGGCACTCGACCATGACCGGACAGCGGGCACAGACGCGCTTCGCGGCCTCCTCGCGGGAGAGCCTGGCGGCGGTGGGTTCCTTGGACGGGGCGAAGAACAGGCCGGCCTCGTCGCGCCGGCACACCGCCTCGGTGTGCCATGGAGCGTCTTGGTCCCTGTCCCGCACTGGCACCCGCTGGGCCGGAACGGCAGCTACCTGCAGGGACGAATGCGGTTGCAGCACGGTCTACTCCTGACGACGGCTTCGCGAGCGAGAGACGATGCAGCAAGCCCTACCCGCTGTGCGCGCGCCTATGCACTGAGTCCCGAACCGCTGGATTCCGGGGGGTCGCGTGTGCCTGCGGGAGCCCGCCCGCGGGCGGATCCTTGCGCTTCGGACGGGCCCGGATTCACAACCGTCAACGATCCAGGTGTTTGCGCAAACTCCTGTCGACCTTGCGGTCGACCACGCGCTGTACGCGGTCGAGGATGTCCGCGACGAGCTTGCCGCGCCTGGGCTTGGCGTCGACGCTGCCGAGGACGGCCCAGCCGTCGACGTACACCACGGGGGCGTCCGGCTCGGCCGAGTCGAGCGTGTCCACCTGGAAGTCGCCGAGCACACCGACCCCCGTGCCGCGCAGCGAGATGTTCTCGGGGACGCGCACCTCGACGCTGCCGAAGACCGAGAACGCCTTGATGACGACCTGGCGGTACTCGAAGATCGCCTCGCTGAGGTCTATCTCGACGCTGCCGAAGACCGCGTAGGCGTGGATACGGCGGCCCGCGCGCCAGCGGCCCTTGCGGACGGCGGCGCTGAAGACCGCCACCACGTTGTCGTCCGGGTCCGGGGGGATCGCGTCGGTCGGGCGGTTGGGGGCCGGGGTCCAGGCCAGGGCGGTACGGGGCTCATGGGCCGCGGGCAGGTCCCGTATGAAGACCTCCAGCTCGCCCACCGTCTTGGCGCCCAGCACCCCCTCGACCCGCTCGGCGTGCTCGTCCGCGGTGAGGCGGCCCTCGGCGAGCGCCTCGCGCAGGATGTCGGCGATACGGTCACGGTCGGCGTCCGAGGCGCGCAGGTCGGCCACCGCGGGGGCGGGGCCCGCGGGCTTCTGGAGGTCGGGCTGCTTCTGAAGGTCCACGGCAGCAGCGTACCGAAACGCGATAGATCGCGACTAGGGCTGTGGACAACTCTTGGCGAACCCACTGAGCCTTACCTCACAAGCTGCCGTCACCGGACAGGTTCTAGGCTGGTGCGGCCCGCCGACGGAGGCGGGTGGTCGACCCGCAGAGTGAGGAATGGGCTGAGATGCCTGAGTTCGCGTATACCGATCTGCTCCCCATGGGAGAGGACACCACCCCCTATCGGCTGGTGACCTCCGAGGGTGTCTCCACCTTCGAGGCCGACGGGCGGACCTTCCTCAAGGTGGAGCCGGAGGCGTTGCGCAAGCTCGCCGCCGAGGCCATCCACGACATCCAGCACTACCTGCGCCCGGCCCACCTGGCCCAGCTGCGCCGGATCATCGACGACCCCGAGGCGTCGAGCAACGACAAGTTCGTGGCGCTGGACCTGCTGAAGAACGCGAACATCGCGGCCGCGGGTGTCCTCCCGATGTGCCAGGACACCGGCACGGCGATCGTCATGGGCAAGCGCGGGCAGAACGTCCTCACCGAGGGCGGTGACGAGGCGGCGCTGTCGAAGGGCATCTACGACGCGTACCTGAACCTCAATCTGCGCTACTCGCAGATGGCCCCGCTGACCATGTGGGACGAGAAGAACACCGGCTCCAACCTCCCCGCGCAGATCGAGCTGTACGCCACCGACGGCGGCGCGTACAAGTTCCTGTTCATGGCGAAGGGCGGCGGCTCGGCCAACAAGTCGTTCCTCTACCAGGAGACGAAGGCCGTCCTGAACGAGGCCTCCATGATGAAGTTCCTGGAGGAGAAGATCCGTTCGCTCGGTACGGCCGCCTGTCCGCCGTACCACCTGGCGATCGTGGTGGGCGGTACGAGCGCCGAGTACGCGCTGAAGACCGCGAAGTACGCCTCCGCGCACTACCTGGACGAGATCCCCGCCGAGGGCTCGGAGCTCGGGCACGGCTTCCGGGACAAGGAGCTGGAGGAGAAGGTCTTCGAGCTGACGCAGAAGATCGGGATCGGGGCGCAGTTCGGCGGCAAGTACTTCTGCCACGACGTGCGTGTCGTACGGCTGCCCCGGCACGGCGCGTCCTGCCCGGTCGCCATCGCCGTGTCCTGCTCGGCCGACCGCCAGGCCGTCGCGAAGATCACCGCCGAGGGCGTCTTCCTGGAGCAGCTGGAGACGGACCCGGCGAGGTTCCTGCCGGAGACGACGGACGAGCACCTCGAGTCCGACGGTGACGTCGTCCGGATCGACCTCAACCAGCCGATGGACGACATCCTCGCGGAGCTCACCAAGTACCCGGTGAAGACGCGGCTTTCGCTGACCGGTCCGCTCGTGGTGGCGCGTGACATCGCGCACGCCAAGATCAAGGAGCGTCTCGACGCCGGCGAGGAGATGCCGCAGTACCTGAAGGACCACCCGGTGTACTACGCGGGTCCGGCCAAGACGCCCGAGGGTTACGCGTCCGGCTCCTTCGGCCCGACGACGGCCGGCCGTATGGACTCCTACGTCGAGCAATTCCAGGCGGCGGGCGGCTCCAAGGTGATGCTGGCCAAGGGCAACCGCAGCAAGCAGGTCACCGACGCCTGCGGTACGCACGGCGGGTTCTACCTCGGCTCCATCGGCGGCCCGGCCGCCCGGCTCGCCCAGGACTGCATCAAGAAGGTCGAGGTCGTCGAGTACGAGGAGCTCGGCATGGAGGCGGTCTGGAAGATCGAGGTCGAGGACTTCCCGGCGTTCGTGGTGGTCGACGACAAGGGCAACGACTTCTTCCAGGACCCCGCGCCTCAGCCGACCTTCACGTCGATCCCCGTGCGCGGTCCCGGCCTGGCGTAGTGCCTTCGGGTGGCGGCGGGGAGGGTTTTCGCCCCCGCCGCCCCTACCCGTCCCATCACCAGGGGCTCCGCCCCTTCGACCCCGCCGGGGACTCCGCCCCCTGAACCCCCGCGAGGCCGCTCGGCATGGCAGGCGTCAGTACCCGCCGGACGAACAAGCGGAACGACTTCTTCCAGGGCCCCGCTCCGGCGCCGACGTTCACGTCGATTCCGGTGCGCGGACCGGGGCTGGTGTGATGCTTTGACGAGCGCCCGCCCCTGATTGGCGCAGGGGCGGGCGTCATGGGCAGGTCAGGGCCTGATCAGCCGGCGCAGACAGTGAAGTCGACCGTGTCGCCGTTCTTGACGATCTTCGGGGCGTGCGGGTTCACGCCGATCACCGATGTCGGCTTGCAGCCCTTGACCGCCTTCTTGGTGATGGTGCCGACCTTCGTCTGCGTCTTCAGCATGTACGTCTTGGCGCTGTCGATGCTCCAGCCCGCGAAGTCGATCGGAATGGTCGGGTCCTCGCCGTACAGCATGGTGGTGGCGTCGCTCGTGGTGGCCGTGCGGCTCGCCGCCGGGCCCGAGTCCGAACCGCCGCCGACCGAGGTGGCCAGGGCCGTCCCGCCGCCCGCCGCGATGAGGGCGGCGGCGACCGCGGCGATACCGACGGTCCGGCGGCGCCGGGTGCGGCGTACGATGCCCGGCGCATCGAACTCGGGGCTGTCGGCGGAGTTCGCGAATCGGTTCATGGCGTTCATCAGTTCCTCTTCGAAGGGAGTGCAGCCGGAAGGCCGTGCGTCGTCGTACGAGGTCATCGCATTCCTTCCGTGTGCTGCCGTGGTGAAGGGCCGGAGAGCGCGGGGAACTGGCTTCTGAGTTTCTCGATCCCCCGGGCGAGCTGCGAGCGGACCGTGCTCGGCGAGATGTCCAGGTCGGCCGCTATCTCGCTGTCCGAGAGGTCGTGGAAGTACCGCAGCACCACGACCGTCCGCATCCGCATGGGCAGTTGCTGCAGTGCGCGCACCAACTGGTCCCTGCTGTCGACCTGTCCGTACTCGTCGCCGGGGGACGCCCGGTCGGGGCCGTCCGCCTGCGGGACCGTACGGCGGAACCGGCGCCAGCGGTCATTGGCGAGGTTCACCATGATCCGCCGTACGTAGGCGTCCGGGGCGTCCTTGCCGGAGATCGTGCGCCACTTGCGGCAGGCCCGCTCCAGGGTCTCCTGGACCAGGTCCTCGGCCGCGTCCCGGTTCCCCGTCAGGACGAGGGCACCCCGGAACAGCGCGGCCGACCGGGCGGCGACGAAGCCGTGGAAGTCCGTGCCATGGAAGCCCGTGCCATGGAAGTCCGTCTCCACACGCTCCTCCCTTCCTGTCACCCCTCCTCGACGTGGACGCCGGGCGTTCTGCTGCACGACCCTTCCGAGACCTGGGTCACACGACGAACTTCACCTGAGCGGCCCACCGTCCGGAACATCCCCGGCTTCCCGTTCGCTGTACTGGACATGAGCGAATACCGCACTGAGCACGACTCCATGGGCGAGGTCCGGGTCCCCGTCGACGCCAAGTGGCGGGCGCAGACACAGCGGGCCGTGGAGAACTTCCCGATCTCCGGACAGCGCATCGAACGCGCTCACATCGAGGCGCTGGCGCGCATCAAGGGCGCCGCGGCGAAGGTGAACGCCGGCCTCGGCGTGCTCGACAAGGACATCGCCGACGCGATCCAGGAGGCGGCGGCCGAAGTCGTCGAGGGGCAGTGGGACGAGCACTTCCCGGTGGACGTGTTCCAGACCGGGTCCGGCACCTCGTCCAACATGAACACCAACGAGGTCATCGCGACGCTGGCGACGGAGCGGCTCGGCCGTGACGTGCATCCCAACGACCACGTCAACGCCTCCCAGTCGTCCAACGACGTCTTCCCCTCCTCCATCCACATCGCCGCCACCGCCGCCGTCACCCGGGACCTGATCCCGGCGCTCCAGCACCTCGCCGACGCCCTCACCCGCAAGTCCGAGGAGTTCGCCGACGTCGTGAAGTCGGGGCGGACCCACCTCATGGACGCCACCCCGGTGACCCTGGGCCAGGAGTTCGGCGGATACGCGGCGCAGGTGCGGTACGGGATCGAGCGGCTGGAGGCCTCTCTCCCCCGGCTCGCCGAGCTGCCGCTGGGCGGCACGGCCGTGGGCACCGGCATCAACACCCCGCCCGGTTTCTCCGCCGCCGTCATCGAGGAGGTCGCCCGCACCACCGGGCTGCCGCTCACGGAGGCGCGGGACCACTTCGAGGCGCAGGGCGCCCGGGACGGGATCGTCGAGACCAGCGGGCAGCTCAGGACCATCGCGGTCGGGCTGACGAAGATCGCCAACGACCTGCGGTGGATGTCCTCCGGCCCCAGGACCGGCCTCGCCGAGATCTCCCTGCCCGACCTCCAGCCCGGGTCCTCGATCATGCCCGGCAAGGTCAACCCGGTGATCCCGGAGGCGGTTTTGATGGTCGCGGCCCAGGTCATCGGGAACGACGCCACGGTCGCCACCGCCGGAGCGGCCGGCAACTTCGAGCTCAACGTCATGCTGCCGGTCATCGCCAAGAACGTCCTGGAGTCGGTCCGGCTGCTCGCCAACGTCTCCCGGCTGCTGGCCGACCGGACCGTCGACGGCGTCGTCGCCCACCGTGAACGGGCCCGGGAGTACGCCGAGTCCTCGCCCTCCGTGGTCACCCCGCTCAACAAGTACATCGGGTACGAGGAGGCCGCGAAGGTCGCCAAGAAGGCCCTCGCGGAACAGAAGACGATCCGCGAGGTCGTGGTGGAGAGCGGATACGTGGAGCGGGGCGATCTGACGGCCGAGCAGCTCGACGAGGCGCTGGATGTCCTGCGGATGACACGGCCGTAACCTTTCTCGGCGCCGGCGTGAACCGTGACGCGCACCGCAGCGTCGTATGCCTATGGCACCTAATATCTGTGCATGGCAGACGGTGGAGCGGTGAGAGCGGTGGAAGCGGGTACGTCGGCGCACTTCTGGGAGCCCGGGAGTCAGATCCTGTGGCGCTACCGGGAGAACGCGGGCGCGCACTTCCACATCGCCCGCCCCGTCACGGTCGTACGCGACGACGAGGACCTGCTCGCCGTGTGGCTGGCACCGGGCACCGAGTGTGTACGGCCGGTGCTGGCCGACGGCACGCCGGTGCATGCCGAGCCGCTGGAGTCCCGTTACACCAAGCCGCGTTCGGTCCAGCGGGACCGCTGGTTCGGCACCGGGGTGCTGAAGCTGGCACGGCCGGGGCTGCCGTGGTCGGTGTGGCTGTTCTGGGAGCCGGGCTGGCGGTTCAAGAACTGGTACGTGAACCTGGAGGAGCCGCTGGCACGTTGGGCCGGGGGCGTGGATTCCGAGGACCACTTCCTGGACATCACCGTCGACCCGGACCACAGCTGGCAGTGGCGCGACGAGGACGAGTTCGCGCAGGCCCAGCGGGACGGGCTGATGGGCCCCGACCTGGCCGAACAGGTCAGATCGGCCGGGCGCTCCGCGCTGGAGGTGATCCGCGCCTGGGGCCCGCCGTTCTCGGACGGCTGGCCCGACTGGCGGCCCGATCCGTCCTGGACTGTCCCGCTCCTTCCGGAAGACTGGGACCGCACGCCCGCGCACTTGTCCTCATGAGACCCTTGATGCGCCCCCGGGCTGCAAACGTAGGATCGTCCTCCGCAAGAGCGCGCAGCGGCAACTTCCGGAGCGGGCACTGGGCTTGACCGATCGTCACCGAGGGGCGGCAGGACGTGAGCGTGGGGTACGAGGGCAACACCGGTACGGGCCGCGGAAGGTTGACCAAAAACGCAGGAACAGCCCCTGACCACGCGGGAATTTCGTTCCTGGGACACGCATTCCGGGTACTGGGATTTCGGCGGGACCAACTGCGCGTACGGCGTGCAGCCCCGGACGGACGGATTCGACACGCGTGACGGAGCACCCGACCTCCTTCGAACGCCCCCAGCCGGGCGTCGACCCCACGGACCCCCGCGGGGCGCTCCTGCGTTCCCCGGCGCCACCGCCCGCCCAGGGCGTCGAGGCGCCGACCGCTTTACCGGTCCAGGCTCGCTCCGGTGATCCCACGCCGGAGGCGGCACCCGTCGTCCAGAGCAGCAACAGCACGTCCGGGAGGACCGGCAAACACAAGGACATGGGCATGAACCCGGCCGGTACCGGCCCCGAGCACTCCCAGCCGGCCGCCGCGGAGCCGGACACGCACCGGCCACGGCCCGTCCCCGAGGGGGTCCCGGCCCAACCGGGCGGTGCGGACGAGCGGCTGCCCCTGAGCAGCGACGAGCGCCGTACCGGGCAGGGACTGCCTCCGGGCCGGCCCACGCCCATGCGGCGCGACGGGGACCGGCTGCGCTTCGTGGGCGCGGCCACCCGCCGGATCGCCCGCGGCATCGACCTGGACGAGATCGTGATGGGCCTGTGCCGGGCGACCGTGCCGACCTTCTCGGACGCGATCCTCGTGTATCTGCGCGACCCGCTGCCCGTCGGCGACGAGCGGCCCACCGGCCCCCTCGTGCTCAGGCTGCGGCGCAGCGACCGCATCCCGCAGCAGGAGCGGGACCTGGAGGACGGCATCCTGCCGGTGCCGGTGCCGGAGAACCCGACCGAGCTGGACGCGCTCGGCACCGAACTGTGCGAGGTGCAGCCCGGCAGCGCGCTCGCCGAGGTGCTGCGCGGGGTGCGCCCGGTCTTCACGGACACGCCCGCTGCCCACGCCGCGCTGCCGGAACTGCTCGGCGAGGGAGGCGAGTTCGCCGTGCCCTCGGGCCGCCGTGCGATCCTCGCCCCGCTGCGCGGCCGACGCCGGGTCATCGGCGCCGCCCTGTTCCTGCGCCGCCCCGACCGCATCCCCTTCGACCCGGACGACCTGCTCGTGGCCGCCCAGCTCGCCACGCACAGCGCGCTGGGCATCGACAAGGCGGTCCTCTACGGCCGTGAGGCGTACATCGCCGACGAGCTCCAGCGCACCATGCTGCCCGAGACGCTGCCCCGGCCGACCGGCGTACGGCTGGCCTCGCGCTATCTGCCGGCCGCCGAGACGGCCCGGGTGGGCGGTGACTGGTACGACGCGATCCCGCTGCCCGGCAGCCGGGTCGCGCTGGTCGTGGGTGACGTGATGGGGCACTCCATGACGTCCGCGGCGATCATGGGCCAGCTGCGGACCACGGCCCAGACGCTGGCCGGGCTCGACCTGCCCCCGCAGGAGGTGCTGCACCACCTCGACGAGCAGGCCCAGCGGCTCGGTACGGACCGCATGGCGACCTGCCTCTACGCGGTCTACGACCCGGTCTCGCACCGGATCACCATCGCCAACGCCGGCCATCCGCCGCCGGTGCTGCTGCACCTGGGCGGGCGGGCCGAGGTGCTGCGGGTACCGCCGGGCGCGCCGATCGGTGTCGGGGGCGTGGACTTCGAGGCCGTGGAACTGGACGCGCCGGCCGGGGCGACGCTGCTGCTATACACCGACGGGCTCGTCGAGTCCCGCCTGCGGGACGTGTGGACCGGGATAGAGCAGCTGCGCGAGAAGCTCGCCGCGACCGCGCAGTTGACCGGGCCGGATCATCCCCCGCCGCTGGAGGCGCTCTGCGACGAGGTGCTCGACATGCTCGGGCCGGGCGACCGGGACGACGACATCGCGCTGCTCGCGGCCCGCTTCGACGGGATCGCGCCCAGCGATGTGGCGTACTGGTTCCTGGAGCCGGAGGACGCGGCACCGGGCCGTGCGCGACGGCTCGCGCGACGGGCGCTGTCCCGTTGGGGCATGGAGGATCTGACCGACTCCGTCGAGCTGCTGGTGAGCGAGGTCGTCACCAACGCCGTGCGGTACGCGACCCGGCCGGTGACGCTTCGGCTGCTGCGGACCGATGTGCTGCGCTGCGAGGTCGGGGACGACGTGCCGCAACTGCCGCGCCTCAGGCAGGCTCGGGCCACCGACGAGGGCGGGCGCGGGCTCTACCTCGTGAACCGGCTGGCCCGGCGGTGGGGCGCCACTCGGCTGAGCACCGGCAAGGTGGTGTGGTTCGAGCTCAACAGGGGCTAGGAAACGAGAGGGGGCGCCCGGTGGTCACCGGGCGCCCCCTCTTTTCGTTACTGGTCGCCGTTCGGGTCGAACGGGTTCAACGGTGAGGTCGATGTCTCGACCGGAGTGCTCTGCTCACCGGTCGGCGCGCTCTGCGAGGGCGTCTCCGACGGGGTTTCGGACGGAGTCTCCGAAGGCGTCTCCGAGGGAGTCTCGGACGGGGTCTCCGAAGGCGTCTCCGAAGGAGTTTCCGACGGGGTCACCGAGGGCTTCGGTGTCCACGTCGGCTGGACCGCGGCACCCTGGTCGGTCTCCAGCTCGAACTTGGTGTTCTTGCCCGCGACGCCGAAGGTGTACGCCGCCCAGATCTCCGCCGGAAAGCCACCGCCGTTGACGCGGTCGAGGCCGGCCGTGTTGTACAGCTTGCTCTGCCCGTGGGTCTTGTAGTCCTCACCGAACAGGCCGACCGAGGTGACCAGGTCCGGGGTGTAGCCGGTGAACCAGGCCGACTTGTTGTCGTCGGAGGTACCCGTCTTGCCGGCGACCTTTCGGCCGTCACGGGCCGGGTTCTGCTGGACGGACTTCTTGGCCGTACCGTCGTCGACCACACCGGTCAGCACCGAGGTCACCGTGTCGGCGGCCTCCCGGCTGATGACCTGCTCGCCGATCGGGTCGGGCATCTGGAACTCGGTGCCCCCCTGCTCCGCCGACTTGATGATGCTCGGCGTGACCTGCTTGCCGTGGTTGTCGAGGGTGGCGTACACACCGGCCATCTGGATCGGGCTCGCGCCCATGGTGCCCAGGGTGTAGGCGGGCAGCGGCCTCAGCTTGCCGGTGTCCATGCCGAGCTTGGTGGCCGTCGCCAGCACCTTGTCCATGCCGACGTCCACGCCCATCTGCGCGAAGACGGAGTTGATGGACTTGTCCATCGCCGTCTGCACGGTGACCTTGCCGTAGTTCGTGTCGTCCTCGTTCTCGGGACCGAAGCCGACCTTGTTGCCGTTGCTGTCCACGACCTGACGCTTGCTGGTGCCGTCGTAGACCGTGTTGGCGCCGATCGCCTTGCCGTCCTGCGTCTCGGAGGCGTTCTCCAGGGCGGCGGCGAGGATGACCGGCTTGAAGGTCGAGGCGGGCTGGTAGTCGGTGCGGTTGGCGTTGCTGATGTAGTGCTTGGTGTAGTCCGTGCCGCCGTACAGGGCGACGATCTTCCCCGTCTTGGGGTCGACGGAGGCGGCGCCGGCCTGGACGTTCTTGTCGACGGTCCGCTTCTTCGGGTCCAGCTGGCTGGTCAGCTGGGTCTTGACCGCCTTCTCCAGCTGGGCCTGCTTCTTCTTGTCGATGTTCAGGGTGATGGTCCACCCCGAGTTCTCGACCCGGGCCTCCGCCTCGTCCTGGGTGATGCCTTCCTTGGCCACCAGCTGCTTCTCGAGCTGCTGTTTGGCGAGCTTGATGAAGTAGCCCTTCTGCCCCTCCATGCCCGGGGCGGCCTTGGGCTCCTTGGGCACCGGGAACTTCATCTCAGCGCGCTTCGTCTTGTCCAGCCAGCCCTGCTGGACCATGTTGTCCAGGACGTAGTTCCAGCGGGCCGTCACCAGTTCCTTGCCGGTCTTGCTGGCGACCGCCCAGTCGTACTGGCTCGGGGCCTGGAGCAGCGCGGCGAGATAGGCGCCCTGCTCGACGCTGAGCTTGCTGGCGTCGACGCGGTAGTAGTCCTGGGCGGCGGCCTGGATGCCGTAGGCGCCGCGGCCGTAGTAGCTGGTGTTGATGTAGCCGGCGAGGATGTCGTCCTTGGGCGTCTCGCGGTCCACCTTCAGCGAGATGACCAGTTCCTTCAGCTTGCGCGTGACGGTCTGGTCCTGGTCGAGGTAGTAGTTCTTGACGTACTGCTGGGTGATCGTGGAGCCACCCTGTTTGCCCTTGCCGGACAGAGTGTTGAACAGCCCACGGGCGATGCCCTTGAAGTCGACTCCCGCATCCGTGTAGAACGTCTTGTTCTCCGCGGCCACGAAGGTGCGCTGCACCGGCTTGGGCACCTCGGCGAGGTCGACGATCTCGCGGTTGGTGTCGCCCTCACGGGCCATGACCGAGCCGTTGCTGTACTTGTAGATGTTGCTCTGTTCCTGAGCTTTCGCGTTGCCCTTGGGCACGTCGATCATCATGTACAGCACGATGAAGGCGCCGATGCCGAGCAGGCAGAAGCCGAGGAAGGTGCCGAGGACCTTCTTCCAGGTGAAGAGCCGCCGTATGCCGCTCTTACCGTTCTTCGCGCCCTTCTTACCTCGCGCGGCGGCCTTGCGCGCCGCGGCCCTGCCGCCGGTCGCGAGGCCCTCGCTCGGCGTCCCGGACGAGCGCGTGGGCGGCGCCGCGCGGCGGCCACCGCGCTGACGTGCTCTTCTCTCTTCCGCTCGTCCCATGGGTCGACTCGCTCCGCTTCCTCATCGGCGGCCACACAGGTTCGTGGCACAGGTCAGCTCAGAAAGCTAACACCGGTCCATATGTCACAGGGCATTCGATCCGGCCCTGGGAGGGCGTGAGAATCAGCACCCGCCTCCTCGGAACCAGACCTCCGAGAGGGCTTCAAGGTTGCCGGGACGGGGTAAAGTGATATCACTTAGCTAAGCTGAAGCTAGCTCCAATGACGGGGGAACTCCATGTCCGCGCAAGACTCCGAACCCATCGCCGACGCACCCGACATGCCCGCCCCGCGCGTGCGGGAGTTCGCCGCGCACAGCATCGGCGGCGCGCTCGCGCTGCTGCTGGGCCTGGTCGGGCTGCTGCTCGCCGTCTTCCTGTTCGCCGCGAGCGGGGAGAGCCCCGGGTTCGCGGTCGGCGGGGTCCTCGTCCTGATCGTGGCGCTCATATCGCTGCGCGGCCTGAACACCGTCGCGCCGGGCGAGGCCCGGGTCGTGCAGCTCTTCGGGCGCTACAAGGGCACGATCCGCCAGGACGGCCTGCGCTGGGTGAACCCCTTCACCTCCCGCACGAAGGTCTCCACCCGGGTCCGCAACCACGAGACCGCGGTCCTCAAGGTCAACGACGCCTACGGCAACCCGATCGAGCTGGCCGCGGTCGTGGTGTGGAAGGTCGAGGACACCGCGCAGGCCACCTTCGAGGTGGACAACTTCGTGAAGTTCGTCGCCACACAGACGGAGACGGCGGTACGGCACATCGCCATCGAGTACCCGTACGACGCGCACGAGGAGGACGGGCTCTCACTGCGGGGCAACGCCGACGAAATCACCCAGAAGCTCGCCACCGAGCTGCACGCGCGCGTGGAGTCGGCCGGAGTGCAGATCATCGAGTCCCGCTTCACCCACCTCGCCTACGCACCGGAGATCGCCTCGGCCATGCTCCAGCGGCAGCAGGCCGGCGCGGTGGTCGCGGCCCGGCGGCAGATCGTGGAGGGCGCGGTCGGCATGGTCGAGGAGGCGCTCGCCCGGATCACCGAGCGGGACATCGTGGAGCTGGACGAGGAGCGCAAGGCGGCGATGGTGTCCAACCTGATGGTGGTGCTGTGCGGCGACCGGGCCCCGCAGCCGGTCCTGAACACCGGGACGCTCTACCAGTGACGGCACCTTCCGCGGGGGACTCCCCCGAGCGGCGGCCTCAGCAGCGCAAGCAGGTGCTGCTGAGGCTGGACCCGTTGGTGTACGAGGCACTGGCGCGGTGGGCCGGGGACGAGCTGCGGTCGGCCAACGCGCAGATCGAGTTCCTGCTGCGCAGGGCCCTGAAGGAGGCCGGCCGGCTGCCCGGCGACACCGGGCCGCTGCCGCGCCGGGGACGACCGCCCAAGGACGCCGGGGACGCCCGGGACTCGTAGGGCGGCGTAGCAGAACCGTGACAATCGGCCCTCACCTGCGGCTGCTCACCCCCGGAGATCCACCTACACACTCCGCGTATACATAGTGGGTATACACCGCATGTACAGTCGTCTCCATGTCCATCGGTCACACCCTCCTAGGGCTCCTGGAGTCCGGGCCCCGCCACGGCTACGACCTCAAGCGGGCCTTCGACGAGAAGTTCGGTCACGACCGGCCGCTGCACTACGGCCAGGTCTACTCGACGATGTCGCGGCTGCTGAAGAACGGGCTCGTCGAAGTCGACGGGATCGAGCCCGGCGGCGGTCCCGAGCGCAAGCGATACGCCATCACGGACGCCGGGATCACCGACGTACAGCGGTGGCTCGCGACGCCCGAGAAGCCCGAGCCGTACCTGCAGTCCACGCTGTACACCAAGGTCGTCCTCGCGCTGCTCACGCACCGGGACGCCGGCGACATCCTGGACAACCAGCGCTCCGAGCATCTGCGGATGATGCGCATCCTCACCGACCGCAAGCGCAAGGGCGACCTCGCCGACCAGCTGATCTGCGACCACGCCCTGTTCCATCTGGAAGCCGACCTGCGCTGGCTGGAGCTGACCGCCGCGCGTCTCGACAAGCTCGCGGAGGTGGTGGTCAAGTGACCCCGGCCGGTTCCCTTCTCGTCGCCGACGATCTACGCAAGGCCTACGGGGCGACGCTCGCGCTCGACGGCGCCCAGTTCTCCATCCACCCCGGCGAGGTCGTCGCCGTCATGGGCCCCTCCGGGTCCGGCAAGTCGACCCTGCTGCACTGTCTCGCCGGGATCGTCACGCCCGACTCGGGCTCTATCACGTACAACGGCCGTGAGATGGCCACGATGAACGACGCCGAGCGCAGCGCCCTGCGCCGCTCCGAGTTCGGCTTCGTCTTCCAGTTCGGTCAGCTCGTCCCCGAGCTGACCTGCGTGGAGAACGTGGCGCTTCCGCTCAGGCTGAACGGCACCTCCCGCAAGGAGGCCGAGAGGACGGCCCTGGGCTGGATGGAGCGCCTGGAGGTCGACGATCTCCGCAAGAAGCGGCCCGGTGAGGTCTCCGGCGGTCAGGGGCAGCGCGTGGCCGTGGCCCGGTCCCTGGTGACCGGCCCGCGTGTGCTGTTCGCCGACGAGCCGACCGGTGCCCTCGACTCCCTCAACGGCGAGCGGGTCATGGAGCTGCTCACCGAGGCCGCCCGGTCCACCAACGCGGCCGTCGTCCTCGTCACGCACGAGGCACGGGTGGCCGCCTACTCCGACCGCGAGATCGTCGTACGGGACGGGAAGTCCCGGGACATGGAGCGGGTCGTATGAATCTGGGGCAGTGGTCCAGGGACCTCGGCATGGGGGTCAAGTTCGCCTTCGCGGGCGGACGTGAGGGGTGGGTCCGGGCGCTGCTGACCGCGGTCGGGGTCGGGCTGGGGGTGGCGCTGCTGCTGCTGACCACGGCCCTGCCGAGCGCGCTCGCGGTACGGCACGAGCGGGGTGACGCCCGCGCGGACATCACCTACGGCGAGCCGACCGTGAAGAAGGGCGACAACACCCTGCTGTCGGCGAGCGTGTCGACCACCTTCCGGGACACGGAGGTCCGCGGCCGGGAGGTGGAGCCCGAGGGCCCGCGCGCTCCGCTGCCGCCGGGGGTCGGCACGTTCCCGGCGACCGGCGAGATGGTCGTCTCCCCCGCGCTGAAGAGCCTGCTGGAGTCGGACGACGGCCAGCTACTGCGGGAGCGGCTGCCGGAACGGATCGTCGGCACGATCGGCGAGAGCGGGCTGATCGGCTCGCATGAACTCGCCTTCTACCGGGGCGCCGAGGGGCTCGCCGCCCAGGTCGACGGCGCTCGGGTCACCCGGATCGACCACTACGGGAACCCCAACCCGACCGACTCGGACTCCGACCCGGTGCTGGTGCTGCTGGTCCTGGTCGTCTTCGTGGTGCTGCTGATGCCGGTCGCCGTGTTCATCACCGCGGCCGTCCGCTTCGGCGGCGAGCGGCGCGACCGGCGGCTCGCGGCCCTGCGGCTGGTGGGCGCCGACGGCCGCTCGACCCGGCGGATCGCCGCCGGCGAGGCGCTCGCGGGCGCGGTCCTCGGACTCGTCCTCGGCACCGTGTTCTTCCTGATCGGCCGTGAAGTGGCGGGCTCCGTCGAGGTGTTCGGGCAGAGCGTGTTCCCGAGCTATCTCAACCCCTCGCCGCTGCTGGCCCTGCTGGTCGCGGTCGCGGTGCCCGCGGCGGCCGTGCTGGTGACGCTGCTCGCCCTGCGGGGCGTGGTGATCGAGCCGCTCGGCGTGGTGCGTACGGCGAAGCCCTCGCGGCGCCGGCTGTGGTGGCGGCTGCTGGTGCCGCTGGCCGGACTCGCAATGCTCTACCCGATGGTCGGACAGGGCCGCGACGGCGGTGACTTCAACCAGTACCTCGTCACCGGCGGCGTCATCCTGCTGCTGGTCGGCGTGACCGCGCTGCTGCCGTGGATCGTCGAGGCGGTCGTTGCCCGGCTGGGCGCGGGCGCGGTGTCCTGGCAACTGGCCGTGCGCAGGCTCCAGTTGAGCAGCGGTACGGCGGCCAGGATGGTCAACGGCATCGCGGTCGCGGTGGCCGGGGCGATCGCTCTGCAGATGCTCTTCGCGGGTACCGACAGCGCCTACTCGAAGGACACCGGCTTGGACGTCTCGCGGGCGCAGATGCAGGTGCAGGTCCCGCAAGGGGGCAGGCTCGCCGACGCCGCGAAGGCACTCGCCGCGACCAAGGGCGTCGAGAAGGCGTACGCCTTCGAGGAGGGGTACGTGGCCGACGGGCCCGGCGACGAGGCTCGCTGGACCCGGGCGACCGTCGCCGACTGCGCGACCCTGCGCCAGGTGGCCGCGCTACCCTCCTGCCGCGAGGGCGACACCTTCGTCGTGCACGGAGGGGACTCGCAGGGCGAGGAGGGGGCCGCACCCGTCAAGGCCGGGCGCAAGCTCTACTTCGAGACCTCCGACGACCCGGAGAGGACCAAGCTGGTCGCGTGGACCGTACCGAAGGGCATCAAGCAGGCCCGGTCCGTCGCGGACCCCACGGGCTACAAGCGCGGGGGCGTCCTGCTCACCCCGAGCGCACTGGGCTCGACGACCGTACCGGGCGTGCGCGGACAGGTCTACGTCCGGCTCGACGAGTCGCTGCCGGACGCGCGGGAGTACGTGCGCAACACGGCGGTGCGCATCAACCCCCTCGAAGAGCCGATGACCTGGGTGTCCGTCGAGCGCAACGACCGCTACGAGTCCATCCGCACCGGCCTGTTCGTGGGCGCCGCCTGTGTCCTCGCGCTGATCGGCGCGAGCCTGCTGGTCTCCCAGCTGGAGCAGTTGCGTGAGCGCAGAAAGCTGCTGTCGGCGCTGGTCGCCTTCGGCACCCGGCGGCGCACCCTGAGCCTGTCGGTGCTGTGGCAGACGGCGATCCCGATCTCGCTCGGGCTGCTGCTGGCCTCGGTGGTGGGGCTGACGCTGGGCGCGGTCCTGCTGAGGATGACGGGCACCGCGGTCCGGGTGGACTGGCCGAGTGTGCTGTCGATGACCGGCGTGGGCGCCGGGGTCGTTCTCGTGGTGACGCTGCTGAGCCTGCCGCCGCTGCTGAGGCTGATGCGGCCGGACGGGCTGCGGACGGAGTAGCCGCCCGCAGCCGGGCGTCCGCTCAGAGGCTGTACTCCTTCACCACCCGCCGGACCTGGGCGAACAGCATGCCGACGTTGACCGACTTGCGGCACACCACGACGGCCACGACGTCCTGCTGTTCGACCAGCCGCACAAACAGGTGCGTGAGGTTCTCGCTGTTGACCAGGATCTCCTGGAAGAAGTGGTTGTCGCTGGCGATCCCCCGACGCTCCTTGAAGACGTCCTCGATCATCACGACCGTACGGCCCTGGAACAGGTCGAGCGTCGCACCCGCCAGGAGGTCCAGGACCTCCGGCGGGTGGTTCTCGACGGTCTCGTACGACAGCAGCATGCCGGTGGACATGTCGACCACGCCGGAGGCGACGCAGTCGGGGGCGTCGGTACGAAGGGACTTGACCAGGCCCATCACCTGGTCGGAGAAACCTGTGGCCATGCGCTTCGTCGCCATCCCTTCAGACTCCTTCTGGTGCTTTCTGGGGCGCCTTGTCGGTGAGGATCGAGCCGATCCGGTTCAGGGTCGGCTGGGTCGCCCGGTGCAGGTGGTCCACGTCCATGCCCTCGTCGCCGAGCACGACCATCAGGGCCGTCTCACCGACGGCGTAGAAGGCGGCGCAGCCGTGGCTGCCGTACGTCACCGTGCGGCGCAGGGTGCCCCGGGCGGTGGCCCCGGCGGTGCGCCGGGCGACGCCGAGGCCGGCCGCGGCGAGCGCGGCGAGCCCTTCCGGGTCGATCGAGTCGGCGGTGTCCGCGGCGATGAGCAGCCCGTCGGCGGCGGCCACCGCGGTGTCCGTGATTCCGGTGACCTGTTCGCGCAGACCGCGCATCTCGAGCGCCAGCGCTTTGTGATCCATGGAGTCAACTCCCCTGATTCTGTTCGTGTCTGATCGGCTTTTTCATGTGGGTGTTCCATTTCGGAGTCGGAAGAAGCTGCCGGGTTTTCGGCGGGGCAGATCGGTTCTCGCCGAGGACGGGGGCTGCTCCGCGGGTGTGGGCCTGCGGGGGCGGAGTTCTTCGCCGTCGGGGAGGGAGCGGACCGCGACCGGCGCGGACGGTCCCGCACACACCAGGAGCCCTTCGTCGAGCATGCGCGCCACCTCGACCGACACGGTGTAGACACCGCGCCCGACCCGGAAGGCGAGGTCGCGGGCCGTGCTGCGGCCGTCGGCGTGCGTGAGCAGCTCGCGTTGCAGGGACCCGGATCCGCTGTCCTTGCCCGAGCGCACCGGACGTTCCCGCTCGGGGTGCACGGGGTGCGGCAGCGTGGCGAGGGCGGTGAGTCTGCGGAGCGCGTCCTGGAGCAGCCGCAGGGGCGGCTCACCCATCGGGACCTGCGCGAACGGTTCCACGGTGGCTCGGCGTTCGCACTCCTGCACCTGGCCCGCGGCCATCGCGAACGCGGCGTCGTGCAGGGCCAGCGCGCACACCACCCGCAGCTGCGCGGCCCCCGCGTAGCCGTGCGCGATGAGCGCGGTGGCCGGCCAGCGCGAGCCGCCGGACTCCCGCACCAGCTCGGCCCACTGCTCGCCGCTGACCCGCCCCGAGCGCAGCAGCAGCGCCTCGGGGCCCGGGGCACCGGGCGACTCGACGGCGACCACCCGGCCGTCCCCGAAGTGGAAGGTGCCGCCGGGCACGCCGGTGATCCGCAGCTCTCCGGTGAAGCCGTCACGGCCGCACGCGGCCAGGGCCTGTGCCAGGTGTTCGTGGCCCGACATCACACCCCCCGCCGTCTCGCACATACGCCTGACGCGTAGCGCTGAGGAGGGAAGGTGTATCAGTGTCGGCGCATATTCCGGGGGCGGGTTTCCTACCTGCCGTCAGTTGACGGAAGTTGAGCCTGCGGGCTGCTCAAAACACTGTGTTCGGCGCTCAATTGACCGAATCCGAGACAGGTTTTTCAGGGTCCGGAGGCTCTTCTTCCGGACTCTCCCCGGCCGTGACGACCTCGTCCTCGATCTCGTCCTCGGGTGGCGCCGCCTGTTCCTCGGCGTAGGCCTTGAGATAGCTCACCACCGTGTTCGTCACCGCCACCAGCGGTACGGCCACCACCGCGCCGCCGATGCCGGCCACCATGCCGCCGGTGGCGACCGTGAGGACGACCGCGAGCGGGTGGACGCGCACCGCGCGGCCGAGGATGAACGGCTGGAGGATGTGGCCCTCGATCTGCTGGACGGCGAGGACCACCGCGAGGGTCATCACCGCGGTGAACACGCCCTGCGTGACCAGCGCGACGAGAACCGCCAGCGCGCCGGAGGCGACCGCGCCCACCAGCGGGATGAAGGAGAACAGGAAGATGAAGACGGCCAGCGGGACGGCCATGGGGACATCGAGGAAGTAGATGCCGATGCCGATGAAGACGGCGTCGATGAGGGCGACCAGGACCGTGCCGCGGACGTAGGCGGTCAGGGTGCGCCAGGCGCGCGGTCCCGCGCCGGCCACGGCGGGACGGGCGGCGGCGGGGACCAGCTTCAGCGTCCACTGCCAGATGCGCCGGCCGTCGTAGAGCAGGAAGAGGGTGGAGAAGAAGGTCAGCAGGATGCCGGTGAGGGCCTCCACGACGACCTGGACGCCCTCCAGGCCCGCCGAGGTGATCTGGTCGGTGTTGGCGCCGACCGCGTCCCGCAGGTTCTTGGCGATCTGGTTGATCTGCTTGTCGGTGACGTGGAAGGGGCTCTTCAGGAGCCAGTTGCGCAGGTCGTCGATACCGCTCTGGATCTGGTCGGAGAGGTCGTCGATGTTCTCCATGACCTGCCAGGTCACGAACCAGCCCATCAGGCCTATCACGACGAAGCCCAGGATCGCGGTGAGAGCCGTGGCGGGGCCGCGCGGGACGCCGTGCCGCATGAGGCGGGCCACGGTCGGCTGAAGCAGCGCGGTGATGAGCAGGGCGACGACGAAGGCGAAGACGACGAGCTGTACGGAGCTGATGATCCGCATCAGCACCCAGACGGTGCCCGCGAGGACCAGGAGCCGCCAGCCGGCCTCGGCGGCGACCCGTACGCCCCACGGCACGGCCTGCGCCGGGTCGGGGCGGGGTACCAGCACGACGGGCGGGCGGGAGGCCGTACCGGCCGGCGTCTTCGGCCCGCGCTTGCGCTCGGGCGCCTCGGCCGAGTCGGCCTCGGCCTCCTCGCGGGCCACCTCCGCGCGGCGCTCGTCCAACCGCTCTCCCACATCGGTCAGCCGGGCACCGAGCCGGCCGATCCACCCTGGCACTCGCGACATGATCCGTCCTCTTCCCCCGTCTCTCCTCACCACTCCCCCCTGGAGTCGTCCGGTCCGACCGTACATGGCGAAAGCCCCTCCCCCTAGGACGGGGAGGGGCTGCGCAGGGTTGAGCGGCCGGACGGTCCGTGATCAGTAGTTGCCGTGGGCCTGCCAGTACGCCCAGGCGTCACAGGGGCTGCCGTACCGGACGTTCATGTAGTTCAGGCCCCATTTGATCTGGGTGGCCGGGTTGGTCCGCCAGTCGGCACCGACCGACGACATCTTGGAGCCCGGCAGGGCCTGTACGAGACCGTAGGCGCCGGACGCCGGGTTGACGGCCAGGTAGTTCCAGGTGGACTCGTGGTCCACGATGTTGCTGAAGCACTGGAACTGCCCGCCGGGCACGATCTGGCGCGCGATCGCCTGGACCTGCGCGGCCGTGTAGGAGCTCTGCACCGGGAAGTCGCCGGAGGCGGCCTTGGCCTGCTGCTCCTGCTTCGCCTTCGCATCGGCGGCCTTGCGCTTGGCCAGCGCCGCCTCGGCCGCCTGCTTGCGGGCCGCTTCCTCCGCCGACTTCCTGGCTACGGCGTCCGCGGCCACGGCCTGCGTGTCGGCCTGCCGGGTCAGCGCGACCGTCTGCACCTGGGCCTGCCGGCCCGCGGGTATGTCCGCGAGGAGTGTCGTGTCGCCGGCCGGGGCCTGGGCGTCGTCGCCGGACTGCGCGGTGCCCGCCTGGGCGACTCCCATGACGGCACCGACCGTGGTGACCGCCGTGGCCGAGACCACGGCGATCCCCCGCGCGGAGTTCCGGCTCATACCGGGCTCAGTACCAGTTGTTGGCCTGCCAGAACGACCAGGCCTCGCAGGGGCTGCCGTACCGGCTGTCCATGTAGTTGAGGCCCCACTTGATCTGGGTGGCCGGGTTGGTCTGCCAGTCGGCACCGACCGACGACATCTTGGAGCCCGGCAGGGCCTGGAAGAGACCGTAGGCACCGGAGGAGGCGTTGACGGCCCGGTAGTTCCAGCTGGACTCGTGGTCCACGATGTTGCTGAAGCACTGGAACTGGCCGCTCGGCACCATCGAGGCAGCCATCGCCTGGATCTGCGCGACGGTGTACGAGCCCTGCACCGGGAAGCTGGAGGCGCTCCTGCTGGCCTTCTCCTTGGCCTCGGCGCGCTCCTTGGCTTCCTTGGCCGCCTGCTCGGCGGCCTCCTTCTTCTCGATCGCGGACTTGGCGGCGGCCTTGCGGGCCGACTCCTCCGCGACCTTCTTGGCGCTCGCGTCCGCGGCAATGGCCTGTGTGTCGGCCTGCTGCGTGAGGGACGCGGTCTGCACCTGAGCCTGCTCACCCGCGGGGATGTCCGCCAGGAGCGTCGTGCCGGCTGCCGTCGCCTCGGCGTCGTTCGGCTGCGCGACACTGCCGGAGGCAACTCCGACAACGCTTCCCACAGCGGTGACCGCGGTGGCTGAGGCCACTGCGAATCCCCGGACCGAAATCGGGCTCACACGGTTTCCTTCCAGCATCGCCCGCTTCGGTGACCCTGGCGGACGCAATCGTGCCCCTAGACACTGGCCTCCCAACTAACGGGGTCACGGGAGGCACGGGCCCGATGGGCAACTCCCTTGCGGGGAGCGCCGCGTGGTGCGCGGGCGGCATACGGCTTCGACTATGGAGTTGGTGGTGTTGCTGTGGTGCCGTACCGCTGGGGGTACAGGTGTGCCGTATGCGGGGCCTGACAGAACCGAGACTCTGCCGTAACCGGACGCCGGGTGGCAATTCTGAGTTGCGTGTGAAAGCTCACATCCCGTTTGACCCCAGGGATTTCGAGAAACCTCGACACGCGAAGGCGCCGCCCGGCTAGGCTCTTGGCCTTTCCGGACGGCGCCAACTGGCCCTGGGTGACCCAGGATTGCCTTAGATGTGGCCGTCTTCGAGCATTTCGGTCACAAGGGCCGCGATCTGGGACCTCTCGGACCTCGTCAGCGTGACGTGGGCGAAGAGGGGGTGCCCCTTCAGCTTCTCCACCACGGCGACCACACCGTCGTACCGCCCCACCCGCAGATTGTCCCGCTGGGCCACATCATGGGTCAGAACGACCCGTGAATTCGCGCCGATTCGGGACAGAACGGTGAGAAGCACATTCCGTTCCAGGGACTGCGCCTCGTCCACGATCACGAACGCGTCGTGGAGCGAGCGGCCGCGGATGTGGGTGAGCGGCAGGACCTCGAGCATGCCGCGCGCGGTGACCTCCTCGATGACCTCGCGGCTGGTGACCGCGGACAGCGTGTCGAAGACCGCCTGCGCCCAGGGGCTCATCTTCTCGGACTCGGAGCCCGGCAGATAACCGAGCTCCTGCCCACCCACCGCGTACAGCGGACGGAAGACCATGACCTTCTGGTGCTGGCGGCGCTCCAGGACCGCCTCCAGGCCCGCGCACAGCGCGAGCGCCGACTTTCCGGTGCCGGCCCGGCCGCCCATGGACACGATCCCGATGTCCGGGTCGAGGAGGATGTCCAGCGCGATGCGCTGCTCCGCGCTGCGGCCCTTGATGCCGAACGCCTCCCGGTCGCCGCGCACCAGGCGGATGTTGCCGTCGGGCGCGACCCGGCCGAGCGCCTTGCCGCGCTCGGAGTGCAGGGTCAGCCCGGTGTGCACGGGCAGCTCGGAGGCCTCGGGGACGTAGACGTGGCCTTCCTCGAAGAGGATGTCCACCTGCTCGCCGGGCAGGGTCAGTTCGGACATTCCGGTCCAGCCGGAGGAGTCCGTGATGGCGAGCTCGGCGCGGTACTCCTCGGCGAGGAGACCGACCGAGGACGCCTTGATCCTGAGCGGGAGGTCCTTCGACACGACTGTGACGTCGAATCCCTCGGCCTGCAGATTGCGGGCGACCGCGAGGATGCGGGAGTCGTTGTCCCCCAGGCGGTAGCCGCTGGGCAGCACGCTGGGGTCCGAGTGGTTGAGCTCGACACGGACGGTCCCGCCCAGCTCCCCGATCGGGATGGGGGCGTCGAGGCGGCCGAACCTCACCCGGAACTCGTCGAGCAGCCGAAGGGCCTGCCGGGCGAAGTAGCCGAGTTCGGGATGGTGCCTCTTTGCCTCCAGCTCCGTGACCACGACGATGGGGAGCACGACCTCGTGCTCGTCGAAGCGGCTCAGGGCGTTCGGGTCGGCCAGCAGGACGCTGGTGTCGAGAACATAGGTGCGCCGGTCAGGCATACGGCGCTTTGTGCTGGTCACCACGGAAGGACGTACCCCCTCGGATGAGGTCGGGGAGCGACGGAGTGGAGCTGGGCCGGTCGACGACCCGTTTGCACGGGCCGGGGACCGGCCCTCCACTGCTTCTTCCGTGCTGAGACCGCACGGTCGAGCTGGTGCAAAGGGCCTCCCGGGCGGACGGCCCCGTGCCGCCCGCTGAGATCCGACACCCGTGGTTCGGGCATCGACCTGACTGGCTTATGCCCTCGAACATGCGCTGCCATGCCGACGCATATGACGGCGCGCTGGTGAACTCCCTGTTACTTCCGCCCCAAAACGGGGTAGTCGGGCTCCTTCTGTACGGCGCCCGTCAGCCGCCGTAGCGCCGGTGGCGGGCCGCGTAGTCGCGCAGCGCACGCAGGAAGTCGACCTTCCGGAAGGCCGGCCAGAAGACCTCGCAGAAGTAGTACTCCGAATGGGCGGTCTGCCACAGCATGAATCCGGACAGCCGCTGCTCGCCGCTGGTACGGATCACCAGGTCGGGGTCGGGCTGGTCGCCGGTGTAGAGGTGGCGGCCGATCATGTCGATGTCGACGGCCTCGGCCAGCTCCTCCATCGAGGTGCCCTTGTCGTGCGCGTCCAGCAGCATCGACCGTACGGCGTCGGCGATCTCCTGGCGGCCGCCGTAGCCGATGGCGACGTTGACGAGTATTCCGTCGACGTGGGCGGTGGACTCCTCCGCCTCCTTCAGCGCCGTCTGCATCGGGGAGGGCAGCAGGTCGGGGGTGCCGACGTGGTGGACGCGCCAGCGGCCGTCGGCGGCGAGGGTGCGCACGACGTCCTCGATGATGCCGAGGAGGGGGCCGAGCTCCTCCGGCGGGCGGTTGAAGTTGTCCGTCGACAGCAGCCAGAGGGTGACGACCTCGACGTCCGTCTCGGTGCACCAGCCGAGGAACTCCTCGATCTTCTCCGCGCCGGCGCGGTGGCCGTCGACAGGGGTGGAACCGGCGGCCTTCGCCCAGCGCCGGCTGCCGTCCACGATGACACCGATGTGCTTGGGCACCTGGGCGTGGTCCAGGTGGCCCTCCACCCGGCGTGCGTAGAGCCTGACCAGCAGGCCGCGCAGCTTGTCGCGCAGGTTCACGTGAAAGTCAGCCCCTTTGAGATGGCGGTCCCCGCGGCTAGAGCGTACCGGGGGTTCCGGGCGCCAACTGCGCGGGGCCTTCTGCTGCATGGGCGGGAGCGGGTCGTCGGGGACCGCTCGCGCCCCTGCCGCGGAGCGCCTGCCGTACCGGACTCCGCGCCCTGGCGGGTACCCCGGCCGCCGCTGTCATGCGCATCTCGTGCGCGGGAGAAGCGGGGACGCGGGAGAAGCGGGAGATGCGCGGGAGCCGCGGGCCGTGGGCACAAAAAACGGGCCGGTCCGTGGGGGGGAGACGGACCGGCCCGAGGGGGGGTTTCCACCATAACCCTTCGTGAGGGATGGTGCGTGCATCGGCGTGCCACAACTACTCTCCGGAGTCGCGCGGCGACGCCGCGGTGGCCGGTCGAAGCCCTGTTCATGGGGGTTTCATGGCCGAATCGCGGCGGAATCATGGGGGCGTGGGGCGTCGCCCGCGTGGGTGACTCCGGGTCGGAACGTTTCTTTGACGCCGGGAAGTGGGCGCGGCACCGCGCAGCCCCCTCCTCTGCGCGGTGCCACCGCGCAGCTTTGCTGACGCGAATTGCCTCGCCTTGAATTTACGTCAGTCGAGACCAGGATGCGAGCTGCCTGGGATAACGATGTGGAAACCCCGTGAAGACCATGGATATGCGGGGCAGATCGGCCCACCGTGCACTCATTGTCCGCTTTGCAGCTATCTGGGGCCTGCCTGGCCGCCCTCACGGGTGGGAACGTCAGGCAGCCGGCTTGCGCGCCTCGACGAGATGGCGGCTGCTGTGGGCGACGAAGGGGCCTTGGGCCTCGATCCGCTCGTGCAGGGACCGCAGCAGGGGCTCGTACTCCGCCACGGTGAAACCGGGGACCATCCACACCACCTTGCGCAGGAAGTGCACGACGGCGCCGATGTCGAGGAACTCGATCCGCAGCCGCTCGGCGCGCAGGTCGACGATCTCCAGTCCCGCTGCCTCCGCGGCGGCGCGTTCGCGGTCGGGGTGGCGGTCCGAACTCTGTTCCGCGGGCTGCGGGCCGAGGAAGTGCTCGACGAGTTCGAAGACGCTGCGCGGGCCGACGTGCTGAGCGAAGTACGTACCGCCGGGCTGGAGCACGCGGGCAATCTCCGCCCACTGCGGGTTGACCGGGTGCCGGCTGCTGACGAGGTCGAAGGTGCCGTCGGCGAAGGGCAGCGGCGCGTCCTCCGCCGCGGCCACGACCACGATGCCGCGCGGGCGCAGCAGCGCGGTGGCCTTGGCGACGTTCGGCGGCCAGCCCTCGGTGGCCGCGGCGAGCAGGGGCGTCTTGACCCCGAGCCCGAGGGCGAAGTCCACGACCTCGCCACCACCGGTCTGTATGTCGAGCGAGGCGGCGGCGTCGGCCAGCCGCCCGGCCAGTGAGCGCGCGTACCCCCACGAGGTCCGCGCCTCGGTGGCCCGCCCCTCGAACCACGAGAAGTCCCAGCCCTCGGTGGGCACGGCGGCGCCCTCGGCGACCAGGTCCTCGAAGGTGCGGGCGTGTCGGGAGGTCATGGGGTCGATCATGGCAGGAGGGCGGGGGTGGGCGCCGCTCAATTTCGGCGCCGCGAGCTTTCGGCACGGCTCGCTTTCGACACCGCCCGCTTTCGGCACCGCTCGCTTTCGGCGGCGGTGCACTTTCATGGCAGCAGCGGCCGGACGTCCTGCGCGACGAACCGTACGAAGCTCTCCGGTTCGGGCTCGTCGGCCGTCGGCTGGAGGACGACCGTGTCGGCGCCGGCGTCGGCGAGCCGTCGGACGGCCTCGGCCACGGCATCCGCGTCTCCCGCGACCCCGAGGTCGGGCACGTCGGCGAGGCCCTCGTCGGTGAGTTCGGCCCGCAACCGGGCGGTCCCGTCGGGTCCGGTGGCGGTGAGGAGGTAGACGACGACCCGGTGCGGGTCCGTGCGGCCCGCCTGCCGCCGTCCCTCGTCGATGAGCCGCCGGGCCCGGCGGACACCCTCGGGCGGGGTGCGGGCAGTGAGCACCGTGCCGTCGGCGGCCTCACCGGCCAGGCGGAGGGTACGCGGGCCGGTGGCCCCGGTGAGCACCTCGACGGGGCCGTCGGGCGGCCAGTCGAGGGCGACGTCGTCCAGGGTGACGTACCGCCCGCGGGTGGTGACGCGCTCTCCTGCCAACAGGGCCCGCAGCGCGAGGAGATGCTCGCGCAGCAGGGTGAGGGGCGACTCCGCCCGCGCTCCCACCTGCCCCATCCAGTCCTGCACTCCGTGGCCGATGCCGAGGACCGCCCGTCCCGGGAACATCCGGTGCAGGGTGGCCGCCTCCATCGCGGTGATGGCGACGTTCCGCAGCGGGACGGGGAGCAGGCCGACACCGATCCGCGCTCGCTCGGTCCACGCGAGGGCGGCGGCGGTGGTGGAGATCCCGCCCTCCCGGAAGCAGTCCTCCCACAGCCAGAGCTCCTCGAGCCCCGTCTCGTCGGCGAGCCGGGCGAGGGCCCGCAGCCGCTCGGGAGGGAGTTGGGGACGGAACACAGCGCCGAGTCCGGTCATGCCGACCTTCCTACCCACGGCGCGGGGACCGGGACAACTCCTTTACGGCGTCGGCTCGTACCGCAGCAGTACGACGCCGTTGCCGAAGGTGTGCGACTCGACGAGCCGGAGCGAGGTCAGCGTGTCGGTGCGCGGGAAGAGGGGTTTGCCCCGGCCGACGAGGACGGGGTGGACGTAGATCCGCAGCTCGTCGACGAGGCCGTACCGCAGAAAGGACTCCCCCAAGCCGGCCCCGCCCAGGAGGAGGTCACCGCCCGGCTGCTCCTTCAGTGCACGCACCTCCTCCGGTACGACCTCACGGACGAGGGTCGAGTTCCAGTCGACGTGCGTGAGGGTCCGGGAGTAGACGACCTTGGGGAGGTCCCGCCAGATCGGGGCGAACTCCCGGACGGAGGCGGGGGCGTCGGGGTCGGCGTCGGCGGTGGGCCAGTAGTCGGCCATGAGCTCGTAGACGACCCGGCCGTGGAGCAGGCCGCCCGCGGCCCCGATGGTGGCGTTCATGTGGGTGTGCAGCTCGTCGTCGACCCTGTGCCAGCTGATGTCGCGGTCGGGGCCCTCGATGTATCCGTCGAGGGACATCCCCATCATCAGGACGATTTTCCGCATCCGACACCTGGCCTGGGCAGTAGGGAGAGGATCGAATCCCACGGTAACGGGAGCGGCGGGGACGGCGTGGGAACGCCATGACGGAAAGGTGGCTCCGGGATGGGGCGTTGGCAGGACGGCCGGGGACAGCTGATCGTGCACGGCGAGCGGGGGGAACTCGCCGTACCGCTGGAGGTCGCCGCCTCCTACCGGGCCCGGACGAAGGGGCTGCTCGGCCGGGACTCCGTCGAGGGGGCCCTGCTCCTCTCCCCCGCGGGCAGTGTCCACACCTTCCGCATGCGGTTCCCCATCGACGTCGCCTACCTCGACCGCGGGCTCCGCGTCATCGCCGTACGCACGATGAGCCCGGGACGACTGGGGCTGCCGCGGGTGCGGTCCCGGCATGTGCTGGAGGCGGGGGCGGGGGTGATGGAGGGGTGGGGGGTTCGGGTGGGGGTGCGGGTGGAGATCGTGGTGGAGTGACGGGGCGTGGAGGCGGCCGCCTCGGGCGACTCAGCCGACTTATCCGAATGCGCTGACCGCGAGATCGGCCGACGGGAATCGCAGGTTGAGAGTGCTGCCGGTGTTGACCGCCACGTAGCAGCCGTACAGGACCTTGGCGAGCTCCCCGCCGTTCATCGCGCGTACCTGCCGACCGTCGTCCGGGACGTAGGAGGCACTGGTGTACACGTCCAGGTGGCGCTCACCGTCGTCGCCGTCACGGAAGCGGAGCTTGCCGTCCGCCTCGACGGAGACCAGCACGGTGCCCGCACGCAGGGCGTCCAGGAATGCCTCGGCCGTGCCTCGGCGAGCCCGGAATGCCTGCAACGCGCGTTCCACGTCATTCTCCGGAGCACGCCACCGCAGCGCGGTGAGGGTGGGCTCGTAGTCGGGGTTGAAGTGGAACTCGCCGATCTCGCCGTTCTCGTCGATGGGCCAGCCGCCCAGCTTCCCTTGGTCCGGTACCTCACCGTGCGGGTTGGTGTAGGCCGGGTCGATGGCGAAGATCACCCTGCCGGGCTGACGCCGGGCGGAACGCCGCATCTCCTCGGTCACCTGGGGTGCGAGCATCTTCGGGCCGCGGAAGGGGATGACGGGGAACGCATGGATCTTCAGATCGCGGGGTTCGCGGTGCCACTTGCCGTCGCCGACGATCTCTTCCCTCAGGACCGCCAGGCTGGGCGCCTCCTGCCACGGACCGGGCAGCGCCCGCCCCGGGAAGGGGTAACCGCCTTGCTGCACCATCTCGGCCAATGCCTCGGTCGGGGCGAGGCCCCGTTGTTTCGCGGATCGCCGCAGGTCTCTCCAGAGGCCGGTGCAATTACTGGCTTCGGGTCCCTGCTCCTCGCGCACGAGGTAGCAGACGGCCCCCTCCGCATCCGACGCGAACAGCGCCCCCAGAATTCCTTCCATATTGGCCACGACCACGTACTGCACAGGACCGTCCGCAGACAACTCGTAGTCGTCCGGGCCGCCGGTCAGCCGTGGTTGCAGGTCGCCCGCCAGCCGAGAGAAGGGCCTCTCCTCGGAGTGCTCGTCCTGCCCGCGCTGTTCACTCATCGATGGATCTTTCCGTAGATCTGCCACTGCCCGTTCGCGTCCTTGAACGCTTCGGTGACCGTGTATTCGTTGCCGCGGCCGAGCAGCAGTTCACGCTCGTCGGCACCGTAGCGGCCCACCTTCTCCACATACAGGCCCGGGGTCCCCTCGGCCACGCGCAGGTGCAGGACAGCCTCCTTGTTCGTGAACACGGCGTCTCCCAATGAGGTGGACATGTAGGCGTCATCCGTGAACTTCTTGCCGATCATGTCTGCCGGGTGCGCGGAACGCATCTTCTCCAGATAGTGCTCCAGGCCGGTGCCGCGGCGGACGACGACGTCCTCGGGAAGAGCGTTCCCGGCGAGCGCCTTGTCGAGCTGCTCGACGTGTCGGCGCACCTGCGGGCTGTCGTAGTAGCCGCCCTCCCCCTCCCTCAGGAACCCGTTGATCCGGTGGTGTTCGGGCCCCGTGTAGTCGTGCACCGCTGCCTTCTGCTCGTCAGGCAGGCTCTCCGCATAGTCGTTCCAGTGCTTGGCGCCGTACTGTGCGGCGTCCGCGTTGCTGTCGAAGGTGACGGCTCCGTCGGAGATGTCAGCCATCGCTGCCCGGTGCTGGGCGATGTCCTCGGGCGCCCCCGGTGATGGGTCGGCGCTCTTCGTCCCCGCTTCCGGGGCCGGTGGGCCCTCCCCGGAGGAGGCGGAGGCGTCCCATTTGCCGCGCGAGGCGTCCTTGGTGGCGTCGGCCGCGGCATCCGCGGCCCCCTCACCGTGCTGGACGGTCCAGCCGTCCGGCAGCCCGCCCTGCTTGGCCGCCGCTTTGCCGACCGACTCGCCGGTGCCCTCGGCTGCCGTCCCGACCGCCCCACGGGCGCCACGCTCCGCCGCGGTCTCCAGGGCGTCCTCCGCGACCGCGGTCATGGTGCGGCGGGCCGCGCCCACCCCGGTCGCCGCGCCGCCGGTCACCGCATCGCTCGCTAGGTCGAAGACGAGGGTGCCGAGTGCCTCGGCCGGGTCGCTTGACCAGCCCGAGCCGACCAGTGACTTGGCGGTGCGCACCGGGTGGTTGACGGCGGTGAGCAGCCCCATGCCGGTGACGGAGACGTTCTGGAGGTACTGGGCGGGGTGGGTCAGGTTGTAGGGATCCATCGGGTTGACCGTCCGCACCATGCGGATCAGCCCTGTGCCGCCCTGGACGAAGCCGCCGGCGAAGTGTTCGAGCTCCAGGTTGACGGCCCTCGTGCCGTCCATGAGGCCGGCCTTGAGCTTGGCCAGGCTGCCGGGCTCGGCCGGGGCTGACGCGAAGGCGTCGGTCACCTTGGCCGCGGCGTTCTCGGCGGCGGAGTCCCGTGTGCGGCGGGCACGCCTGAGGTCCTCCCGGGCCGCGTCGCGGCCTGCTTCACCGGGGTCCACGAACTCCCCCGGGTCGATGGGTACTTGGGCACCTGAGCGCGATGTGTCACCGAGCGACAGAACGCCTTGGTACTGCTGGTACTCCCACGCCTGCCGGTCGTACGTCTGTCGGGCTGCGGAGCTCTTCGCCTCGGCGGTACGCCACTTGTCGATCGCCTCGGCCGCCTGTCCGCGCGCCCAGGAGACGGTGTGCGCGTACTCCGCCAGGGCGGCCGCAGCGGCCGTACAGGCGTCGGCCGCGGTCAGCCACCGCTTGGGGTGGGCGGTGAAGGACTCCCGGAACGAGTCGGCCGCCGTGCCGGTCCAGCGGTCCGGGTCGAGCTTCTTCAGCGCCTGTCCGGTGCTTTCGAAGGCGGAGGCGAAGGCCTTCAGATGCCGGACCGTGTCCTCCAGGTCCCCGGTCGATCCGTGGATCAGCTCACCCGGCTGGTCCGTCTCCCCCAGCTCCCGTTCGGGCACCTCGGCGCCGACCGCCCCGGTGACGTACTCGGCGCCGTCACGGACCCTTTCCCCGACGGACTTCAGCCCGACCACGTCCAGGCTGTCGCCCACCACGTCCGCGGTCGCGTTGACTCCGTCGGCGAGTCCTTGCCTGATGCCGTTGCCCAGGTCCCCCAACTCCCCCAGGACGCCCATCAGGCACCGTCCTCGTGCGTGACGGGCTCCACCGACTCCCGCACGAACTCCGCACCGACCCGCAGCTGCGTGCCGTACTGGCCGCTGGTGGTCAGGTCCTCCTCGGTCTCCTGCCAGCTCTGGCCCATCTGCTGCACGGCACGGGAGGCCGACTCCTGAGAAAGATCCGGCGTCCAGGCATCCTCGGCCCCGGACTCGACCTGGCTCCACGACATCCGGGCGGCGTCCTGGCTGGAGACGGTCGGGGCACCGTAGTTGGCCACGACGACGTCCTTGAGCACCCCGACCCCGTACTCCTCCGCCTCGTGGTAGTAACCGGCCGACAGATCGAGCTTCTCGGCGATCTCGTTGCCCTCGTCGACCAGAGCCTTCACACCCCATTCCCAGCGTTCCGCGAAGGTTCCGAATGCCTTGGCGAGCCCGGCGTGGCCCATCTGCAGCGGGCTCAGCGCCAGGCTGTCGAACCCGAACCCGACGGCGCCGCCGCCTACTTGGCCGACAGCCTGCAATTGCTCGATCGTCTGGTTGATGCCCTGAGCGGCCTGCTTGAGGACCTCGGGGTCCGCCCCGTAGCCCTTACTCATGTGCGGTCCAGGTCAAGAAGATCGACCGCCACCCGGTCCGGCACGACCCCGGACACCGGAGGCATGAGGAGCTGCCGGATGCCACCCACGTCCACCGCGACCCCGGTGGGGGTCCGGGTCTCCGTGACGGCGGCGGGTACGGCGACGTCGAGCAGCCGGGAGCCGAGCACGGTCCAGTAGCGGATACGGCCGCTCGCCCACCCGGGGTCGGTACCGGCCTCGGCGCGGGTGCGTGCGAATCGTTCCAACTCGGCGGTGGAGGTGAAGGCGTAGAGCCAGCGGACGCCGTCGGCTTCGCCGGAGCACATCGCTTCACCTTCGGCGTCCTCGGCGCCATCGGCTTCCTCGGCGAACGGCACATACAGTGCCGCCGCCCGGAAGGCCGCCAACAGCCGCTCGCTGTCGCCGTGACCGTCGTACAGGTCGTGGATCTCGGCGGTCAGCGTTGCTCGTTCGAGGGCGCCTACGCCAACTCTCGTGTTGCTGACTGCATTCGCCTTCATGCGTGGTCACCTCGTGACTGCTCATCTGGTCCGCGAAGCACATCACGATGATCGTGTACCGGTCCAACCGGGCATGGCATGCGTTGACGCAGTCACACGGCGAACCTCACGCACCCACCTTTACCAGCCGGTACGGGCGTGCGCGCGCCGCTTTGAATCGCACTTGTGAAATCGGAGCAGGTCAGACTTGGTGCGTCTGTCACCGGTCGGGACGCGTGCACGACGCGAACGACCGTGAGTGACACCACTGAGCAAACGGGGAGCTTGGCATGACTGAAGAAGTAAGCGTCGATCTCGAAGAACTCGAGAAGACCGTCACCGCGCTGAACCAGGTGCTGAGTGATCTCGGCAAGGCGAACACGGACACGGCGACCCACACGTACCTCCCGGATGACGCCCTCGGAACCGGATTCGACGAGGCGCACAAGCTCGCCAACGCCCACAACGAGATGAAGACGTACGTCGAGGACGTCGTGAGGTATCTCAACTCGGTCATGGACGAGTTCGGCCGCAAGACGAAGTACACGCACGGGGCGTACCAGGACTCGGACTACGCGGCGCAGGCGAGTTTCCCGAACGCCGGACAGTAGCGGTCCATGAACGGGATGCGCGTCGATGTACGTAGTAACCAGGGGGCAAGGGCATATGGCTGAGGGCGACAAGTACATCGACTACGACTACGTCGAGATGAACCGGTGCTTCAACGAGAAGCACACAACACCTTTCTCCGGCGGCAAGAACATGGACGAGATGCAGGCCGTGCAGGGTCGTGAGGACACCGGCGATGCCGTCCGCTTCCTTCTGGGCGTCCGCGAACTCCTGATGCACGTCTCGCACGTCGTTGGCGGCTTTGCCCGCCGTCAGGGCGGGCTGGTGCCAGCCGGCCTGCTTGAAGGGCGCCGCGACCTCGTCCCCGTACGCGGTGTGCAAGCCCTTGAACTTGGTGGCCGTCTCCCGCCAACGGTCGGCGGCCGCTTTGAGGTTGCTCAGATTGAGGTGATACAGCTGCTCGTACGTGGGCATGGCTGCGGTGGGTTCCCCGTGGTGTGGCAGTCGCGGTGGGCGGTGGGCCGGTGAGGGCAGATTCAGCCGAAGGGCGACGGCTCACCCGAGAGGGAACGCATCGTCTGTGTGTTGACCGTCTCGGTGCTCTGGTAGAGCAGGCCCGAACCGCCGCACTGGCGGGAGAGGCCGTCACACTTGGACGCGAGTGCGGCGACCTGACTCGACCAGGTCTCCGCGAGACCGCTGAGTGCTCCTCCGAAACCCCCGTCCCAGTTCCCGCTGCCGAAGTCCTTGGACGCCGAACGAGTCTCGTCCACCGGGTGGGCGCCGGTCGTCCGCGTCCGGCCCGCCATGTCCTGCGCCCCGGTGCCCGCACGGTTCAGGGCCGCCGGATCCTCGATGTCCGTCCCGGTCGACACGCCGTACCCCCATGTTGCTGTCCGCACCTTGGCGGCCGGAACTTTCGCTCTGTCACGCAAATTGTCAGTTGAGAGAGAGCAAAAAGTTTCGCCGGCCACTGCCTCCCACTGGGCTGCACCTCTGTCCCCTAAAACCTTGATCAGCTCTCCCCCCGCGGGAACGACACCTCCACCCGGCGGTTCTTCTTGCGGCCCGCCTCTGTCGTGTTGGAGGCGATGGGGTAGTCCTCGGAGTAGCCGCGGACCTCGTAGGTGATGCCCGAGTCCTTGAGTTCCTGGTCGAGGACGTCCTGTACGGCGTTGGCCCGGTTGCGGGAAAGGGTGAGGCCGTGGGCGTAGCTGCCGAGGTTGTCGGTGAAGCCGAAGACGCGGATCTGGGTGGCGTTCTGGTTCTTGATCTCCGCCGCGATCGCGGAGATACGGGCCTTCGCCTCGCCGTTCAGTTTCGCGCTGTCCTTGCTGAACAGAACCTCTGCCTGGAGGGCGAACTTCACGTCCGCGTTGGTGTCCTCACGCCGTTCGTCCCCGCTCTGGTCCTCCACGACCTGCTTGATGTCCAGGACCTTCGGTTCGGCGAGGGTGGCGCCCTCGGGGAGCTTCAGATCGGGGTCGTTGGGGTCCACCTCGACGGGTGCGGTGGCGGAGGGTTCGGTGCCCGGCGGCACGCTGGGCCCGCCGTCGTCGGCCTGGGCGGGCGTGAGGGTCAGCGCCGCCATGAGCGAGGCGACCGTGATGGCCAGGGCCAGGCGGGGTGGGGTTCGGGTGGCGGTCATGGTGGGCGTCATCCGGAGATCTGGATGGTGGCGGAGGCGAAGGTGGGGAGTTGGAAGGTGACGTCGGTCGTGCTCGTCGGGGGGGCCGGGAACTGGACGAAGACGGCCAGGGATTCGCCGGGTTGCAGCGAGGAGAAGCCGGTCGTCGTCAGTGGTCGGCCGTCCGTGTCGCGCAGCACGTAGTAACGCTTCTTCGATGTGGCGTCCACCAGCGTCGCGCCCCCGAGCGACATGCCGTGCCGAAGGATCTCCGTCTCGTCTCCGCGCACAGCGGGGGGCACGGTGATGCGCTTGGAGCCGTCGTTCTTCAGGTTGCCGTTCACCGTGACGAAGCCGCCGGTGTCTCGCGTGGCCGATGTGATCTGGAGCAGCAGCCCGCTCGAGCCCTTCAGCTCCGCCATCGGCTCGTCGGACTCGCCCTCCTGAGTACTCGGGTCGGACCCGCCCGTGCGGGAGGCCGACGCCGACGTCTCCGGCTTCTTGTCGTCGTCCCCTCCACTGCTGCAACCGGCCACACCGACGGCCAGTCCGGCCACGATCGTCAACGCGACCATCCCCCTGCGGGCCTTCGCCGTGAACCGAATGCTCATCACTCCGCTTCCTTCGTCACTCGTCGTTCGCTTTTGCCAGGTGGACGTCGAAGAGGTCCTCAGGTCCGGGCAGATCCGTGAGGTCGTCCGGGTCCAGGTTCCACTCGACACCGCCCTTGCAGGTGAGCTTCGGCAGCACGTCCGCGTTCGCGTCCTCACCAGGCGGTTCGGGCCGGCAGACCGAGTCGATGACCGCCGTGGCTGTCTCGGTCGACTGCTTGCCCTCGACGCCGGGGACAATGGAATCACCGACGGTCTTGTTCGTCCTGACTTCGACCGTGTAGCCAGGAGGCAGCCCCGCCAGCGCTTGACAGCCCAACCTGGTGGCGTCGTTCTGCGCGGCCAGTTCGTCTGCCCGTGCGCAACCGTCGAAGTTCACTCCCCCGCCGTCGAAGATGTCCTGCCACTTGGTGGGATCGAGGATGTTCTCCACCCACTTGTCGGTGAGTTTGTCCCGCGTGTCCAGCGCCGCTGCCAGCGCTGCCGCGTCGGCCGCCGTCTGGGCGCCGTTCCGGTTCGCCGCGGCCTGTCCGACTGCCAGGAAGGCGAACGCGAGAAAGAGCAGGCCCGCCACCACCGTGATGTAGATGGGGAAAGCCTGCCCTGCGTCGTCGTATCTCCGAAGCCTGGTCAGCCGCTGATGACTTCGTTGACCTTGTCCACGATCGCGGTGTAGATCGTGTTGCCGATATCCGTCCCCGTGATCGCCAGCACGATCGCCACCACCACCGCGATGATGCCCAGGTACTCGACCGCGGTCTGACCCTTGTCGTCGTTGAACCGGTTGCTCATCGTGTGACCCTTCGGTGTCGCCGCCATCGACAACCGGAACGTAGACCTGCGGATCCCGATCGGCGCAGGGCCCCTGGGCCCAAATCCGGGCCCAACCTCGCTTCGGCACGGCTCACCCCACCCCTCGGCCCGAACTCGGCGCCGTGCCCAGCCACTTCGCGGCGGCCTCGGAGCGGCTCGTACTGTGGAGCTTGGCGAAGATGCGGTTGATGTGGTTCTTGACCGTCTTCTCGCTGATGAAGCAGGCGGCGGCGATCTGCTGGTTGGTCATGCCGGATGCGATGAGGTCCATGATCTCCGCCTCCCTCGCGCTGAGTTGGAAACGCGACCTGTCCGATGATGACGACTGTGCCATAGATGGTTGCAGTTGCGAAAGCCCTTTGAGGGGAATTGGCTGTGCAGGCAGCGGGAGATGAGGGTCAGCGTGTGCATTCGCATCGCGTAGCTGGAGCAGCAGGGCGCCCGCCGCCGTCGGTGTGAGGTGGGTGCGGCCCTGTGCGGTGTCCCGTACGGCCACGACGAGTTGGTCCGCCGTGAACTCACCGTGGACGAGGTAGCCGTCGGCTCCCCTGCGCAGCGCCTCCTGGACGGTCTCCGGCTCGCCGCTGTACGTGAGCATCAGCACCGGGGCGATCGGCACGAGGTACGGCAGCGCCGAGATCCCGTCCACGCCCGGCATCCGGACGTCCAGCAGGATCACGTCCGGACGGTGCCGGCTCGCGGCCTCGTACGCCTCCCGGCCATCCGCCGCCTCCGCCACGACCGTGATGTCGGCGCGGCCCGAGAGCAGGGCGGTGAGGCCCGCTCGGACCACCGGGTTGTCGTCGGCGAGGACGATCCGGACGGGGGTGGCCGGGGCCGTCGGGAACAGCGCGATCGGTGGGGTGGAGGAGTGCTGGGGGTCGTCCGGCATGTCACGGCCTCCTCTCGTGGGGTGAGGGTTCATCGGATCACCGGGTCGTCGGGGCGTGGGGGCGTCGTGGCGTCGGGTGGTCGGGGCGGATTCGGGGATGGCAGGGGCAGTTGCAGGAGTACTTCCGTGCCCTTCGCGCCCGCGCCCTCGCCGATGTGGATATGGGCGCCCACCGACTCGGCCCGTTCCACCATGCCGACCAGGCCGAAGTGGCCGGAGCGGCGGAGTTCGTCGAGGGTGGTGTCCGGGGGGAGTCCGCGGCCATCGTCCTGGACGCTGATGCTGAGCAGTTCCTCGTCGGTGTCGATGTCCGCCGTGACGTCGATACGGGTGGCCTCGGCGTGACGGTGGGCGTTCTCCATCGCCTCCTCGGTGATGGTGAGGAGTTGGCGGGCCACGGGGTGCGGGACGGCGAGAGCGCGGTGTGGGCGGCTGGGCGCCCGGTAGCTCGTGGGGAGCGTGGTGCGGGCGCGGAAGTTCCGTGTGCGGGTGGCCAGTTCCTCCAGTACGTCCGTCGTGGGGGCCGGGTCCCGGCGCAGGTCGGTGAGGAGTTCACGGGACTCCGTCGCCGCTCTGCGGGCTGCCCGGGCCACGAGTTCGGCCTGCTGTTTGAGCAGGGCCGGGTCCGGGTCGGAGGCAGCTGCGGAAGTCGCCAGGCCCTCGGCCGCCAGGGCCACGCCGTGGAGGGTCTTCGCCACCGAGTCGTGCATCTCCCTCGCCAGACGGGCGCGTTCCTCGCTGATCGCCTCCGTCACCGCCAGCCGGGCCTTCATCGCGGTGAGTGCCTGGGTCGCGGTGCCGAAGCGGAGCAGGAGGCCTCGCAGGGTGGAGCCGACCGCGCCCGTGATCACGCAGAAGCCGGGGAGCAACAGGATGTCCGCGGGGGTGGTGCTCGGGTGCGGGAGGGCTGTCTGGGCCAGGAGGAGGATCAGGGACTGCAGGGACGCGAAGACCGCTGCGCCTCGCCAGCTGTAGGCGATGCCGGCGAGGAGGGGGGTGCAGACGCTGACGTAGGCGAGCGTGGTGTCGGGGCCCGCGGAGATCAGGAGGAGGCTGGCGAAGAGGGTGTCCGCGGCGAGCAGGGAGGGGTGGCGCAGGAGGAGGGGGCCGAAGCGTTCCCAGTCCCTGAAGAGGGCGTACGAGACCATGAAGGTGACGACCACCGCGGCGCCGACCAGGCGGGTGCCGAGGCCCGGGTTGGCGTTGAGGAGGGCGGCGGGGGCGGCCAGGGCGATCATCGCCAGACGGAAGCCGAAGACCTGGCGGCACATGGCCTGGAGGGCGTTGACCTGGATGTCCAGTGCCGGTGCGTGGGGGGGCGCGTGGACTGCGTTCCCCTCGGCAACACCCTTACCGACACCCGTACCGACACCCGCACCCGCACCCACACCCACACCCACATCCTGAGTGCCGTCGGCGGCCGCGCGTTGGATCCGGTGCGCCGAGCTTCGCGCCCGCGCGTCAGGCTGTCGCCCCTCCGTCTCCCCGTGGCGCAGCCCGAACCGCCGCCCTGGGAGCCTCCGCCCCGTCCGCGTCCTGCGCACACCCGTCATGGACACCCCCCGTCCCCCTACTTCCCCGTGACCGAGCCGAAGTCGGTGCCCGAGCCGAGGAGCAACCCCGCGGCCAGCAGGAGCATCGTGGCCGGGACCATGAAGGTGGTGATCATCATGGTGGCCTTGGGGACCGCGCGGGCCGCCTTGCGGCGGGCGTTCTGGGCGTCCGTGCGGCGCATGTCCTTGGCCAGGGAGACCAGGGTGTCCACGATGGGGGCGCCCAGTTCCTCGCCCTGCTGGAGTGCCGTCACGAACATCGCCACCTGTTCGGAGTCGTTGCGGCGGCGCAGTTCCGCGAAGGCCTGGCGGCGGCTCATACCGAGGTCCATCTGGCGGAGCGTGATGCGCAGTTCGTCGGCCCAGGGGCCCTCGTACTTGGAGGCCACCCGGTCCAGTGCCTGGCGGAAGCCCAGGCCCGCGCTCACCACCACCGCCAGCACGTCCAGGAAGTCGGGGAGCGTGCGCTCGATGACGTCCTTCCTGACCCGGATCGCCGACCAGATGCCGACCTCCGTCCAGAACGCCCCGAAGGCCAGGAGCAACAACGCCACCAACACCTGCCCCCGCAGCAGGAACACCAGGAAGCCCACCGCGCCGAGGAAGCCGTAGACCGCCCTGCGGGCCGCGTAGCGGTTGATGGTCAGGCCGCCCGGGTTGCCCGCCAGGTCGATCTTGCGGCGGTACTTGGCGACCTGCTTGGGGCCCATCAGACGCAGGACTGCGGGGGCGTAGCGCATGCCCATGCGGTCGATCAAGGAGTCGACCGCGCCGGTGCGGGTGGAGCCGACCTCCAGGGCCAGCACCAGGTCGTTCGGCAGTTTCGCCTCCGCCCGGTACATGCGGATGCCGGCGAAGACGCCCCACACGCTCACGGCCATCAACAGGGCCAGCCCGAAAGCGATCACAGCCGCCCCTCCTCAGACATCGATCCGTGACAGGCGGCGGATCAGGATGAATCCCACCGCGTAGAGCGCGAATGCGATGATCACCGCCCCCTGGCCCAGCGGTGAGCCCGTCATCCGCGCCAGTGCGCCGTCCTTCACGCCGTTCATCAGGAACAGCGAGCCGATGCCCAGGACCGGGACCGCGTACGACGTCATGCTCACCTGGGAGAGCTGGGTGCGGACCTCGCGCCGGGTCTCCTTGCGCTCCTCCAGCGTCTCGGTCAGGTTGCGCAACGCGCTGACCACCTGTCCGCCCGCCCGGTTCGACAGCACCAGGGTCGTCACCAGGACCACCAGTTCCCGGGACGGCAGCCGCTTCGCCATCTCGTCGAGCGCGTCCTCCATCGCCACACCCACCGCCAACTGGTTGGCCACGTTGGCCAGTTCCTCCCCGGCCGGCGCCTCCAGCTCCTCCGCCGCCATGCCGATCGCGGTGCGCAGGGCGAGGCCGGCGTGGGTGGCGTTGGCCAGGATGCGGGCCAGTTCGGGGAGTTGGTTGATGAACTTCTCGATGCGTTTCTGACGCTGCCAGTTGAGGAACTGCAGCGCCGCCCAGACGCCCGCGAGGCCGGCCAGCGGGCCGAAGAAGGGTGCCAGGGTCGCCTGGCCGATCAGCCACAGGCCTCCGACGAGCCCGATCATCGCGGCGAAGAACTCGCCCGGCGTCACGTCGAGTCCCGTGGCCGCCAGCCGCAGTTCCAGCTCCCGGCCGAGCCGGGTGCGGCGCAGCCTGCGGTCCAGGTCCCGGAAGTGCCGCCGGCGGCCGGTGTACGGCACCTGGCCCGCGGCCGACAGCCGGTCGACCAGTGCCGCCCGCTGCGCCCGTCCCCTGGCGTAGAAGTGGACGCCCACGACGGCGAGCGCGCAGGTCAGCAGCGTGACGCCGATGGTGAGCGTGACAAGGGTCTGCAGGTCCATGGGGGTGGGTCCTACCTGGCTTCTCGGATGGCCAACTGGCTTGTGGACTGGGCCACGCCGAAGGCCTGGGGGGTGGGCTGGCTCGCCATGTAGAGGCGGTCGACGGTACGGCGGGGAAGCGGGAAGTACTCGAACCTGCCGTAGATCCGGCCGTCCGCCGCCATGGGCTGGGCGTCGAAGCGGGCCACGGTCGCCAGGCGGTACGGCTCGCTGCCGTGGCTGTCGAGGAGGGCGATCTCGGTGATCCGGCGGGCGCCGTCGGCGAACCGGGTGAGCTGGATGATCACGTCGACCGCGCTGTTGATCTGGTCGTGCAGCGCCTCGAAGGGGATCTCCACCTCCGACATGGAGGCCAGGGTCTTGAGCCGCATCAGCGCGTCCTCGGCGCTGTTGGCGTGGACGGTGGCGAGGGAGCCGTCATGGCCCGTCGACATCGCCTGGAGCATGTCGAGGGACTCGCCGCCGCGGACCTCGCCGACCACGATCCGGTCGGGGCGCATGCGCAGCGAGTTGCGGACCAGGTCGCGGATGGTGACCCGGCCCTGGCCCTCCACGTTCGGCGGGCGCGACTCCAGCCGGACCACGTGCCGTTGCTGGAGCTGGAGTTCGGCCGAGTCCTCGATGGTGATGATCCGGTCGCCCTCCGGGATGAGCCCGGACAGGGCGTTGAGCAGGGTCGTCTTCCCGGTGCCCGTCGCGCCCGACACGATGATGTTGAAGCGTGCCTGCACCAGGCCCGCCAGCAGGTACAGCATGTTCTCGTCGAGCGAGTCGAAGCCGACCAGTTCCTGAAGCGTGTAGGAGCGCGGGAAGCGGCGGATCGTGAGGATCGCGCCGGTCAGGGAGAGCGGCGGGATGATGACGTTCACCCGCTCGCCGGACGGCAGGCGCGCGTCGACCATCGGGTTGGTCTCGTCGACCCGCCGGTTGACCGTGGAGACTATTCGCTCGATGGTCTGCATCAGCTGATCGTGGGAGGGGAAGCGCAGCGGCAACTGCTCGACCCGGCCGCCGCGTTCGACGAAGATCGAGTCCGGGCCGTTGACCATGATCTCGGTGATGGAGGCGTCTTCGAGCAGCGGTTCCAGGATGCCGAGGCCGAGTGCCTCGTCGACCACCCGCCGGATCAGCTGGGAGCGTTCGACGGTCGACAGGACCGGTCCCTCGCGGCTGATGATGTGCCCGAGCACCCGCTCGAGCCGGGCCCGGCGCTCGGCGGCCGCCAGCGAGCTCATCTCCGCGAGGTCGATCTCCTCGAGGAGCTTGGCCCGGTAGGAGGCGACCAGGTGGCCGTCCTCGCCCCGGCTGCCGTTCTCCTCGGGGGTGTTGATGCGGGACCGCAGACTCATGGAGTACCTCGTTCAGTGGTCGAGCGGCATGGTGGCGGTCTTGACCGCGGGGTCGAAGCTCCAGCCGGGGACGATCGACGGGATCTGGACGGTGGCGGTGACGGTGACCGAGTCGCCGCCCCCGCCCTCGGCGCAGGCGACGGACAGCCAGTCGCTGATGGCGTTCACACAGCCGTCCTGCGCGCTCAGGTCGAGCGAGGCGGACCGTGCCCCGGCCCTGGCCGCCGTACCGGCCTGCTGGGCGGTGTAGGCGATGAGCCCGATCTGGACGCCCGCCATGGCGACGAGGATCAGGATCGGGATGAAGCCCAGGTACTCCAGGGCCACTTGGCCGCGGTCGCGCCCGCGGTCATGGTCGCGGTCTCTCCGGGAGTACGACATCTCAGTCCCTGTCCTCCTCCACCGCGCCCGCGTGGCCCTCCACGTCGAAGGGGAAGCCGATCGATCCCGGGAACAGGACGGGGACCTGGAGAGTGACGGTGGCCTTGACGTAGCCGCCCTCGGTCGCGCAGCTCACCGTGCCGCTCCAGGCTCCCGGCAGTTTGTCCGTGCCCGCCTCCTGGCAGGCGGCCTGCCGCTCCCCGGCCGGAACCGCCGTCCCCGCCCGGGCCGCCTCGTCCGCAGCATTCCCCGCGAGCGTGTAGGTGTATCCCAGCAGCACGAACTGCCACAGCAGCACCAGCGTGATCAGGATCAGCGGGGTCATCCCGAGGAACTCGATGGTGACCTGTCCCTCGTCCCGTCGGAACCGCCGGAGCGCCCGGGTGCTCATCTCCCCAGCTCCTTGCGCCGCCGGAAGGCCAGCGCCCCCCGCTCCCGGCCGCCGTTGCGATGGGAGTTCGCCTCCGTGCCCTTGACCAGGCCCAGTTCACCGGCGAGTGTCCACAGGGCCTGCTTGACCGTGCCCTTGGCGTCGAGTTCGTGGACCCGGCCCGCGTCCACCGCGCCCTGGAGCTCCTTGAAGTTGGCCGGGACCACGGTCGCCGCGACACCGGTGCCGGTGATCTTCTGGATGAGCGCGGGCTGGATCTCCGTACCGCGGCTGTGGCGGTTGACGACGACGGTGGTCTCCTCGGCCTTGCGGACCTGGAGGCGGTCCCACATGCGTACGGCGCGTTTGGCGCCCCGTACGGCGACCACGTCCGGCGTGGTGACCAGCAGGGCCGTGTCGGCCATCTCCACGACGGCCGCGCCGGCCCCGCTGAGCTGGGCCCCGCAGTCGACGACCACGACCTCGTAGCGGGAGCGCAGGGCGGAGACGATTTGGCGGGCGGCGCGCTCGGTGACCTCCTCGCCGCGTTCGCCCTCGCCGGGCGCGAGCAGCAGCGCGAGGCCGGTGTCGTGGGGGAAGACGGCGTCGGCGAGGACCCGCGGGGAGATGTCGGTGATGGTGGCGAGGTCGGCGACCGAGCGGCGGAACTGGACGTCCAGATAGGAGGCGACGTCGCCGGTCTGGAGGTCCATGTCGAGCAGGGCGGTGGGGCGGCCGGAGGCCTGGGCGGCGAGGGCGAGCTGGATGGCGGTCGTGGTGGCGCCGACACCGCCCTTCGCGCCGCTGACCGTGACGACGGTTCCGCCGACTCCGGTGAACACGTCGGTGGCGGCGCCCAGGTGCCGTCGTACGCCCACCGACCACTGGGCGACGGCGTGCACTCGGGTGGCGAGTTCCTCGTAGCCGAGCGGGAGGGAGATGAGGCCGCGGGCGCCGTAGTCCATGGCGGCCTGGAAGAGGCCGGGGCCGACGTCGGAGGTGACGAGGATGACGCCGACGGCCGGGAAGCGCAGGGCGACCTCGCGGATGAGTTCCAGGGCCGGGACGGGCCCGATGCGCTCATGGACGACCACGACCTCGGGCAGCTCGTCGATCGACTCGGACGCCAGGCGCGCGAGGTTGTCGATGAGCTGGGTGGAGTCGGTGACCGGGGCGACGGGTTCGGCGTCCGGGAGCTGGCTGAGCAGCGTGGTGAGGGAGCGGACCGCGTCCGCGTCGCCGACTGCCGGGAGGATCCTCGTGGGCATGGCGGCCTCTCACTTGTCCTTCGCGAGTTCGTACGTGCGCTCCTGCTCGGGCACGGTCCCGGTCTCGCCCGGCGCGACCAGGGCGAGCCGGACCCGCTTGGCGAACGACTCGGCGTACGTGATGCGCTGGGCGTCGAGGGCGGAGAGGGCGAAGGTGATGGGGACGGCGTCGGTGGCCGCCCGGGTGCGGTCGTCGGCGTCGGGTTCGAGGGCCTTGATCTGCCCGACGTCGAGGACCCGGGCGTTCGTCACGATGATCTTCGACTGGTCGGAATCGCCTTCCTTCTGTCCCTCGAAGGTGGCGTACACGTTGACCGCGGAGCCTGCCGTGATCTTGCCGGCGACGCCGGTCGCCGCGTCGATCATGATGGCGACCTCCTGCTGCCCGGGCTGCAGGGCGGGCTGGTCGACGATCATGTCGCTCTGGAGCAGCGAGCCCTTCTTGAGGGTCGTCACGGCGATCTTGTCGCGGACGGCGGCGAGGTCGGTGATCGCGTTGGCCGACAGCCAGCGCTTCGGCATCTCGGTCTTCTCGAACTGCGCCGCGGTGAGCCGGGTGTAGGGCTCGATGTCCTTCTTGACCTCGTACGCCGTGACCTCGGGGCCGACCTTGGACTTCACGTCGTCGATGACGGAGAGCACGCCGGCGAAGGCCGCGAGGGCGCCCAGGACCGACAGGAGCAGGAGTATCACGCCGCGGCGCTGACGGGAGTTCATGAACCGTGGACCTCGTTGGGGGGCTCGGTCGAGCGGAATCGGGGACGGGGGCGATCCGGCGTACGGCTCACCCGGCGGGCAGTTGGTGCGGGTGCTGCTGGTGCTGGTACTGCTGAGAAACGGTCGTCATCGGTGCGGTGGCCGAACAGAAGACGCAGCGGTCTCCGATGACGTCGATACCGCACCAGTGACAGATGTTCTGCCGTACCGAGGTGACCAGTTGGTAAAGGACGGACAGGTCGGGCAGGAAGCTGCAGAACTCGATCAGCTTGCCGGTGCCCCACCACCGGTCGGACTCGGCGGGCAGCGGCGCCTCCCGCAGCCCTTGGATCCGCCAGGTCTTGGCGAGGGTCCCGGAGACCCAGTCGGACTGGAGCTGGCCGCGGGCGACCAGCATCGAGGTGGCGAACTCGGGGCCGGCGAGGGTGGCGTCCGGGGCGATCCTGACGAGCTGCGGCTGGGGGTGGGCGAGCACGGCGAACTGGCTGCCCGGAACCCATGACTTGGCGTGCGACTTGAGCCCGACGGGGACCCGGTCGAGCTTGGCCACCGAGCCGAGGAGCGCGCCCGCGTGGATGTAGTGGGTGAGCAGGCGGCCCGCCGAGGCGAGGACACCGGGGCTGAGGTCGCAGGAGGCGAGCTGCCTCAACTGGCGGGCGAGGACGGCGAGTCCCAGGGGTGGCAGTTCGGGCTGGAACAGGGCGATCCGGTCGCTCTCCAGCAGGGACCGCACGGTACGCAGCCGTTGGTCCACGGCCGTGGGCACGGCACGGGAGTACACGACGATCACATGGCCGTGCTGGTCGATCAGCGCCTGGAGGGCGGCGAGCGAGTGGTCGAGCGGCTGCCGGTCGAGGCCGTCGAGCACGACGGCGGGCAGGGTCCGCTCATCCTGTGCCGGCAGCGCCATGTCGGCACCGGTCACTGCGATGGCAGTTGGCACGCGCAGCTCCCCGTATCCCATGCCCGTGGGTCCGACGGATCACTCCGGCGCACCCGGTCGACTTCACTGCGTGACTACCTGAGCACTGTAACCACGGGTCTATGACCGGAGAACAGCGATTCTGTGACTTCCTGGCCTGGGTGACGGATCAAAAGCGGGCGATTCCTGCCCAGATGGGGCGCACTTGCCACGTGCGCACTCCAGAGAAAGGCCGGTTGCGCATTCATCCTCGACACCGGCCTTGACAGCGGGATTGGTCTGGACCAACTCTCTTGTCATGCCCATACTCAGCAGAAAACCGCGGTTCCGGACCGCGGCCCTCACCACGGCCCTCGCCCTGGGAGGCGCCCTCGGTCTCGCGGGACCGGCGTCCGCCGCGGACGTCAACAACGCGAAGAACGCCGGCTTCGAGTCCGGCCTGACCAACTGGACCTGTTCGGCGAGCAGCGGTACGACCGTCGCCTCCCCCGTGCACGGCGGCTCGGCCGCGCTGAAGGCGACGCCCGCCGGGCAGGACAACGCCAAGTGCGTCCAGACGGTGGCCGTGAAGCCGAGCTCCACCTACACGCTGAGCGCCTGGGTGCAGGGCGGCTACGCCTACCTGGGCGCGACCGGCACCGGCACCACGGACGTGTCGGCCTGGACCCCGGACTCCGCCTCCTGGAAGCAGCTGACGACCACCTTCACCACGGGCGCCTCGACGACCTCGGTGACGGTGTACACGCACGGCTGGTACGGCCAGGCCGCGTACGTCGCCGACGACGTGTCGGTGTACGGCCCGGACGGGGGCGGCGGGGGCGATCCCGCTCCCACGGTCCCGTCGGCACCGGCCGGTCTCGCGGTCTCCGGCACGTCCTCCTCGTCCGTCTCCCTCGCCTGGAACACGGTGTCGGGCGCGACGGGCTACAACGTCTACCGCAACGGTACGAAGGTCACGGCGGTGACCGGGACCTCGGCGACCGTGACGGGGCTGGCCGCGTCGACGTCGTACAGCTTCCAGGTCACGGCGGTGAACTCGGCGGGTGAGTCCGCGAAGTCGGGTGCGGTGACGGGGACGACGAGCGCGTCGACGGGCACCGGGGGCGGTGCGGTGCCGAAGCACGCCGTCACCGGGTACTGGCAGAACTTCAACAACGGGGCGACGGTTCAGAAGCTGTCGGCCGTGCAGTCGCAGTACGACATCATCGCGGTGGCGTTCGCGGACGCGACGACGACTCCGGGGGCGGTGACCTTCAACCTGGACTCGGCCGGGCTCGGCGGGTACACGGTCGACCAGTTCAAGGCGGACATCAGGGCGAAGCAGGCGGCCGGGAAGAAGGTCGTCGTCTCCGTGGGCGGACAGAACGGCACGGTCGCGGTGAACGACCCCGCCTCCGCGGCGAACTTCACGAACTCGGTGTACGCGCTGATGCAGACGTACGGCTTCGACGGCGTGGACATCGATCTGGAGAACGGGCTCAACGCGACCTACATGTCCCAGGCGTTGCGATCGCTCGCGGCAAAGGCGGGGTCGGGCCTGGTGCTGACCATGGCACCGCAGACGATCGACATGCAGTCGACGTCCAACGCGTACTTCCAGACCGCGCTGAACGTGAAGGACATCCTCACGGTCGTCAACATGCAGTACTACAACAGCGGTTCGATGCTGGGCTGCGACGGCAAGGTGTACTTCCAGGGTTCGGTGGACTTCCTGACCGCCCTGGCCTGCATCCAGCTGGAGGGCGGACTGTCCCCGTCCCAGGTGGGGTTGGGCCTCCCGGCGTCCACGAGCGGGGCGGGCAGCGGCTACGTCTCGCCCTCGGTGGTGAACAACGCGCTCGACTGCCTGACGAAGGGCACGGGCTGCGGCTCCTTCAAGCCGTCGAGGACCTATCCCGACCTGCGCGGCGCCATGACCTGGTCGACGAACTGGGACGCGGCGGCGGGCAACGCGTGGTCCAACACGGTGGGACCGCACGTGCACGGGCTGCCGTAGCGGGGGGTCAGGACGTGGCCGGGTTGTCGCCCTGGATGACCTGCATGACCTGCCGTCCCGCCTCCCCGATCGTCGGGCTCAGCTCATGCACGCCGGTGCCCTGGAGCGTCACCAGGCCGGAGTGCACGGGATCGATCGCGTGGTCCGGACGGCCGTAACGCACGATGCTCGTCACCGTCAGATCGATCGGCGCCCGCGTGTCGCGAACCAGCGAGAAGCGGGCGCCGAGGCGGACGGGGCCCCGGAGGCAGCGCACGACCACGGTCGCCTCCGTCGCCCCGGCGCCGCGCACCTCGTGGATCTGCAGTTCGGCGTCCACGCTCACACCAGGGGCCGGTAGTACCCCAGCACCGGTGCCAGCCGGGCGAACCACTGGCCCAGCGTGTCCCGGCCCTTGGCGTCGACCACGCACTCGTAGAAGCGGCCGTCGGGGTGGACGACGGCCATCATCAGGGTCTTGCCGTTGGGGCCCGCCTTGTAGTGGACGCTGCGGACCTCGTGCCAGGGGAACTCGGCGGTCTGGCCGTGGGACTCGAAGGCGACCCCCGCCGAGTCGACGACGATGGAGTTGTGGCGGTCCACGGCCATGAACTCCGGGCCCTCGGGGGGCGGGGGCGGGGGCGGGTAGCCGTAGCCGTACTGCGCGGGCGGCGGCCCGAAGCCCGGCGGCGGCGCGGTCGGTGGGGCCATGGGCGCAGGAGGGGGCGGGGGCTGGTCGCCGTAGGGCCGGCCGGGTGGTGGGGTGGTCATCGGCATCCGTCCCCTCGCGTCACGGACTGCTTGCAGATCATGTGAAACATTCTCCCCGCCCCACAGCGTCAGAGAAGTGAGGACCTCTTCCACGGCCGGGCGCACAGCATCAGGGGGAACACATGAGACAGGCCCGCGCGGACGAGTACGCGGAGTTCGCCGCTGCCCGGGCCGGACATCTGTACCGGTCGGCGTGTCTGCTGACCGCGGGTGACACCCATCTCGCGGAGGACCTGGTGCAGGAGGCGCTCGGGCGGATCTACGTCCGCTGGAGCCGGATCTCCCAAGTCGGCAACCCCGCGGCGTACGCGCAGACCGTCCTGGTCCGGGTGTTCCTGACCCATCGGCGCCGCCGCAGCAGCGGGGAGCGCGCCACCGACGTCCTGCCGGAGGTGGCCGTCGCCGGTGTCGACACGCCCCTGCGGCTGACGCTGCTCGACGCCCTGGCACGGCTGCCCGCCAAGGACCGGGCCGTGGTCGTCCTGCGCTACTGGGAGGACCGCTCCATCGAGGAGACCGCCGGCGCCCTGAACGCCAGCGCGGCAGCGGTCCGCACGCGCTCTACCCGAGCCCTGAGGCAACTGCGCGGGCTCCTCGGCGAGGACATCGGCGCCTACGCCCGGCCCTGACCGGCCACCCGACTTCCCTTTCGACCGACCGACCGACCCGGAACGGTGGCTGACCCATGCTCACAGACCAGCACAAGGACCCCTTCGAGGAGCGGCTCACCGCCGCCCTGCACGAGACCGGCGGCGGGTTCGACGCCGACCGTACGGCCCTCGCCGCGCGCGGCGCGGTGCGGGGCCGGCGCAAGCGGTTCGTGCGGCGGGCCGCTGTCACCGCGGGCGCCGCGAGCGTCGTGCTCGCCGGCGTGGGCGGGGCGCTGGTCCTGCGGCCGGGCGGTACGGCGGCCGAGGCCGTGCCGTCCTCCGTGACGGCCTCCGCCAAGCCGACGCCGAGCGCCACGGCCACGCATGCGACTGACGAGCAGATGATCGAGACCCTCAAGAGGCTGTTGCCCAAGGGCGACTTCAGCGAGGAGCGCGGGCAGGGCACCGAGCCGACCGACAAGCTGAAGGTGCCCGCGCCGTCCGCGGGGCTGGTCTTCGACGACGGCAAGGGCGCCGCGGCCATCGGGGTCAGCGTGGGCCGGGTGCAGCCGGGCGGTACACAGGCCCGGCAGGCGGCCCAGTGCCCCGACCGGGTGTTCATCCCGTACGACGCCTGCAGGACGAGCCGGCTCGCCGACAGCTCCGTGGTCACCGTGCTCCAGGGTTACGAGTATCCCGACCGCCGGGTGGACACCAAATTCTGGACCGCCGAGCTGGTCACCCCGACCGGGCAGCACATCACCGTGAGCGAGTGGAACGCGGCCGCCGAGAAGGACAAGCCCGTCACCCGGACCGATCCCCCGCTGACTCCGGCTCAGCTGACGCGGCTGGCGGCGGCGAAGGAGTGGCGCGCTGTCGCGAACGCCCTCCCCGAGCCCCTCCCCGAGCCGGAGCTCCCGGGCTCCGACCTGCATGCCCGCACCAACCTGCTGGCCTTGCTGCCCAAGGGACTGAAGGTGACCGACAAGAGCAGCGACGACGGCGACTTCGCCTACGCCGTGGTCGACGACGGCAAGGGCAGGAGCCTGGTCCAGGTCAACGTGCAGCCCGACATGCTGGACGTGGCCGGCGACCTCTTCGGCTCGGGCTCCGAGACCCTGCCCGACGGCACCCGGGTCGCCGTCAAGCAGGGCCCCGGGGACCGGGGCGACCAGGTCATGTGGACCGTCGACACCATGCGCGCCGACGGCAGGCGCGTGGTGATCAGCGCCTTCAACGCCGGCACCCAGAACGAGTCCGCGACCCGTGCCACCCCCGCGCTCAGCATCGCCCAGATGCGGAAGATGGCGCTCGACGCCCGGTGGTGGAGCGGCAGTTAGAAGAACTCCGACCACGGCTGGTCCCAGATCTGCTTCACGCACAGGACCAGGAAGAGCAGGCCCGCGATCGCCAGCATGGCGTTGCTGAGGGGGCCGTTGCGCCACTCCCTGGGTGTGCGGGAGGTGTTCAGCAGCCACATCAGGGTGCCGGCCAGGAAGGGCAGGAAGGCCGCGCCGAGGACGCCGTAGATGATGACCAGGCGGAAGGGCTGGCCCTGGAAGAGGAGGACCATCGGGGGGAACGTCAGCCAGAGCAGATACGCGCGGAAGGGCCAGGAGCGCTCGCGCGAACCGGTGGCGACCTCCTGGCCGGAGCCCGCGGCACCCCCGCGGTCGCGGTAGCGCGCCACGAAGTCGGCGAACATCAGACTCACCCCGTGCCAGACGCCGATCAGCGAGGTGAAGGAGGTGGCGAAGAAGCCGATGAGGAAGAACTTGGCGGTCGCCGAGCCGTACTCCTCCTCCAGGATGTCGCTGAGCTGGATGAGCCCCTTGTCGCCGCTCGCGATCGCCACGTCGGCGCTGTGCAGCAGTTCCGCGCCGACGAAGAGCATGGCGACGACGAAGATGCCGGTGGTGATGTAGGCGACCCGGTTGTCGAGCCGCATCACCTTCATCCAGCCGGTGTTCGTCCACCCCTTGGCGTTGACCCAGTAGCCGTACGCCGCGAGCGTGATGGTGCCGCCGACGCCGCCGATCAGGCCCAGGGTGTTGAGGATGGAGTCCTTCTCGTCGGGCAGGACGGGGAGCAGGCCCGCGAAGGCGTCCGGCAGGTTCGGGGTGACCCTGATCGCCAGGTACACCGTCACCACGAACATGACGCCCACCAGGACCGTCATGACCTTCTCGAAGACCGCGTACTTGTTGAACCAGACGAAGACCAGGCCGACCAGACCGCAGGCGATGGCCCACCATTCGAGGTCCATCACGTCCGGGAACAGTGCCTGGAGCGGCAGTGCGCTCGACGACATCGCCGCCGCGCCGTACACGAAGCCCCAGATCACCACGTAGACGGCGAAGAACCAGGTGGTCCAGCGGCCCAGGCTCGCCCAGCCCTCGAACAGGGTGCTGCCGGTGGACAGATGCCAGCGGCCCGCCGCCTCCGCGAGGGAGATCTTGACCAGACAGCCGATCACCGCGGCCCACAGCAGGGTGTAGCCGAAGTTGCTGCCCGCGATGAGTGTGGCGACGAGGTCTCCGGCGCCGACGCCGGTCGCGGCGACGACGATCCCCGGGCCGATGTAGCGCCAACTGGACTTGCGGGGTACGGAGTTCGCCTCACCGGTCACTTTGTTGTCCGTGGTGTCCGCCATGAAGGTAAAGAAACCCTAAAGGTCGCTGCCGGGCAAGAGGGCGTGCGGTGAAGGAAGTCGGGTGGGGCTACGCGTACCGCAGTCGTACGGTCGACCCGTCCCGGTGTGCCCGTACGTCGACGTACGCACACACCTGACGCGCGTACCAGAGTCCCTGCCCGGGCTCCAGGTCGGTGGTGACGGGCGGGACGAACCCGGCGAGGGGGTCGTCCACCCGGCGCTCGGAGCGCAGTTCGCAGACGCAGTGCGTGTCCTGTCCCCACAGCAGCGCGGTACCGCTCCGCTGCCCGACCGCCTCCGCCGCCTCGGCGACGGCCGTCGCGAACAGCTCCGCGTCGGCGGGCGGCAGACCCCGGTCCTGCGCCCTCACCCGTACGGCGTCGGCGGCCAGGTCGGTGAGGAGCTCGGCGTCCGGCGGGGGCGGCGCGAGGGGTACTGCGTCCAGCTCGGCGGCGAGGCGTACGGGGTCCTCGTACACGCCCGTACCGGGGTGGGCCCTGCGGACCGCGTCGATGATCGCGGGACCCGCGGTGCGGCTGTCGTAGGCGCACAGGGCGGTGGTGGCGAGCGGCGCGAAGAGGAGGTTGGCGAGGGCTTCGTAGCGGATCCACTCGGTGGTCTCGCGGGGGGAGCTGCCGGCCCGGCCGTTCCAGACGGGTTCCATGAGGAGGTGGATACGGCCGCCGGGCCCGGCGTGCGCGGCGAGGTAACCGGCGCCCTGCGCGACCGCGTTCGCGGCGGAGCCGGTGTACCAGTCCGTGTGCTCGATGAGGGTGACGCGCTCGGCGTCCGTGCCGAGGATGTCCCGGAGCAGGGCGAGGTTGTGGGGGGAGGCGATGGCCGCGGGCGGAGGTTCCCCTGGGGCGGCGAGGGCTTCGGCGAGGAAGGGGAGGGCGGCGGCGAGGAATCCGTCGTCGGTGCCGTAGGTGGCCATGCGGTGGTCGAAGGCGGGGGTCATGGAGGGTCCTTCGGTGGGGTGGAGGGTCGGGCGGCGCACTTCCTCGCACCGTGGACGAGGCCCTCGTCCACGCACACCGCCTCACTGTCATCCCGGCCCTCACATATACGCACGTACCGCTCACACCCGCGGGTGCACTTCCTCCGGGACCACACCGTGCCGCAGCGGTCCGCGTACACTGCGCGGCCCCCGGAGCTCATCAAGGACCCACAGGGAACGCACAGTTCACGCCACCGCGTCTTTATTCACTCTTGACCTGCTCATGCCACGAGCCCACGATGAGCGGCACACCCGCACCGGCAGTACGTCGCAGAACTCGCTGAAACACCCCCGCTCCACTCCCCACTTCCGGAGATCCCGGAATCCCTGGAGAACACAGGAGACTTCATGCGACTTCGCACACGCGGTTCAGGCGCCCGCGGCGGCACCCGCTACGCCACCCTCGCCGCCGTCGCCTCCCTCATGACCCTCGCCCTCGCGGCCCCACTCTCCGCGAACGCAGACAGCGCGCCCAAGGCGGCACCGAGCACCGAGGACGTCCGCCAGTACGAGATCCACCAGCACTCGACACCCGTGACCCGTACGGCCATCCAACAGACCGGGGTGACCGTCGACGAGGCCGACGAGGAGACCGTGGTGGTCTCCGGACGCGCCGACCAGATCAGAAAGCTGCGTCAACTCGGGTACGAGGTCACCGCGTTGGGGTCGGCTCCGAGCCGTGCCGCGGAGGACGAGGCCCGGCTCTACGACTTCCCCTCGGCCGACTCGCGCTACCACAACTACGCCGAGATGAACGCCGAGATCGACCAGCGCCTCGCCGCCTACCCGAACATCATGAGCAAGCGGGTCATCGGCACGTCGTACCAGGGCCGGGACATCGTCGCGATCAAGATCAGCGACAACGTGGCGACCGACGAGGCCGAGCCCGAGGTGCTGTTCACCCACCACCAGCACGCCCGCGAGCACCTCACGGTGGAGATGGCCCTGTATCTGCTGCGCGAACTCGGCGCGGGCTACGGGAGCGACTCACGGGTGACGAACATGGTCAACAACCGCGAGATCTGGATCATCCCCGACCTCAACCCCGACGGCGGCGAGTACGACATCGCCACCGGCTCCTACCGCTCGTGGCGCAAGAACCGGCAGCCCAACTCCGGTTCGTCGGCGGTCGGCACCGACCTCAACCGCAACTGGGCCTACCGCTGGGGCTGCTGCGGCGGCTCGTCCGGTTCGACGTCCTCCGAGACCTACCGGGGTACCGCCGCCGAGTCGGCGCCCGAGGTCAAGGTGGTCGCGAACTTCGTGCGCAGCCGGGTCGTCGGCGGGGTCCAGCAGATCAAGACGAACATCGACTTCCATACGTACAGCGAACTGGTGCTGTGGCCCTACGGGTACACGTACTCCGACACGGCGACCGGGATGACGGCCGACGACAACGCCGTGTTCAAGACGGTCGGGCAGAAGATGGCCGCGAGCAACGGGTACACACCGGAGCAGTCGAGCGACCTCTACATCACCGACGGGTCGATCGACGACTACCTCTGGGGCACGCACAAGATCTTCTCGTACACCTTCGAGATGTACCCGACGTCGAGTTCCGGTGGCGGTTTCTACCCGCCCGACGAGGTGATCGAGCGGGAGACGTCCCGGAACCGGGACGCGGTGCTGCAACTCCTGGAGAACTCGGACTGCATGTACCGGTCGATCGGGAAACAGGCGCAGTACTGCTAGAGGTTTGTGCTCCTAAGGAGTCTCGTCGGACTCGTCTTCCTCCGGCTCCGGAGTCTCGTCCTCGAAGTACGCGTCGAGGACGGCGTCTATCTGTTCGTCCCACTCCTCGAAGCTCGACCGCGACTTGGCCTCGATCTCGATCGGGTACCAGCGGCGGTCCGGGGTGTGCACCGTGATGGTGTAGCGCTTGCCGAACCGGGGCGTCTCCGTCTCGATCGCGCCGATCTCGTCCCAGCGGAACTCGCAGGACTGGTCGTCGAGGGAGAGACGGACGCCCCGGTGATCGGCGACGATCTTCGCGCGCCGGTCGGAGGCCTCGAAGACGGGGCCGTCGGGAGCTTCCTCCTCGACGGCCTCGGCGGCCTCGGCGGCCTCGACTGGCTCCTCCGCAGTGGCCTTCGCCTCCGTCTCCTCCGGACTTGCGTCCTCCGCCTCGTCGGACACGGGCGAGGTGAGCCCGGGGATGAAGGCCGGGTCGAACCCGGCGCCTTCCAGGGGCTGGCTGCTCGAACCTATGCGCTGCTCCACAGCGGGCAGTATGGTCGACGATCCTGTGCCCGGAACACCCGGCCCCTACATCGTTATCGGACGCCTACATGGGGCTACCGAGTTTCATTTGCAATGCATCGGGCTCCAGCCCGGAGGTGAAGCGGATCCCGTGACCGCGGCGCCGGGCGTCGCGGCGTCGTTCCGGCGGAGCCGGACACTGTGGTCACAGGGGTGAGGCGGGGAACGGTTGTTCCCGGCGACATCGAGTGGTGTGTGTTCGTACGATCACCGAATGCAGCTTCGGTACGCCTTCCGCCTGTACCCGGAGCCCGGTCAACGCACCGCGTTGGCCAGGGCGTTCGGGTGCGCGCGGGTGGTGTTCAACGATGCGGTACGGGCACGGGAGGACGCCCGCACTGCAGGCCTGCCGTTCCCGAAAGCGGCCGAGCTGTCGAAACGGCTGATCACCCAGGCCCGGCACACGGTCGAGCGCTGCTGGCTGGGCGAGGTCTCCTCGGTGGTGCTGCAGCAGGCTTTGCGGGATGTGGAAGCCGCGTACCGGAACTTCTTCGCCTCCCTCAAAGGGGAGCGCAAGGGGAAGCGGGTGGGTGCACCGCGTTTCAAGTCGCGTAAGGACACCCGGCAGTCGATCCGGTTCACCGCCAACGCCTGCTGGAAGATCACCAGCGGTGGGCGGTTGGCTCTGCCGAAGATCGGTGCCGTGAGGGTCAAGTGGTCGCGGGCCCTGCCCGCCGCGCCCTCCAGCGTGACGGTGATCCTGGACTCGGCGGGCAGGTATTTCGCCTCGTTCGTCATCGACACCGACTCCGCAACGGACCAGGCGCGCTGGAATGAGCCGGAGCCGGGCAGCGCCCTCGGCATCGACCTGGGGCTCACCCACTTCGCGGTCCTCTCCGGCGGCACGAAAATCAGCTCCCCGCGGTTTCTGCGCCGCGCGGAGAAGAAGCTGAAGAAGGCCCAGCGGGAACTGTCCCGCAAGCAGAAGGGATCGAAGAACCGGGCCAAAGCCCGGCTGAAGGTCGCCCGCGCCCACACGGGCGTGGCGGACGCGCGCAAGGAGTTCCACCACCAACTCTCCACCCAGTTGATCCGCGACAACCAAGCGGTCGCGGTGGAGGACCTGGCGGTATCCGGACTCGCACGCACCCGGCTGGCCAAGAGCGTGCACGACGCGGGCTGGGCACAGTTCGTGGCCATGCTGCAGTACAAGGCGCAGCGGTATGGGCGGACCTTCGTCAAGATCGGCCGGTTCGAGCCCACCAGCCAGACGTGCTCCACCTGCGGCCACCGCGACGGGCCCAAACCCCTGCACGTACGGGAATGGACCTGCTCCGCCTGCAAGACCCTCCACGACCGCGACCACAATGCCGCGATCAACGTCAAACAGGCCGCCGGACTGGCGGCATCGGCCTGCGGAGTGCCGGTGAGACCAGAACCCGTTCTGGCGCAGCGCGAAGAAACAGGAAGCCACGGAACCCTCACCCGAACCTGTGCCTCGTAGCGGCTCAGGTTCGGGTGAGGACGGCCAGAATCCCCGGGCTCCAGCCCGAGGAGCAGGTCAAACGAAGACACTCAGTACGGCGGCCACCACGAACCCCGCCACCGACAGCACCGTCTCCAGCACGGTCCACGTCTTCAGGGTGTCGCGTTCGCTGATGCCGAAGTACTTGGCCACCATCCAGAAGCCCCCGTCGTTGACGTGCGAGGCGAAGATGGAACCGGCCGAGATCGCCATGATGACGAGTGCGACGAAGGCCTGCGAGTGGTGACCCTCCGTCAGCAGGGGCGCCACGATGCCCGCCGTCGTCACGATCGCGACCGTCGCCGAGCCCTGGGCCACCCGCAGGACCACCGAGATCAGGTACGACAGCACGAGCACCGGCAGGCCGACGTCGTTGAAGGTGTCCGAGAGAGCCTGGGCGACCCCGCTGGCCTTCAGGACCGCGCCGAAGACCCCGCCCGCGCCGACCACGAGCAGGATGTTGCCGACCGGCTTGAGGGACGCGGTCGACACCGTCTCCAGGGACTTGCGGGACCAGCCGCGGCGGATGCCGAGCAGGTAGTACGCGAGGACCAGCGCGATGGTCAGCGCCACGAAGGGGCTGCCGAAGAACTCGATCACCGAGCGGCCCGTGGAGGGGTCGAGCGCGATCGAGGAGAAGGTGGCGGCGAGGATCAGGACCAGGGGCGTACCGATGATGCCGAGGACCGTACCGAGGGGGACGGGGTCCTCACGGGGCGCGACACCCTGCGCCCGCTGCTCCTCGATCACCGCCTGCCTGGCCTCCGCGGCCGCCTCGACCATGTCCTGCGGTACGGCGACGAAGATGCGGCGGCCGACCCACGCGGAGTACGCCCACGCGGCCAGCACCGCGGGGATGCCGCAGACGATGCCCATGAGGATCACCCAGCCGAGGTCCACGTGGAGCAGACCCGCGGCGGCGACCGGGCCGGGGTGCGGGGGCAGGAAGGCGTGGGTCATGGAGAGGCCCGCCAGCAGCGGCAGACAGTAGAGCAGGATCGACTTGCCGCTGCGCTTGGCCGCCGCGTACACGATCGGCGCGAGCACGAAGATGCCGACGTCGAAGAAGACCGGGATGCCGAAGATCAGGCCGGTGAGGCCCATGGCGAGGGGCGCCCGCTTCTCCCCGAAGAGGTTCAGCAGCCGGGACGCCAACACCTCGGCGCCGCCGCTGACTTCGAGGATCGCGCCGAGCATGGTGCCGAGGCCGATGATGATCGCGACGTGGCCGAGGATGCCGCCCATCCCGGACTCGATGGTGGACACGGCGTCCGAGCGCTGGACCGTGCCGAAGAGTTCGGTGACCGAGAGACCCGCGAGCAGGCCGACGGCTATGGAGACGCCGAGCAGGGCGACGAAGGGCTGGAGTCTCGCCTTGATGATCAGGAAGAGCAGCAGGGCGATACCGATGGCGGCCACGGTCAGCAGACCCGCGGTGCCGTCGATGAGGAGGAGCAGGCCACCGGTGTGGGGTGGGGCCTCGGGGGCGGTGGCGGCGAGCGGATAGGACGACATGGGGGTCCTCTGGGTAAGTACATCCGGCTTTCGGGCAGGGGGGATCGCGGCACGGCGTCCGGTGAGGGGCCGTGCCGTGTACGGCGTGCGGGAGTTGAGGGGGCGTCAGCCGAGAACGGCGAGCGCGTCGATCTCGATGAGGAGCCCGGCGGGCAGACCGACGTAGACGGTCGTGCGGGCGGCCGGGGGCGCGGTGAGGCCCTGCTCCTCGAAGTAGCTGTTGTAGATCGAGTTCATCTCGGCGAAGTGGTCCACGTCCGTCAGATAGACGCGGATCATCATCACGTCGTCCCAGGAGGCACCGCCCTCCTCCAGGATCGCCTTGACGTTGGCGAGAGTCTGGAGGGTCTGCTCGCGCAGGGTGGGACCGGCGGGCGTCGGAGGCTTGCCCTCCTCGGCCGGCAGGAAGCCGACCTGCCCGGCCACCTGGAGGATGTTGCCCTTCCGCACGCCGTGGGAGAACTTCGCGGGCGGCGTGGTGTGGGTGCTCGGGGTGAGCGCGATCTTGTCCGTCATACGGATTCCTTAGCTGTTGTTCTGCCCGAGTACTCGCCGCTGATGGCGTCGGCCGTACGGCGGACCTGTGGGAGGAGGGTGAGGAGTTCCTCGGCGGTGACGACGACGTTGGGCGCGGACACCGACATCGCGGCGACGACCCTGCCGTCGGCGCCCCGGACGGGGGCCGCGACGCAGTTGATGGACTCCTCGTGGCCACCGAGGTCGGTGGCCCAGCCCTGTTCGCGCACCCGTTCCAACTCCTTCAGGAACGCGGGGGCGTTGGGTGTCGAACGGGCCGTGTACAGGGGGTATTCGAGCTTGTCCGCGAGGGCGTGCCGCTCGGCCTCGGGGAGATCGGCGAGCAGCAGCTTCGCGACCGCCGCTACGGTGATGGCGACCGGTTTGCCGATCCGCGAGTACATGCGCACGGGGTAGCGGCTCTCGACCTTGTCGATGTAGAGCACCTCGTCCTCCTCGTAGACGGCGAGGTGGACGGTGTGACCGCACTGCTCGTTCAGCCGGACGAGGTGGGGGTGGGCGATCTCGCGGATGTCGAGGTTCTCCATCGCCTCCTGGGCGAGGGCGATGAGGCGGGCGCCGAGGCGGTAGCGCTGGTCGGACTGCCGGAAGACCATGCCGTGTTCGTGGAGGGTGCGCAGAAGTCGCAGCGCGGTGGACTTGTGGACGCCGAGGCGCTCGGCGACCTGGCCGAGGTCGGCGGGGCCCTCGGCGAGCAGCGGCAGGATGCTCAGTGCGCGGTCGACGGTCTGGCTCATGGGGTGCGTACCTCCTCCGGGGCCGTGTCGGCTTGCGTCCAGCCGGGGCCGAGTCGAAGTGTCCCCCACGTGTCGTCTCCGGCGGCGGCGAGGCGGTCGGCGTGTGCGCGGGCAGGGGGTGCGGCGAGGTCGCCGGGGGTGGTGAGGGCGGCGGCGGCCCAGAGGTGCCCGTGCCGGAGGCAGTCCCGGAGGGGGAGTTCGCGCAGGGTCGCGGAGAGAAACCCGGCGGCGAAGGCGTCACCGGCGCCGGTGGTGGCTACGACGTCCACGGCGAGGGCGGGAACGAAAATGCTCGACGGCGACTGGGACCTGCCCAGGGGCGCGGGGCTGCATCGATGAGCGGCTCCGCCGCGGGGCGCGACCGGCCCCCACTCGGCCGCATCCGAAACGAATGCCGTAGCCCCCTTGCCTCCTTGCTTCACCACCAGCACCGAAGGGTCAGGCAGCACCGCCCGAATCGCGGCAGGACCCCCCGTCACCTCCCACGCCTCCTCGGCCTCGTCCTCCCCCACGAACACGATGTCGGCCCCCCGGGCCAGTTCCAGCAGCACCCGCGGATCATCCGCGTCACGCCACAGCCCGGCCCGGTGATTGACGTCGAACGACACGAGCGGCCGATCCGCGCCAGGAGCCGTCAGCTCGCGCAGCAAGGACAGACACGTGTCCGACAAGGCGGCCGTGATCCCGGAGAGGTGCAGCACCCGCCCCGCCCGCACCGCCGAGAGGTCCACGTTCTCGACCGACATCGCCGAAGCCGCCGACCCGGCCCGGTAGTACGCCACTTCATGCGCGTCCGTGGCCCGGTCCCCCGCCGTACGGAAGTACACCCCCGTGGGCCGTGAAGCATCACGGCCCACGGCCGAGACATCGACCCCGTACCCCCCGACCGTCTCGACCAGGTGATCCCCGAACCCGTCGGCGCCGACCCGGCTGACCCACCGCACCGCGAAGCCGGCGGCAGCCAACCCGCACGCCACGTTCGACTCCGCCCCGCCGATCGCCCGGTCGAAGGACGGCACGTCGGCGAGACGCCCGGGCCGGCTGGGCAGGAACGTGACCATGGACTCGCCGAGCGCGACGACGTCCATGGCGTCGGGGGCATGCACGATGGTCCTGACTCCTTCATTGACCCGGCGTTGGCGTGGATGTTAGACAGCAGTCAGCGACATACGCAATGGACGTTGCACACACTGCAACGCACCTTCAGGGAGGCCCCTTGTCCGGTACCGAAGCGCTCGCCCGCCTCGCGGAGGACCGCGTCGACCACCGCTTCAAGGGGCTCCCCCCGGACGCGGACGGCCTGACCGTCGCCGAGTTGACCTCCCAGCGCCGGAACCTCTTCACCGACGGCTTCACGACCCCCGTGCTCGCCCTCTCCGCCGAGCGCCTGGCGCACAACCTCGCGCTCATGGAGACATACGCCACCCGCCACGGCCTCGCCTTCGCGCCGCACGGCAAGACGACCATGGCCCCCCAGCTCTTCCGGCGTCAGATCGAGCACGGCGCGTGGGGCATCACGCTGGCCGTACCCCACCAGGTGCGGGTCGCGCGGGCGTACGGCGTGCGGCGGGTCTTCCTCGCGAACGAACTGGTGGACCCGGCGGCGCTGAAGTGGGTCGCCGGTGAGCTGGCGGCCGACCCCGGCTTCCGTTTCGTCTGCTACGTCGACTCCGTACGCGGCGTGGAGCTGATGGACGCCGCCCTGACCGGCGCCGCCCGCCCCCTGGACGTCGTCGTCGAGCTCGCCGCCGGTGAGGGCGCCCGCACCGGTGTCCGTACCGAGGCGGAGTGCGCGGCGGTCGCCGACGCGGTCGCGGCCACCGGGACGCTGCGGCTCGTCGGCGTCGCCGGATACGAGGGCGAGGTTCCCGGAGCGGACCCGGAGCGTGTGCACGCCTGGCTGCGCCGACTCGTCGCCCTGGCCGCCGACTTCGACAAGGCGGGACGGTTCGCGGCGGAAGGGCTCGACGAGATCGTGGTCAGCGCCGGAGGCAGCGCCTGGTTCGACGCGGTCGCCGACGTCTTCGCCGAGATCCCCGAACTGTCCCGCCCGGTCCTGAAGTTGCTCCGCTCCGGTGCCTACGTCTCGCACGACGACGGCCACTACCGCAAGGTGACCCCCTTCAACCGGATCCCCGAGGAGGGCGCGCTGGAGCCGGCGTTCCGCCTGTGGACGCAGATCGTCTCCCGCCCCTCCCCCGACCAGGCCTTCGCCAACGCGGGCAAGCGGGACGCGGCCCACGACCTCGACCTCCCCTTCCCCCAGGTGGTCCGCCGGGGCGACACCGAGCGCCCGGCCACCGGCATCGAGGTGACCTCGCTCTCCGACCAGCACGCCTGGCTGGCCACGGCGCCTGGCACCGATCTGGAGGTCGGCGACTGGCTGGGCCTCGGCCTCTCCCACCCGTGCACGTCCTTCGACAAGTGGCAGCTGATCCCGGTGGCGGAGGCCGACGGGACGGTCGTCGAATACATCCGCACGTTCTTCTGAGACCCGAAGGGAGCCCGGCGATGGAGGAGCTCGTCATCCGGGACGCGGACGTGGTCGACGGCAGCGGCGCCCCCTCGTACCGCGCCGACGTGGTCGTGGACGGCGGCCGGATCGTGTCGATCGTCAAGGAGGCCGCCGACGCCGGATGCCAACGGCCCACCGCACGCCGGGAGCTGGACACCGAGGGGCTCGTCCTGGCCCCCGGCTTCATCGACATGCACGCCCACAGCGACCTCGCCCTGCTGCGCGATCCCGACCACAGCGCCAAGGCCGCGCAGGGCGTCACGCTCGAAGTGCTGGGCCAGGACGGGCTGTCGTACGCCCCGGTCGACGACCGCACGCTGGAGGAGGTCCGCCGGGCCATCGCCGGGTGGAACGGCCACGGCGACGACATCGACTTCGACTGGCGGTCGGTCGGCGAGTACCTGGACCGCCTCGACCGCGGGATCGCCGTCAACGCGGCCTATCTGATCCCCCAGGGCACGGTCCGCGCGCTCGTCGTCGGCTGGGAGGACCGCGGGGCGACTCCCCGGGAACTCGACCGCATGCGCGAGTTGGTGGCCGAAGGGATGGAACAGGGCGCGCTCGGCATGTCCTCGGGGCTGACCTACACCCCCGGCATGTACGCCGAGGACGCCGAACTGACCGAGCTGTGCCGGGTGGTGGCCCGGCACGGCGGCTACTACTGCCCGCACCACCGTTCGTACGGGGCGGGCGCGCTCGAGGCGTACGAGGAGATGATCGCCCTGGCCCGGGAGGCCGGCTGCGCCCTCCACCTCGCCCACGCCACCATGAACTTCGGCGTGAACAAGGGCCGGGCACCTGAGCTGCTCGCCGTCCTGGACGAGGCGCTGGCCGCGGGCGCCGACATCAGCCTGGACACCTACCCCTACACGCCGGGCGCCACGACCCTCGCGGCCCTGCTGCCGAGCTGGGCGAGCGAGGGCGGTCCGGAGGCGGTGCTGAAGCGGCTGGCGGACGACGACACCGCCGAACGGATCCGGCACCACCTGGAGGTCGTCGGGGCGGACGGCTGCCACGGCGTGCCGGTCGAGTGGGACACCGTCGAGATCTCGGGCGTCGGCGACGCGGCCCTCGCGGACTTCGTCGGCCGTACGGTCGCGGAGTCGGCCCGGCTGCGTGGCGAGAGCCCCTGGACGACGGCCCGCGGACTCCTGCTCGCCGACCGGCTGGCCCCGTCGATCCTCCAGCACGTCGGCCACGAGGAGAACGTCCGCCGGATCATGCGGCACCCGGTGCACACCGGCGGCTCCGACGGCATCCTTCAGGGCGCCAAGCCGCATCCGCGGGCGTACGGCACGTTCCCACGCTATCTCGGCACGTATGTGCGGGAGTTGGGCGTCCTGTCCCTGGAGGAGTGCGTCGCGCATCTCACCTCGCGCCCGGCGTCCCGGCTGCGGCTGCCCGACCGCGGTCTGGTCAAGGAGGGGTACCGCGCGGACCTGGTCCTCTTCGACCCGGAGACGGTGGCCCCGGGTTCGACCTTCGACGACCCGCGCAGGCTGCCGACCGGCATCCCGCACGTCCTGGTCGACGGCAGGTTCGTGATCGAGGACGGGAGCCGCACGGACGTACTGGCCGGCAGAGCGGTCCGTCACAGTCCCATGTGACGGAACGGCTCGTGCCTTGCTGGTCGCGCTTTACTGGTCGCGCCTTACCGACGGGGCCTTACGGCTTGGGCAGGGTGCAGGTGCTCGCGTTCAGGTTGAGCTGGTTGCCGGTCGTGAAGCAGGCCGGGATGTTGTAGATCTCCTCGGCGTAGTTGATGCCCTCGCGGACGGTGACGTTGCCATTCGCGTCGACCTCGCACGGGTTGTTCTCCGTGCAGCGCTCACCGTCCTCGTTGCCGGTGTTGTTGACGGCGACGACCTTGCCGGTGGACTGGTCGATGACGGGCGAGCCCGAGGTGCCGCCGATGGTCTGGCAGGCGGAGGTGTAGCGGACCGAGTCCTTCCAGGTCCAGTCGCCCTCCTTCAGGCGGTATACGAACCCGTCGATGTTGCAGCTGTAGAGCCGCTTCCAGTAGCCGGAGGCCACCGTGATGGCGGTCCCGGCGGTCGGGTGCGTGTCCTGCACGGTGAGCGCGGAGATGCCGTACGAGCTCTTGATCGACGCGTATGTGCTGGTGAGCTGGTAGATCGAGACGTCCGTGTCGGTCATCGTCCCGTAGGCGAGCTTGCTGGCGCGCAGGGTCGCGACCTTGGTGCCGGAGGAGTTGAGCAGCCCGAAGGTGCGGCTGGACGCCTGGTTGGTGAGGACCTCGCCCGGCTCGGGGAAGCCGGTGGTGAGGCAGTGCCCGTTGCTGAGCACCAGCGCCGGGTCGGTGTCCAGGGAGTTCGGGAACCGGATGACCGAGCCGGAGCAGTTGCTGAGCGAGACGGTCCCGGCGAGGGACACGGCCTTGAGCCCCGGTGACGGTGACGTGACCTGCGACAGGGTCGCGGCGGCGGACGTGACCACGTCGTTGATCACGGAGGCGGGGGTGTTCGTGTGGACGCTCTTGCCGACGCCGGAGGCGGCGGGCTCGGCGGCGACCGCGGGTGCCGCGCCTATCCCGGCCAGGGCCAGGGCGCTGAGCGCGGCGACGAGAGGCTTTCTCATGTGGGGGTCCCCTCTTGCGACTTGGGCGACCGGAAATCTTCCGGCCGCCCGTGAGTTTGTCATGGACATTGTGAAGAAGGGTGGTCACTTGGGCAAGAAGCTGTGCCGAGCCCGCGCCTCTCGACGGGCGACACCTCCACATCCGGGACAGCACGGACCCTCCGCTGCCCGTTGGACGAGATCAACTTACCCAGTCCTACGGCTACTTGGGCTTTTTCGTGGCGCCCTGTCCGCGTCCCTTCCCACCGGAGTTCCCCGGACCGTCGGCGCCGGCCGTGGTGGAGCTCGCCGAAGGAGTGGGCGAGGTGCTGGAGGAGGCCCGGGCCGACGGGCTCTCGCTCGTCCGCGGGTCCCCGGACGCGTCCGCGGAGGGGCTCGCGCCCAATGCGCCGGCGCCGGTCGCCGACCCACCGGAAGCCGTCGCACCCGGGGCCGCCGGATGGGTGGCGGAGGCCGGGTCCGTGGCGTCGCCCGTCCGTGCGGAGGCCGAGGTGGCACCGCCGGCCGGATCCTGCCGGGACTCGGAGGAGGAGCCCGACAGGGACAGCCCCGCGATCAGCGCCGCCGCCCCCACGGCCCCCACGGCCCCGACGGCCACGACCACCCGGCGCGAGCGCCGACCGCCTTCGCCGCGGGCGGCCCGTCGCCGGGCGGCCCGGCCGACGGAGTCCGGCCCGCCCGGCCCCCGGTCGCCGGACTCCGGACCCGCGGGCCCCACCCGGGGGAGCTCGGCCGTCGCGTCGTACGCGGTCTGCCAGCCGTGCGCGGCGGCGGGTCCGGGTACTCCTCGTACGCCGGGGCCGCCGTGGGCTGCGGCTGATAGACGTTCGGCGCCCCGGACTCGTATTCGACTGGCCTCGACATGGCGACGGATTCTAGGGACGGATGAGGCGGCTGGGACAGCTGCCGGCGATAACCACCCAAACCGCCGCGTCTCAAGTGGCGGAAAACACGACCCGCCCACCGTTACCGGGCCGTAAGCTCCCAGACATGCAGGTGATCCAGTCGACCAAGCTCGCCAATGTCTGTTACGAGATCCGGGGCCCGGTTCTCGAGGAGGCGATGCGCCTGGAAGCGGCCGGGCACCGCATCCTCAAGCTGAACACGGGCAACCCCGCCGCCTTCGGGTTCGAGGCTCCGCCGGAGATCCTGGAGGACGTCCTCCGGAACGTCTCGACGGCCCATGGATACGGCGACGCGAAGGGACTGCTCGCCGCGCGCCGGGCCGTCGTCATGCACAACCAGACCATCGGCATCGAGACCGACGTCGAGCACGTCTTCATCGGCAACGGCGTCTCCGAGCTGATCGTGATGGCGATGCAGGGTCTGCTCGACGACGGCGACGAGGTCCTCGTACCGGCCCCCGACTACCCGCTGTGGACGGCCGCCGTGTCGCTGTCCGGCGGTACGGCCGTGCACTACCGCTGCGACGAGCAGGCGGACTGGATGCCCGACCTCGCGGACGTGGAACGGAAGGTCACCGACCGCACCAAGGCGCTCGTCATCATCAACCCCAACAACCCCACGGGCGCGGTGTACGACGAGACCATGCTCAAGGGCCTGACCGACATCGCCCGCCGGCACAACCTGCTGGTCTGCTCGGACGAGATCTACGACAAGATCCTCTATGACGGTGCCACGCACACCCCGACGGCGTCGATCGCCCCGGATCTGCTCACCCTCACCTTCAACGGCATGTCGAAGGCGTACCGGGTGGCCGGGTACCGGGTGGGCTGGATGGCGATCTCCGGCCCCCGCGCGCACGCCGACTCCTACATCGAGGGCCTGACCATCCTGGCCAACATGCGCCTGTGCGCGAACATGCCGGGGCAGCACGGGGTGGTCGCCGCGCTCAGCGGACGGCAGTCGATCAAGGACCTGGTGCTGCCGGGCGGCCGGCTCGTCGAGCAGCGGGACGTGGCGTACGAACTGCTGACCCAGATCCCCGGCGTGAGCTGCGTGAAGCCGAAGGGGGCGCTGTACCTCTTCCCGCGGCTCGACCCCAAGGTCTTCAAGATCAAGGACGACCGGCGGATGGTCCTGGACCTGCTGCGCCAGGAGAAGATCATGGTCGTCCAGGGCTCCGGCTTCAACTGGCCCGAGCCCGACCACTTCCGGGTGGTCACCCTGCCGACGGTCGGGGACCTGCGGGACGCCGTGGGGCGGATCGGGAACTTCCTGGACGGGTACGGGCAGCCGTAGGTCGCGGATCCGGCGTTCAGCTCGCTGAACTTAGACGGGATCTAAGCTAGGATGGTTTCCTGACAGCACAGGAGGCCATCCCATGTACGAGCCGATCCGCACCAAGTCGGTCCACTCCACGATGGCCGACGCCCCCACCGACTTCCCCCACCGCTCCCGCGAGGAAGAGCTGGACATCCAGCTCGCGGGCCATCTCGCCGCCCTGCTCGCCGTCACGGACGAGCTGCGCGCACTGGCCCCGTCCACCGACCTGGACACCGCGGCCGAGCGGCTCGCCCAGCAGGTGGCCCGGCTGCGCGGCGGCGGCGCACCGGCCCGCGCGTCGCTGACCTCGGTCACCTCAGCACCGGACCTCACCGACCTGCACCGCCGCGCCCACGCGGTGGCCGGGCGCGCGCTGCTCGTGGCGGCGTCCCGCCCGGACACGGCGGCGGCGATCCTGGCGGCGGAGCGGATGGACTCCCACGCGGCGGCCCTGGAGCCCCGCGAACTCGCCACCCACTGAGCCTGACGGCTCCCTGAACGGCCCCGGTCCGCGCGCACCCACAGCGACGTGCGGACCGGGTGCCATGCACTGCGTTGGCTTGAGCCGGGGCGCCTGGTCGCCGTAGGGGCTTGTGTGATCTTGCGGGTGCGGGTGCGTCGTGGCTGGTCGCGCCGTTCCCCGCGCCCCTTGCAGGGGGCCGTGTTGATCCGGGACCGGTACCGCGCCCGCCGTTCAGCCACCTCCCCGTAGCGCTTCGTGTCGTCCGGCGGGTGCGGGTGCGTTGTGGCTGGTCGCGCCGTTCCCCGCGCCCCTTGCAGGGGTCTTCGTGATCCGGGGCCGGTACCGCGCCCGCCGTTCAGCCACCTCGCCGTAGCGCTTCGTGTCGTCCGGCGGGTGCGGGTGCGTTGTGGCTGGTCGCGCCGTTCCCCGCGCCCCTTGCAGAGGGCCGTGTTGATCCGGGACCGGTACTACACCTCCCGTTCATCCTTTTCGGCGGGGAATGTTGGGTTCCGCGAGCACGCTCCCCGGCGTGAGACGAATCGTAGGGATCGTCCTCGCGGTCCTGCTGATCGGCGGCGTGGTGGCAGCCGTCGTAGCGGGCCGGGAAGCGGACGACAAGGGCACGGCAACGAAGACCGTGCAAGGAGTGATCGGATCGGAGAAGGCCGAGTTCTTCGCCGATCCCGATGTGGTGAAGGCCCTCGCCGCCAAGGGCTACACCGTGAAGGCCGAGACCTCCGGGTCCTGGGCCATGGAAGGCCTGGACCTCAAGGGGTACGACTTCGCCTTCCCGTCCAGCCAGGCGCCGGCCACAGAACTCGCCGCGAAGTACCGGGTGCGGGGGACCCTCCCCCGCCCCTTCTACTCGCCCCTCGTCGTCGTGGCGCACAAGAGCGCCGCCGGGGTCCTCGCGAGCAACGGCCTGGCCACGCTGGACGCCGAGCACCGCGGCACGCTCAGGATGGCCGCGTTCCTCGACGCGGCCCACGATGACCGCACCTGGCAGCAGCTCAAGGGCGCCGACAAGTACGGGGAGTTGACCGGCACCCTCTACCTCTCCAGCACCGACCCGGAGACCTCCAACTCCGGCGCCCTCTACCTCGCCGACGCCTCCTACGTGGCGAACGGCGGCAAGGTCGTCGCGAGCGACGCCGACGTCAGGAGGACGACTCCCCTGCTGCACAAGCTGGTCAGCGTGCAGGGCGCCCAGCAGTCCAGCACCGACGCGGCCTTCCGGGACTTCGTCAGCGGCGCCGGCAACCCGCTCGTCCTGGTCTACGAGTCCCAGGTCGCCTCGCTCCTCGCGGACGGGCAGCACCCCGACGACCTGGTCGTCCTCTACCCGGACACCACGGTCAACAGCGACCACACGGTCGTACCGCTGACCGACGACGGCCGGGCCCTCGCCGAACTCCTCTCCAGCGACCCGCGGTTGCGGAAGCTGGAGGTCCGGCACGGCTTCCGGCCGCAGGGCGAGGCCACCGAGTTCGCCTCGGCCACCACCTATCTCAAGCAGGAACTGACCGGCGTCCGCCAGGCGCCCGTGCCCACCTCCGCGGTGCTGCACGAGCTGGCGCGACGGGCGCGCGGATAACGGGGGACACCAGCCATGACATCCATGAACAACGACGACACCTTCCTGCTCACGCCGCCCGAGCCCGTGGCCGCGGTGCCGCGTGAGAAGGCCGGCGGGCTCGTCCCCGTCGACGACTCCGTCCGCACCGACATGGCCCAGAAGGCCTCCGCGTACGTCGAGGGACTCGCCACGCTCGACGCCCGCTCGCCCGAGTTCGCCGGCAAGGTCGGTGAGATCACCGCGCTCGGCAGCGGCGAGATGCGCGGTGCCGCGGCGCAGTCCAACCGGATGCTGGAGCGGACCGTGCGCAGCCTGCCGGACCAGGGCGGGGACGCCCAGTCCCAGGTGGCGCGCTCACTCGTCGAACTGCGGCGCGTGGTCGAGGACCTGGACCCGAGGGACCTGCCCGCCGCCAAGGGACGCAAGTTCCTGTCCCGGCTACCCGGCGGCAACAGGCTGCGCGACCACGTCGCCAAGTACGCCTCCGCGCAGGGCACGTTGAACAGGATCGTGGGCTCGCTGCGCGGCGGCCAGGACGAACTCCGGCGGGACAACGCCGCGTTGCAGACCGAGCGGGTCCGCCTGTGGGAGACCATGGGCAAGCTCCAGGAGTACGTCGTGCTGACCGAGGCCCTGGACCAGGCCGTCGAAGGGCACATCACCGCCGTAGGAGATCCCGAGGCCGCCGACACGCTCCGCGCCGACGTGCTCTTCCCGGTCCGGCAGAAGCACCAGGACCTGCTCACCCAGCTCGCCGTGTGCGCACAGGGCTACCTCGCGATGGACGTCGTACGCCGCAACAACGAGGAGCTGATCAAGGGCGTCGACCGGGCGGCCACGACCACCGTGTCGGCCCTGCGGATCTCCGTGATGCTGGCCTCCGCGCTCGACCACCAGAAGAAGGTCATCGAGCAGGTCAACGCCCTGCGCGGCACCACCGAGGACCTGATCCGGGGCAACGCCGAGATGCTCGCCGGCCAGAGCGGGGAGATCCAGCGCATCGCGGCCGACCCGGCCGTCGGCGCCGAGACCCTGCGGAGCGCCTTCCAGCAGATCTACCGCACGCTCGACGCGATCGACACGTACAAGGTCCAGGCGACCGAGGTGATGGCGGCGACCGTGGAGTCGCTGACCTCCGAACTCCAGCAGGCCAGTGGGTACCTGGAGCGCAGCCGCTCTCAGGGCGCCCTGGAGGGAGGCCTCGGATGAGACGACACGCACTCGCCGTCTGCCTCGCGGCACTCGGTCTGCTCACCGCCTGCACGACCCACGGGGACGGGATCAGCGGTGTCTCGACGCCCGGTGTCCCCGTACCCGCCGAACCGGGCACCGTGCGCGTCCTCGCCTCCAGCGAGCTCAGCGACATGACGCCGGTCCTCGACCAGGTCGAGAAGGACACCGGCATCAAGGTCCGGCCGACGTACCTCGGCACCCTGGACGCCGTGGACATGCTCGCCAAGGGCACGGCCGACGGCGACTACGACGCCCTGTGGCTGTCCTCGAACGACTACCTGCGGCTGCGCCCCGACGCGGCGAGGAAGGTCGTCTCCGAGACACCCGTCATGTCGAGCCCGGTCGCGATCGGGGTGAAGTCCGCGAAGGTGAAGGCCCTCGGCTGGAAGCCGGCCGACGTGACCTGGTCCCAGATCGAACAGGCCGTCCAGGACGGAAGGCTGACGTACGGCATGACCGACCCGGCCCGCTCCAACTCCGGCTTCTCCACGCTGGTCTCGGTGGCCTCCGCCCTCTCCGGCGCCCAGTCGGCGCTGACGGACGCGGACGTCGAGAAGGCCACCCCCCGCCTGAAGGAGTTCTTCAAGGGCCAGAAGCTGACCTCGGGTTCCTCGGGCTGGCTGGCCGCGGCCTACGACCGGCGCGGCGACGTCGACGCCCTCCTCAACTACGAGTCCGTCCTCAAGGGCATCCCGGGTCTTACCGTGATCCGCCCCCGCGACGGCGTGATCACCGCCGACTACCCGGTCACCTCGCTCAGGTCCACGAGCGCCCGGACCCGCGAGGACGTCAGCCGGCTGACCCAGGACCTGCGCACCGAGAGGATCCAGCGGCTGATCACCGAGCGCACCCACCGCCGCCCGGTCGTCGCCTCGGTCCCTCCGGCGAGCGGCCTGGACACCACCCGCCGCCGCGAACTCCCCTTCCCCGGCACCCGTTCCGTCGCCGACGGCCTGCTCGACTCCTACGAGAACGAACTGCGCCGCCCGTCGCGGACCGTGTACGTCCTGGACACCTCGGGTTCGATGGAGGGCGATCGCCTGGACCGCCTGAAGACGGCCCTCGCCGACCTCACCGGCGACTTCCGCGAGCGCGAGGAGGTCACGCTGATGCCGTTCGGATCGGAGGTGAAGAGCGTACGGACGCACGTGGTCGAGCCCTCGGACCCACGCTCCGGCCTGGCCGCGATCCGCGAGGACACCTCGGCGCTGTCGGCCGACGGCGACACCGCGATCTACACCTCGCTGGAGAAGGCGTACGACCATCTCGGCGCCGGGCGCGACACGTTCACGTCGATCGTGCTGATGACGGACGGCGAGAACACGGCCGGGGCGCAGGCGAAGGACTTCGACGCCTTCTACGCCCGGCTCGGCCGGGAGGCCCGGGACATCCCCGTCTTCCCCATTCTCTTCGGCGACTCCGACCGTTCCGAGCTCGCCCACATCGCCGAGCTGACCGGCGGCCGCCTCTTCGACGCCCGGCAGGGCTCGCTGGACGGCGCCTTCGAGGAGATCCGTGGCTATCAGTAGATACCTGGAGTCCCGCAAGAACATCGCGGGGAGCGCCTGCGGACTGGTCGGCCTGGTGCTGACCTTCACCGGGGTGGCGGGCCCGTACTGGCCCGTGGTCGTGGCCGGTCTGTACGGCGCGGGCGCACTGATCGCCCCGCCGGAACGCCCATCGCTGCCGGACTTCCCGGACCCGTCGGCCCAACTGGACGAGGTACGGGGGGACTTCGAGAAGCTGCGGGGGTATCTGACGGACATCGAGCTGTCGGTCACGGCGGCGGCCCGGCTGCGCGAACTCAGCGAGCTGCTGGACGCGTTGCTCGACCAGGGCTGGAGCAAGGAGCTGCTGGCGCACGACCCGGAAGGTGTGCACTCGCTGTCCCGGATCGTGCGGCGCGACCTGCCCGAGGCCGTCGACAGCTTCGTACGGACCCGGTGGTGGACCCGGATGACCCCGGGCACGGAGTCCCCCGAGCTCCAGCTGGAGCAGCAGTTGGGCCTGATGAAGCAGGACGCACAGCGACTGGCGGCGGCGCTCCGGGACACGGAGGCCCGCCGTCAGGAGACCCACACGCGGTACCTGGAGGACCGGGGCGGGCACCAGGAGCTCAGCGGCGGCTGATACGACTGAACGCTGTCGCCACGACGGCCCTGGCCCTGGCCTGGAACGACCGGTGGCAGCACGCCCCGCACGCCGTTGTGCGGGGCGGTTCGTGACTCAGGGCCTGTCGGCCCTCGTGCCGCCACCCGCGGCCGGCCCGTGACGATCACGGGTCAGGGCTCCCATCGGGGGCCGGCCGCGGGGGTTCTCGGGGGACGTCAGCCCAGGCGCTGCACCAGCGCGCGGTACTCGTCCCACAGCTCCTTCGGCGTGTGGTCGCCGAAGGTGTTGAGGTGCTCGGGAATCAGCGACGCCTCCTCCCGCCACACCTCCTTGTCGACCGTGAGCAGGAACTCCAGGTCGGAGTCGGCCAGATCGAGGCCCTTGGTGTCGAGCGCGTCCTTGGCCGGCAGGATGCCGATCGGGGTCTCGACGCCCTCGGCCTTGCCCTCCAGCCGCTCCACGATCCACTTCAGAACGCGGCTGTTCTCGCCGAAGCCGGGCCAGACGAACTTGCCCTCGTCGTTCTTGCGGAACCAGTTGACGTAGTAGATCTTCGGCAGCTTCGACTGGTCCTTGTCCTTGGCCACGTCGACCCAGTGCCCCATGTAGTCGCCCATGTTGTAGCCGCAGAACGGCAGCATGGCGAAGGGGTCGCGGCGCAGCTCGCCGACCTTGCCCTCGGCGGCTGCGGTCTTCTCGGAGGCCACGTTGGCGCCGAGGAAGACGCCGTGGTTCCAGTCGAAGGACTCCGTCACCAGCGGGACCGCGGAGGCGCGGCGTCCGCCGAAGAGGATCGCCGAGATGGGCACGCCCTTGGGGTCCTCCCACTCGGGCGCGATGATCGGGCACTGCGCGGCCGGGGTGGTGAAGCGGGCGTTGGGGTGGGCGGCGGGGACGCCTGACTCGGGCGTCCAGTCGTTGCCCTTCCAGTCGGTGAGGTGGGCCGGGGTCTCCTCCGTCATGCCCTCCCACCAGACGTCGTTGTCGTCGGTGAGGGCGACGTTGGTGAAGACGGAGTTGCCCCACAGCGTCTTCATCGCGTTGGCGTTGGTGTGCTCACCGGTGCCGGGCGCGACGCCGAAGAAGCCGGCCTCGGGGTTGATCGCGTAGAGGCGGCCGTCCTCGCCGAACCGCATCCAGGCGATGTCGTCGCCGATCGTCTCCACGGTCCAGCCGGAGATCGTGGGCTCGAGCATGGCGAGGTTGGTCTTGCCGCAGGCGGACGGGAAGGCGGCGGCGACGTACTTGGACTCGCCCTGAGGCGGGGTGAGTTTGAGGATCAGCATGTGCTCGGCGAGCCAGCCCTCGTCGCGGGCCATCACCGAGGCGATGCGCAGGGCGTAGCACTTCTTGCCGAGCAGGGCGTTGCCGCCGTAGCCGGAGCCGTAGGACCAGATCTCGCGGGACTCCGGGAAGTGCGAGATGTACTTGGTGGAGTTGCACGGCCAGGGAACGTCCTCCTGGCCCTCCTCCAGCGGCGCCCCGAGAGTGTGGACGGCCTTGACGAAGAAGCCGTCGGCACCGAGCTCCTCGAGGACCGGCTGTCCCATGCGGGTCATGGTGCGCATGGAGACGGCGACGTAGGCGGAGTCGGTGATCTCGACGCCGATCGCGGAGAGGTCCGAGCCGAGCGGGCCCATGCAGAAGGGGACGACGTACATCGTCCGGCCCTTCATCGAGCCGCGGAAGACGCCGTTCTCCCCGGCGAAGATGTCCCGCATCTCCCCCGGTGCCTTCCAGTGGTTGGTCGGCCCCGCGTCCTCCTCCTTCTCCGAGCAGATGAAGGTGCGGTCCTCGACGCGCGCGACGTCGGTCGGGTCGGAGGCCGCGTAGTAGGAGTTGGGGCGCTTGATGGGGTCGAGCTTCTTGAAGGTGCCCTTCGCGACGAGCTCCTCGCACAGGCGCTCGTACTCCGCTTCGGATCCGTCACACCAGACCACGCTGTCCGGCTGCGTCAGTTCGGCGATCTCGTTCACCCACGAGATCAGTTCCTTGTGCTGGGTGGGGATGACGGGGGGAGCCGCGATGTCGCGCGCCACGATTGCTCCTAGGTGAGGGATTTTTTGTTTGGAGGCCCCGTGGGGGCTGCGACCCGGATGCTTCTCGCGCCTTTTCGGTGGTGACCTTTGCGCTCATCCGGTGCCGACCGCACTCATTTGATCATCCGACCCGAGCGCCCATCTGTCCAGAGGGCATCACAGGTGAGCGGAGTGAGGATCGCCACGCTTTCGATGTACACAGCGCGTTTATTTGCATGCACTTAGCGTTCAGACAACCGTTTCTTTACTGGTCAACTCCCGTGAGATGATGGCCACTCTCGGCCGCTCCTCACGCAGTACTCATGCGTAACTTACGGTCCCGTAGGTACGATGCCGGGCATGACGCCGCCCGCCCACGACGCCGAAGCGCCCTCCCTGCCCCACCAGATCAAGCAGCACGCCCACGACCTCGCCGAGCCCATCAAGCCGAAGCTGCGCGGCTGGCTCCACCTCGGCATGTTCCCGACCGCACTGATCGCGGGACTGGTGCTCACCGCCCTCGCGGACTCCACCAGAGGCCGGATCGCCTGCGGGATCTTCGCCCTGACCGCCTGCCTGCTGTTCGGCGTCAGCGCGCTGTACCACCGGGGCACCTGGAGTCCCCGCATGGACGGCGTCCTGCGACGGCTGGATCACGCCAACATCTTCCTGATCATCGCGGGCACCTACACGCCGCTGACCATGCTGCTCCTGCCGGGCAGCAAGGGGCGATGGTTGCTGTGGGGCATCTGGGGCGCCGCGGTGGCCGGAATCCTCTTCCGGGTCTTCTGGGTCGGCGCCCCACGCTGGCTCTACACCCCCTGCTACATCGCGATGGGCTGGGCTGCGGTCTTCTTCCTGCCCGACTTCATGCGCGCCGGCGGGGTCGCGGTCCTGGTCCTGGTCGTCATCGGCGGCCTGCTCTACAGCGCGGGCGGCGTGATCTACGGCATCAAGCGACCGAACCCGTCACCGCGCTGGTTCGGCTTCCACGAGGTGTTCCACTCCCTCACGGTGGCGGCGTTCATCGTCCACTACATCGGCATCTCGCTGGTGGCGTACCAGCACACGTAGACCGCCCACAGCGTTCGAGGGCCACGGCTGCGAGCCGTGGCCCTTTTTGCATGCCCGATTCGATTGACAGCAACTAACTTTTGAGAGCTACTCTCATTTCATGGACACTCTCACTCCGGACCCCCGCCGCTGGTGGGCCCTGGCCGCCCTCGTCGCGAGCATGCTCACGCTCGGCTTCGACCTGACGATCCTCAACGTGGCGCTACCGACCATGGCCGCCGACCTCGACGCCGGAACCGGCGCCCAGCAGTGGATGGCGGACGCCTACGTCGTCGTCTTCGCGGCCCTGATGCTCCCCGCGGGCCTCCTGGGCGACCGGTTCGGACGGCGCCGGATGCTGATCACAGGACTCGCGATCTTCCTCGCCGGATCCCTGGTCGGCGCACTGGCCGGCGACGTGAACGCGGTCATCGCCGCCCGCGCGGTGATGGGCGTCGGCGGCGCCCTGGTCACCCCGCTCGCGCTCTCCGTCCTGCCCACGCTCTTCGCTCCCGAGGAGCGCACCAAGGCCGTCGGCATCGTCTCCGCCGCCTCCGCGCTCGGCCTGCCGCTCGGCCCGATCATCGGCGGCTGGCTGCTCAACCACTTCTGGTGGGGCTCGGTCTTCCTGGTCAACGTCCCGATGGCCGCGATAGGCATCGCCGCCTGCGTCTTCCTCCTCCCCGAGACCCGCGACCCCTCCTCCCCCAAGGTCGACGCCCTCTCCACCGCCCTCACCGTCACCGGCCTCGGCGCCCTCGTCTACGCGATCATCGAGGCCCCCACCCGCGGCTGGGGCGACCCGCTGGTGCTGGGCATGCTGGCGGGATCCGTCGTCCTGATCGCCGGACTGGTCCTGCGCGAGCGCCGGATCGAACGGCCCATGCTCGACATGACCCTGCTCACCCACCGCGGCTTCCTCTTCAACGCGATCGCCGCGACCCTGGTCAACTTCATCCTGTCCGGCCTGCTGTTCGTGCTGCCGCCCTTCCTCCAGGCCGTCCTCGGCCACGACGCCCTCGGCACCGGCGTCCGCCTGCTGCCGATGATGGGCGGACTCCTCGTCGCCTCCCGCCTCGCCCCGAAGGTCGTCACCCGCTTCGGCCCCCGCGCCACGGTCAGCGCCGGCCTGGTGGTGCTGGCCTTCGCCGGGCTCCTGGGCAGCCGTACGACGGTCGGCTCCGGCTACGGATTCGTCGCGCTGTGGCTCGCCCTCACCGGCTTCGGCTTCGGCCTCTCCCTCCTCCCCGCCATGAACGGTGGCCTCAGCGCCCTGCCCCGCGACCGCGCCGGCACCGGCTCCGGGCTCCTGATGACCATGCGCCAGGTCGGCGGCGCCATCGGCATCGCCCTCCTCGGCAGCCTGCTCGCCGGCGCCTTCCGGGACCGCCTCGACGTCACGGAACTGCCCGCACAGGCCGCCGACACCGCCGGGGAGTCCGTGGTCGCCGCGCACCTGGTCGCCCAGCACACCGGCTCCGCCGATCTACTGGCCTCCGCCAACAGCGCCTACGTCCACGGCATGGGCGTCGTCCTGCTGGTCTGCGCGGTCGCGGCCCTCGTCGCCGCCCTGCTCGCGGCCGCGTTCCTGCCGGGCACACCCCGTCCCACCGAGACCCCCACCGACCCGGACATGGCTGCCGAGGAGGCCCATGCCTGAGAATGGCACCCATGACGCCCGTACACTCCTCTCCCCCCGCTGACACCCCCCAGCTGGGACTTCGCGAGCGGAAGAAGATCAAGACCCGGACAGCGATCCGTGACGCGACGTACGCGCTGATCGAGGAACAGGGCTACGAGGCCACCACGGTCGAGCAGATCGCCGAACGCGCCGAGGTGTCGCCGTCCACGGTCTTCCGCTACTTCCCCACGAAGGAGGACATCGTCCTCACGGACGAGTACGACCCCGTCATGCTGGAAGAGCTCCGCTCCCGGCCGCTGGACGAGCCGTGGATGGAGTCCGTACGGCACATCCTGCACCGCGCCCTCGACGTCTCCGCCGTGGACCACGAGGTCACCCGGCTGCGGGCCCACCTGATGATCCAGGTGCCCGCGGTGCGCGCCCGCATGATGGAGAGCATGTCCGTCACCGGCCGGCTCCTCGCCGGTGCCATCGCGGAACGCACCGGCCGGGACGCCGACGACCTGGAGGTACGGGTCCAGACGATGTCCCTCATCGGCGGTCTCACCGAGGTCTACCAGTACTGGGCGGAGAACGGCATGCAGGACGACCTGCACGGCCTCACCGACCGCGCCCTGCACGTCCTGGAACACGGGCTCCCCCCGAAAAAGCCCTGAGACCACCGCACGTCCGCATGCCATCCTGACCCGGTGAGCGCACCCGAGATCCACGTCGAATTCGCCCCCGAGCTGGCCCTGTTCGTCCCCCACGGACGCCGCCTCGGCGCCACCCCGGTCACCACCGACGGCGCCTCCTCCCTCGGCCATGTCGTGGAATCCCTCGGCGTCCCGCTCACCGAGGTCGGCGCCCTGCGCGTCGACGGCCGCGAGGTCCCGAGGTCGTACGTCCCCGTCGCAGGCGACACCGTGGCCGTCCTCCCGGTCGACCGCCCCCAACAGATCCCCGGCGCCCCGCTCCGCTTCCTCCTCGACGTCCACCTCGGCACCCTCGCCCGCCGCCTGCGCCTGCTCGGCGTGGACACGGCGTACGAGTCGACGGACATCGGCGACCCCGCCCTCGCCACCCGCTCGGCGACCGAGAAACGGGTCCTGCTCAGCCGCGACCGGGGCCTGCTGCACCGCAGGGAACTCTGGGCGGGCGCCTTCGTCTACAGCACCCGCCCCGAGGACCAGCTCCGCGACGTCCTGGACCGCTTCCGCCCCGCCCTGAAGCCCTGGACCCGCTGCACCGCCTGCAACGGCCTGCTGCGCGAGGCCACCAAGGAACAGGTGGCCGACCGGCTGGAGGGCGGCACGGAACGCTCGTACGACGTCTTCGCCCAGTGCCAGGAGTGCGGCCGCGCCTACTGGAAGGGCGCACACCATGAACAGCTGGAGGCGATCGTGGCGAACGCGCTGGCGGAGGCTAACCGCCCAACGCCACCCGCAGCGCCTCCGCGTCGGTCGTAGGCGCGTCACAGGTGAAGTGCCGGCAGACGTACGCGGTGGGCCGGCCGTCGACGAGGACCCGGTCGGCGAGCAGCGGGAATTCGCCGCTGTCCGGGGTCCCCACAGCGACGACCGCCCCCGGCGCGTTCCCCAGAAGTGCCGTACGGTGCAGGGCCTTCGTGGCCTCGTCGGCCGGCCCGGGCCCCACGATCGCGACCTCCCTCGGGCCGTCCAGGAACGCCTCCGCGACCGCGAGCCCCCACCCCACGAACCGCGGCACCCGCGGCCCGAGCGCCTTCACCACCCCGAGCGCCTTCTCCGCTGCCACCCGATGGGGCTCGGCCCCGGTCTGCGCGGCGTACGACAACAACGCCCCCGCGGCGGCCGTCCACCCGGACGGCACCGCGTTGTCGGTCGGATCCTGCGGCCGCCGGATCAGCCGCTCGGCGTCGGCGGCGGTGTCGAACAGCGCCCCTTCCGGCCCCGTGAACCGCGTCAGCACATGGTCGAGCAGGAACCCGGCGAAGTCGAGCCAGACCCCCTCCCCGGTCACCGACGCCAGCGCGAGGAACCCCTCGGCCACATCGGCGTAGTCCTCCAACACCCCCGCGTTGGCACCGGCCTGACCGTCCTTGCTGGTACGGGAGAGACGGGCCTGCTCGTCCAGATGCAGCCGTACGAGGAGATCGGCGGCCCCGAGCGCGGCGTCGACCAGGTCGGGCCGGTCGAAGTAGGCACCGGTCTCCGCGAGCGCGGCGATCGCGAGCCCGTTCCACGCGGCGACGACCTTGTCGTCCCGGCCCGGGGCAGGCCGCCGCGCCCGCGAGTCGAACAGCCGCCGCCTGATCGACTCGACCTTCTCGGCGTCGAACACGGTGTCCTGCTGAGGCAGCTGCAGCACGGACTGACCGTGCTCGAAGGTGCCCTCCTCGGTGACCCCGAAGTATTGGGCGGCCAGCTCGGCGTCCTGCTCCCCCAGCACCTCACGCAACTGCTCCGGCGTCCACACGTAGTACGCGCCCTCGACGTGCCTGCCCGTCCCGTCGTCACTGTCGGCATCCAGCGCGGAGGCGAACCCGCCCTCGGCGGTACGCAGTTCCCGCACCATGAAGTCGGCGGTGTCGAGCGCGACCCGCCGGGCCAGGTCGGAGCCGGTGGCACGCCACAGGTGGGCGTAGACGCGGCACAGCAGGGCGTTGTCGTAGAGCATCTTCTCGAAGTGCGGCACGATCCAGTCGCGGTCCACGGAGTAGCGGGCGAAGCCGCCGCCGAGCTGGTCGTGGATACCGCCACGGGCCATCCGCTCACAGGTGTCCTGGGCCATCTGCAGGGCGCCCTCGGCACCGGTGCGGGCGTGGTGGCGCAGCAGGAACTCCACCACCATGGACGGCGGGAACTTCGGCGCCCCGCCGAACCCGCCGCGCTGCGCGTCGTACTCCCTCGTCAGCCCGAGCAGGGCCGCGGCGAGCTGCTCCTCGCCGGGCGCCTGCGAGTCACCGTAGGAGATCTCCCGCCCGGCCAGGTCTCGCACGATCTTCCCCGCGACCTCGGCGACCTCGTCCCGCCGGTCGGTCCAGGCGGCCCGGACCCCCTCCAGCACCTGCCGGAAGGAGGGCATGCCCTGGCGGGGCGAGGGCGGGAAGTAGGTGCCGAAGTAGAACGGCTCGGCGTCCGGGGTCAGAAACACGGTCATGGGCCAGCCGCCCTGCCCGGTCGCGGCCTGCACGGCCTCCATGTAGACGGCGTCGACGTCGGGGCGTTCCTCGCGGTCGACCTTGATGTTGACGAAGTGCTCGTTCATGAAAGCGGCGACCGCTTCGTCCTCGAAGCTCTCCCGGGCGAGGACGTGACACCAGTGACAGCTCGAATACCCGACGCTCAGCAGGACGGGTTTGTTCGTCTTCCGCGCCTCGTCGAAGGCCTCGGCCGACCAGGGCCACCAGTCGACCGGGTTGTCCGCGTGCTGGAGGAGGTAGGGGGACGTCTCGTGGGCCAGTCGGTTCGGCATGGGGTCCATCCTGCCGCAGTACCCCTCGGGTCGGGCGTCAGGCGTGTCCCGGCGGTGACGTCGGCGAACCCTCCCCGATCACGCCGAGAGCGTTCGCCCTCTCGCCCCGATGCCCCGTCCGCAGCACACTTGACCAAGAAAGCCGTTGCCGCCGGAGGGGGACGCACATGCGGGACAGCCATCGGGCGGAAGCCGAACGGCTGTTGGGGCGGGCCGTGGAGGAGGAGGTGCGGCGATCGGGCGGGCGGGTCGACGGTGCCGTACTGCTCGCGCGGGCCCGTGGATCGCTGGACGCGATGGCGCAGTCGGCCGTCGAGGAGTACGAGGCCTACACGCACGCGCTGGACGAGGCGCAGGCCGGGCAGCTGACCTTCGGGCAGCGGTATGCGAAGGAGGCGTCCGGGACTCCCCTGCTGGTGGCGGGGGTCGCCGCCGTGGCCGCCGCTGTCGCCGACCTGGCGCTCGGCACCGACGCGGGTACCGCGCTGGGCGCGGGCGTGGTCGTAGGGGTCGTGGGTGCGGCGGCGACCGTCGTGAAGGTGGCCGGCTCGCATCTGCCGGCCGCGCACCACCGGGCGGGTGCGATCGGCCAGCCCGGCGGTCCGGAACAGCTGCGGCTGCAGTGGCTGACGGCTCTGGAGGTACGGGGGATCCGGCCCTTCCTCGACCAGCAGCGGGTGTTGAACGCGTCGACCGGGCCGAAGAAGGCGGGCCCGCGACTGCGCGGGACGGACAAGAGCGCGGCGGCCCGCGGGCGGAGTGTGCTGGAGCAGTCGTTCGGGCAACTGCCGCAGCCCATCAGCGAGTTCGCGGACCGGCGGACGGAGATGGGGCGCATCCGGCAGTGGGTGCAGGCCTCGCGTGCCACCACCGAGACCCGGCCCACCGTGGTCGTCCTGCACGGGCCGCCCGGCAGTGGCCGTACGGCACTCGCCGTACGGGCGGCGCACGACCTCAAGGACTACTTCCGCGGCGCCTGCGTCGTGGATCTGCGCGGCGACAACCCGGAGGAGTCCCCGCTGTCCACCCGGGACGCGCTGCTGCATCTGCTGAACCGGCTCGGCGCCCCGCGCGAACAGCTGCTGTTCCGTGAGCGTTCCTCCCCGGACCAGCAGGTCAAGCGGCTGAGCGAGCTGTACCACCAGCATCTGACCGGCCTGCCGGTGACGATCGTGCTGGACGACGCCTCGGACCCCGAGCAGGTCCGCACCCTCGTCCCCGAGCGATCCGACAGCCTGATCCTGGTCACCGCGCGCGAGCCGCTCGGCCTGCCGTCGGACCTCGCCGCCCATGTGCACGAGCTCCCGGTCGACGCTCTGGACGCGGCGGGCGCCGAGGAGCTGTTGGACTCGGCCGCGCAGTCCGCCACCGGCCCCTACGACGCCCAGTCCGCCGACCGGATCAGGGAGCTGTGCGGCGGACTGCCGCTGGCCCTGCGTATCGCGGGCTCGTCCCTCGGTCCGCGCTCTCCGCGCCAACTCGCCGCGGATCTGGGTGCGTACGGTCCGGTCGGGCCCGTCGAACGCGCCCTGTGGCTGCGCTACACCGATCAGTCGGAGCCGGCCCGTCGGCTGCTGCGCCGGCTCGCGCTGGCCGGGCGGTCCTCGCTCGGCGCCGCCGCGGCCGCCGCGCTGCTGGCCACCGACGAGACGGAGGCGACCCGGCATCTGGTGGCGCTGGCCCGTGCGGGCCTGATCGACCACGTCCGCGGCAGCCGCTACCGCGTCCACGACGTGGTCCGCGCCTTCGCCCAGGCCCGGCTGCTGGACGAGGAGGAGCCTGCCGAGCGTACGGCCGCGCAGGAACGCCTCATCGTGAACTACGCCGACCTCGCCGACAACGTGCTGCGCCTGGTCGACGGCAACATGTCGACCCGTTCGGACCGCTTCAGCCCGCACGGTTTCACCTCCCTCGACGAGGCGCTGCGCTGGCTGGACGACGAGTCGAGTTTCATCACGGCGGCGCTGCGGCACGCGGAGGGCGTCAATCAGGGGGCGGTCCTCAACCTGCTGGGCGCGTTGTGCGACTACTGCCTGCTGCGGGGCGACCTCTACCGCCTGGGCGAGATCAGCGAGTTGGCGCAGGCGGTGGACCAGGGGCTGCTGGTCCGTTCGGTACAGTGGCGCACGGGTATCGCCGCCCGCCAGCTGGGCGAGCTGGACAAGGCGCGCACGACCCTGACCTCGGTGGTCGACCTGTACATGGAGGCCCAGCACGACGCGGGCGCCGCGCGCGCCCTGTGCTCGCTGGGCATCACCCTGCACCATCAGGGCCATCTGACGGAGGCGGCGGCGAAGCTCCAGGAGGCGCTGGCCCTCCAGTCGCCTCCTGAGCTGGCCACGGACCGCGCCTGGACGATGCACGCGCTGGCGGCCGTCGAGCGCGACCGGGGCCGGGTGGCCGAATCCCTGGACCTCCTCACCCGCTCCCTGGTCCTGCACCGCGCGGGCGAGTCCGTGCACGGTGAGGCCTGGGCCCACTTCCAGCTCGGTCAGCTGGCCCTGCGCATGGGAGACGTACCGCGTGCGGAGTCGGAGCTCAGAACCGCCCTCGACCTGTACGGCCGTACCCGCGACGCCCGCGGTGAGGCGTGGGCGCTGACCCAGCTGGCGCGGGCTCGGCTGGTGGCCGGGGACCCGTCGGCGGCGGTGGACGGTCTGCGGCAGGCGGCCTCCCGTCACCGCGACAACGAGGACGCGCGGGGTGAGGCGTGGACGGTGTACTACCTGGGCCAGGCGTTGGAGGAGACGGGCAACCTGGACCTGTCGGTCCGCGAGCTGGAACGTTCCCGGACGATGTTCTCCCGGATGCGGGACGTCTACGGCCTGGCATGCGCCCGCCACCACTCGGCCCGTGTCACCCGTGATCAACGGGCCGCGCAGACGGGTTCGTTGCGCAACTCGGGTTTCGCCCGCCAGCTGCTGGTCGACGCCCGCGCCGACTTCCAGCGCATCGGTGTCGCCCACGGTGAGGCGTGGACCTGTCTCGAACTGGCGGTGGTCGACGCGGGCAACGGCCGTACTCCGCAGGCCCTCGCCCTGTGCGACGAGGCGGCGGTCCTGTTCGCCTCGTACGGTGACCAGCGGGGCGAGGACTGGGCCCGTTTCCTGCGCTGCACCCTGCTGCCGTACGCGGCACCGGGCGGCGTGGAGATCGGCGCGGCGGTCGCCCAGGAGGAGCTGGCGGAACTGGGCCGCCGGGAGCACGGCGCACGGGACGAGAAGCTGGACGACTACGTGGGGGCGTACGCGCTGCTGCTGGAGCGGGGTGTGAACCTGGACGCGGGCTGGCAGGCATGGCGCCTCGGCATGGTCCCGAACCGACACGCGCGCGAGGTGATGGGAGTGGGGGTGGCTCCGGCGCGGGGGTGAGGTGCGGGGGGCCTGCCGGGGCGGGCGGGGGGCTGGCCGGGGTATCTGACTGCGGTGCTGAGGCGTCACGTCGGCGGCACTGGGTGAGCCGGAGTTCGGAGGACGTCGGACTGGTGGCACGGCGCCGGGCGGGCCGCAACGCCGGGACATATCGGTGCCGGTGACGGTGTGAGGCGGTGGCATGGGCGGCCGAGAGGTCGCTCAGGCCGTGGGCCGTCCCTGGGGCGGACCGAGCCCAGGCGCGTCCGGGCTGCGGTCCGCGCCTTCGCGTGCGGACACGTCGTAGCTGTTGCCCTGCCCGACCGGGCAGGGCAACGCCGACGACGGGAAGGTCACCCCTCCCGTCATCGACCGTGCGACTCAGCCCTTGGCCGACGAGGCCCTGCCGGACGGGCTCTCGGCGGTCTCCTTGCCGGAGGTCTCGTCCGGGGACTCCTTGAAGTCGACCTTGTTCATGTGCTTGCTCATGGACTTCATCAGGGCCCACACCGCCAGGGCCATCGCCGCGAAGACGATGAAGCCGAGGACGCCGGGGGTGACCTTGTCCTCGTCGACCTCCTTGGCGAAGGTCACGAAGTGCGTCATTGCCAGGCTTGCGCTTGCGCTCATGTCAGGCATTGTCGCGGATGCCCGCAAAGAGGTCGTCCTCGGGGAGGGAGCTATCGACGAGGGACTTCGCGAGCTCGTACTCCTCGGTCGGCCAGACCTCCTTCTGGAGCTCCAGCGGAACGCGGAACCAGCCGCCGTCGGGGTCGATCTGGGTGGCGTGTGCGATCAGGGCCTTGTCGCGGATCTCGAAGAACTCCGCGCACGGGATGTGCGTGGTCAGCGTACGGTCGCGCATCGGCGAGTCGTCCCAGCGCTTGAGCCAGTCCCCGTACGGCGACTCCATGCCCCGCTCGATGAGCGCGTGGTGCAGCGCCTCGGTGCGGGGGCGGTTGAAGCCCTGGTTGTAGTACAGCTTGAGCGGCTGGTACGCCGGGCCGAACTCGGACTCGGGGAACTTCTCGGTGTCCGCCGCGCCCTCGAACGCCACCATCGAGATCTTGTGGGTCATGATGTGGTCGGGGTGCGGGTAGCCGCCGTTCTCGTCGTAGGTGGTGATCACCTGGGGACGGAAGGCGCGGATCTGCTTCACCAGTTCGCCGGCCGCCTTGTCGACGTCCTCCAGGGCGAAGCAGCCCTCGGGCAGCGGCGGCAGCGGGTCGCCCTCGGGCAGGCCGGAGTCGACGAAGCCGAGCCACTCCTGGCGGACGCCGAGGATCTCGCGAGCCTCGTCCATCTCCTTCTTGCGTACCTCGTGGATGTGCTCCTCGATGTACTTGTCGCCCTGGAGCTTCGGGTTGAGGATGGAGCCGCGCTCCCCGCCCGTGCAGGTCACGACCAGCACGTCCACCCCCTCGGACACGTACTTCGCCATGGTGGCCGCGCCCTTGCTCGACTCGTCGTCGGGGTGGGCGTGCACGGCCATCAGTCGCAGCTGGTCAGTCAAGACTCAATCCTCGTAAGTCGGCGCCCCCGGTGTCTTCGGGTGCGAACGGCGGCTTCTATAGTGACCGAATCGGGGGACGTTTCATTCCACGGTCTTGGTTTTCCAGGAGACGATCATGAGCACGGCGAGCACACGGCTGCCCGAGGGCCGCTACGGCCGCTCCTCGGACGAGCGTGCCGACCGCAGGCTCAAGATCGCCGGTGCCGTGCTCGGAGCCCTCGTACTCGCGCTGATCGGTTACTTCGCGTATCACTACGTCGGCCAGAACAAGATCAGCGCCGAGGTGATCACGTTCGACGCGCAGAAGTCCGCGGTACAGGTGCATCTGGAGGTCCGCAAGGACTCCGGCGCCTCCGGCTACTGCACGATCCGCTCCCAGGCGGCGAACGGCTCCGAGGTGGGCCGGGCCGACTTCCGCTTCGGCGGTGACGCCACCCGCATCGACAAGGTCGTCACGCTCCGTACGACGGCTCCGGGCACCACGGCCGAGCTGCTGGGCTGTCACGCCGACTGAGGTCACCCTCGATACGTGACCGCTGACCTGGGTCGACGTATTTCTGATGGCTTATGTCCTCCCCCTTCGGCTCCTGAATTGTTAGGCTCGTGGTTTCGCCCTTCCGTGAAGGAACATTCTTCTGGGTAGGGCGATGCTTTGTATTCCCAGTACCTACGAGGAGCACCTGTGACCCAGACCAGCGAAGACGTCACCTGGCTGACCCAGGAGGCGTACACCAAGCTCAAGGAAGAGCTGGCGTACCTGTCTGGTCCCGCGCGCGAGGAAGTCACCGCGAAGATCGCGGCAGCGCGCGAGGAGGGCGACCTGCGCGAGAACGGCGGGTACCACGCGGCCAAGGAAGAGCAGGGGAAGCAGGAGCTCCGCATCCGGCAGCTGACCCAGCTCCTGGAAAAGGCCAAGGTCGGCGAGGCTCCGGCGTCCGCGGACGGAACCGTGGCGCCCGGCATGGTCGTGACGATCGCCTTCGACGGTGACGAGGACGACACCATGACCTTCCTGCTCGCCTCGCGCGAGTACGCGAGCGCGGATGTCGAGACCTACTCGCCGCAGTCCCCGCTGGGCTCCGGCGTGATCGGCCACAAGGTCGGCGAGGACGCGGAGTACGAACTGCCGAACGGCAAGAAGGCCTCCGTGACCATCCTCAAGGCGGAGCCCTACAACGGCTGACTCCCGGCCGACCGTCTGTCCTTGGCGGCCCCCGGCGTCCTCGCGGCGCCGGGGGCTCCGTCATGCCGTGGCCGAGCGGTACTTGCGGACCGCCAGGGTTCTGAACGCGACGATGATGAGGACCGAGTAGATCAGCGAGGCCCAGACCGGGTGCTGCATGGGCCAGGCGTCCGAGGGGGACACACCGGGGTTGCCGAACAGCTTGCGGCAGGCCTGGACCGTGGCGCTGAACGGGTTCCAGTCGGCGACGTGCTGCAGCCAGGGGGTCATACGACTGGAGTCCACGAAAGCGTTCGAGATGAACGTCACCGGGAAGAGCCAGATCAGCCCTCCCGAGGTGGCCGCCTCGGGTGTGCGCACGGACAGGCCGATCAGGGCGCCGACCCAGGTGAACGCGTACCCGAGCAGGAGCAGCAGACCGAAGGCGCCGAGGACCTCGCCGATGTTGGTGTGGGTGCGCCAGCCGACCAGCAGGGCGACCATGGCCAGCACGAACAGGGTCAGGGCCGTCTGCACCAGGTCCGCGAGCGTGCGTCCGGTGAGCACCGCGCCGCGGGCCATGGGAAGTGAGCGGAAGCGGTCTATGAGCCCCTTGTGCATGTCGTCGGCGATCCCCGCACCGGCGCCCGCGGTGGCGAAGGTGACGGTCTGCGCGAAGATGCCGGCCATCAGGAACTCGCGGTAGACGGAGGAGTCCGTGGTGCCGCCGATGTTCATGGAGCCGCCGAAGACATAGCTGAACAGCACCACGAACATGATCGGCTGGATGAGGCCGAAGATGACCATCTCAGGGATCCGGGACATCCTGATCAGGTTGCGCTTGGCGACGACCAGGGAGTCCCGGACGGACTGGCCGACTGGGTTGCCGGGAGCTGCGACCCGCGCGGTGTCGGTGACGGCACTCACTTGGCGTCCTCCTTCTTGTCGTTCTTGCCGTTCTTGTTGTTGTCCTCGTCCTTGACCTCGGCCACATGGCCCGTGAGGGACAGGAAGACGTCGTCGAGGGTGGGGCGGCGCAGCCCGATGTCGTCTATCTCGATGCCGCGGGTGTCGAGTTCGCGGATGACCTCGGCCAGCAGCTTGGCGCCGCCGGTGACGGGCACGGTGAGCTTGCGCATGTGGTCCTCGACCGTGGTGTCCCCCTTGCCGAAGCCGCGCAGGATCTCCGATGCGGTCTGGATGTGCTCGCGCTCGTGCACGACGACCTCGACGCGCTCGCCGCCGGTGCGGGCCTTGAGCTGGTCGGAGGTGCCGGTGGCGATGACACGGCCGTGGTCGACGACGGCGATGTCATGGGCGAGGTGGTCGGCCTCTTCCAGGTACTGGGTGGTCAGCAGCAGGGTCGTGCCCCCGGAGACCAGCTGTTTGATGACCTCCCACAGCAGCTGGCGGTTGCGCGGGTCGAGACCGGTCGTCGGCTCATCCATGAACATCACGGGCGGTGAGACCACCAGGGCGGCCGCGAGGTCGAGGCGGCGGCGCATACCCCCGGAGTAGGTCTTGGTGGGGCGGTCGGCCGCGTCGGCGAGGTCGAACTGCTCCAGCAGTTCGATCGCGCGGGCCTTCGCCTGCCTGGCCTTCATCTGGTAGAGCTGGCCGACCATCTGGAGGTTCTCGCGGCCGGTGAGGTATTCGTCGACCGCCGCGAACTGGCCGGAGAGTCCGATGGAGCGGCGGACGGCGTCGGGGTGCTTGAGGACGTCGATGCCGGCGACGACGGCCGAGCCGCGGTCCGGCTTGAGCAGGGTCGTCAGGCAGCGGACGGTCGTCGTCTTGCCCGCGCCGTTCGGTCCGAGGAGGCCCAGGACGGTGCCTTCCGGGACATCGAGGTCGACGCCGTCCAGAGCCTTTACGTCTCCGAAGGTCTTGACCAGGCCTTCGGCATAGATGGCGCCTGGCATATCAGTCTCCACGTCGTCGGGGATTCTTGGGAAAGCCTAGGTTTGCGCGGTTTCTTCTGCCCGCCATTTCTTTCGCGGACAGCGTGAGCAGTGGACACGAGACACACCATAACGCGATGTATCGCGTCTCTCAATGGACTTACCCGAAAGAGTGACTCCTGTGCCCGGAGGGGTCCTGACCTCAGTCGATGACCGTGTAGCCCGACTCCCGCAGGGCTCGGCCGACCTCGGCGCAGTGCTCGGGACCCTTCGTCTCCAGGTGCAGCTCCACCTCCGCCTCCGCGAGCCCGAGCCGTGGATCGGTCCGGACGTGGCTCACGTCCAGGACATTAGCGTCGACCACTGACAACACCCCGAGAAGCGTCGCGAGGGCACCGGGCCGGTCCGTCAGCCGGAGCCGGACGGCGAGGTAGCGGCCCTGTGCGGACATGCCGTGCCGCAGGACCCGCTGGAGCAGCACCGGGTCGACGTTGCCGCCGGACAGCACGGCGACGACCGGCCCTTCGAAGGCCTCCGGGTCGCTCAGCAGGGCGGCGACCGGGCTCGCCCCGGCGGGCTCCACGACCAGCTTGGCCCGCTCCAGGCACAGCAGCAGCGCGGCGGACAGTTCGTCCTCGGTCACCGTGCGGACCTCGTCCACGAGCTCGCCCACGATCCCGAACGGCACGTCCCCGGGCCGCCCCACCTTCATGCCGTCGGCCATCGTCGCCGGGTTCTCGATCGACACCGGGTGCCCGGCCGCCAGCGAGGGCGGATACGCGGCCGCGCCCGCCGCCTGCACGCCCACGATCCGCACGTCGGGCCGCAGCGCCTTCACGGCGATCGCGACGCCGGCCGCGAGTCCGCCGCCGCCGATCCCGAGGACGACCGTGCGCACCTCCGGGCACTGCTCCAGGATCTCCAGACCGACCGTGCCCTGGCCCGCGATGACGTCCGGATGGTCGAAGGGGTGGATGAACACCGCGCCCGTCTCGGCCGCGTACTCCTGCGCGGCGGCCAGCGTCTCGTCGACCACCTGGCCGTGCAGGCGCACTTCCGCGCCGTAGTGCCTGGTGGCGCTGATCTTCGGCAGGGGGGCGCCCTTGGGCATGAACACCGTGGAGCGCACGCCGAGCAGCGTGGACGCCAGCGCGACGCCCTGTGCGTGGTTTCCGGCGCTCGCGGCCACGACACCCGCGGCCCGCTCCTCGGGCAGCAGCCCGGCGATCCGGACGTAGGCGCCGCGGAGTTTGAACGACCCCGTCCGCTGGAGGTTCTCGCACTTGAAGTGCACCGGCGCGCCCACCAGCTGACTCAGATGGCGGCTGCCCTCCATCGCGGTCGTCCGCGCCACGCCCGACAGCATCTTCTGCGCGCCGCGCACGTCGTCGAGCGTCACCGGCGGCACGGGGTGGGCCTTGCGGTAGTCCATGCCTCAAGTCTCGCAGTTCACATGCGCGTGCTCGCGCTGTGACCAACGTCCGAGACGGGTTTGCGCAGCGCTGGTACGGCCCGCCTTCCAGCCGCGTACTCTGTCCCCCAATCCAGCTCCCCCTTCATGAAGTGAGCCTCCGGCCATGCCCACAACACCTGGAATGTCGATGGACATGACGACCGTCGGTGACACCGGTCTTCTCGACACCCTGCAGCACGAGGTGGCGGTCTTCGCCCGTCGTGCCGAACAGACCCGGCTCGGCGGGGTGGGGCAGGTGCGCAACTCCATGGACCGCGCCGCGTACCTGCTGCTCAACCGGCTCGACAAGGAAGGTCCGATGGGCGTCAAGGCGCTCGCGGCGAGCATGGGGATCGACTCGTCGACGGTCACCCGGCAGGTGGCGCCGCTCGTCGACACCGGCCTGGTCAAGCGCACCTCGCACCCCGAGGACGGACGCGCGGTGGTCCTCCAGCTGTCCCCGCGCGGGCAGGCTCGGCTGGAGGAAGTGCGATCCTCACGGCGTCAGTTGATGGCCGAGCTGACACACGACTGGGCGCCCGAGGAGCGCGAGGCGTTCTGCACGCTCCTCACACGCTTCAACACCGCGCTCTCCTCCCGGATGGCCGCGCAGGGCGTCCCGGGACCTGAGGCGCAGTCCTCCTAGGCACGCACGCCTGTACCGCCGCGCCTCTTGACCGGACGGCCGCGCCGGGCCTCATATGAGACCAGGTCCTCTGGGTCCTCGTGGTCGTACGAAGCCGTCGTACGGCCATCCGCGGCGGGGAGGTGCGGTGCGGCAACGGCAGGCGTCCCAGGGCACGCGTCGGGCTCGGGAGTTCGAAGCGTTCGTCGCGGGCGCGTCCGGGCGGCTGCTGCACACCGCGACGCTCCTGACGGCGGAGCCGCCGGACGACAATCCGCGCGCGCGACGTCTGCTCACGCTGGCGCTCGCCCACACGTACGCGTGCTGGGACCGGCTGCGCGGCGAGGACCCCTACGACCGGGCCCGCCAGTACCTCGCCCTGCGCTTCGCGCACGGGGCGTGGCGCCGCCACGGCGTCCTGCTCCGCGGCCGCGGCCAACCCGCCGGCCCGTTGTCCCGGCTGGCCCCGCAGGAACGGCTGGTCCTGGTGCTGCGCCTGTACGAGGGTGTGGCCGAGGAACAGGCTGCGGCCCTGCTCGGCCTGCCGACGGAACGCGTCCGCACGATCTGCGACCGGGCGACGGCAACGCTGCTGCACCCTCCGCGCGGGCACGCACCGACCGTGGTGAAGGCGAAGGTGGCAGCGTCATGAGGGAGCGGGCCGGAAGTGGTGGCCGTGTCATGGGACACCCGGACAGCCCCGGGAGGCGCGTGTGAACCGGACCCAGCGCGAGGCCGCCGTGCGGCAGCTCATGGAGCAGGGGACGCCACAGGTGCCGGCGGACCTGTACGGGGATGTCGTGCGGCGGGGATCGCGCATGTTGCGGCGCCGGTCCGTGGCGCGCCGGCTCATGTGGCTGCTGCTGCTCGCGGCGAGTGTGGCGTTCGTGGTGTGGGCGCTGACCGCGCGCCCCTGGGTGGAGCCGCCGTCGACGACGACTCCACCGATGACGGGCTGGTGAGCCCGGACTACCTGGCCAGCGCCTGCTGGAGGTCCTCCAGCAGGTCGTCGACGTTCTCGATGCCCACGGACAGGCGTACGAGGTCGGCGGGGACCTCGAGAGCCGAGCCCGCCACGGACGCGTGCGTCATCCGTCCGGGGTGTTCGATCAGCGACTCGACACCGCCCAGGGACTCCCCCAGAGTGAAGATCTTCGCCCGGTTGCAGACCTCGACGGCCGCCTCCTCGCCGCCCTCCACCCGGAAGGAGACCATGCCGCCGAAGGACCGCATCTGCTTGGCCGCGACCTCGTGGCCGGGGTGCTCCGCCAGGCCCGGGTAGAGCACCTGCGTCACGCGCGCGTGCCGGGTCAGCATGTCGGCGATCTTCGTGGCGTTCTCACTGTGCCGGTCCATGCGCACCGACAGCGTCTTGGCGCCGCGCAGCACCAGCCAGGAGTCGAAGGGCCCGGCGACCGCGCCCATCGCGTTCTGGTGGTACGCCAGCTCCTCGCCGAGCGTCTCGTCGGCGGTGACCAGGGCGCCGCCCACGACGTCGGAGTGGCCGCCCATGTACTTGGTCAGGGAGTGCACGACGACATCGGCGCCGAGCGACAGGGGCTGCTGGAGGTAGGGCGTCGCGAAGGTGTTGTCGACGACGAGCTTGGCCCCCGCGTCCCGGGAGACCTGGGCGACGGCGGCGATGTCGGTGATGCCGAGCAGCGGGTTGGAGGGGGTCTCCACCCACACGGCCTTGGTCTTCGGGGTGATGGCGGCCCGTACGGCGGCCGGGTCGCTGGTGTCGGCGACCGACCACTCGACACCCCAGCGGGCGACGACCTTCGCGAAGAGGCGGAACGTGCCGCCGTACGCGTCGTTGGGGATGACCACGTGATCGCCGGGGCTGAGCAGCGTACGCAGCAGGCAGTCCTCGGCCGCCAGTCCGGACGCGAACGCGAGGCCCCGGCGGCCGCCTTCGAGGGCGGCGAGGTTCTCCTCCAGGGCGGTGCGGGTGGGGTTGGCGCTGCGGCTGTACTCGTAGCCACCGCGCAGACCGCCCACGCCGTCCTGCTTGTAGGTCGAGACCTGGTAGATCGGCGGGACCACCGCGCCCGTGAGGGGGTCCGCGGTGTTGCCCGCGTGGATCGCTAGGGTCTCGAAGTGCTGACTGATGTGCCTGTCGCTCATGGGCTCCGAGGGTAGTCCGCCCGGCGGACCGATGACGGACGACGGGCTCCCGACGGCCGTACGGCAGGGTTTTCCCCAGGTGTTCGGGCCGGTCCGGCAGGTTTTCCCCAGGGTGTCCGGGCCGGTCCGGGAGTTTTCCACAGGGCACGGACCGGGTTGGGCAATTGTCGGCGGCGTCTGGAACTCTTGGGGCATGGAGATTCTCTGGGTCCTGATGGCGGCGGTCCTGCTGGGCTTCGTGCTGCTTCCGTTCCTGCGGCGCGGGCGGGGCGGGATCGAGCAGGTCCCGGCGGGCCACCCGGACGCCGCGGACCCGGCGGACTACGGTTTCGTACGGCAGGAGGAGCTGGACATCCGCATGCCCGGCCCCGACCAGGACCTGCTGGACGTCCTGGACCTGGTGCAGCGCACGCAGGACTACAAGGCCGCCGCCCAACTCCTGGCGGGCACCGAGCGGGAGGGCGAGCTGCGCTGGCAGCGTGTGCAGGCCTTCGCCGGGGCCGCCTCCCTGGAGCTGCGGCAGCGGCCGGGCGGCGTCAGCGAGACGCCGGGCGGACAGTGGCTGCGGGTGTGGCGGATCGAGCAGCCCAAGGACGCGGGCGGCGCGGCGGTGCACGCGGAGTTCCTGGTGCAGCAGGCGTGGCGGACGTCGACGCCGGGCACGGACGAGTTCCGGATCATCATGGAGGAGGCGAGGGCGGCCTGCGGTGAGGCTGCACTGCTGGCACCCGGGGATCCCGTCCCGTACCTCATCGAGCTCTCCGTGGCGCGTGGACTGGCCTATTCGCAGGCGGAGTTCGAGCAGCTGTGGCTGAAGATCCTGGATCGCGCACCGAACCACATGGGGGCGAATCTGGCCGCACTGCACTACTGGTGCGAGAAGTGGCACGGCTCGCGGGAACTGGCGTACGACTTCGCGGAGGCGGCCGCCGCCCGGGCCCCGCACGGCTCGCTGCTCGCCGCGATGCCGTTGTTCGCGGTCTTCGAGCACCTTCCCGAGGTCAACCTGGTCAGCGGTTTCTACCGGAGCGAGGTCGTGACCAAGGCGATCCACGGCGCGCTGCACGCGGTGCACTCGGCCCGCGCGGACGATCCGATGCTGGCCCATGTCCGCCACCTGCTGGTCTTCTTCCTGGTGCGCGGCGAACGCTGGTCGGAGGCCATGAGCCAACTCGTGCACATCGACGGCCACGTCGGCGCCCTGCCCTGGACCCTGTCCGCCGACCCGGCCGCGGAGTTCGCGATATACCGGGCGCTGGCGGTGGCGGGGTACGAGGCGAACGGGGGGAGCCCGGCGACGCTGGCGCAGTGACACCCGGGCCCCATTCTCGCCGCCGGTCCCGTCGGAATGCGGACCCACGCGGCAGCGTTGTCCCCGGGGCCGCCACGCACCCCTGCCCGGCACGCACCCCTGCCCGCCACGCACGACTGAAGGAGCCCGCGTCATGCTGTTCGGCCGTACGCCCGTCCTGCCCACCCCCGAGCAGGCTCTGCAGGGGCGTTCCGAGCCGGCGTTCACGGTCCCCGACCGGCACACCGTGCTCGGCACCCCGCTGCTCGGCCCCTATCCCGAGGGCTACGAGATCGCGGACTTCGGCATGGGCTGCTTCTGGGGCGCCGAACGCAAGTTCTGGCAGCTTCCGGTGGGCGTCTGGACGACCCTGGTCGGCTACCAGGGCGGCCACACCGAGCACCCCATGTACGAGGAGGTCTGCTCGGGCCTCACCGGTCACACCGAGGCGGTCCGCGTGGTCTTCGACCCCGCCCTCATCTCGTACGAGCGCCTCCTGAAGACCTTCTGGGAGTCCCACAATCCCACCCAGGGCTTCCGCCAGGGCAACGACGTAGGCACCCAGTACCGTTCGGCGATCCACACCCACACCCCCGAGCAGGCGGCGGTGGCCGAGGCCTCCCGCGCCGCCTACCAGCGGGCCCTCACGGCGTCGGGCCACCGCACGATCACCACCGAGATCCTGCCCGCGCAGGGCCGCCCCTTCTATCCGGCGGAGGGGTACCACCAGCAGTACCTCGACAAGAACCCGGCCGGTTACTGCGGAATCGGCGGGACGGGGTCAAGCTGAGTGACCCGTCCGGGACGAGCTGGGGAACGTCTTGCCCGACGGGTATCGCTCCGGGCCCGGACGCCACGAGGCAGTGACTCTCTTCGCGTCCCGCGCGTTCGGCCGTGCGGCCGATCACTCATGAGGGTGCCACGGCCGTAGGAGCCTGTCCGACCGATCATTGCCGCGAGTGGATGGTTCCCCGTGGCGAAACAGGACCCTCCGCGGCCTCGTGAGCCGGACCTTCATGTGCCCGCCCGGCGTGGGATCTTGCGCGGGCACTTGTCCGCCCTCACATCCCGGCCATACCGCCACCCGTGAGGCCCGGAGCCAGCGCCGGGAACCAGAAGACGGCGACGGCCAGGGCGATCGAGGCGATCCCCACGACACGAGCCACCAGATGACCGGCCGGAGCCAGCTTCTCGGTGGTGATCACGGCGGTCAGAGCCACCATGGCCCACAGGTTCATCACGCCGAACGCCGCCAGCAGCACCATCAGCGACCAGCAACAGCCCAGGCAGAAGGCCCCGTGATGGGCTCCCGCGCGCAGATCGCGCGAGGGCCCTGCGTACGAGGCGTAGCGCAGCATCAGCGCGATCGGCGAGCGGCACCTCGCCAGGCAGCGGTCTTTGAGGGGCGTGAGCTGGTAGACACCGTTGACCGCGAACAGCGTCGCGGCCACTGCGGTCCCTGCCGAAGCGGGGAGGTACTCCACTCGGCCCAGGCCGACGGCCAGCCCGTACACCGGCAGCCCGGCCGCGGCCCAGACAAGCAGGTAGCCGACCGTGAAAACGACCATGCGCGGAGTTCGGTGCAGGGTGATGGTACGTGCGTACAGCGCGCCGACGGGCGCAGTGGCGGGCAGCATCATCGCAGCCATCATCAGCGTCCACACGGCCAGGAAAGCGGGCAGGCTCAGGCCCATTGTGCCCGGCATCGCCTCCATGCCGCCCCAGCGTGTCACCACCCAGACCCAGGCGGCAGCCGCCGCGAGCAGCAGCAGTCCGGCAGGACTCGCCCCGCGGCGGAGGGTGACCGGCCGACCGGTCACGCGGACCATGTGAAGGGCGCCGAGTGTCCGTTGCCGCCGGAGAAGTCCCAGGATCGGCCGTACACGCCGTCACCCGTCGCCCGGGTGGACCGGGCAATGGTCAGCGTGCTGTTCGCCGGGTGGAACATGCCGGTCAGGCTCATGACCGGACCGTCCTCGCCGTACTGAGGGGCAACCTGGTCCTCGATCTCGATGTCGATGGTGTCGCCCACCCGCGCGGCGTGGCGGCGGCCGTCGTCGCGGTAGCCAATGGGAACGCGCTCCATCCCGAGGACCTCGCCGATGAGCGGGGTGAGCGCCGCCATCGGCCCGCCGGCCTGGCCGGAGAAGACCTTGCCCAGCGCCTCCGCCTGGCCGTCGTCAGCCGAAGCATCGAGGTACAGCGCCACCTGCCAGCCACCGTCGGCCATCACGCGGGGCGCGTCGATGAAAACGGCGACGCTGCGGTCGGAGACGTCCACGCCGTCCACGTTCCCGCTGTCCACGTGGAACGCCAAGGTCACCTGGCAGCGCTCGTGGTCGGCCGGTGCGGTGAGGCCCGAGGTGGTGCAGGGGCACACCACGTTGCAGTTGCAGCTCTCCAGATATGTGCCGTTCAGATTCCAGGACATGGCTCTACCTCCCCTTCACAGGGTCCGCGCCATCCCGGTGCAGCTCTTCTCCAGGCTATTCCCGGCAACACCCCTACCGCAGATCGGCCGACAACCAGCTCACCGTCCTGACACCTGCTCGTGGGAGCGACCGTGGCGGCCGGGTCGACTCGCTCGTCGCTCTCACAGTCGAGACGCCGAAGGTCTCAGCTGAACTGGTCACTGCGGCTCAAGAGCCCGACCTGGGGTCAGATCAGTGGAGACGGGGCATCCGGACGGTTGCCGTTCCCGGCGTCGCCCTCGCCGTATGTGCCGATCGTCAAAACACCGACGCCGGGTCCACAGGCCAGATGGCAGCACGGGCCCGGCGGGACCGGGGTGTCCTGCCCGGTCGGTGTGGTGAGGGCGGATGGCTGAGTCACTGCCGCCGGGCGGATGTGGTTGCGCGACGGTCGAACTGGACGTGAGTGGTGAGCCGCTGGGAAGCAAGCACCAGCAGCTGGGCGCGCCGAGGGCGTATGCGCCTGGCCCGGGCAGAAGAAGTCGTCCTGCTCGACGCGTGCGTCAGCCAGGCCGAGACGCAGCGCCGTTCCCTCGTCGGAGTCCGGCGCATGGCTCGAGGGGCGCCACAGTCACCGCCGAACGCCAGGTGTCAAACATTTCGACCTCGTTGAAATAGGACAGCGGCCGCGGCGGCCCCGTCCTACGATCGCCCGCATGATGATTCCGCGGATATTACGGATGATCGTCGTGCTCGCTGCGGCCCTCGCCGCAGCGATCGGGGGTGCCGTAGGGACGGCGCAGGCCGATGAGGGCCTGTCCTCGTCCGACCGGCAGTTGCTGTTCTACAACCACTCCTACGGGGTTCTCGACCGGGAGACCGCCGACGCGATCGAACACTCCGACTACTTGAGGGAGTTCGCCAACTTCCAGGTCCGCACCACGACCGGTACCGGCGGGCAGACCTGGACCGGCCGCTATCTGATGGGCCGCGAGACCTACCTGGAACTGTTCGGAGTCGGTGACATCTCCGGCCCGGACGGCACGTTCGGCTCCGGCGGGCTGGGTCTGTCCAGCGAACGGGACGGGGACCTGGCGACCGTCACCGAGCGACTGAGGAGCGAGGGGGTCGCCGACCCCATCGAGTTCCTCCAGACCCGGGACTTCGGTGACGGTGTACCCGTGCCGTGGTTCGACGCCGTCCTCACCGCCACCGAGTACGACGCCTTCAACGCCTGGGCGATGGAGTACCGGCCGGAGTACTTCGCCGATCCTCGCAGCAACACCGAGCCCGCGAGCTTCCCCGGTGACGTCGGCCGGGAGCGTGTCCTGTCCGACGACTACCGCACCCACCTGATGCGGGACGTGACCTCTGTCCGCTTCGCGGTCACGGAGGGCGACCTCGCCGACACCGTGCCGCTGCTGCGGGCCGGCGGGTTCGCCGTCAAGGGCGTGGCGGGTGGTGGCGTCGTCGCGCAGGGCGGTGGCACCACGATCCGGTTCGACGTCGTCCCGCGCGAGCGGGCGGGGTTGCAGCGGGTCGAGATGTCACTCAACCGGCCTGTGAAGGACCGGCACGTGGAGCAGATCGGCAACTCGACCCTGTCGGTCGGCCCGGGCAGCCGTGCCGTGTGGACGTTCGCCGAGAACGGCACCCGGTAACCGGCGGACGGACAGTGGGTGCGCCCCCGGCCAGGGGGCGCACCCACACGCTTGGACAGCGGGCTCGTGCCGTCGCGCTGACCCTGCCGGTCAGCCCTCGGCGCGGGCGGGCAGCCGCCATCCCGGGCGCGGGAAGTGGCAGGTGTAGCCGTCCGGGTAGCGCTGGAGGTAGTCCTGATGCTCGGGCTCGGCCTGCCAGAAGGGACCGACCGGCTCCACCTCGGTGACGACCTTGCCGGGCCACAGGCCGGAGGCGTCCACGTCCGCGATGGTGTCCTCGGCGATGCGCTTCTGCTCGTCGTCCACGTAGTAGATCGCCGAGCGGTAGCTGAGGCCGATGTCGTTGCCCTGGCGGTTCTTGGTGCTCGGGTCGTGGATCTGGAAGAAGAACTCCAGGAGCGTGCGGAAGTCGGTCTTCTCGGGGTCGAAGAGGATCTCGATGGCCTCCGCGTGTGTGCCGTGGTTGCGGTACGTCGCGTTCGGCACGTCGCCTCCGGTGTATCCCACCCGGGTGGCCGTCACGCCCGGAAGTCGGCGGATCAGCTCCTCCATGCCCCAGAAGCATCCGCCCGCCAGCACGGCCCTCTGTGTCTGCGCGGCCATTGCGGCCCTCCCTGTCTGTCGGCTCGGTCATTCGGGCGGGCCACTCTGCTCGCACACCAACGGCATCCTGTGCCCACCCCCCTCAACGCACGAGGGCTCCGCACGATTCCGACCCGGCCGTCCGGCCACGTCGTTCCGCGGTCGCGCGGCCACGTCGGTCCGCGGTCCCGCGATCCCGCGGTCGCGTCGATCGCCCGGCCACGCCGCCCCACCACCCACCGGCCACGCCGTCCCCCGGCCCGAGAAGCCACATCACCCCGCCGCCCGACCGGCCGCATCACCCCACCACCCACGCCGTCCCCCAGCCCGAGAGGCCGATCGCCCCGCCGGTCGTAGGACGCTCGCCTGACCGGCCGGCGGACGATCCCCGGACGACCGTAGGACGGCCCCCGCCCCCGCCCCCGCCCCGGTTCGGCGGACGTCCCCAGCGGGTGGGGCAGGAGATCATGGCGAGGTGACCGCACTCTCGCCGTATCAGCAGAACCTGCGTGACCGCTTGCTCGCCGTGCCCGTGGTGCCCGCGCCCGCTCCCTGGCAGCCGGTCTTCCAGAGCCGCGCCGCCGTCGGCGGACTACTCGGCATCGGGTTCGCGACGCACCCGGACAGCGGCAACGACCTGGTGATGGTCGTCTCGACCGACGGTCACGGTCTCTTCGACGCCGTCACCGGGGAGCGGATCGCTCGGGACCGGGACCGGGACCCCGATCCCGAGAGCGATACGCCTGACACGGCCTCGGATCTGACCTGCCCGGGCCTCGGACCGATCGACGGAAGCAGGGTGCACATCGCCGGGCTGTACGGCGGCGGGCTCCACAGCACGGCGACCGGCGGCTGGCATGTGGAGGTCGTCGCCCCGGCCTGGCCGAACGAACGTGTCCTGCTCTCCCACCACAGCGGCATGCCCTACCCCGACCCGCACGGCGAACAGTGGTGGCACATCTTCCACTCCCACTACTCCGAACTCCGGGCCGTCGGCTTCTCCCCCTCCGGTCGCACCCTCGCCGTCGCGACGAGCAGCGACGTGACCCTGTGGACCCGTCCGCCGAGTCCGTAATTCGCTGGCAGGGGGCTCCTGTTCCGCCCACCCTGTACTCCATGCAAGAACCGCAACCGCGGGGAATCCGCGCACTGCACACCGAGTCCACGATCACCGTGTACCAGGCGTACGCGCCGGAGATCGGCCTGCCCGCCGCACGCGAGGGCCGCTTCCCCGCCGTGTGGAAGCGGGACCGGATGACGTGGATCAAGCCGTCGTTCCTCTGGATGATGTACCGCTGCGGCTGGGGCATGAAGGAGGGGCAGGAAACGGTCCTGGCGGTCGAGATCAGTCGAGACGGCTTCGCCTGGGCGTTGCGCAACGCATGTCTGTCCCACTACTCCCCCGGTCTCCACGCCGACCAGGCCGACTGGAAACGCCGGTTGCGCAGATCGCCGGCCCGCGTCCAGTGGGACCCCGAACGGGACCTGCGTCTCCAGCAGCTTCCCTACCGGTCCCTCCAACTCGGTCTCGCGGGCGAAGCCGTCAAGCGCTACGCGGACGAATGGATCGTCTCCATCGACGACGTGACTCCACTCGCCCACGAAATCCACGCCCTCGTACGAGCCGACGACCTGGCCTCCGCGACCCAACTGCTGCCCCCGGAACGCCCCTACCCGACCGAGCCCGACCTCCTGGACCAGCTGCGCCGGTGACCTCCGCCGTCGACCCCGAGCACCTGTCCGCGCTGTGGAGGCGGCGGTGGTCTCAAGGCCCTCCCGTCGCCCACGAGTTGCGCACCCGGCACCCCGAGCGCTGGGTGCGCGTGCACAGCCTGCCCGGGTCGAAGCGCTACCCGGTGACCGAGGAGGAGTACGCCGTCGTACTGGAGCGGTACAACGCCGTACTGGGCGAATTGTTCGGCGGAGGTGAGGTGTACGTCGTGACCGTGGGGTGGTCCTGGGAGCGCGGAGGGCGCGAACCGGCGGAGCGGCGGCGGGAGGTGCACCCGGAAGGGGTTCGTTGGCTGACCCTGGTCGACGAGGACGACCACGGCCGTGCCGAGACGTACACGCATCTCTACGCGGATCGCCGGCCCTGGCGACGCGGCTGTGTCGACCCCATCCTGCGGGAGGTCGCCGACGACGTACTGGCCGGGGTGTTCGTCACCGACGTCGGGATGCGGCGGATCCACCATCCCTACGACGGCGGTGCGGATGTCCTTCTCACCTCGCCCGAGGAACGTGAGCGGCTGCGCGGACGGTTCACCGAGTGGCTGTCCCCGAACGCGTCCGGCCTGTGACCAAGGCCCCCCGGGCCCACGCCCCACACGCCCACGCCCCCAGGACCGTCAGCCCCCGCTGCCGTACGGCCGCGTGAGGATCTCCAGCCGGTGGCCGTCCGGGTCGTCGAAGTACGTGCCCCGGCCTCCGTCGTTGTGGTTGATCTCGCCGGGGCGGTGGTGGAAGGGGTCAGCCCAGTACGTCAGGCCCGCCTCGCGGACACGGGCGAAGATCGTGTCGAAGTCGTCCTCGGAGACGAGGAACGCGTAGTGCTGCGGAGTGATGTCGTCGGTCGTGTCCATGTAGTCGAGGGTCACGCCGTTGGGGATCTCCACCGGGACGAACGGGCCGTACTGCGGGCTCACGGTCAGTCCCAGGACGTCGGCCAGGAAGCGGGCCGAGGCGTGCTTGTCGTGTGCGGCGACGATGGTGTGGTTCAGCTGAACGGTCATCGCTACCTCCTCGTACAGACCCTACTCCGCGACCAGTTAAGGTAAGGCTTGCCTTAATAAGCAGCAAGCCCCCAGTGCCTCCTCGGAGTAGTCGTGCGTACAGCAGCAGTACGGGCCGTCCTGGCCTCGATCGTCGTCGGAGGGCTGCTCGCCGGCTGCTCGTCGTCGGACACCGGCGGGACGACCGAGAAGGCCGACCGGAACCCGGTGCCGGGCACCTCCGAGGGCCCTTCCGCCGCGCCCGGCGTCCTCGCCGACGGCATGGGCTCCGACCGGGCCGGCGACGGGACCTTCCCGCGTACGGTCACGCACTTCGAGGGCAGGACGGCCATCGAGGCGGCGCCGAAGAGGATCGCCGTGCTCAGCACCGGGCAGCTCGACGACCTGCTGTCCCTGGGGATCGTCCCCACGGCCACCACCCGCGCCGACAACGCCGGGCTCGTGCCGGGCTATCTCGCGGACGCCTTCCCGAGGTACGAGAAGCAGCTCGCGGACCTCACCGACGCGGGTACGCGCCAGGCACCCAACCTGGAGACGCTGGCAGCCGCAGAGCCCGACCTCATCCTCGCCAACGACTCCCTCGGCGACCTCTACCCCAAGCTGTCGAAGATCGCGCCCACCGTGATCACCGCGGGCAACGGCATCAACTGGAAGCGCGACCTGCTGCTCGTCGGCGACGCGGTCGGCAAGGGCGAGGCGGCGCGGAAGCTGCTGGACGGGATCGTCGCCGACGCCAAGAAGAAGGGTGCGGGGATCGAGGGCGACCCGGCCGTCTCCATGGTCCGCTTCACGCCCGACCGCACCCGGATGTTCGGCGTCTCCTCCTTCACCGGGTCCATCGCCGTCGACATGGGTCTGTCGCGGCCGAAGTCCCAGCGGTTCAAGGCAATCTCGCAGGACATCGGCGCGGAGAGCATCGACACGGCCGACGGGGACTGGATCTTCTACGCCGTGCAGGGCGACGCGTCCAAGACGGATGCCGCCAGTGTCGTCGCCGGGCCGCTGTGGAAGTCGATGAAGGCGGTCAGGGCCGGGCACGCCGTGAAGGTCGACGACGATCCCTGGTACCTCAACGCCGGGCCGTCCGCCGCGCGGCTCGTCGTCTCCGGACTCGCCGACACCCTCGGCAAGTAGTCGCGTGACACGCAGTCTCACCTGGTCGGCGGCCGCCCTCGCCGTGGCCGCCGCAGGGCTGCTCAGCCTCGCGGTCGGGACGCGGGCGGTGCCGCTGTCCGCCGTGGTGGACGCCCTGCTGCACGGTGGCGGATCGCCGGACGCGCTGGTCGTACGCTCGCTGCGGGTGCCGCGGACCGAGATCGGGCTGACGGCGGGGGCGGCGCTGGGCGTCGCGGGGGCCGCGCTGCAGGCCGTGACGCGCAATCCGCTCGCCGATCCCGGCATCCTCGGGCTGAGTCAGGGGGCGGCCGCGGGGGTCGTGGTCGCCATCGGGCTCGGGCTCGCGAACGGGTTCTCCGGGTACGTCTGGTACGCCTTCGCGGGGGCCGTCCTCGCCGCCTGTCTCGTGTACGGGATCGCGGCCCGCGGGCGGGGCGGGGCGTCGCCGGTGAAGCTGGCGCTGGCGGGGACGGCGTTGGCGGCGATGACGGCCGGGGGCACGACCGTCGTCCTGACATCGAGTTCGACGACTCTCGACCAGTTCCGGTTCTGGCAGGTGGGGGCGTTGAGCGGGCGGGACGCGGGGACGGTCGTACGCATGCTGCCGTTCCTCGTCGCCGGGTCGGTGCTGGTGCTGGTCTGTGCCCGGGGGCTGGACGCGTTGGCGCTGGGCGACGAGACGGCTCGGGCGCTCGGGCACCGGGTCTCGTGGGTGCGGGGGGCCGCGGCCCTGGGGGCGACGCTGCTGACCGCGGCGGCGGTGGCCGCGGCGGGGCCCATCGCGTTCGTCGGACTGGCGGTGCCGCATCTTGCCAGGCGGCTCGTGTCGGGCGGACACCGGGCGGTGCTGCCGATGTCGGCGTTGCTGGGGGCCGCGTTGTTGGTGGGGGCGGATGTGGCGGGGCGGGTGGTGCGGGCGCCCGCGGAGGTGCCGGCGGGTGTCATGACCGCGCTGGTGGGGGTGCCGGTGCTGGTGGTTCTTGTACGGCGTCGGGGGGCCGTCTCGTGATGAGTGCTCTGCGAGCGGCCGCGCCCGGGGAGGTGCCTCGCCCTGTGGTCCCGCGGCTGTGGGAGCGTCGTTGCCGGTCGCGCGGTTCCACGCGCCTCTGGGGGGCACGGTGACCGTACCCGTCGCGGGCCGCGGCCGAACGACGGCCGTGCTCCGGCCCCACCCCCGGGTCTCGCTCCTCATCCACCGCAGGTCCGCCGCCGTGGCGCTCGTCCTCCTCGCACTCCTTCTCGCCGTCATGGGCGTCTCCGCCTGCCTCGGGCAGACGTACGTCTCCCCCGCCGAGGTCTGGCGCACCCTCCGTACCGGAACCGGGCCGTACGACCTCGTCGTCAACGAGCTGCGTGTCCCCCGGATCGTGCTCGGAGCTCTCGTGGGCGCCGCACTCGGCCTGTCCGGGGCCCTTGTCCAGACCGTCACCCGGAACCCGCTGGCCAGTCCCGATGTGATCGGCGTAGGGCACGGGGCGGCCGCGGCAACCGTGATCGCCCTCGCCACCGGGGCCGTCTCCTCCCCCGGCGCCATGCCCCTCGTCTCCGCAGGGGGCGGACTCGCCGCCGCCGCCCTCGTCTACGTGCTGGCCTGGCGGCGCGGTATGCAGGCGGGTCGGTTCGTGCTCACCGGTGTGGGGATCGGCGTCGCGCTGTCCGCCGTCGTGCAGCTGTACCTCGCCGACTCCGAACTCGAGTCCGCCGAGCAGGTCAAGCTGTGGCTGACCGGGAGCCTCAACGGGCGCGGGTGGGAGCAGGCGGGGCCCCTGGCCGTCGTACTGCTGCTGTGTCTGCCCGCCCTGATGTGGGCGAGCAGGGCCGCGCGGCCGCTCGGGTTCGACGCGGACACCGCTGCCGCGCTGGGCGTGCGGGTGGACCGGGTGCGGCTCGGGCTGACCGTGCTCGGGGTGGTGCTCGCCGCGACCGCCACCGGGGCCGCGGGGCCCATCGGGTTCGTCGCGCTGACCTCGCCGCAGCTGGCCCGGCGGCTGACCCGGACGCCCCAGCTGCCCCTGTTGTGCTCGGCGCTGACCGGCGCGCTGGTGCTGGTCGCCGCCGATCTCGCCGCACGGACACTGCTGCCACCCCTGGAGATCCCGGTCGGGGCGCTGACCTCGCTGGTCGGGGGACCGTACCTGCTGTGGCTGCTGGGGCGACGGACGGCCGTACGCTGACGGGTTCGGCCGAGGGCGGCGGGCCGAAGGAACCGTAGGCCGAAGGAACCGTAATGGGACGTCGGCCGCCGGCCGTGCGTCGGAGCGCTCCGGCCGACAGCCGTGGCCGAAGGGCTCACCGGACGGCCGTGCCGAAAGGACACCGGTGCCGTACGGCGAAAGGCCCCGGTGCACGACCGGGGCCCCTCCTTCACACCTTGTGGGTCAGATCGTCGCCGTGTCGATCACGAACCGGTAGCGGACATCGCTGTTGACGACCCGCTCGTACGCCTCGTTGATCTCCGACGCGGTGATCAGCTCGATCTCGGCGCCGATGCTGTGCTCGGCGCAGAAGTCCAGCATCTCCTGGGTCTCGGGGATGCCGCCGATCGCCGAACCGGCGAGGGTCTTGCTGCCGCCGATGAGGGAGAAGAGGTTCAGGGCGATCGGCTCCTCGGGGGCGCCGACGTTCACGAGGGCGCCGTTCGCCTTGAGCAGGCTCAGGTAGGCGCCGAAGTCGAGAGGCGCCGAGACCGTGGAGAGGATGAGGTCGAAGGAGCCCGCCAGCTCCTTGAAGGTGGCCGGGTCGCTGGTCGCGTAGTAGTGGTCGGCGCCCAGCTTCAGGCCGTCGTCCTTCTTGCGCAGCGACTGGGAGAGGACCGTGACCTCGGCACCCAGCGCGTGCGCGATCTTGACGCCCATGTGGCCGAGACCGCCCAGGCCGATCACGGCGACCTTCTTGCCGGGGCCGGCGCCCCACTTCTTGAGCGGGGAGTAGGTCGTGATGCCGGCGCACAGCAGCGGGGCAGCGACGTCGAGGGACAGGCCCTCGGGGATGCGGACGACGAAGTTCTCGTCGACGACGACCTTCTCGGAGTAGCCGCCGTAGGTGGGCTCGCCGTCCTTGCCGATGCCGTTGTACGTGGGGACGTTGCCCTTGACGCAGTGCTGCTCGAAGCCGGCCTTGCAGTTCTCGCACTCACCGCACGAGTCGACCATGCAGCCGACGCCGACGCGGTCGCCGACCTTGTACTTGGTGACTCCGGGGCCGACCTCGGAGACGATGCCCGCGATCTCGTGGCCCGGGACCATCGGGAAGATGGCCTCGCCCCAGCCCTCACGGGCCTGGTGGATGTCGGAGTGGCAGATGCCGGCGAACTTGATGTCGATCAGGACGTCGTGCTCGCGGACCGCCCGGCGCTCGATGGTGGTGCGCTCCAGGGGAGCCTTCGCTGCGGGGGCGGCGTATGCGGCGACAGTGGTCATGCCGGTGTCTCTCCTAGCGAGGGGGTTCGTGCCCGGCTGCCTTCTGTCCATCCGTCCGGGCACGCTCTACACCCTGCCCGACGAATCACGATCCACCCAGGCCACAGCTTTGCGTACGTCCGCTGGTCCTACTACTGGCGGGGACAGGATGCCGAGCGTACGACCGTGAATACTTGACGTATGGACGATATGGCCGAGGAACTGCCCGGAAGCGGCTCACTGGACCGGCGTGCCGAGCTCAGCGAGTTTCTGCGCACCCGGCGGGCCCGGCTGAAGCCGGAGGACGTGGGGCTGCCGGACTTCGGGCGGCACCGCAGGGTGCCGGGACTGCGCCGCGAGGAGCTGGCCCAGCTGGCGGGCGTCTCCGTGGCGTACTACACGCGCCTGGAGCAGGGCAACGGGCGGAACGTCTCGGCGGAGGTCCTCGGCTCGATCGCCCGCGCGCTGCGGCTGACCGACGCCGAGCACGCGCACCTCACACATCTGGCGAAGCCCAAGCAGCACAAGAAGAAGCCGGCCGCGCGGACCGAGCAGGTACGCGGGTCGATCCGGCAGCTGCTGGACGCGATGGACGTCCCGGCGTACGTGTCGGGGCGGCGCTCGGACATCCTCGCCTGGAACCGGATGGCGGCGGCGGTCTTCGGGGACTGGTCGGAACTGCCCGCGCAGGACCGCAACTGGGCCCGGCTGGTGTTCCTGCGGCCGGAGTACCGCGAGCTGTTCGTGCCGTGGCAGCAGAAGGCGACCGACGTGGTCAGCTATCTGCGCATGGACGCGGGCTGTCATCCCGACGATCCGCAGCTGTCCGCCCTGGTGGGTGAACTCTCCGTCAAGAGCGAGGAGTTCAGGCGTCTGTGGGCCACGCACGACGTCAAGGAGAAGAACTACGGCGTGAAGCAGCTCCGCCACCCGCTGGTGGGCGAACTGACCCTGAACTTCGAGTCGTTCCCCCTGTCCGACGGCACCGAGCAGGCCCTGATCACCTACCACGCGGAACCGGGCTCCCCGTCGGCGGACGCGCTCCGGCTGCTGGCGAGCTGGGGCGCGGACGCGACCAGGGCGGGCGAGTCCGCGCGGTCCTGACCCGGCTCAGCCCTGGTACGGCGGTGCGGCCCCCCAGTTCCACTTCGGCACCGGCTGTTCCACGGGCGGCTTGGCGTCCGGTCCCGAGAAGTGGACCGCGAGCCGGGTGCCCCACTCCACGTAGGCGAGGAACGCCGAGCGGAACTCCGGGTCGGTGGGCAGGCCGGCCTCGTCGGCGGCGTCCTGGATGAGGTTCACCCAGCGGCGGCGCTGCGACTCGGTGATGCCGCGGCCGAGGTGCTTGGCGACCATGTGGCCGTGGCCGCCCTGGGTCTCCGAGTAGGCGGTCGGGCCGCCGAAGACCTCCGCGAGCCACAGGGCGACGTGCTCGGCGTGCTCGGGGGCCAGTCCCTCGAACACCGGGGCCAGGAGGTCGTCGGCGAGGACCTTCTCGTAGAACAGCGTGGTGAGGCGGCCGAAGGCCTCGGCGCCGCCCGCCCACGTGAACAGGGTGGGGACCGCGGCGCCCCGGCCGCGGACCGTCGTGGGTTTGTAGTGGCGCATCTCCTCGATGTTCTCGATGTACGGCCGGATCTCGGCGAGGAAGTCCGGGAACAGCTCCGACTTGCGGAAGCCCTCCAGGTGGTCCTCGGTGGATGTCCAGGTGATACGCAGGACGAAGTGCTCGAAGTCCTCCTCGCAGCGCGCCAGTTCGTAGTCGACGCACTGCGGCGCCGCCGCCAGCTGGGTCGCGGCGTGCGTGTAGGCGGACAGGAACTCCGCCGAGCGGTCTTCCGGGATGCGGTAACGGATGTACTCGACGGTCTCTGTGGTCATACGGCCACTCAAACACGGCTGACGGCCGGACGGCACGCGAAAGGCCCGTCGGAAGCAGCTGCTCCCGACGGGCCTTCGACTACTACTGCTTACTGCTTACTACTACTGCGTCCCGCGGATCACTTCGCGTAGTACGCGTTGTAGATCGAGATCGTCGACTTGTTGCCCTTCTTGTCGGCGATCTTGGCGTGGAAGGAGATGGCCTTCCCCTTCGCCGGGTTCTTCACGGTGATCTTGCCGCCCGAGACCGTGACCTTCTTCCAGGTCTGGCCGTAGTCGTACGACACGTACACCGCGAGGGACTTCAGGTTGGAGCCCTTGGCGGAGCCCTCGACGGTCAGCGGGATCTTGACCGTCTTGCCGGCCTCGACCCTGCTGTCCAGACCCGTGGCCGCGTTGAAGCGGACCATGGAGGCGGGCAGCTTGGTGAAGTCGGTCGTCTTCTTCGACGAGAACGTCCAGCTGGCGTCGATCCGGGTGGAGGCCGCCGCGACCTTGACACTGCGCTTGACCGAGGTCGTCAGCTTGTACGAGGCCTGGCCGGCCGGGACCTTGAACGTCTTCTCGCCGAACAGCGGGTCGTCGTTCGAGCCGACCTTGACGCCGTTCTTGTACAGCGTGGTCTTGACCGAGGTGAACGCCGAGGAACCGGCGTGGGCGTTGCTGTCCGCGAACAGCGGGAGGGAGCCGAGGATTTCGTTGCCGTTGCGGTACAGACCGAAGTCGGCGTTGAGATGCGGGCCGAAGACCGCGGTGTTGAAGGTTTTCGCGTACGACTTGCCGCCCTTGAAGGACTGCGGGACACCGAGCGAGTAGTACGCGTCGGCGATCGGGAAGCCGTCCGGGTCCACGCCGCTGTCCTGCTCGAAGTCCATTCCCCACTTCACGCCGCTGAGCGTGGACAGGTAGAGCGTGCGGGTGCTGGGCAGGGTCTGCGGGATGGCGATCGAGGACCCGAAGCTGCTGAAGGGCAGCCAACCGACCGGACTGATGGAACCCTTCTTGCCGCCCGCCGCGGCACCGAGGTTGACCTTCACCTTGGCGAGCTCGCTCGCCTTGTAGTGCTTGGTGTAACCGGTCGCGAGCTGCTGGACCACGCCGCCGCCGGTGGTGTCGTACTGCTCGGTGGCGCCGTTGCTCCAGTGGCCGTCCCATGTCTGGGTCAGCGAACCGTCGGTGATCTTCGAACCGAGGCCCTTGGTGCGGAACCCCTCGTAGGTGTCCAGGAGCTGCGCGAAGCCGAAGGAGGAATCACCCACGCCGACTTCGTAACCCGTCATGCCGAACTCGGACTTGGCGCCCGAGGCCGGGACGGTGATGTCCACCGGCTTGGCCGTGCGCGCGTCCAGCGTGAGCGAGGTGTCCTTGGTGACGCTCAGCTTCGGCTGGGCGATCCAGTCGACGCCCTTTGCGGGGACGTCCGCGTCGACGTAGACCGAGGAGTTGAGGGAGTACGTCCCCTTGGGCACGCGGATGGTGACGGTGCCGTCCTCGTCGTACGGCATGTACCACTTGCCGACACCGAGGCCCGTGAGGGCGTCCAGGCTGGCGGAGTAGTTCTTCGTCGGCTGACCGTCACGGTCGAGGACCGTCAGCGTGACGGCGTACGACTCGACCTCCCGCTGCACCGCCGCCGCGGTGCGGACGGTCTGGCCGCCGCCCGTCGCGGTCACGTACGCCGAGTACGCGCCGTCGAGCGTGCCGCCCAGCTTGGTGTTGACGGTGACGTCGACGGAGGCCTTGCCGCCCGCCGGGACCGTCACCGTGGTGGCGCCCAGCTTGAAGAAGCCGGCCGGAGCGGCCTGCCCCTTCGGGTTGGTGGCCGTCGCCGACAGCTTGAGCGTGACGTCCTTCGTACCGAGGTTGTGGTACGTCAGCGGCTTGGTGTCCGGCTTGTCGTCGGTGTGCGGCCACAGCTGCGTGCCGAAGCTCACCGAGACCGGGTCGGCGATCACGCTCTGCGTGATGGCCTTGTCGACCTGGATACGGCCCGAACCCTGCTGGAACGGGGTGTACTTGCCGCCCTTGGCGGAGCCCGTCAGGGCGCCCTTCAGCTCGGCGTAGCCCCAGTCGGGGTGCTCCTGCTTGAGGATCGCCGCCGCGCCCGCCACATGCGGGGTCGCCATCGACGTACCGGAGATGGTGAGGTAGCCGGCCGGCTTCTCGCCGACCTCCTTGTCGATGAGGCTGCCGGGAGCGGCGGCCGCGGTGATGTCCACGCCGGGCGCGGTCACGTCGGGCTTGATCTGCCCGTCGAGGCCGGGGCCGGTGCTGGAGAAGGAGGCCAGCTTGTCCTTGTCGTCGACCGCGCCGACGGTCAGGGCCGAGGCGGCGCTGCCCGGGGAGCCGATGGTCTGGTCGCCGAAGTCACCCTCGTTGCCGGCGGCGATGGCGAACAGGATGCCCTTGGTCTCCGAAAGCTTGTTGACCTCGGCTTCCAGCGGGTCGATCTCCGGGGTGTCGCCGCCGCCCAGGCTGAGGTTGACGACGTTGGCACCCTGCTCGGCGGCCCACTCCATGCCGGCCAGGATCTGCGAGTCGTCGCCGTAGCCGTCGTCGCTGAGCACCTTGCCGTTGAGCAGCTTGGCGCCGGGGGCCACGCCCTTGTACTTGCCGCCGGACTTCGCGCCGGTACCGGCCGCGATGGAGGCGACGTGCGTGCCGTGGCCGAACTTGTCGGTCGCGTCGGCGGAGGTGGAGAAGTTCTTGGCCGCGATCACCTGGTCCTTGAGGTCCGGGTGGGTCGCGTCGATGCCGGTGTCCAGGACGGCGATCTTGACGCCCTTGCCGTCATAGCCCTTGGCCCAGGCCTTCGGGGCACCGATCTGGGGCACGGACTTGTCGAGGCTGGCCTTGCGGACGCCGTCGAGCCACACGTGCGCGATGCCGGAGGCGGTCTTGTCGCCGTTGGTGACCGCGTCCCACAGCTCGGGCGTGTCCTCCTTCGGCGTCTGCACCGCGTCGGCGTTCAGAGAGGTCAGGGAGTGGCGGAGCGTGCCCGCGTCCCGGACGTCCGCCTTGGTGGCGCTCGCCGCGCCCTTGTAGCCGACGATCACCTTCAGTCCCTTGCTCTGGGACTTGCGGGTGGCGGCCTTGTTGAGCTCGGTGACGTCGAACAGCCGCTGGTCGAGCTTGCCGCTCGACACCAGGCGGACGACGTCGGACGGCAGCACATAGGTGTGGCCGTCGGTCTTGCGGAGCTGCACCGGTATGTGCTCCCGGCCCTTCGCGGGCTCCAGGCCCACGACACGGCCCTTCGCGTCCACGACGACGCGGTCACCGGTGATCAGGGTGATGCGGTGCTTGGGCGCGAGCTGCGCCTTGTTCGACTGCACCTTGTCGGACTGGGAGACGCTCGATGTCGGTTTCGCGTCCGCCGAGGCCGGGCTGGTCATGCCCGCCGCAAGCGCTACCGCGGCCGCCGTGGCGATCGTGGCCGCGCACGCTCTTTTCACTTCTCTGCGCAAGATTCCCCCTTGCAGAAGGTCCGGGTGAATTCCCCGTTCACCCGCGCGGGGGCAGACTCGCACGCGTATACGTGCACCCCCCGGTGTTCGAAGTATGCCGAGGGGTGATCACGACCTCAATAGACAACTCCCTGACAGCAAAGTCTGTTACAAGACCGCCGGGTTCAGCGGGAGTTGAAGCCGCTCGCTCAGGTGGCGGCGTTCTCCTTCACGGTGATCCTGCCCTTGCGGATGGTGGCGACGCGGGGGGCCTTTTTCGCGATGGCGGAGTCGTGGGTGACCATGATGAAGGTCAACCCCAGCTCCTTCCACATGCGTTCGAGTAGGTCCATGATCTCGTCGCGCATCGACTCGTCGAGGTTGCCGGTGGGTTCGTCGGCGAGGAGCACCTTCGGCTGCTTGACGAGGGCACGGGCGATGGCGACGCGCTGCTGCTGTCCTCCGGACATCTCGGAGGGCAGGTGTGTGAGCCGCTCCCCGAGCCCGACGGAGGTCAGGGCCTCGGCTGCCCGCTCCCGCCGCTCCTTCACCTTCACGCCGAGGGGTACGAGGGCGGTCTCGACGTTCTCCTGGGCGGTGAGGGTCGGGATGAGGTTGAAGGACTGGAAGACGAAGCCGATGTTCTCGCTGCGGACCTCGGTCAGCTTGGCCTCCGACAGTTTCGCCAGGTCGGTGCCGTCCAGCACGACTTCGCCCTCCGTGGGCTTGTCCAGTCCGCCCAGCATCTGCAGGAGCGTGGACTTGCCGCCGCCGGTGGGCCCCTGGATGACGAGACGGTCCCCGTCGGCGATGGTGAGGTCGACACCGGCGAGCGCGTCGATGGTGTCCTTGCCTCGGGTGTAGCGCTTGGTGACGCTTCTGAGTTCGTACATGGTGAGCTCCTGGGGTGGTGGGGTTCGGGGGTGGGGCGGTGCGTGGTCGGCTGCGGCTGGGTGGGGGCTGGTCGCGCAGTTCCCCGCGCCCCTGAGCGGGTGCGGCTGGGCATGCTTTGTCTGCACCCACCCAGGGGCTCGGGGAACTGCGCGACCGGCCACGGCGCTCCCGCACCCGCGAGATCACGAGGCGAGGCACATCCGTGGGCGCACCGGAACCGCGCGCCGACGCCCGCTACTCGACTCGGCGCAACGCGTCCGCCGGCCGCAGCCGGGACGCGCGCCAGCCGCCGAACGCTCCCGCGATGAGACCGCCCGCCACCGCCAGGCCGACCGCGATCGCCACTGTCGTCAGGCTGACCGGGGCGGTCAGGGCGACGTCCAGCGTCTTGGCGGCCACCCGGCGACCGGGACCGCTGAAGCCACCCCCGCCACCGGGACCACCGGCTCCACCGCCGCCGCCCAACTGCGCCTGCAGCGTGGGGCTGATGGCCGTGACGACGTACGCGCCCGTGAGACCGAGCGCGATGCCCAGCGCCCCGCCCAGCAGGCCGTTCACCATGGCCTCGCCGACGACCTGACCGGTCACCCGCCCCGACTTCCAGCCCAGTGCCTTGAGCGTGCCGAACTCCCGCACCCGGCGCGACACCGCGGACGAGGTGAGCAGTCCGGCGACGAGAAACGCGGCGACGAGCACGGCGATCGACAGCCACTTGCCGACGTTCGTGGCGAGCGAGGAAGCCGTGGACAGCGAACCCGACACCGTGTCCGCGAGATCCGCCGAGGTCGTCACCGTCGTCCCCGAGATGTTCTTCTGGATGGTGGACTTGACGGAGTCGATCTTCTGCGAGTCGGTCGCCTTGACGTAGATCGTGGTGACCTTGTTCTTCGAGTCGCTGAGGGTCTGCGCCTGGGTGAGCGGGATGTAGACGTTGGCGGCCGCGTCCCCGCTGTCCGCGGTGGCGACGCCGATCACCTTGAACTTGACGCTCTTGACGGTGACGGTGGAACCGACCTTGAGCTTCTTCTCCTTGGCGTACGCGGAGTCGACGACGGCGACCTTGGCGTCGGTCTCGGTCGACTTGAACGTACGGCCGCTGGTGATCTTGGAGGAGGTCAGCGGGCCGAGGGCCGCCTTGGTGACGTCGGTGCCGAAGACGGAGTAGTTGTTGACGTCGAAGTTGGCGCCGCCGCCCTGTACTTCACCCTGCGGCCGGCCGGTGCCGCCGCCGTTGCCGCGCTGCGGGTTCCCGCCGTTCTGGCCCTGCTGGAACTGGCCACGGGTGAACTGCCCACTCACTTTGATGACTTGCAGGCTCAGCCCGCCGACCGCGTCCGAGACCCCGGTCTGCCGGCCGACCTTGGAGACCGTGGAGGTGGACAGGGTCTGGAACCCCTGCACCAGCACCCGGTCGCTGCTCTGCTCCGAGTCGGAGCCGTTGTCCTGCGCGTCGAACTGGAAACGCGGCCGGTCCGACGAACCGGCCTGCGGCTGGGCGGCCTTGGTGACCGTCATGTCGGTGCCCAGTCCGTACAGCGACTGCAGGACCTTGTCCTGGGCCTTCCCCATGCCGGACGACACGGAACTGACCACGATGACCAGCGCGATCCCGAGCGCGAGCCCGGAGGCGACGACGAGGGCCGCCTTTCTGCGGCGGCGCAGTTCGCGCCTCAGGTAGGTGAAGAACATGTCCGCAAGCTAGGTACGGCGCGTGATGACTCCATAAGGCCCGAATAAGAGCTGCATGAGAAGGCTGTCCGGGAGCCAGGAGGGACCCCGGACGGAGCTGTCCGGCTGAACCACGAAAAGGCGGTCGTCCCCGCGGGGACGACCGCCTTTTCGCGTCAGTCGGTGGGCGGCCGTCAGACCGCCGAGCCCGCCTTCCAGTCGGCCCAGTTCAGGTTCCAGCCGTTGAGGCCGTTGTCCGGGGCCACCGTCTTGTCGCCGGTGTTGGAGACGACCACCACGTCACCGACGATCGAGTTGGTGTAGAACCAGTAGCCCGCCGTGCCGGTGTCGTTGGCGCCCTTGGTGTCGGACAGGCCCACGCACCCGTGGCTGGTGTTCACGTTGCCGAAGACCGACTTGGCGCCCCAGTAGTTGCCGTGCACGAAGGTGCCGGAGTTGGTGAGGCGGATGGCGTGCGGCACGTCCTTGATGTCGTACTCGCCCTTGCCGTCGTCGTCGGTGAAGCCCACGGTCGCGCCGTTCATGCGCGTCTCCTTGAACTTCTCGGACATCACCATGACGCCTTCGTACGTCTTGTTCTCCGGCGAACCGGCCGAGATCGGGATGGTCTTGATCGTCGTGCCGTTGTGGGTGACCTTCATCTGCTTGGTCTTGGCGTCGACGTACGAGACCTGGTTGCGGCCGATCTTGAAGGTGACCGTCTTCTGCTGGACGCCGTAGACGCCGTTGGCACCCTCGACACCGTCGAGCGCGAGCTTCAGCGTGACGGTGGAGTTCTCCTTCCAGTAGTCCTCGGGGCGGAAGTCGATGCGGTTGGCGTTGAACCAGTGACCGACGACCTCCTGACCACTGGTGGAGGAGACGGTGATGCCCTTCTGGACGGCCGCCTTGTTGGTGATCGCCTTGTCGAAGTTGATCGACACCGGCATGCCCACGCCGACGGTCGAGCCGTCCTCCGGCGTGAAGTTGCCTATGAAGCTGTTGGCCGGCGAGACCGTCGTGAACGAGGCGTTCTCGTGGGCGACGAGGCCGTCGGAGTCCTTGGCCTCCGCGGCGACCTTGTAAGTCGTGGAGCGCTCCAGCTGGGTGTCGGGCTTCCAGCTGGTCTTGTCGGCGGACAGCTCGCCGGCGACCTTCGTGCCCTCGGAGGTCGTCATCGTCACGTCGGTGAGCGTGCCCTTGCTCACGGTGACGGCGGCGGAGTTGTTGATGGAGGCGTTGTCCGTGCCGTCCTTGGGCGTGATCCTGATCTCGGCCTGTGAGCTCTTCTTCGCCGCCGCCTCGTCGGCCTTGGCCTGCGAGGTGTCGCCGCCGCTGCCGCTCGACGAAGAGTCGTCGCCACCGGAACAGGCAGAGAGCACCAGCACTCCGCCGAGCAGAGCGGACGCGACCGTCAGGCCCCTGCGCCGCTTACTGACCGTCATCACACGCTTCTCCATCGTTGCCGAATCCCAGAAACCCCGAGAGTCCCCGTCAATAAAACCTAAACGCTACGACCGGTTCGTCCCGTTCCACCTTCTCGGAAGGTGTGGGGCACACCACGTCCGCCGTGGCGGCAGGTGCGTCTGTCGGTCCGTGCGACCCATGAGACGACGAAACCCCGGACGGCGGTTGCCACCCGGGGTCACGATCTTCCCCAGCGCGCTCAGCCGACGACCTCTTCTTCCTCGTCTTCCTCTACATCATCCTCGTCAAGGTCCCAGTCCGGCGAATCCGGGTCGTAGTCGATGTGCTCGCTGCTCCAGGAAGCCTGGGCCAGTTCGACCCCCGACACCTCCCCGACCAGGTCGAACGGGTCCACGAGATACGCGAGGGCCTCCGCAGTGTCTTCCGTCACAGCGCTCTCGGCATGCGCCCGCTCGTCGTCCGGCATGTCCGGATCCTCCGTGATCCGCGCCAGCGCGGCCCGCGTCACGGCCTCCTGGTCGTCGACCTCGACGACGAGTTCCACCCGAAGCCGTACAAAACGTGATGTCTCTTCAGTGCTCATGCCCGGAGCGTAAAGCCCATGCCTCCCGTGACTTTCCCGTGACCCGCGACTTTCACTAACATCGCCCCACACGGCCAATTCGCCAGCACCACAAGGGGATCGATATTCCGTGTCATCCGTTCGTCGTCCGTTGCTGACCGCCACCGCCGCGGGGACCCTGCTGGGTGCCCTGTGGTTCGTCCCGTCCGCCAACGCGACTCAGGAACAGCCGGCGAGAACAGAGCCGTCCGTGCAGGCCACGACGCAGGCGCGGGTCACGACCACGAGCGCGGAGGCGTCCACGGACGCCACCCGGCTCGCCGACACCGGCAGCTTCGACACCACCCCGTACGTCGTCGGCGGCACCCTCTTCCTCACGCTGGGTGCGGGCTTCGTCGTCTATTCGGTACGCCGGGAACGCCTGGGCTTCTGAACGGGCCGAGCGAAGGTCACCAACGCCGGCGCGGGGAAGCGACGCCCGGCCGGCCAAGCTCGAGCAACCGCCGCGGGCCCTGTTCGCCGTACGGCTGAACAGGGCCCCGCCGCTTACAGCAGCGACCCGGTGACGGCCTCAACCGCCGACACCAGCCGCCCCTCCCGCACGAACACGTCCGCCGCGGCGAGGTCCGGCGCCAGGAACCGGTCCGGACCGGGGCCCTCGACACCCGCCTTGCGTACGGCGGTGATGGCGGCCTGCGTCGCCGGCGCCGGACTCAGGCCCTCGCGCAGCTCGACGGCGCGCGAGGCGGCGTACAGCTCGACGGCGAGCACCCGGGCGAGGTTGTCGACGGCGGTACGCAGCTTGCGCGCGGCCGACCACCCCATCGAGACGTGGTCCTCCTGCATCGCGGACGAGGGGATCGAGTCCGCGGACGCGGGCACGGCCAGCCGCTTCAACTCACTGACCAGCGCGGCCTGTGTGTACTGGGCGATCATCAGCCCGGAGTCGACACCGGCGTCGTCGGCGAGGAACGGCGGCAGCCCGTGCGAACGGTTCTTGTCGAGCAGCCGGTCGGTGCGCCGCTCGGCGATCGAGGCGAGGTCGGCGACGGCGATGGCGAGGAAGTCGAGGACGTAGGCGACGGGGGCGCCGTGGAAGTTGCCGTTGGACTCGACGCGCCCGTCGGGCAGGACGACGGGGTTGTCGACAGCGGACGCCAACTCCCTCTCCGCCACCAGCCGTGCGTGGGCCAGGGTGTCCCGCCCGGCCCCGGCGACCTGCGGCGCGCAGCGCACGGAGTAGGCGTCCTGGACCCGGGGCGCGTCGTCCTGGTGGTGCCCGGTGAGCTCCGAACCCCGCAGCACGGCCAGCATGTTGGCGGCGGACGCCCCCTGCCCCGGATGCGGCCGGATGGCGTGCAGCTCGGGCGCGAGCACCTTGTCGGTACCGAGCAGGGCCTCCAGCGACAGGGCGGCGGTGATGTCGGCGGACTTGTAGAGCATGTCCAGGTCGGCGAGCGCCATGACCAGCATGCCGAGCATGCCGTCGGTGCCGTTGAGAAGGGCGAGCCCTTCCTTCTCCCGCAGTTCGACGGGGGCGATCCCGTGCTCGGCGAGCAGCTCACCGGCGGGCCGCACGGTCCCGTCCGGTCCCTCGGCGTCCCCCTCCCCCATGAGCGTGAGGGCACAGTGGGACAGCGGCGCGAGGTCCCCGGAGCAGCCGAGCGACCCGTACTCGTGGACGACCGGGGTGATCCCGGCGTTGAGTACATCGGCCATGGTCTGCGCGACCTCGGGCCGTACTCCCGTGTGTCCCGAGCAGACGGTCTTGAGCCGCAGGAACATCAGCGCCCGTACGACCTCCCGCTCGACTCGCGGCCCCATGCCGGCGGCGTGCGAGCGGACGATGTTGCGCTGCAGCTGGGCCCGGAGCTCCTGGCTGATGTGCCGGGTCGCGAGGGCGCCGAAGCCGGTGCTGACGCCGTAGACGGGCTCGGGCTTGGCCGCGAGGGCGTCCACGATCCCGCGGGCCGCGGCGAGAGCGGCCAGCGCCTCCTCGGAGAGCTCGATACGGGCACCGTCCCGCGCCACGGCAAGGACGTCGGACGCGGTGACCCCGGACGTCCCCACCACCACAGTGTGCATATCCATATTCAGGAGCGTACGCATTGAATTCCGAGATGTCACTAGTGGGTCGGGGTTACGCCCCTTACCGCGACGCCCCTACCCGCGACGCCCCTTACCGGCACCACCTCTCAGGGCTGACGCCCCCGGAACGTCCGCCGCTCGGCCGTCGGCCCGGTAGGAGCCGCGTCGGCCAACCGTACGACCGGATCGTCGGGGCCGCCCCGCCCCGCGACGACGGGCCTGGCGGCACGCTCGGCCTTGGCCCGGTACTGCGCGGCGTCGGCGAGCCGGAAGAGCCGCCGGGCGGACCGCACCGGCCCGATGGGATCCGCGGTGGAGGCGACCCCGCACGCCACCCCTTCCCCCAGCTCCAGCTCACCGGCTCGTCGGCAGAGCTCCTCGGCCGCCCTGACGACATCGTCGGCGGACGGCCCGACGGCGAGCAGACAGAACTCGTCCCCACCGAGCCGAGCGGCCAGGGCACCCGGCAGCATGGCCCCGCACAGCGACAGCACCGACCCGAAACGTTCCAGCAGCCGGTCGCCCACGGCGTGGCCACGGGTGTCGTTGACCCGCTTGAGCCCGTTGAGGTCACACACGACGAGACTGACCACGACGCCGTCCCGCTTGTGCCGGTCGACGGCCTCGTCGAGCCGCGCGTCCACGGCACGGCGATTGGCGAGCCCGGTCAGCGCGTCCGTGAACGCCAGCCGTCTCGCCTCCTCCAGCCGCTCCGCCTGGGCGATTCCGGCGGCGACGACGGCGGCCAGGACGGTGGCGAAGTCGGCGTCCTCCCGCCCGAATACAGGGGCCCCGGTGGGCCGGGCGACATACAGCTCCCCCCAGGCCCGCCCGTTCAGCACGATGGGGGCCACGACACAGCTCCCGCGACCCCTCCTGCGGAGCGCGGCAACGCGCTGATGCACATATCCGGGCGGCCCTCCGGCCGCCGGCCCCTCCGCCGTCTCGACCCACGCGTTGGGCTCACCGCCCCCGGCCCACCGCTCGTGCAGGAACTCGGTGATCTCCGGGAACTGGTGCACGGGGTAGGACTCGTTCTCGGGGAACTCCTCCTCACCGGCGGCCCGGTCCCCCACGTTCACCAGCACCCTGAGCCGTCCGAGCTCCCGCTCCCACACGGACAACGCGGCGAAGCTGCCCCCGAGCGCACGGCACGCCCCGGCGGCGGCGGCCCGCCACGCCTCCCGCGAGCCGTGGGCCGCCGCCATGCCCTGAGCCAACGCGACGACCGCGGCCAGCCGGATGTCCTCACCCATCACTCCAGGTTAGGGAGGATTCGAGTGGGGGCCGGGATGTGGTTGGGCCGTTCGAGAGGCAGGGCGTGCCAGGGGGCGCCGGGCGGGTGCGGGTCCGATGTGGCCGGTCGCGCAGTTCCCCGCGCCCCTAGGGGGTTGCAGTCACCCACGCCAAGACGGACCGCCGACGACGCATCCGCACAGGCCGCCGCAGGCATCCAGGGGCGCGGGGAACCGCGCGACCAGCCCCCACCGGCCCGCAGCCGCTCGACCACCTCAGACACCCGCCCCACCGCCGGAGGCACCGTCACTGCCCAGGCCACCGCGGCGCCCGCCGTTCGTTGAAGGCCGCCACCCCCTCCGCCCGGTCCCCGGAGAACGCCACCGCCCGCCACGCCGCGTCCTCCACCTCGAGCCCGGCCCGCAGATCCAGCCCCTGCCCGAGCCGCAGCGCCCGCTTCGCCGCCCGCAACCCCACGGGTGAGTTCGCGGCGATCCGATCCGCGAGCGCCAAGGCCGACTCCCGGTCCTCCCCGGCCTCCACCAGCTGATCCACGAGCCCCAGCCGCTGCGCCTCCTCCGCCTCCACCCGCCGCGCCGTGAAGATCAGCTCCGCGGCCCGCGCCGCCCCCACCCGCCGCGGCAGCAGCTGCGTCCCCCCACCCCCGGGGATCACCCCCACCGACACCTCCGGCAACCCCACCACGGCCGTACGGTCCGCCACGATCAGGTCGCACGACAGCGCCAGTTCGAACCCCCCGCCCAACGCGAACCCGTGCACCGCGGCGATCGTAGGCACCGGCAACTCCAGCACCCCCGTGTACGCACCCCGGGCCACCGGCCGCTGCCGCAGCAGCTCCGCGTCGCTGAGAGAGTTCCGCTCCTTCAGATCCGCCCCGACACAGAACGCCCGCTCATGCGTGGAGGTCAGCACGACAACCCGTACGCCCTGATCACCCCCCAGTGAGGCGCAGGCGGCGGCGACGGACCGCGCCATCTCCGTGGAGACCGCGTTCATCGCCTTGGGGCGATCGAGGACCAGCTCCGCGACACCCTGCTCCCCATGCCGCCTCACCAGCACGAACTCCCCGAACCGCTCCTCGCCCATGACACCCTCCCGGTTAACGTCGGTTAACAAGAACGCTCCGATCATCGCAGCCCCACCCCCACCGCGAAAGGTTCCCGCCGACCCACCCGACACCCCGTTCGAGTGACATCCCACCCAACTCGCCCCCCACCGCCCAGGACAGCGCATAACGTGCGCCCCGCCATGGCGCACAGGGGGCGCAGGCACCAGGGGAGGAAGCATGACGGCGACGACGATGACGACGACAGGCATGTCGGGGGACGGCGGCACCCGCCTGTTCGCACCGCGCGGCCGCCACCGCAAGCCCCGCCCACGCAAGGTCCTGCTCGCGGCGGGCGGCCTCTTCCTGGCCGCCGGCGCCCTGAGCCTCGTACGGCTGACCCCCGACGCGGGAGTGGGCGGCTTCGGCGCGACGGAACCGGATCCCCAGGCCGCCCCGGGCGCGGACACGGACATCGACACCGGCAACAGCACAGGCACCGGCACGGACCGAGCGACCAACGCCGCCGCGACCGTGGGGTCCGTGGGGTCCGTCCCGCAGGCACCCCCGTCGGCGACCACGGCGATGGGCGGCATCTCCGCGACCCCCACGCCGGGCGCCTCCCCGGCCCGCGCAGGGTCCGCGACCGCCGTACCCCTGCCCCTCGCGGCGGCCCCCACGACGATCCCGGACGCACCGAACACGCGGGCACAGGCACCGGCACCGACGCCGACCGGGGCCACCACGCCCCACGCACCGGCGCCGACCGCCGCCCCGCAACCCACCCGGACCACGCCCCCACCGGCAGCGACACGGGCACCGGCACCGGCCCCCCAGCCCACGCACTCGGCACAGCCCGCGCCCGGCCTGTGCGTGCCGATCGTCGGTCTGTGCGTACGACAGGGGGGCTAGGAGGGGGCCAGGTCCCTGCGGGTCAGCAGCCAGGGCTCGACGACGCCGAGTCCACGTACCGGCCGCTGCCACATGGGCTGGAGCGCGAACCGGTACGTCGGCGGCTCCTCGCCCTCCTTCTCGGCGGCGGCCGCGGCCTCGGCCGCCTCCGCCTCGGAGGCGGGCGCCTCCCCGCTGCGGATCAGCTCCTCCGCGAAGGCGCTGTCGACGAGCACGGCGTCACGGGGAGCTATCGAGGTGAGCCGGGAGGCGAGGTTCACCGTCGTACCGAAGACATCACCCATACGGGTGGTCACCGTGCCGAAGGCGATGCCGACGCGCAGCTCGGGCATGGTCTCGTCGTTCGCCATGGTCTCGATCAACCGCAGCGCGATCTCGGCGGCGACGGCCGCGTCGTCGGCCGCGAACAGGACCTCGTCGCCGAGGGTCTTGATGAGCCGCCCGCCCCGCGCCGCCACGAGATCCGCGGCGGTGGTCTCGAAGGCCTCGACGAGTTCGCCGAGCTCCTCCTCCTCCATACGGCGGGTCAGCCGCGTGAACCCGACGAGGTCGGCGAAGCCGACGCACAGGCGCCGGTCCACCATCTCCTCGTCGTCGGCGGCCTGCACGACCCGCCCCGCCGAGGCCGAGAGCTGGCGGCGCCAGACGTAGACGAGGAACTCCTCCAGCTCCGGAAGGAGCAGCTCGATGATCGGGTACGTCACCTCGGTGCGGGTCATGCCCGGTTCCGGGGGGTCGGTCAGGCCCTCCAGGAAGGAGTCGATCTGCCACTCGGCGAGCCGGGCGGTGGTCTGCCCGGTGGACCGCGCCACCTGCACGGCCATGGCCTCGCTCAACAGCCCCGCCTCGACGAGACCGGCGAGCCGGCGCAACGCGAGGACGTCCGCCTCGGTGAACGCCTTGGCCTGGCCGACGTCGGCGAAGCCCATCGCCCGCCAGAAGCGGGTGGCCAGCTCCATGGAGACGCCGGCGGTACGGGCCGCTTGAAAGGGGGTGTAGCGCCGCTCGGCGCCGAGGATGAGCTGTTCGAGACGCACGGCGAGCGGGTGCGGGGTCGCGTCCGCGCCGGAGCCCGTGTCGTCTGCGGTCACGCCTGCTGCCCTTCCGATCTGTCACGGTCAGGTATCGACCGGCCTCAACTGTACGGCAGGTGTGCGACAGCTCACTCCCGCGGGCGTCGACAAGGGTGCCGACGGGGGTGTCGGCCTACGCCGGTCTCAAGTGCACGATGTCTCCCGCTCCCACCGGTTCCTGTACGCCCTCCTCCGTCGCGATCACCAGGCGGCCGTCGCCGTCCACCGCCACCGCCTCCCCCACCAGTGAGCGGTCACCGGGCAACTCCGCCCGCACCTCTCTCCCCAGCGTCGCGCACCCCGCCGCGTACGTCTCCTGGAGTCCGCTCACCGTCGGGTCGCCCGCCGCCGCGCGCCACCGCTCGTACCACTCCTCCAGGGAGCGCAGGACAGCCCGCAGCAGGGGGTCCCGGTCCGTGCTCACCGCTCCGGCCAGCGCCAGCGAACCCGCGGTCGGCACCGGCAGCTCGTCCTCCCGGAGGGTGACGTTGATGCCGACACCCACGACGACGCCGCCCTCGCCCGCGCGCTCGGCGAGGATCCCGCCCGCCTTGCGTTCCTCGCCGCCGACGGTCACCAGCAGGTCGTTGGGCCACTTCAGGGCCGTGTCCACACCGGCCGCCCGCGACAGCCCCGTCGCCACCGCGACCCCCGTCAGCAGCGGCAGCCAGCCCCAGCGGGCCACCGGGACGTCCCCCGGGGTCAGCAGGACGGAGAAGAACAGGCCCGAGCGCGGCGGCGCGGTCCACTGGCGGTCCAGGCGGCCCCGCCCGGCGCTCTGCTCCTCGGCGACGAGGACCGCGCCCTCGGCCGCCTTGCCCGCGGCGGCGCGGGCGACCAGGTCGGAGTTGGTGGAGCCGGTCGCGGCCACCACCTCGATCCCGGACCACAGCCCGCCCTCGCGCACCAGCCCGCGGCGCAGCGCGGCGGCGTTGAGGGGCGGCCGGTCGAGGTCCGACCAACGGCTGTCGTCTCCTGAAACATCTCGCGGAGTCATGCAAGCCACCCTAGGTGTGTGAAACGCCGCACTGCTGATTCGTAGGGGCACCACTACTCTACGGATGAGTAACCGTCCCCCCTTTTGAGCAGGCAGGGAGCCGCGAGACCGATGTCCGAGCCGGAAGAGATCGACATCCACACCACCGCGGGCAAGCTCGCGGATCTCCAGCGTCGTATTGACGAGGCGACGCACGCCGGCTCCGCACGTGCCGTCGAGAAGCAACACGCCAAGGGCAAACTGACGGCCCGTGAGCGCATCGAACTCCTCCTCGACGAGGGCTCCTTCGTCGAGCTGGACGAGTTCGCCCGGCACCGCTCCACCAACTTCGGCCTGGAGAACAACCGGCCGTACGGCGACGGAGTCGTCACCGGGTACGGCACCGTCGACGGCCGCCCCGTCGCCGTGTTCTCCCAGGACTTCACCGTCTTCGGCGGTGCGCTGGGCGAGGTGTACGGCCAGAAGATCGTCAAGGTGATGGACTTCGCGCTGAAGACCGGCTGCCCGGTCATCGGCATCAACGACTCCGGCGGCGCCCGCATCCAGGAGGGAGTGGCCTCCCTCGGCGCCTACGGCGAGATCTTCCGCCGCAACACCCACGCGAGCGGTGTCATCCCGCAGATCAGCCTGGTCGTCGGTCCCTGCGCGGGCGGAGCCGTGTACTCCCCGGCGATCACCGACTTCACGGTCATGGTCGACCAGACCTCGCACATGTTCATCACCGGCCCGGACGTCATCAAGACGGTCACCGGCGAGGACGTGGGCTTCGAGGAGCTGGGCGGCGCCCGCACCCACAACTCGGTGTCCGGCGTGGCCCACCACATGGCCGGGGACGAGAAGGACGCCGTCGAGTACGTCAAGCAGTTGCTGTCGTACCTGCCGTCCAACAACCTGTCCGAGCCGCCGGTCTACCCGGAGGAGGCGGACCTAGGGGTCACCGACGAGGACCGCGAGCTGGACACGCTCGTCCCGGACAGCGCGAACCAGCCGTACGACATGCACACGGTGATCGAGCACATCCTGGACGACGCCGAGTTCTTCGAGACGCAGCCGCTGTACGCGCCGAACATCCTCACCGGGTACGGCCGTGTCGAGGGTCACCCGGTCGGCATCGTCGCCAACCAGCCGATGCAGTTCGCCGGCTGCCTCGACATCACCGCGTCCGAGAAGGCGGCGCGCTTCGTCCGCACCTGCGACGCCTTCAACATCCCGGTGATCACCTTCGTGGACGTCCCCGGCTTCCTCCCGGGCGTCGACCAGGAGCACGACGGCATCATCCGCCGCGGTGCCAAGCTGATCTACGCCTACGCGGAAGCGACCGTCCCCCTCATCACGGTGATCACCCGCAAGGCCTTCGGCGGCGCCTACGACGTCATGGGCTCCAAGCACCTCGGCGCGGACATCAACCTCGCCTGGCCCACCGCCCAGATCGCCGTGATGGGCGCCCAGGGCGCGGTCAACATCCTGCACCGCCGCACGATCGCGGAGGCGGAGGCCGCCGGAGAGCTGGAGGCGACCCGCGCCCGTCTGATCCGGGAGTACGAGGACGCCCTCCTCAACCCCTACATCGCGGCCGAGCGCGGCTACATCGACTCCGTGATCATGCCGTCGGACACCCGCCGCCATGTGGTCAGGGGCCTGCGCCAGCTGCGCACCAAGCGTGAGTCCCTGCCTCCGAAGAAGCACGGCAACATCCCCCTCTAGCCCTGCCGGGAGCCGTCATGAACATCAAGGTCGTACGGGGAAACCCCACCCCGGAGGAGCTCGCCGCCGCCCTGGCGGTGGTCCGGGCCCGCGCCGCGGCGGCGACGGACCCGCCGTCGGGCGCGGAGGAGACCCGGGCCGCGTGGTCGGATCCGTCCCGTATCGCGGGGCGCCGCCTGCCGCAGCCGGGGCCCACGGCATGGACGCGCACCTACTGGCCGTCCTAGAGGACGGCTGACAGCGCTCGGGCCATCACCTCGTACCCGAGATCGTTCGGGTGCAGGTGATCGCCGAAGTCGTACGACGGGCACAGCCGGTCCGGGTCTCCCGGATCGGCCGGCTCCCGCGCGAGGTCGACCACCGCGTCGTACTCGCCGGAGCAGCGCACCCACTCGTTGACCTCGTGTGCGACCTTCGCCGCGTGCTCACCCCAGTGGTCCGAGCCGCCGAACGGCAGCAGGGTGCACCCGATCACCCGCAGCCCCCGCGCCTGCCGTATCAACTCACGATGTCCGGCGATGAGTTCGGCTGCCTCCACCACCGGCGCGGGCCGGTACGTCGGCTGCTCGTCGGTCTCGCTGAACCCGATGTCGTTGAGCCCCAGCAGCACGACGACCGTGTCCACCCCGGCAAGCCCCAGCACATCCCGCCGGAACCGCGCGAGCCCCTTCTCCCCGTACCACGCGGAGTCGTTGAGCAGCAGGTTCCCGCCGATCCCGGCGTTGAGCACCGGCCGCCCGGTGAGCCGGGCCAGCGCGTCCGACCACCGCCGGTCCGCCCCCACCGTCGACCCGAACCCGTCGGTTATGGAGTCCCCGAACAGCGCGACACCGTCCGTGCGCCCGGAGTCCGTCTCGACGGCAGCCAGGAAGTACCAGCACTCGCTGACCGCGTCGAAGCCCCCTCCGTCGACATCACCCAGCAGGTCGCCCTGCCCCCGGTAGCCGGCCGTGAAGGCCTGCGCGTGGAAGGTCGCGGGCCCGGTCGCCGCGTCGAAGTACAGGGTGACCGTCACCGACTCCCCCGCCGCCACGGCGAGTTCGACCGGCTCGCTCACCAGCGAACCCCGGGCGGGAATCTCGTCCGCGAGCGTGAGCCTTCGCAGCGAGCCCGGTTCGACGGCGGCTCCCACGGCCGTACGACCGACCGTGGCGCCCGCGAGCCGGACCGGGGAGGTGCCGTACGCGTGGGACAGCCGGATCCGCACCCGCTTCCCTCCCGCCGACAGCCGGACGACCTGGCGCACGGACTGCCGCCAGAAGCCCTCGCGAGACCAATTGGGGGTGAAGCCTTCGGCGGGGAGCTGAGGCGAGGCGGACCAGGCGGTGGTGAACACACATACCCCTCTCACGGACCACTAATGGAACCACAGTACCGTTTGGAGAAGTTGAGTACGCGTACTCAGGCGCCTTCCACGAAATCGCCGCACGCTGGAAACCATGCTGTGGTCCGACCCTGAGAACGAACCGCCGAAGGAACTGCGCGACATGCAGGTCATGCTTCGGCGACTGAGCATCTTTCTGGCACTGGCCATGGTGCTCGCGATGATCGTGATCGGGTTGCGCTGATCGGACTACGCTGACCGCATGACCGTTCAGCCGCGCCGCCGACTCGTGCTCGCCTCCCAGTCCCCCGCCCGGCTGGGCCTGCTGCGGCAGGCCGGCCTCACCCCCGAGGTGCTCGTGAGCGGGGTCGACGAGGACGCCGTCACCGCCCCCACCCCCGCCGAACTGGCGCTCGCCCTGGCCGAGGCGAAGGCCTCCGTGGTGGCCGCGAAGCCCGAGGTCAAGGGTGCGCTGGTGATCGGCTGCGACTCGGTGCTCGACCTGGACGGCGAGGCCCTGGGCAAGCCGGCCGACGCCGAGGAGGCGACGGCCCGCTGGAAGGCCATGCGCGGACGCGCGGGCACCCTGCAGACCGGCCACTGCGTCTACGACACCACGAGCGGCCGGTATGTGTCGGCGGTCGCCTCCACCGTCGTCCGCTTCGGCGAGCCGACCGACGCCGAGATCGCCGCGTACGTCGCCTCCGGCGAACCCCTCTATGTCGCGGGCGCGTTCACCCTGGACGGCCGTTCGGCCCCGTTCATCGAGGGCATCGACGGCGACCACGGCAACGTGATCGGCCTCAGCCTGCCGCTGCTGCGCCGGCTGCTGGCCGACCTGGGCGTCGGCATCACGGAGTTGTGGGCGCCGGCGGTGACGTGAGCGGCGCGCCACCGGCCTCCCGGGGGCCCTCCGGCTCCTCGGGGCCACCCGGGCCCGGTGTGTCGTGCGGCTCCGGCGCGACCGGCCCTCGCCGTTCGTCGTAGGTCACCAGCACGAGCACGATCAGCCCGAGCATCACGGCCATGAAGAAGGACTGGGGCAAGCCGATCAGCGCCCAGGCGACCGCGCTCAGCAGGCCGTGCACCACCGCGGCGCTGATCAGCAGGATCCGTCCGAGCCCGGCGGGCTGCCGGTCGCGCACCGCCACCAGCAGCGCGACCAGCGCGCACAGCGCGAAGTAGAGGCCGAAGACGACTCCGCCGATCTTCGAGGACATCGACATCGCATCCGGGTCCAGACCGGCCAGCGACATGTTCTGCGCGTCGACGAGATCGCCCATGATCCAGTTCAGCATCGCCACGCCGAGAGCCTCGACGAAGAGGACGACCGCCACGACCCACGCCACCGGTCTGCGTATCACCGGTCCCCACCCACTTTCGAGCCGTGCTCCTGGCACCCGACGTACGTTCAAATACAGCGCGAACGCTACTAACGGGTAAACCAGGGGACAAGGGTTCGGCCGTGGGCAAAGAATCATTGGGCCATTCGTAGGGACTCCACAAAGAATCGGAGTGGTCCGCAGCACGCCCTCACAGAGACCTTGACCACAGAGGAGGGCTAGGGTTTCCGGGAGGAGTCCTGCGTAACGAGGTGCGACAAGGGATTTCGCGGGTCGTGCTGGCTCGCATCACGCTCCGTGTGGGGAAGGTCACCACAGGGGACGGGTCGAAGAGACGTGTCGGCAGTCCCTAAACTCGGCTTGTTTCAAGGAGGGAGCCTCAATCGTGCGCAAGGTGCTCATCGCCAACCGTGGCGAAATCGCTGTCCGCGTTGCCCGGGCCTGCCGGGATGCCGGTATCGCGAGCGTGGCCGTGTACGCCGACCCGGACCGGGACGCTCTGCATGTCCGCGCCGCGGATGAGGCGTTCGCTCTGGGCGGTGACACCCCGGCCACCAGTTACCTGGACATCGGCAAGGTGCTGGGCGCCGCGCGGGAGTCGGGCGCGGACGCCGTCCATCCCGGTTACGGGTTCCTGTCGGAGAACGCCGAGTTCGCCCAGGCGGTCCTGGACGCGGGCCTGATCTGGATCGGCCCGCCCCCGCAGGCCATCCGCGACCTGGGGGACAAGGTCGCGGCCCGGCACATCGCGCAGCGGGCCGGTGCCCCGCTGGTGGCCGGCACCCCGGACCCGGTCTCCGGCGCCGACGAGGTCGTGGCCTTCGCCCAGGAGCACGGTCTGCCGATCGCCATCAAGGCCGCCTTCGGCGGCGGCGGGCGCGGCCTGAAGGTCGCCCGCACCCTGGAAGAGGTCCCCGAGCTGTACGACTCGGCGGTGCGCGAGGCGGTGGCCGCGTTCGGCCGCGGCGAGTGCTTCGTCGAGCGCTACCTGGACCGTCCCCGGCATGTGGAGACCCAGTGCCTGGCCGACACCCACGGCAACGTCGTCGTGGTCTCCACCCGTGACTGCTCCCTCCAGCGCCGCCACCAGAAGCTGGTCGAGGAAGCCCCCGCGCCGTTCCTGTCCGACGAGCAGGTCGCCGAGCTGTACCGCGCCTCCAAGGCGATCCTGAAGGAGGCCGGCTACGTCGGCGCCGGCACGGTGGAGTTCCTGGTCGGCCAGGACGGCACGATCTCCTTCCTGGAGGTCAACACCCGCCTGCAGGTCGAGCACCCGGTCACCGAGGAGGTCGCCGGCATCGACCTGGTGCGCGAGATGTTCCGCATCGCCGACGGCGAGGAACTGGGCTACGGCGATCCCGCACTGCGCGGCCACTCCTTCGAGTTCCGCATCAACGGCGAGGACCCGGGCCGGGGCTTCCTGCCCGCCCCCGGCACCGTCACCCGCTTCCAGGCACCCTCCGGCCCCGGCGTGCGTCTGGACGCGGGCGTGGAGTCCGGCAGCGTGATCGGGCCGGCCTGGGACTCCCTGCTGGCCAAGCTGATCGTCACCGGCGCCACCCGCGAACAGGCCCTGCAGCGTGCCGCCCGCGCCCTGGCCGAGTTCCAGGTCGAGGGCATGGCCACCGCCATCCCCTTCCACCGCAAGGTGGTCACCGACCCCGCCTTCGCCCCGGAACTGACCGGCTCCGGCGACCCGTTCACGGTCCACACCCGCTGGATCGAGACCGAGTTCGTCAACGACATCAAGCCCTTCACCGCCCCGACCGACACCGACGCCGAGGACGACGCGGACCGCGAGACGATCGTCGTCGAGGTCGGCGGCAAACGCCTGGAGGTCTCCCTGCCCTCCTCGCTGGGTATGTCGCTGGCCCGCACCGGCCTCGCCGCCGGTGCCAAGCCCAAACGCCGCGCCGCCAAGAAGTCCGGCCCCGCGGCCTCCGGCGACACCCTCGCCTCCCCCATGCAGGGCACCATCGTCAAGATCGCCGTCGAGGAAGGCCAGGAAGTCAAGGAAGGCGACCTGATCGTCGTCCTCGAAGCCATGAAGATGGAACAGCCCCTCAACGCCCACAAGACCGGCACCGTCAAGGGCCTCGCCGCCCAGATCGGCGCCTCCATCACCTCCGGCGCCGCGATCTGCGAGATCAAGGACTGAACCGCACGAGGTGCCCCGCTGACCGGAACAGCCGGTCCGCGGGGCGCCTCGCTTTCGTACCGCGGCGGTAAGAGGGCGGGACGTGACGGAGTAGGGCGCGGTCAGGTGCTGGGCGGGTTTCACAGCATCGGCAGCCAGGGGCCCACACGGCAGTGGGCAAGGTCCCGACGAAGCTGAGGATTGAGCCGTTCACGCAGCACCCTTGAGCGGCGCCACGCGGACCAGACCCGACAGGCACAGCACCGTCAGCCATAGGGACGGTTCCGTGGCCCTGGGTTCGTGGCGACGCCCCGAACGATCTCCTCACCGGCTACGACCGGAGGGTCCTGCGGCGATCGACCGCACGACAGCCCACCTCGCGGACAGCCCACAGCCGGCAGACCCGCGCATCCTGCGACAGCGCTGGAGCGCCTGGTCATCCAGTAGCCGGTGGGCTTCGTAGCAGCTCGGCCGCGGTGATGACGGCGGCGGTTCCGCGGCCCCCGGCCGGAACATCCACACCAACTCGACCGACTCCGGCCGACGCGTTCCCGCACCTCAACCGGCCGCACCTCGACCGGCCCGGAGGACAGCCCCACCCGCTCAACCGGCCGCACCTCTACCGACCCGGCTGGAGCAACCCCGCACCTCAACCAACCCGGCCGGAGCAGTCCCACCCACCCGACCGGCCTCACCCCCACCAACGCGACCGGAGCAACCCCGCCCCTCAACAACGCGGCCCCTCAACACCCGGCCGGAGCAACCCCGTACCGCACACTCGCACCGCCTGAAGCCGCCCTGGCCCAAGCAGTGCCGCACCTCCGAGCAGCCCGGCTGAAGCAGTCCCGCACCCCCGCGCGGCCCCGCCTCCCCGCCCTGTCCCGCAAGTCCCCGAGGACCTCGCCCCGTCGAGGGACCTCAGCGGCGACGCAGGTCCGCCACCCGGGCCCGCTCCGTCCCCGGAGTCGGCTCGCCCAGGGCCGTGGCCGTTCGGAGAGAAGGGCCCGCCGACGGGACCTGACCGCGGCGGGGGCCCGGCACGGGCACGTCCCGGCGCTGTTGCTGCCGCGCCGGGACCTGATCACCCCCCGGTGCTCCCGACGCGCCGGCCACGGCGATCTGCACCCCCTGGTCGGCGAGCGCCTGGAGTTCCGTGGCGGCCCGGTCGTCGTGGGCCGGAGGCTCGTCGGTGACGAGGCGGGTGATGAGGTCCGTCGGCACGGTCTGGAACATCGTGTCGGTGCCGAGCTTGGTGTGGTCTGCGAGGACCACGACCTCCGCGGCGGCCTGCACCAGCGCCCGGTCCACGGACGCCGACAGCATGTTGGACGTGGAGAGGCCGCGCTCGGCGGTGAGGCCGCTCCCGGAGAGGAAGGCCCGCGAGACCCTGAGCCCCTGGAGCGACTGTTCCGCCCCCGAACCCACCAGGGCGTAGTTGGAACCGCGCAGGGTGCCGCCGGTCATCACGACCTCCACCCGGTTGGCATGGGCGAGCGCCTGGGCCACCAGCAGTGAATTGGTCACGACGGTCAGCCCGGGAACCCGGGCGAGACGGCGCGCCAGCTCCTGTGTCGTGGTGCCCGCCCCCACCACAATGGCCTCGCCTTCTTCGACGAGACCCGCGGCGAGATCGGCGATGGCCGTCTTCTCGGCGGTCGCGAGATGTGATTTCTGCGGAAAGCCGGACTCCCGCGTGAACCCGCCCGGCAATACCGCACCGCCATGTCGGCGGTCGAGGAGTCCTTCTGCCTCCAGTGCGCGCACGTCCCGCCGTACGGTCACTTCGGAGGTCTGGACGACGCGGGCGAGCTCACGGAGCGACACGGCCCCATTGGCTCGCACCATTTCGAGGATCAATTGGCGACGTTCTGCAGCGAACACGAAACTGACAGTAACGCCAACGACCGTCTGCTTTCAGCTGTTTGCGCCGAATAGCAGAAGATGTTCGCAGGGCAGGGCAGGAAGTGGTATAGGGCCTAATCGCCCCGCCTATGCCGCGCGAATGGTCGGCAACTCCCTGTGACCAGGCAGGAATCGCTTTCGGCCGTCAGGCCCCGCCGGTCTCCTTGCGTGTGTGCAACTGCCGTGCCACCTCGGCGATCGAGCCCGAAAGTGAGGGGTAAACGGTGAACGCGTTCGCGATCTGTTCGACCGTCAGATTGTTGTCGACCGCGATCGAGATGGGATGGATCAGTTCCGAGGCGCGGGGCGCGACGACGACACCGCCGACGACGATCCCGGTGCCCGGCCGGCAGAAGATCTTGACGAAGCCGTCGCGGATGCCCTGCATCTTGGCGCGCGGGTTGCGCAGCAGCGGGAGCTTCACGACCCGGGCGTCGATCTTCCCGCCGTCCACGTCCGACTGCGAGTACCCGACGGTGGCGATCTCGGGGTCGGTGAAGACGTTCGACGAGACCGTCTTCAGGTTCAGCGGGGCCACCGCGTCGCCGAGGAAGTGGTACATGGCGATACGCCCCTGCATGGCGGCCACGGAGGCCAGCGCGAAGACGCCCGTCACGTCACCGGCGGCATACACACCGGGAGCCGTGGTCCTGGAGACCTTGTCGGTCCAGATGTGCCCGGACTCGCGCAGCTTGACGCCCGCCTCCTCCAGGCCCATCCCGGCGCTGTTCGGAATGGCACCCACGGCCATCAGACAGTGCGACCCGGTGATGACCCGCCCGTCCGCCAGCGTGACCTCGACCCGGTCCCCGACCCGCTTGGCGGACTGGGCACGGGAGCGCGCCATGACGTTCATGCCGCGGCGACGGAACACGTCCTCCAGCACGGCGGCGGCATCCGGGTCCTCACCCGGCAGCACGCGGTCACGGGACGACACCAGCGTCACCTTGGAGCCGAGCGCCTGGTAGGCACCGGCGAACTCGGCGCCGGTGACACCGGACCCGACCACGATCAGCTCATCCGGCAGTTCGGTGAGGTCGTAGACCTGGGTCCAGTTGAGGATGCGCTCACCGTCGGGCTGGGCGTCGGGAAGCTCACGAGGATGACCGCCCGTGGCGATCAGCACGGCGTCCGCGACGAGCGTCTCCTCGCTCCCGTCGACGGCCCGCACCACGACCTTGCGCGACCCGTCGAGGGCCTGCATGCCCTCGAGACGACCGCGCCCGCGCAGCACCCGGGCACCGGCCCGCGTCACGGAGGCCGTGATGTCGTGCGACTGGGCGAGGGCGAGCCGCTTCACACGCCGGTTGACCTTCCCCAGGTCGACGCCCACCACCCGCGCCGCCTGCTCCAGCGGCGGGGTGTCGTCGGCGACGATGATGCCGAGCTCTTCGTACGACGAATCGAAGGTCGTCATGACCTCGGCCGTAGCGATAAGGGTCTTCGACGGCACGCAGTCGGTCAGCACCGACGCTCCGCCCAGACCGTCGCAGTCGACGACGGTCACCTCCGCGCCGAGCTGGGCGGCCACCAGGGCCGCCTCGTATCCGCCGGGTCCGCCACCGATGATCACGATCCGAGTCACGTACTCCATTGTCCCGCACGACCGGGGGTGCCACGGCCCTGGGGGCTCCCCGAGACGCCACTGTTACGGGAGAGACACCGGGGAAGGCTGCCGTACCCTCGACCCATGTCGCTCTACGCCGCTTACGCCGGCAACCTCGACGCGCGGCTGATGACCCGCCGCGCCCCGCACTCGCCGATGCGCGCCACGGGGTGGCTGAACGGATGGCGGCTGACCTTCGGGGGCGAGCACATGGGCTGGGAGGGCGCCCTCGCGACGATCGTCGAGGACCCTCTGTCCCAGGTGTTCGTGGCGCTCTACGAGATCGCCCCCGCCGACGACGAGTCGATGGACCGCTGGGAAGGCGTCGGCCTGGACATCTACCGCCGCACGCGCATGCGTGTCCACACCCTGGAGGGTGAGGAACACGCCTGGACGTACGTCCTGAACGGCTACGAGGGCGGTCTGCCCTCCGCCCGCTACCTGGGGGAGATCGCGGACGCGGCGGAGTCCGCGGGCGCGCCCCACGACTACGTCATGGAACTCCGCAAGCGCCCCTGCTGAGCTGGACACGTCACCCGGGTCACCCGGTTGGTTGGAAACGACAAGACAACGATCGCCATCCCGTCAGCTCTGTCATCTACGCGCGTAGGCCCGGACCGGCTACCCTCATGCGCGTGAACGCATCTCTTCTTCCGGACGACATCCAGGGCGACCCGCACGCCGCCGCCGACGCCGCCGCCGCGCGCCTGCGCGAACTGACCGGCGCCGAGACCCACGACGTCGCCCTCGTGATGGGCTCCGGCTGGGCACCGGCGGTGGACGCCCTCGGTGCCCCCGACGCCGAGTTCCAGGTCACCGAGCTGCCCGGTTTCCCGCCCCCGGCGGTGGAGGGACACGGCGGCAAGATCCGCTCGTACAGGATCGGTGAGAAGCGTGCCCTGGTCTTCCTCGGCCGCACCCACTACTACGAGGGCCGGGGCGTCGCGTCCGTGGCCCACGGCGTGCGCACCGCGGTCGCGGCGGGCTGCAAGACGATCGTCCTGACCAACGGCTGCGGCGGCCTGCGTGAGGGCATGCGCCCCGGCCAGCCGGTCCTGATCAGCGACCACATCAACCTCACGGCGACGTCCCCGATCATCGGCGCGAACTTCGTCGACCTGACCGACCTCTACTCCCCCCGTCTGCGCGCCCTGTGCAAGGAGATCGACCCCAGCCTCGAGGAGGGCGTCTACGCCCAGTTCCCCGGCCCGCACTACGAGACCCCGGCCGAGATCCGCATGGCCCGCGTGATCGGCGCGGACCTGGTGGGCATGTCGACGGTCCTCGAAGCGATCGCCGCGCGCGAGGCGGGGGCGGAGGTCCTGGGTATCTCGCTGGTGACGAACCTCGCCGCGGGGATGACGGGTGAGCCGTTGAACCACGAGGAGGTTCTGCAGGCGGGCCGTGACAGCGCGACTCGAATGGGGTCACTGCTGGCGCAGGTCCTCGGCCGCATCTGAGAGACCGGTCGCGCAGTTCCCCGCACCCCTGGGGAGTGGCAGTGAGCGCCCGCCACGACAACCCGTTGGCCGCGTACGGCGCGCAGGGGACGGGGTGGGGGGTGTCCGCCCGCAGCGGCCGGCGTCCGTTACCGAGCCCCTGCTCCAGGGACCGAGCCGCCGGACCGAGGACGGATACCCTCCACCCCGGCCCCGACCCACCCCCGAACCGAACGCGCTGCACAAGCCCCCACCGGGGCGGCAGCTGCGCCGCAGGCTTTTCAGGGGCGCGGGGAACTGCGCACAACGCCCGCCCCCACCGGACCCGCAGACGACCGACAACCGAGAGGCTGACCGAACCGTGCGAGACGATCTCATCGCCCGGGCCGAAACCTGGCTCGCCGAGGACCCCGACCCGGACACCCGCGACGAGCTCGCCGGGCTCATCGAGGCCGGAGACGTCACCGAACTCACCGCCCGCTTCAGCGGCACCCTCCAGTTCGGCACCGCCGGCCTCCGCGGCGAACTCGGCGCGGGGCCGATGCGCATGAACCGCGCGGTCGTGATCCGGGCCGCCGCCGGTCTCGCGGCGTACCTCAAGAAGCACGGCAGCACGGACGGTCTCGTGGTCATCGGCTACGACGCCCGCCACAAGTCCGAGGACTTCGCGCGCGACACCGCCGCCGTGATGACGGGCGCGGGCCTCAGGGCGGCGGTCCTGCCCCGCCCCCTCCCCACCCCCGTCCTCGCGTACGCGATAAGGCACCTCGGCGCGGTGGCCGGCGTGGAGGTCACGGCCAGCCACAACCCGCCCCGCGACAACGGCTACAAGGTCTACCTCGGCGACGGCTCCCAGATCGTCCCGCCCGCCGACGCGGAGATCGCCGCCGAGATCCACGCCATCCGCTCCCTCGACGACGTCCCGCGCCCCGACACCGGCTGGGAGACCCTCGACGACAGCGTCCTGGACGCCTACCTCGCGCGCACGGACGCCGTACTCGCCGCCGGCTCCCCCCGCACGGCCCGCACCGTCTACACGGCGATGCACGGCGTGGGCAAGGACACCCTCCTCGCCGCCTTCGCCCGCGCCGGCTTCCCCGCCCCGGAACTCGTCGCCGAACAGGCCGACCCGGACCCCGACTTCCCGACCGTCGCCTTCCCCAACCCGGAGGAGCCCGGCGCGATGGACCTGGCCTTCGCGAAGGCCAGGGAGACGGACCCGGACCTGATCATCGCGAACGACCCCGACGCGGACCGCTGTGCGGTGGCGGTCAAGGAGGACGGCGCCTGGCGCATGCTCAGGGGCGACGAGGTGGGCGCACTCCTCGCCGCCCACCTGGTGGCCCGGGGAGCTCAGGGCACCTTCGCCGAGTCGATCGTCTCCTCCTCCCTCCTCGGCAGGATCGCCGAGAAGGCGGGCCTCCCCTACGAGGAGACCCTCACCGGCTTCAAGTGGATCGCCCGCGTGGAGGGCCTGCGCTACGGCTACGAGGAGGCCCTCGGCTACTGCGTGGACCCCGAGGGCGTACGGGACAAGGACGGCATCACCGCGGCCCTTCTCATCACGGAGCTCGCCTCCGAGCTGAAGGAACACAACCGCTCGCTCCCCGACCTCCTCGACGACCTCGCCGTGACCCACGGCCTGCACGCCACGGACCAGCTCGCGGTCCGCGTGGAGGACCTGTCGGTCATCGCCCGGGCGATGAAGCGGCTCCGCGAGCAGCCGCCGACCCAGCTCGCGGGCCTGGCCATCACGAAGGCCGAGGACCTCACCCTCGGCACGGACAGGCTCCCGCCCACCGACGGCCTGCGCTACACGCTGGACGGCGCCCGGGTCATCGTCCGCCCGAGCGGCACCGAGCCCAAGCTGAAGTGCTACCTGGAAGTGGTCGTCCCGGTCGCCACCCACGCCGACCTCCCGGCGGCCCGCACCGAGGCGACCCACCTCCTGACCACCATCAAGCGAGACCTGTCGGAGGCGGCCGGCATCTGACCCCGCCGCCGACGGCCCCCGAGCCGAGCCAGTAGGGGCTCCGACAGAGAGCCGAGGGGCGGCCCCCGTCCGGGCCGCCCCTCTCCCGTCCGCGACACCCCTCCCCCGCACCTGACCCGGGCCACCCGCCGTTACCGCGCGCTCGCGGTGACGGCGGCGGTGCTGGGCTCGGCGTACTGGGGCGCGGGCATGGCACTGGTGTGGACGGGTCCCGCCGCAGCACCCCTTCGAGGTCCCCTGCAGCGCCCTCAGGGGCGCGGGGAACTGCGCGACCAGCCCTCACTCACGGCGCGGCAGACGCCACGCAACACCCGCGTGGCGCCCCGGAGCGCGTTACCCCACCGCCGCCAGGATCGTCAGCAGCACCGCGCCGGCCACCGCCGGGCCCACGATCTCGTACGCCCACCGCACGGAAACCTCGCCCTGGGAGGCCTTCGCCTGCCCCCGGGCCTCCTGCATCTCGCGCAGTTCGTCCATGATCTTGTCGGTCTCGGCCCGGGTGGGTCCCTCCGTGACGGGCGTACGCCCGCCGAAGCCGTCCACCTGCATTCCGCCGCCGAACAGGCCGAGGCCCCGGCCGGAACCGCGGGCGTCGGACGGCCGGGCCGCCTGCCGGGCCGTCTGCCGTGCCGCCTTCTTGCGACCGCGCAGGGAGACCGGGATCGCCCACAACTGGTACTTGCCGCCGGGCTTGACGAACAGCTCGTTCGAGTAGCCGGAGCGGAACATCTCCACCTCGCCCCACGGCACCACGATCACGCGGAAGGGGTTGCGGATGCGCAGCCGGTCCTCGTTCGCGAAGACGGCCGGTCGCAGGGTGAACGCGATCACCAGCGGCACGACGAGGATCAGGACGGCGAGGGCGAGCCACGGTGTGCGGCCGGTGCCGGAGACGACGGCGTCGATGCCGAGCCAGCCGATGATGACGAGGAGCAGGCAACCGCCGACCAGCGCCATGGGTGAGCGGTAGGTGCGGTCCCTGGACTCGGGGGGTGCGGTCGTCATGAGGCCGATCCTAAGCGCCGTCCGGCTTCGCGACCGTGTCCGGGTGCCCTCAGAAACCGCTGCCCGGGGTGTACAGCCGCTACGCGCGTAGATATGCTCGTCTGGTGACCATGCCCACCACTGCATCAGCCGCACACCCGCTCACGGACGTGACCGCGTCCGACAGCACGCTGCGCCGGTTCCTTCACGGGCTGCCCGGCGTGGACGCGGTCGGCCTGGAGGCGCGTGCCGCCTCACTCGGTACGCGTTCCATCAAGACGACCGCGAAGGCGTACGCCATCGACCTCGCCATCTCGATGGTCGACCTCACGACGCTGGAAGGCGCGGACACCCCGGGCAAGGTCCGGGCGCTCGGCGCCAAGGCGGTCCGCCCCGACCCGACCGACCGGACGACCCCCGCCGCGGCCGCGGTCTGCGTCTATCCCGACATGGTGGCCGTCGCCAAGGAGGCCGTCGCCGGTTCCGGCGTGAAGGTCGCCTCGGTGGCCACCGCCTTCCCGGCCGGCCGCGCCGCCCTCGACGTGAAGCTGGCCGACGTGCGCGACGCCGTGGCCGCCGGTGCCGACGAGGTCGACATGGTCATCGACCGCGGGGCGTTCCTCGCGGGCCGGTACATGAAGGTGTACGACGAGATCGTCGCCGTGCGCGAGGTCTGCGGTACGGCCGCCCGGCTCAAGGTCATCTTCGAGACCGGCGAGCTGTCGACGTACGACAACATCCGCCGCGCGAGCTGGCTCGGCATGCTGGCGGGCGCGGACTTCATCAAGACGTCCACCGGCAAGGTCGCGGTCAACGCCACCCCTGCGAACACCCTGCTCATGCTGGAGGCGGTGCGTGACTTCCGTGCGCAGACCGGCGTCCAGGTGGGCGTGAAGCCGGCCGGCGGCATCCGTACGACCAAGGACGCGATCAAGTTTCTCGTACTGGTCAACGAGACCGTCGGCGAGGACTGGCTGGACAACCACTGGTTCCGCTTCGGCGCCTCCTCGCTCCTGAACGACCTGCTGATGCAGCGTCAGAAGCTGGCCACCGGCCGCTACTCCGGCCCCGACTACGTGACGGTGGACTGATCACCATGGCTTCCGTTTTTGAGTACGCCCCGGCGCCCGAGTCCCGCTCGGTCGTCGACATCGCCCCCTCCTACGGCCTGTTCATCGACGGCGAGTTCGTGGAGGCGGCCGACGGCAAGGTCTTCAAGACCGTCTCGCCGTCCACCGAGGAGGTCCTCTCCGAGGTCGCCCAGGCCGGTTCCGAGGACGTCGACCGCGCGGTGAAGGCCGCCCGCAGGGCCTTCGAGAAGTGGTCGGCGCTGCCCGGGTCGGAGCGCGCCAAGTACCTGTTCCGCATCGCCCGGATCATCCAGGAGCGCAGCCGCGAGCTCGCCGTCCTGGAGACGCTGGACAACGGCAAGCCCATCAAGGAGACCCGCGACGCCGACCTCCCCCTGGTCGCCGCGCACTTCTTCTACTACGCGGGCTGGGCCGACAAGCTGGAGCACGCCGGGTTCGGCCGGAGGACGACAAATGGGCACAGCGGCGCTTCCCCGAAGCCCCTCGGCGTGGCCGGCCAGGTCATCCCGTGGAACTTCCCCCTCCTGATGCTGGCGTGGAAGATCGCACCCGCCCTCGCCACCGGCAACACGGTGGTGTTGAAGCCCGCCGAGACCACCCCGCTGTCGGCGTTGTTCTTCGCGGACGTCTGCCGCCAGGCCGGCCTGCCCAGGGGTGTCGTCAACATCCTTCCGGGCTACGGCGACACGGGCGCCGCGCTCGTCGCGCACCCGGACGTCAACAAGGTGGCCTTCACCGGCTCGACGGCCGTCGGCAAGGAGATCGCGCGCACGGTCGCCGGTACCCGCAAGAAGCTCACGCTCGAACTGGGCGGCAAGGGCGCCAACATCGTCTTCGACGACGCCCCCATCGACCAGGCCGTCGAGGGGATCGTCAACGGCATCTTCTTCAACCAGGGCCAGGTCTGCTGCGCGGGCTCCCGGCTGCTGGTCCAGGAGTCGATCCAGGACGAGCTGCTGGACTCGCTCAAGCGCCGGCTGTCCACCCTGCGTCTCGGCGACCCGCTGGACAAGAACACCGACATCGGCGCGATCAACTCCGCCGAGCAGCTCTCGCGGATCACCTCGCTCGTCGAGAAGGGCGCGGCCGAGGGCGCCGAGCCCTGGTCCCCGGAGTGCGAACTCCCCTCCTCCGGCTACTGGTTCGCCCCGACGCTCTTCACGAACGTCACCCAGGCGCACACCATCGCCCGCGACGAGATCTTCGGCCCGGTCCTGTCGGTCCTCACCTTCCGCACTCCGGACGAGGCCGTCGCCAAGGCCAACAACACCCAGTACGGCCTCTCGGCGGGCATCTGGACCGAGAAGGGTTCGCGGATCCTGGCCGTCGCCAACAAGCTGCGGGCCGGGGTCGTCTGGTCCAACACGTTCAACAAGTTCGACCCGACGTCGCCGTTCGGCGGTTACAAGGAGTCGGGCTTCGGCCGCGAGGGCGGTCGCCACGGCCTGGAGGCGTACCTCGATGTCTGAGAAGTCCGAGCAGCAGCGTCTGTCTGTCTTCAAGACCTACAAGCTGTACGTCGGCGGGAAGTTCCCGCGTTCCGAGAGCGGCCGGGTGTACGAGGTGACGGACTCGAAGGGCAAGTGGCTGGCGAACGCGCCGCAGTCGAGCCGCAAGGACGCCCGTGACGCGGTCGTGGCCGCGCGCAAGGCGTTCGGCGGCTGGTCCGGCGCGACGGCGTACAACCGCGGCCAGATCCTCTACCGCGTCGCGGAGATGCTGGAGGGCCGCAGGGCGCAGTTCGTCCACGAGGTGGCCGACGCCGAGGGCCTGTCCAAGTCGAAGGCGGCCGAGCAGGTCGAGGCGACGATCGACCGCTGGGTCTGGTACGCGGGCTGGACCGACAAGATCGCCCAGGTGGTCGGCGGCGGCAACCCGGTGGCGGGCCCGTACTTCAACCTGTCCTCGCCCGAGCCGACGGGTGTGGTGGCCGTGCTGGCCCCGCAGGAGTCGTCGTTCCTGGGCCTGGTCTCGGTGCTGGCCCCGGTGATCGCGACCGGCAACACCGCTGTCGTGGTGGCGAGCGAGGAGTCCCCGCTCCCGGCGCTGTCGCTCGGCGAGGTCCTGGCCACCTCCGACGTCCCCGGAGGCGTGGTCAACGTCCTCTCCGGCCGCACGGCGGAGATCGCGACCCCCCTCGCCTCCCACCAGGACGTCAACGCGATCGACCTGGCGGGCGCGGACGAGGTCCTCGCCAAGGAGCTGGAGATCGCGGCCGCGGACAACCTGAAGCGGGTCCTGCGTCCACAGCCTGTGGACGACTGGACGGCCACTCCGGGCATCGACCGCCTGACGGCGTTCCTGGAGACGAAGACGGTCTGGCACCCGACGGGGTCGCTGGGCGCGTCGGGCTCCGCGTACTGACGTCAGCCCCCCACTTCGGGCGAGTCGCGCCTCCCCTCCGTCCGGGAGAGGCGCGACTCGTCGACGAGGACGTGATCCACATGCCGGTCACCCGGCTCGGCCGAACCGCCTGACCGGACCCGGGAGCCGCGGCCGCATCGTCAGCCGTTGAACACCCCCGCCGTCTGCCCCACCACCGGCATGCTCCCGACCGACTGCGCCTGCGCGACCGGCCGGGTCAACGCCTGTGAGGTCAGCGGCTTGAAGTCCGCCACTTGGGTTCCCACCCCGTTGTCCAGCGGGTCCACCCCCGTCCCCGCCAGCGGGTTCGGCTTGAGGCCGGCGATCGGGCCGGTGGCGTAGCCGACCGTGCCGGTGAGGGAACGAATCCCGGCCTGGGGGTCGACGTTGCCGAGCGAGGCGGGCCGGGTGTGCAGCACGTCGGCAACCGGCTCGGAGTCCGCGGCGGCCGCCCCGGCGCCTGCGCCGAGTGCGACGCCCGCGGTCGCGAGGGCGGTGAGCGTGCGCTGGACTGTCGGGTTCGCGTGTCGGGCCATCGTTTCTGCCACCTTTTCCGTGCACTGGGTAAGCGTGTCGACACGAAGGGTAGTTGAGGTGTGACGCGCGCTTCAAAGCCAACCCGCGGGGTCGATGAACGGCAGGTGAATGCCTCACACTGGTGTCCCGTGAGTTCCCAACCGCCCATACCGACGCGAGTCGTGCTGCTCTGCGGCCCCTCCGGCTCCGGCAAGTCCCTTCTCTCGGCCCGGTCCGGTCTTCCGGTCCTCAGGCTCGACGACTTCTACAAGGAGGGCGACGACCCGACACTGCCGCTGGTGGCGGGGAGCTCCGACATCGACTGGGACCACCCTCTTTCGTGGGACGCGGACACCGCGGTGGCGGCGATCGTCGACCTGTGCCACACGGGCCGTACGAAGATCCCGGTCTACGACATCTCGCTGAGCGCCCGCACCGGCGAGGAGGCGGTCGAGATGGGCCGGCCCCCGCTGTTCATCGCGGAGGGCATCTTCGCCGCCGAGATCGTCACCCGCTGCCGGGAACTCGGCGTGCTGGCCGACGCGCTGTGCCTGAGCCGGGGTCCGGTGCGCACGTTCCGCCGCCGGTTCCTGCGGGATCTGCGCGAGGGCCGCAAGTCGGTGCCGTTCCTGCTGCGCCGGGGCTGGCGGCTGATGCGCCTGGAGCGCTCGATCGTCGCCCGCCAGACCGCGCTGGGCGCCCACCGCTGCGACAAGGACGAGGCCCTCGGCCGCCTCGCCGCCGCGGCGGCGGGCCGCCGCCCGGCGGCGACTCCGGCGGCCTGAGCGGTCGGCTCATGGAGGTCCAGCACTGAGCGCACACCGAAAAGCGGGACTGGACGGACCCCCCGGCCCTCCAGTCCCGCTTCTCGGTACTTCCCCCGTGATCCCCGTTGATCCCCCCCACGGGTACCGGCCCCCCAGCCGGTACCCCTGGTCCCCCGTTCCCTTGCCATCCCCCCAACCCTCAGGCGACGAGCTCCCCGAAGGCGTTCTCCTCGTCACGGCCGAAGCTGAGGACCTCGTCCTCACGCAGGCGGCGCAGGGACCGCCAGATGCTGGACTTCACCGTGCCGACACTGATGTCGAGGATCTCCGCGATCTCCGGGTCGGTGCGGCCCTCGTAGTAACGAAGGACCAGCATCGTGCGCTGGAGTTCGGGGAGCCGGGCGAGCGCCTGCCACAGGACCGCGCGCAGTTCCGTGCCGCGCATCGCGTCCGTGTCGCCGGGCGTCTCCGGCAGTTCCTCGGTCGGGTATTCGTTCAGCTTGCGGCGGCGCCACGCGCTGATGTGCAGGTTGGTCATGGTGCGGCGGAGGTAGCCCCCGACCGCGGCCTTGTCGCTGATCCGGTCCCACGCCTTGTACGTCGAGAACAGCGCGCTCTGCAGCAGGTCCTCGGCCTCGAAGCGGTCACCGGTCAGGTGGTAGGCGGTGGCGTACAGGGAGGCGCGGCGCTCCTGGACGTAGGCGGTGAACTCCGCCTCCGACAGCGAATGCCGCTCCCCCGTGCCCTCCCTGTACGACGATCCCCCGTGCGATTCCCCCGTGCTGGTGTCAACCACCGACATGTACGCGGTGTGCTGACGCCCGGTGGGGCGAGCGCACCCCCGCCCGCTCACCACACCGGACTTCTCACTACCCGGAGTCACGTCGTGCAGCCGCGTGACCACTGCGCTGGTGCTGATGCTGTGCAGCGTGTTCATCTCGCGCCCCCGTCGTGGACTTCCGGTGTTCGGTCTGCTCGGGCGGTGTCGCCTTGCCCGATGCCGAAAAGCTTGCCCTGGCACCTTCATGGCCGTGTCCGTCGACTGTCACAGACCTGTCACAGGGGCCCGTCTCAGGAATTGCACAGCGGACCCACGGACGGGTGCCGTACGGACTGCGTGTCCCCACAGGTCGTACCGCACCCCCTCCATGGGCCAGAATGAGCCCGTGCCTTCCCTGTTGCTGATCGAGGACGACGACGCCATCCGTACGGCCCTGGAGCTGAGCCTCACGCGCCAGGGCCACCGGGTTGCCACCGCTGCCACCGGTGAGGACGGCCTCAAACTGCTGCGTGAGCAGCGGCCGGACCTGATCGTGCTGGATGTGATGCTGCCCGGCATCGACGGGTTCGAGGTGTGCCGGCGCATCCGGCGCACGGACCAGCTGCCGATCATCCTGCTGACCGCCCGCAATGACGACATCGACGTGGTCGTCGGCCTGGAGTCCGGCGCCGACGACTATGTCGTCAAGCCGATCCAGGGGCGGGTCCTGGACGCCCGGATCCGGGCGGTGCTGCGCCGCGGTGAACGCGAGTCGACCGACGCGGCGAGCTTCGGCTCCCTGGTCATCGACCGCGCGGCCATGACCGTGACGAAGAACGGCGAGGACCTCCAGCTCACCCCCACCGAGCTCAGGCTGCTGTTGGAGCTGAGCCGGCGGCCCGGCCAGGCGCTGTCCCGCCAGCAGTTGCTGCGGCTCGTGTGGGAGCACGACTACCTCGGTGACTCACGCCTGGTGGACGCCTGTGTGCAGCGGCTGCGTGCCAAGGTCGAGGACGTCCCGTCGTCCCCGACGCTGATCCGGACCGTGCGGGGCGTGGGCTACCGGCTGGACACGCCTCAGTGACCGAAGCACAAGGGGGGCTCCGCGACTGGTTCGCGGCGCGCAAGGGTGTGTGGTCACGGCTGCGTTTCACCAGCCTGCGGCTGCGTCTCGTCGTCGTGTTCGGCCTGGTGGCGCTCACCGCCGCCGTGTCCGCGTCCGGGATCGCCTACTGGCTCAACCGCGAGGCGGTGCTCACCCGCGCCCAGGACGCGGTCCTGCGGGACTTCCAGCAGGAGATGCAGAACCGCGCGGGCGCCCTGCCCGAGGACCCCACCCAGGACGAACTCCAGCAGGCGGCCGGTCAGATGGCGGGCAGCAGCCAGCGCTTCAGCGTGCTGCTGGTGTCGTCCGACGCCAAAGGCCGGACGGTGTACGGCAATTCGGGCGCCCTGGACGGCTTCACGCTCCAGGACGTACCCGTTTCGCTGCGCGAGGCGGTGAACGAGAAGCAGAAGGTCGACTCCGCCAACAAGTACGCCTACCACCTGTACTGGCAGCGGACCGTCGACCACGACACCCCGTATCTGGTCGCCGGTACGCGAGTGATCGGCGGTGGCCCGACCGGGTACATGCTCAAGTCCCTCGAACCGGAGGCCAAGGACCTCAACTCCCTCGCCTGGTCGCTGGGTATCGCCACCGGGCTGGCCCTGATCGGCTCCGCGCTGCTCGCGCAGGCCGCCGCTACGACCGTACTCAAGCCGGTGCACCGGCTGGGAGTCGCGGCCCGGCGGCTCGGCGAGGGCAAGCTGGACACCCGCCTCAGGGTGTCGGGCACCGACGAACTCGCCGATCTGTCAAGGACGTTCAACTACGCGGCCGAGGCGCTGGAGAAGCGGGTCGAGGACATGTCCGCGCGCGACGACGCGTCCCGGCGGTTCGTGGCCGACATGAGCCATGAACTGCGGACGCCGCTCACCGCGATCACCGCCGTGACGGAGATCCTGGAGGAGGAGCTGGAGGCCGAGTCCGGCTCGATGGACCCGATGATCGAACCGGCCGTGCGCCTGGTGGTCAGCGAGACCCGCAGGCTGAACGACCTCGTCGAGAACCTCATGGAGGTCACCCGCTTCGACGCGGGCACGGCCCGGCTGGTGCTGGACGACGTGGACCTGGCCGACCAGATCACCGCGTGCATCGACGCGCGGGCGTGGCTGGACGCCGTGGACCTGGACGCCGAGCGCGGCATCCACGCCCGTCTCGACCCGCGGCGCCTCGACGTGATCCTGGCCAACCTGATCGGCAACGCCCTCAAGCACGGCGGCTCCCCGGTGCGGGTCTCGGTGCGTGCCGCGGCGGACGAGGTCGTCATCGGGGTGCGTGACCACGGTCCCGGCATCCCCGAGGACGTCCTGCCGCATGTCTTCGACCGCTTCTACAAGGCCAGCGCTTCCCGCCCCCGCTCCGAGGGCAGTGGCCTCGGCCTCTCGATCGCCCTGGAGAACGCCCACATCCACGGCGGTGAGATCACCGCGGCGAACTCCCCTGACGGGGGTGCCGTCTTCACGCTGCGGCTTCCCCGGGACGCCTCGGCGCTTGCGGAACAGCTCATGGAGGCCAAGAAGGACGACAGCGGGGCAAAGAAGGGGGAGGCGTGAAGCCCACAAGGGGACGTACCCGGGGAGCCGACTCGCCGCGCGCCGGGCGGAACACACGGCGGCTGCTGGCGCTCCCCCTGCTCGGTCTGCTGGTCGCCGGGTGCGGGATCCGGCCCACCGAGGTGCCCACCGACTTCGGGCCGGCGCCCTCACGGGTGCGGTGTTCGCTGTCCGAGCCGGGCGCCGCGGAGCCGGCCTCGCACGGACTGGCCGTACAGGTGTTCCTGCTGTGCGGGTCGTCGCTGGTGGCCGTCGACCGCAGCCTCACCGTCCCGGACGGGACCGCGGACTCCGAGCGGCGGGTACTGGTCGCGCAGGGGCTCCTCGACCAGCTCGCCCAGACACCGTCGGCGGCCGAGCGGGACGCCGGGTACCAGACGTACGTGCGCGGCGGCATGACCGTCGGCGGTCCGCGTCCCAAGGACCCCGAGGACACGCTCCGGCTGAGCACCCCGCCCACCCAGCTCTCCGCCTACGCCCTCGCCCAGGTCGTGTGCACGTTCTCCGACTCGGCCGCGGCCGAGGGCGACGGCTCCGTCATCCTCGGCGGCCCCACGACCACGCCCCCGCGCCGCTACGACTGCACGGACGAGGTCCGTACCCGGCCGGGCAGCCGGCAACCCCCGTCGACCGAGGTGACGGGCGGCTGACGCGGGGCCGGCCACCACATGTGGCGCAGACCTCACCCAGGTACCTCGTGGTGTTCCGGAACCGATCGTGCCGAGCGGGGCGTCTTGGGGGTCGTGCAGCGTCAAGGCTTCGTCGGCGGCAATGCCGCCCTTCGCGTCCGTGTGGCAGGAGGTGCCCTCCTGGTCGCACACCTCGCGTTCGTCGCCTGGTTCACGCTGCGTCCGCTGGACGTGCCCTGGGTCGTCCCCGCCAATCTGCACCCGTTCGCCGGCATCCGTGCCGATCTGGCCCTCGGCGGGCAGGTGGCGGCCCGCCGGATCGGCGAGGGGTTCGCGCTGCTGGCCCCGCTCGGCTTCCTGCTCCCGATGGTGCACGGCCGCCTGTGGGCGTCCCCCGTGGGTTCCCTGATCCGCACCTGTGCCGCGGGCGCGCTGATCTCCCTGGGCATAGAGCTGCTCCAGACCGGTGTCCCCGGCCAGGTCGTCGACATCGACTCCCTGTTCCTGAACACCGCGGGCGTCGCCCTCGCGCACCTCGTCCTCGTGCCGCCGGTACGCCACGCGCTCCGCCGCAGGACCGAGCGGCGCCGGCTCACCGCCGTCCGCCAGGAGGAGCCGGCTCAGGGTAGGACCCCGACGATTCCCAGGGTCGGGGTCGCACCGTAGGGCGACGTTTTGTGCCGTTCGTCTCCGTAGCGTTGAAGACAGCTGGAACGGGTCACCCGGACCCGACCACCCGACGCTCACGAAGGAGCCGCAATGTCCCGCCTCGCCCGCCCCACCGACGGCCGCATGATCGGCGGAGTGTGTGCCGCGCTGGCACGGCGCTTCGGCACCTCCGCGACCACGATGCGCGTGATCTTCCTGGTGTCCTGTCTGCTGCCGGGTCCGCAGTTCCTGCTCTACATAGCGCTGTGGATCCTGTTCCCCTCGGAGGACAAGGCGCAGACCGCCTGGTGACACCCCTGCGCGTACGCCGGTGGGGCGCACCCCGTGATCTCGGGTGCGCCCCACCGGCGCGTGCGAGGAACGGCGGGACTCAGCCGACCGGCAGGCCGTTGAGGCCGTTGCCGTCGCCGTTGCCGGGCAGGAGCTCGCCGATCGGCAGGCCGCCGAGGAGACCGGCGAGGGGGCTGGTGGGACCGTCGGCGAGGGCCCTCTGGACGGCGGGCTGTGCGACCGCGAGGCCGGTGCCGACCGTCGGCTGTGCCTGTGCCAGCGCTTCGCCGGCACCCGGCAGCATCTTGGTGACCTTCTCGGTGGGCAGCCCCTTGGAGACGGAGCCGAGCGCCTGGGTGGCGTCCGGGACCGCCGGAGCGGCGTTCGCGGCACCCGCGCCGGCGGCGGCGAAGGCGGCACCGAGGGCGGCGACACCGAGGGTCTTGGCAGCAGACTGCTTCATGAAATGCGTCCTCGAAACGGGGTTGCGGGATGTCAGCGGTCCATGACCGTAAACACGGGAACCCGTCCGCGGCAAACATCGAAATACGGACGGATTGTGAACGCCCTCCCGCACTCCACACCCAAGAATTCCTCCGGTCAGCCCTCCTCGACCACAGAACCGCTGGTGGAGGCGGTCTGCCGGAACAGCCATTCGGACTTCAGCTCGGCATATCCGGGCTTGATGACGTCATTGATCATCGCGAGTCGTTCGTCGAAAGGAATGAACGCTGATTTCATCGCATTGACGGAGAACCACTGCATGTCGTCGAGCGAGTAACCGAACGCTTCGACAAGGTGCTCGAATTCCCGACTCATGCTGGTCCCGGACATCAGCCGGTTGTCGGTGTTCACGGTCGCCCGGAAGTGCAGCCGTCGCAGCAGCCCGATCGGGTGCTCGGCGTACGACGAGGCGGCCCCGGTCTGCAGATTGGAGCTGGGGCACAGCTCCAGCGGGATCCGCTTGTCCCGGACGTAGGAGGCGAGCCGCCCGAGCTCAACCGTGCCGTCCTCGTGGACCTGGATGTCGTCGATGATGCGCACGCCGTGCCCGAGCCGGTCGGCGCCGCACCATTGCAGGGCCTGCCAGATGGACGGCAGCCCGAAGGCCTCGCCGGCGTGGATGGTGAAGTGGTTGTTCTCGCGCTTCAGGTACTCGAAGGCGTCGAGGTGGCGGGTGGGCGGGTAACCGGCCTCCGCGCCCGCGATGTCGAACCCGACGACGCCCAGGTCCCGGTGGCGGTTGGCGAGTTCGGCGATCTCCAGGGCACGGGCCGCGTGCCGCATGGCGGTGAGCAGGGCGCCGACGCGGATGCGGTGGCCGTTCTCCCTGGCCCGGCGTTCGCCTTCCCGGAACCCCTCGTTGACGGCCTCGACGACCTCTTCGAGGGTCAGGCCCTTCTCCAGGTGCTGCTCGGGGGCGTACCGCACCTCGGCATAGACGACGCCGTCCTCGGCGAGGTCCTCGGCACACTCGGTGGCCACCCGCACCAGTGCCTCACGGGTCTGCATGACCCCGACGGTGTGCGAGAAGGTCTCCAAGTACCGCTCCAGCGAACCGGAGTCGGCGGCCTCGCGGAACCAGTCGCCCAGCCGGTCCGCGTCGGTCTCGGGGAGCTGGGTGTACCCGGTGTCCCGGGCGAGGTCGACGACCGTGCCGGGGCGCAGCCCGCCGTCGAGGTGATCGTGCAGCAGAACCTTGGGCGCCCGGCGGATCTGGTCCGAGCTCGGGGCGTTCCCCATCCGGTCAGTCTGGCTCGTCATCCTGGCACTCTAACTCCTACGCGCGTAGAGCGCCCGCTGTACGAATCCGCCGATACGTAACGGTGACCGCCCCGCCCCGTGTCGTCCACCCGCGCTTCTGACACTGTTCTGTCATGGCACAGCAAGCGACGCCGGTGCGCAGCGCCCGACTGGGCAGGACCCTCGGCCCGGAGCCGGCGGCGGTGAGCGGGGTGGTGCTGCTCCTCCCGGGCGGCGACGAGACCTCTCTGCGCAGACCCGCCTCGATGCGACTGACCTCCCCCGTGCGGGCGTTGGGACGACGACTCGCCCGTGCGGGGCACGCCGACGGGCTCGTGGCACACCTGGTGCACTACCGCTATCGCGGCTGGAACGGCAGCGAGGCACATCTCGCGCACGACGCGACCTGGGCCGCCGACGAGGTCGTACGGCGCTATGGCGATGTTCCCGTGTCCCTGGTCGGGGTCGACATGGGGGCCCGGGCGGCGCTGCGTGCGGGCGGTCACGAGGCCGTCAACTCCGTTGTGGCCGTGGCTCCTTGGCTGCCGGAGGAGGATGTGGCGGCGACGCCCGAACCGGTCAAGCAGCTCGTGGGGCGGCGGGTGTTGATCGTGCACGGGACCAACGACGAGCAGGCGGACCCCGAGTTGTCGTTCCGGCTCGCGTCCAGGGCGAAGAAGGCGAACCGGGAGGTGTGCCGGTTCGAGGTGCACTCCGACGGGCACGGACTGCACCAGTACCGGGCCGAAGTCCAGGCCCTGACCGAGGACTTCGTGATGGGGGCGCTGTTCGGACGGGTGCTGTCGCGCCCGGTGCAGGATGCTCTTGCCGCTCCGCCGCCACTGGGGCTGCGCATGCCGCTCGCCTCCGGGTTCGGGCGTCGCCGGTAGGTCAGGGCAGCAGGTTCCCCCTTCTCGACAGCAGGAACTTCTTGAAGGCGGCCACCGGCGGGGTGTCCGGGTGGCCGTCGAGCCAGGCGACCCCGATCTCGCGGGCGGCTCGTGGCGCTGTGACCGTCAGTTCCACGACTCCCGGGCGGGGAAAGGCGGGCGGCGGCAGCAGGGCGACCCCCAGTCCCGCCGCCACCAGCCCCCGCAGCGTCTCCGCCTCCTCCCCCTCGAAGGCGATCCTCGGCTTGAAGCCGGCCTCCTGGCAGAGGTCGTCGGTGATGCGGCGTAGGCCGTAGCCGGGTTCCAGGGTGACGAAGGACTCCTCGGCGGCCTCGGCGAGGCGTACCCGCTTGCGGGCGGCGAGGGGGTGGTCGGCGGGGACCACGAGCCGCAGTTTCTGTTCGTCGAGGCGACGGGCGACGAGGTCGGGGGCGTCCGGGACCGGGGAGGTCAGGCACAGGTCCAGCTCGCCCGCGCGGAGGCGCTCGATCATCGCCTCGCCGTAGTTCTGGACCAGGCTGAAGCGGACGCGGGGGTGGTCGGCGCGGAAGGCCCGGATGAGGCCGGGGACGGTCTCGGAGCCCATGGTGTGCAGGAAGCCGAAGGCGACCTTGCCGGTGGCCGGGTCGGCGTCGGCACGGACCTCGTCGGCGGCCCGCCGGATCTCGGCGAGGGCCCGTTCGACGGAGGCGAGGAAGGTTCTGCCGGCGGGGGTGAGGGAGACGGTGCGGCCGATACGGGCGAAGAGGTCGACGCCGAGGTCCTGTTCGAGGCGGACCATGGCCCGGGACAGCGTCGACTGGGGTACGTCCATCTCCTGGGCGGCGCGGGTGACGTGCTCGGTACGGGCCACGCCGGCGAAGTACGCGAGCCGCGGCGCCAACGACATCACCATGTCTTCTGTGTCACTGGACGGTGACAGGCGCGGCTGTGACCTCTGCTGATGCTCCATGGGAACGATTATGGCGAATCCATGCATTGGACGGATGAGCAAAGTCGTACGTAACTTCGAGGCATGCCTGCCAGTACCGAGGCGTCCACCCGCGTGGACGCCGCACTCCCCGCCTCTGCCGCCGTCGACTCCCGTCTCACCCCGGGCGGTCCCGGCTACCGCCGGATGAGCTTCGCCCTCTTCCTCGCCGGCGTCGCGACCTTCGCGCTGCTGTACTCCACGCAGGCCCTTCTCCCGCTGATCTCGGGCGAGTTCGGGGTCGCGGCGAGCGAGGCGAGCTGGACGGTGGCGGCGGCGACCGGCGGACTGGCGCTGTTCGTGCTGCCGATGAGCGCCCTCTCCGAGCGCTTCGGACGCCGTACGGTCATGACGGCCTCGCTGGCGGTCGCGGTGACCGTCGGGATCCTCGTCCCCTTCGCGCCCTCGCTGACCGCGCTGGTCGTGCTGCGGGCGGTGCAGGGTGCGGCGCTGGCCGGGCTGCCCGCCTCCGCGACGGCGTATCTCGCCGAGGAGGTCCGCCCGAAGGCGCTGGTCACGGCGATCGGCCTGTTCGTCGCCGGCAACAGCGTCGGCGGGATGAGCGGCCGGGTCATCACCGGCTGGGTCGCGCAGGAGTGGGGCTGGCGGGTGGCCGTGGGGGTCATCGGCGCGATCGCGGTGGCCTGTGCCGTGGCCTTCCGCCTGCTGCTCCCGGCGCCGAAGCACTTCGTGGCGGGCTCGCTGCGGCCGCGCGTGCTGCTCGGCACGGTCCGTGGACACCTGGCCGACCCGCTGCTGCGCCGCCTCTACGCCATCGGCGCCCTGTTCATGACGGTCTTCGGCGGCGTCTACACGGTGATCGGCTACCGGCTGACCGAGGCGCCCTTCTCACTGCCCCAGGGCATCGTCGGATCGATCTTCCTGGTCTACCTGGTGGGCACGGTGTCCGCGTCGACGGCGGGCCGCCTTGTCGGCCGCCTGGGCCGCAGGGGCGCGCTGTACGCGGCGGGCGGTACGACGGCGGCGGGCCTGGTCCTGTCCCTCTCGGACTCGCTCCCCCTGGTCCTGCTGGGCCTGGTCCTGATCACCGGCGGCTTCTTCGCGGGCCACGCGGTGGCGTCCTCGGCGGTCAGCAAGACGGCCACCCACGGCCGCGCCCAGGCCTCGGCCCTGTACCAGTCCGCCTACTACATCGGCTCCAGCGCGGGCAGCACGGTCGGCGCGCTCGCCTTCCACGCGGGCGGCTGGGCCGGGACGGTCGGGGTCGGACTGCTGGCGGTGCTCGGCGTGGTGTCGATCACCGTCCTCGGAACACGTGCGGCCCGGGCCCAGCAGCGGCTCGCGACGGCCTGAGCCGCACGTTCTGCCTCCCCCCGGTCGAGGTCGGTCGACCGGGGGGATCGGTTTGTCCGGAGGGGTTGCTGCACACAGCCCCCCACCTGGGTGTTCGTTCGCTCCAGGGGCCGTTGTCAGTGGGCTGCGGTAGTTTCCGAGTACTGGGCGCAAAGGCGCGACACAGCACGGCCACAGGGGTGGGTGGACGATGACGGACACTACGGCCACGACGACGGACCTCGACGTCAGGCTCGAGAAGCACCGCACGGAGCTGACGGGGTACTGCTACCGCATGCTCGGCTCCTCCTTCGAGGCCGAGGACGCGGTGCAGGACACGATGGTGCGGGCCTGGCGGAGCTACGAGAAGTTCGAGGGCCGTTCCAGCCTCCGCTCCTGGCTCTACCGCATCGCGACGAACGTCTGCCTGGACATGCTGACGGCGGGCAACAAGCGCGCCCGCCCCATGGACCTCACTGAGTCGACCCCCCTCTCCCAGGCCGCCCTCTCCCCCCGCCCCGACCACACCTGGCTGGAGCCGATGCCGGACAACCGCATCCTGCCCACGGTCGAGGACCCGGCGGAGGCCGCGGTCGCCAAGGAGACCGTGCGGCTCGCCTTCATGGCCGCCCTCCAGCAACTGCCGCCCAAGCAGCGCGCGGTGCTGATCCTGCGCGAGGTGCTGGCCTGGAAGGCGAGCGAGGTCGCCGAACTGCTCGACACCTCCGTCGCCTCGGTCAACAGCGCCCTCCAGCGGGCCCGCGCCACCCTCGCCGAGCGGGAGGAGCACGGCGCCGACGCGGCCGTGTCCGACCCGCTGGACGAGGAGCAGCAGAAACTCCTGGACCGCTATGTGAAGGCGTTCGAGGGGTATGACATGACGGCGCTGACGGCGCTCCTCCACGAGGACGCCATCATGACGATGCCGCCGTTCGACCTGTGGCTGACGGGCCACGACGACATCACGGGCTTCATGACGACCCTGGGCTCGGCCTGCGAGGGCTCCCGTCTGGTGCCGGTGCAGGTCAATGGCCTGCCGGGGTTCGCCCAGTACAAGCCGGACCCGGAGAAGGGCGGTCACAGCCCGTGGGCGGTCCAGGTGCTGGAGATCTCAGACGGCCGGCTCACCGGGTTCCACTTCTTCCTCGACACCCAGCGCTGGTTCCCTCTGTTCGGCCTGCCCCTCCACCTCGAAGCGGAGGCCGACGAGGTCAAGGAGGGCGTGTAGCCCGGGGTCCGGGTCGCGCAGTCTGATCCGGCCCCCGGCTCGCCGGGCCGCGAGCTGGAGCCGGGCGAGCAGGTCGACGGTGCCGAGGCCCGGCGGCCCGAGCCCGGCGACATCGCACACCACGACCCCGGCCCGGGTCGTCCGCAACAGCGCCCGGACCTCGTCGCTCAGCCCCGTCACCTCGTCCCGGGTGACGGGGCCGGCCAGCACGAGTACAGCGGGTGTCATGGCGTCCACGATCGGTAGACCCGGCGGGCGGGCACAACTCATCGGCCGACGCCCCGACAGCGCGGGCAGGATCACGTTGACCTGGGTGCCTTCTGCCCCCGAGGGTTACCTGTATGCGCCACCCATCAGCACCTCCCTGGATACGCCACGCCCTCCTCACCCCTGAGGAGTCCCCGTGCAGGGAGTGCTGACCGGCTTCGCGGTGATCGCGGTGGTCATCGGGGTCGGCTATCTCATCGGTCTGCGCGGTTACCTCGGTGAGCAGGGCCGGGAGGTGCTGACCAAGCTCGCCTTCCATGTCGCCTCCCCCGCCCTGCTGTTCACCACGCTGGCCCGGGCCGACCTGTCGGTGATCTTCTCCAGCCGCCTGCTGGTGACCGCGCTCAGCACGGCAGCGGCAGCGGGCGTCTTCGTGGCGGTGGGGGTCGTACGCGGCTGGGGACTGGGCCGTACGACGATCGGCGCGCTGTGCTCGTCCTACGTCAACTCCGGCAACCTCGGCATCCCGATCGCGGTGTACGTCCTGGGCGACGCCTCGCTGGTGGCGCCGGTGCTGCTGTTCCAGTTGGTGGGGGTGACGCCGGTCGCGCTGACGGTGCTGGACCTGGCGTCGGGCGAAGGGGAGAAGGGCCCGCTGTGGCGGAGGCTGCTGACCCCGCTCCGCAATCCGATCGCGGTGGGCTCGCTGGCCGGGGTGGCGGTCTCGGCGGCCGGTCTGAAGGTCCCGGCCCCCGTCATGGACCCCTTGACCCTGATCGGCGGCATGTCGGTCCCGGCCGTCCTCCTCGCCTTCGGCATCTCCCTGTGCGGCAGCACGATGCCCGGCCGGGGCCCGGACCGGCAGCTCGTCCTGCTCTCGGTCGCGCTGAAGTCGGTGGGGCAGCCGGCGGCGGCGTGGGTGCTGGCGGCCGGCGTCTTCGGCCTCCACGGAGCCCAACTCCTCGACGTGGTGGTCACGTCGGCCCTCCCGGCCGCGCAGAACCTGTACACCTACGCGTCGACCTACGGCGTGGGCGAGCGACTGGCCCGGGACTCGATCCTGGTGTCGACGGTGCTGTCGGTGCCGGTGCTGGTGGTCGTGGCGGCGCTGTTGGGGTGAGTCACGTCTCGGGGAACTCGCCGGTGTCGATGACGAGGTCGAAGGGCGCGGGGAGGGTGAGCAGCTCACCGAACTTGGCGACGGCCAGAGGACGGTAGACGTCTCCCTGGGGCTCTCCGTAGAGGGTCGCGGTGGGGCCTTCGGGGGCCCAGCGGTCGACGAGGAGGTAAAGGGGGATGCCGGCGGAGGCGTACGCGGCCGGTTTGCTCACACGGTCGTGACGGGCGTTCTTCCTGGAGGTGACCTCGACGACGAGCTCGGCGACGGCAGCCGGCAGATAGAAGTCCGCCTCTGTGCACTCCTGGACGGGCGCGACGAGGATGTCCGGGATGAGCATGCCCAGCCGCGACGGGATGGCGATGGCCTGGGTCTGGAAGATCTCCCAATCCTCAGGGATCACCGAGTACAGGCGACGCTGGATGCGGGCCGCAATCACGTTGTGGCGAGACGCGGGAGCAGGTGACACGGTGATGATCCCCTCAATGATCTCCACCTTGCTGCCCTCAGGCCATTCCATCTCGTCCCAGAGCTGGACGAGGTCGTCCCAGCTCTGCCCGGGATCGTGGCCCACGGTGAGTGCGCTCATGGCGGTCTCCTATCGGTGCGTCACCGATCCCAGCATGCCGAACGGGACCGGTGGCGGTCCACCGATCCCGTTCACCCGAATGAGGAACATCCAGGTCAGGCAATACGTTCCAGCACCACCGGCGAAGCCGTGAACGCCGTTCCGGCCGCCTCGATGTCGTAGGAGCCCTGCACCGCCTCCAACGCGTACTCGAAGCGTTCCGGGGTGTCCGTGTGCAGGGTCAGCAGGGGCTGGCCCTCGGTGACCGTGTCGCCGGGCTTGGCGTGGAGTTCCACGCCCGCGCCCGCCTGCACCGGGTCCTCCTTGCGGGCACGCCCCGCGCCGAGGCGCCAGGCGGCGACACCGATGCCGTAGGCGTCGAGGCGGGTCAGGACGCCGGAGGACGGCGCCTTGATGACGTGCTGCTCGCGCGCCACCGGCAGCTCCGCGTCCGGGTCGCCGCCCTGGGCCGCGATCATCCGGCGCCACACGTCCATCGCGGAGCCGTCCGCCAGCGCCTTCGCCGGGTCGGCGTCACGGATGCCGGCCGCGGCCAGCATCTCGTGGGCCAGGGCGATCGTGAGTTCCACGACGTCCGAGGGGCCGCCGCCCGCCAGGACCTCCACCGACTCGCGGACTTCGAGGGCGTTGCCTGCCGTGAGGCCCAGCGGGGTCGACATGTCCGTCAGGAGCGCGACGGTCCTGACGCCGTGGTCGGTGCCCAGGCCCACCATCGTGGACGCCAGTTCCCGCGCGTCCTCGATGGTCTTCATGAAGGCGCCGGTGCCGACCTTGACGTCGAGCACGAGCGAGCCCGTGCCCTCCGCGATCTTCTTCGACATGATCGACGAGGCGATCAGCGGGATCGCCTCGACCGTGCCGGTGACGTCACGCAGGGCGTACAGCTTCTTGTCGGCGGGAGCCAGGCCGTCGCCCGCCGCGCAGATCACCGCGCCGGTGGTGTCGAGAACGTTCAGCATCTCCTCGTTCGACAGCAGGGCGCGCCAGCCGGGGATCGACTCCAGCTTGTCGAGCGTGCCGCCGGTGTGGCCGAGGCCGCGGCCCGAGAGCTGGGGCACGGCCGCGCCGCAGGCCGCCACCAGGGGCGCCAGCGGGAGCGTGATCTTGTCGCCGACGCCGCCCGTGGAGTGCTTGTCCGCCGTCGGGCGGGACAGGGACGAGAAGTCCATGCGCTCGCCGGAGGCGATCATCGCGGCCGTCCAGCGGGCGATCTCGCCGCGGTTCATGCCGTTGAGCAGGATCGCCATCGCGAGCGCGGACATCTGCTCGTCGGCGACCTCCCCGCGGGTGTACGCGTCGATGACCCAGTCGATCTGCTCGTCGCTGAGTTCACCGCGGTCCCGCTTGGTGCGGATGACGGAGATGGCGTCCATGGCCATGCAGGGCTTTCCTTCCGGGAATTACTTGGTGAGATGGTCCGGCCCGAAGGCCTGCGGAAGCATCTCGGACAGCGGCAGGATGCCCGCCGGGGTCTCCAGGAGCAGGTCCGGCCCGCCGAACTCGTAGAGCAGCTGGCGACAGCGGCCGCACGGGACGAGCACCGCGCCCTTGCCGTCCACGCACGTGAAGTGCGTGAGTCGGCCGCCCCCCGTGTTGTGCAGCTCCGAGACCAGACCGCACTCGGCGCACAGGCCGAGGCCGTAGGAGGCGTTCTCGACGTTGCAGCCGGTGATCGTACGGCCGTCGTCGACCAGGGCGGCGACGCCGACCGGGTAGCCGGAGTAGGGGGCGTACGCCCGGGACATGGCGTCCCGGGCGGCCGACCTGAGAGCGTCCCAGTCGATGACGGCGGGGGATGTCACTTGCCCTGGCCCTTCCGGTAGCGCATGCCGTCCGCCTTGGGCATCCGCAGGCGCTGCGCGGACAGCGACAGCACCAGCAGCGTGACGACGTACGGCGTGGCGCCCACGAAGTCGCTCGGTACCTCGTCCGTGACCAGGTACCAGACCAGGACGCCCGCGGCCACCAGGAGGCTGATGCCGCCCTGCCAGTGTGCCTTCTTGTACAGCTTCCAGCCCGCCATCGCCAGGAGCAGCACGAACAGCAGGAGCAGCAGCGCGTGGACGGTCTCGCCGCCGTTGCGCAGTTGGAGGGCGTCGGAGTAGCCGAACAGGCCCGCGCCCATGGCGAGGCCGCCCGGACGCCAGTTGCCGAAGATCATCGCGGCGAGACCGATGTAACCGCGTCCGCCGGTCTGGCCCTCCAGGTAGCTGTGCGAGGTGACCAGCGCGAGGAAGGCGCCACCGAGGCCGGCGAGGCCGCCGGAGACGGCCACGGCGATGTACTTGTACTTGTAGACGTTGACGCCGAGGGACTCGGCGGCGATCGGGTTCTCGCCGCAGGAGCGCAGGCGCAGGCCGAACGGGGTGCGCCACAGCAGCCACCAGCTGCCGATGAACAGCACGGCCGCGAAAACCGTCACCACCGACAGGTTGGTGAACAGGCCGCCGAGGATGCCGGCGATGTCCGAGATCAGGAACCAGTGGTGGTTCTCGATGGAGTGCAGCCCGCTGGACAGGCCCGGGACGTCGAAGCTGGGCAGCGAGTCCACGGGCGGGGACTGCTTGGGGTTGCCGCCCGCGTCCGCCGCCTTGCCGTCCACGAAGAAGAGCTTGGCGAGGTACTGGGTGGTGCCGAGCGCGAGCAGGTTGATCGCGACACCGGAGACGATGTGGTCGACGCCGAAGGTGACGGTCGCGACCGCGTGCAGCAGGCCGCCGAGGACGCCGAAGGCGACACCGCACAGCAGGCCGAGCCAGGGGCTGGACTGCCAGCCGATCCAGCCGGCGGCGAAGGTGCCGAGGATCATCATGCCTTCGAGGCCGATGTTGACCACCCCGGAGCGCTCGGACCACAGACCGGCGAGACCCGCGAGGCCGATCGGCACGGCGAGGCTGAGCGCGGCGGAGACCTGGCCGTCGGAGGTGAGCTGGTCGGAGCCGGAGATGACGCGGACGGCAGCGACGAGCAGCAGCGCACCGGCGACGATCATGAGGATCTGGCCGAGCGAGCGGCCCGACCGGGTGGCGGTGTCCGCCTTGGGTGCCGCGGGGGGCGGCGTGTCGGTCATCGTGGCAGTCATCACGCCACCTCCTGCTTCTGGGTCGGGGCTGCGGCCTGGGCGGCGAGCTCGGCGCCGACACGCTGCTGCTGGCGCTTGAGTCCGTAACGGCGTACGAGCTCGTAGGCGATGACGACGCACAGGACGATGACGCCCTGGATCACGCCGAGGATCTCCTTGTCGTAGCCCTCGAACTCCAGGTGGTTGGTGGTGCGCTCCAGGAAGCCCCAGAGCAGGGCGCCCAGCGCGATGCCGACCGGGTTGTTGCGGCCGAGCAGGGCGATGGCGATACCGGTGAAGCCGATGCCCACGGGGAAGTCGTTGCTGAACTGGTGGCTGTCGTTGAGGAGGGTCGGCATGCCGATCAGACCGGCGATCGCGCCGGAGATGAGCATGCTGGTCGCGATCATCTTCTTCACGGACACACCGCTCGCGGCGGCGGCGCTCTCGGACTGGCCGACGGTGCGCAGGTCGAAGCCGAACCGGGTGCGGCCGAGCACGAACCAGTACGCGACGCCGACGAGCACGGCGATCACGATGAAGCCCCACAGCTCGCCCGCGGCGCCGGTGTCGATCTGGAAGAAGTACGACGACTCCGGCAGCGGCTTGGTGGAGACGACCGTGCCGCCTGCCTGGAGCTCGGCGAGCTTTCCGGGCTGGAGGAGGTAGGCGATGATCGCGGTGGCGATCGCGTTGAGCATGATCGTCGAGATGACCTCGCTGACGCCGCGGGTCACCTTCAGCACGCCCGCGATGCCCGCCCACACGGCGCCGGTACCCATGGCGCACAGGATGATCAGCGGGATGGAGATCCAGCCCGGCGTGGTCAGCGCGCCGCCGAGGACCGCGGCGAAGAACGCGGCGATGCGGTACTGGCCGTCGACGCCGATGTTGAACAGGTTCATCCGGAAGCCGATGGCCACCGAGACGCCCGCCAGGTAGTACGTCGTCGCCTTGTTGAGGATGTAGACCTGGCTGTCGCTGGCGGAGCCGTAGGTCAGCATGTCGCTGAAGGCGGCGCCCGGGTTCTTGCCGGTGGCCAGGATCACCAGGGTGGTGACGACGAGCGCGGCGACGACCGCGAGCAGCGGGGCCGCGATGCCGAGGAGCAGCCGCTCCTTGTCGATGCGTTGGGTCAGCTTGTTCATCGGGAGTCGTCCTCGTCGTCCTCGGCGGAGACCGCTGCGGAGTCCCCTGCGGAGCCTTCTGCGTGCTCCAGGTGGCCGGTGGCCGCACCGGTCATGGCGGAGCCCAGCTCCTCGGGGGTGATGGTGGCGGGGTCGGCGTCGGCGACCAGTCGGCCGCGGTACATCACCCGCAGGGTGTCGGACAGGCCGATGAGCTCGTCCAGGTCGGCGGAGATCAGCAGCACGGCCAGGCCCTCGCGGCGGGCCTCGCGGATGTGGTCCCAGATCGCGGCCTGCGCGCCGACGTCCACACCGCGGGTGGGGTGGGCGGCGATGAGCAGCTTGGGCGCGTGGCTCATCTCGCGGCCGACGATCAGCTTCTGCTGGTTGCCGCCGGACAGCGAGGCGGCGGTGACGTCGATGCCGGGGGTGCGGACGTCGTACGCCTGGATGATGCGCTCGGTGTCGGTGCGGGCGCCCTTGATGTCGAGGAGCTGGCCGCGGGAGTTGGGCTTCTCGGTGACATGGCCGAGGATGCGGTTCTCCCACAGCGGGGCCTCGAGGAGCAGACCGTGGCGGTGCCGGTCCTCGGGGATGTAGCCGACGCCGGACTCGCGGCGGTGGCGGGTGGGGACGTGGGAGATGTCGGTGCCGTCGAGGGTGACCGTGCCCGAGTCGGGGGTGCGGATGCCCATGATGGCCTCGACCAGCTCGGACTGGCCGTTGCCCTCCACGCCGGCGATGCCGAGGACTTCGCCCTTGTGGATGGTGAAGGAGATGTCGTCGAGGATGATCCGCTCGACGCCGTCGAGGTCGGTCTGGGCGAGCCGCAGGCCGTCCAGCTTGAGCAGCGCCACGTCGGTGACCGTGGACTCCTCGGTCTCCGGGGTGGGCAGTTCGCTGCCGACCATCAGCTCGGCGAGCTGCTTGGAGGTGGTGCCGGCGGGCTCGACGGTGCCGACGGTGGTGCCGCGGCGGATGACGGTGATCTCGTCGGCAACCGAGAGGACTTCGCCGAGCTTGTGGGAGATGAAGATGACGGTGAGGCCCTCGGCCTTGAGCTCGCGCAGGTTGTCGAAGAGGGCGTCGACCTCCTGGGGCACGAGGACGGCGGTGGGCTCGTCGAGGATCAGGGTCTTGGCGCCGCGGTAGAGGACCTTGAGGATCTCCACGCGCTGGCGGTCGGCGACGCCGAGCTCCTCCAGGAGGACGTCGGGGCGGACGTTCAGGTTGTACGCGTCGGAGATCTCCCTGATCTTCGCGCGGGCCTTGGCGCCGATGCCGTACAGCTTCTCCGCGCCCAGGACGACGTTCTCCAGGACGGTGAGGTTGTCGGCGAGCATGAAGTGCTGGTGCACCATGCCGATGCCGCGGGCGATGGCGTCGGCGGGGGTGTGGAAGGTGACCGTCTCGCCGCCCACCGTGATGGTGCCCTCGTCCGGCTGCTGCATGCCGTAGAGGATCTTCATCAGGGTGGACTTGCCGGCACCGTTCTCACCGCACAGGGCGTGCACGGTGCCCGTGCGGACGGTGATGTCGATGTCCTTGTTGGCGACGACGCCTGGGAATCGCTTGGTGATGCCGCGCAGTTCGACGGCAGCGGGAGGGCTGGACGCGTTGATGGCGCACTCTCCTGGGGGAAAGGGGCTGCGTAGGGGAGGGCAGGCGTCGGCGACGCTAGCGCGGCAACTCCGCGCTACACGCGTAGAGTTGACACATTGTTATGGCTCGACGAGGGGGTTGTCGAGGCCCCCTCGTCGAGCCCGGGTTCCGGCGGGAACCGTCAGGTCAGCTGGTCTTGACCTTGATGGTGCCGTCGACGATCTTCTTCTTCGCGGCGTCCAGCTGGGGCTGGATGTCGTCGATGAAGCCACCACTGGTGGCCAGGCCGACACCGCCCTTGGCGAGCGAGTAGAGCTGGTTGCCGGTCAGCGGCTTGCCCTCGTGGACGGACTTGATGAAGTCGTAGACGCCGACGTCGACGTTCTTGACCATCGAGGTCAGGATCGAGTTCTTGTACTTGGCCAGGCCCGGGATGTTGTACTGGTCCGAGTCCACGCCGATGGCCCAGGCGCCCTTGACGCCGGAGACGGCCTCGATGGAGCCGTTGCCGGAGGAGCCGGCCGCGGCGTAGATCACGTCGACGCCGTTGTCGAGCATGCCGGACGCGGCCTCCTTGCCCTTGGCGGGGTCGGCGAAGCCGGAGAAGTCCGAGCCGTGGGTCAGGTACTGGACGTCGACCTTGACCTTGGGGTTGGTGTCCTTGACGCCCTGGGTGTAGCCCGCCTCGAACTTCTTGATCAGCGGGGTGTCCACGCCGCCGATGAAGCCGACGTGGTCCTTCTTGGTCTTCAGCGCCGCGGCGACACCGGCGAGGTAGGAGCCCTGCTCCTCGGTGAAGGTGATGCTGTCGACGTTCGGGGCCTTCGCGACCGAGTCGATGAGGCCGAAGTTGACCTTCGGGTACTTGGGGGCGACCTTGTCGACCGAGGTGGCGTAGGAGAAGCCGACGGCCACGATCGGGTTGTAGCCGGCGTCCGCCAGGTCGGTCAGGCGCTGCTCGCGGTCGGCCTCCGTGTCGGAGCTCTTGGCGGTCAGCTCCTTGAGGGAGCCGCCGAACTCCTTCGCGGCCTTGTCGGCGCCGCGGGCGGCGGAGTCGTTGAAGGAGCGGTCACCACGGCCGCCGACGTCGTAGGCGAGACCGATCTTGATGCCGCCCTTGGAGCTGCCCGAGGACGAGGACGAGCTGCTGGAGTCGGACGAGGTACTGCCACACGCGGTGGCAGTCAGTGCGAGAGCTGCGGTGGCGATACACGCAGCGGAAAGCTTGGCTACCCGGCGCACGGGAGGCTCCTTCACCTGACCTGAGCGCCTTGTCGGCGCTTCATGTGAGCACCATGCCAGTGCTCGGGCCTGTACGCCCCTGCGGCGTTGGCTTCGCGGCATCGTAACGCGCGTAGATGTCGGAAACAGACCTACTCCGAAGCCGTTATCGATTCGAGGCAAACAGCGTCTGAACTGAGGCTCTAGAGCCTTCGCACGCCCGGATTGCGATGAGCGCACAATTGGCTTACGAGCATGTTGCGCCGAGCGGCGGAACGGCCCCGAGGGGGCCGTCCGTCACGCTGCGGTCACTGCGCGGCGTCCAGCAGGGCCGCGGCCGTGAACAACTCCACGCCTACGGTGATCGCGGACTCGTCGGCGTCGAAGTCGCCCTGGTGGAGATCGCGCACGGTCCGCTCCCCCGGTGTCCGCACCCCGAGGCGGGCCATGGCACCGGGGAGGTGCTGCAGGTACCAGGAGAAGTCCTCGCCGCCGAGGCTCTGCTCGGTGTTCTCCACCGAGTCGGCGCCGCGCCGGGCGGCCATGGCCTCGCGGATCAGCTCGGTGACATCCGCGTCGTTGACGACGGGCGGAACACCACGCACATAGTTGATCTCGGACTTGGCCCCGTGCAGATTGGCGACCTCGTCGATCGCGGCCACGACGATGTCCGGGGCCTGCCGCCAGGCGTCGATGTCCAGGCAGCGCACGGTCCCGGAGAGCTCGGCGTGCTGCGGAATGACGTTCGGGGCGTGCCCCGACTCGATCCGCCCCCAGGTCACGGCGAGCCCGGCGCGGGTGTCGACGCGCCGGCCGACGATCGCGGGCACGTCGGTGATCACGCGGGCGGCGGCGGTGACGAGGTCGGTGGTGAGGTGCGGTCGGGCGGTGTGGCCGCCGGGCCCGTCGAGCGCGATCTCCAGCCGGTCGCAGGCGGAGGTGATGGCACCGGTCCGCAGCCCGATCTTCCCGGCGTCGACCCGCGGGTCGCAGTGCACGGCGAGCATCTTGCCGACGCCCTCCAGCACCCCGCAGTCGATGGCGTCGGCGGCACCGCCGGGCAGCACTTCCTCGGCGGGCTGGAAGATCAGCCGCACGGGCCGCGGCAGCAGGCCCTTCTTGTCGAGCTCGGCGAGGACGAGCCCGGCGCCGAGCACCACGGCGGTGTGCACATCGTGCCCGCAGGCATGGGCCCGATCGGGCACGGTCGACCGGTACGAGCACTCGGTCTTCATGTCCGGGATGGGCAGACCGTCGATGTCGGCGCGCAGGGCGAGCATGGGCCGCCCGCCGTCCCACTCCCCGATGTCACACACGAGCCCGGTCCCCATGGCGAGCACCCGCGGCTTCAGCCCGGCCCTCTCCAGCCGCTCCTTGATCGCCGCGGTGGTTCGGAACTCCTGGTTGCCGAGCTCCGGGTGCATGTGCAAGTCGCGTCGGAACAGTACGAGTTCGGCGTGCAGTTCCTCGCTCAGCACGCCGGGAAGCGCCGCTTCCCCGGGCAGATCGACCTCGGACTCCAGTGACATCAGTTGCTTCACCCTCTAAAGGGTAGGACGCCGGGGCGACCAACCGACCCGCGATCAACAAAACTTCAACCCGCTGTGGGAGGAAAATCTGGCCGCTCGACGCATGGACGATATTTGAGGTGGGTAGGAACCTCTTTTCCCACACATACCACGCTGGGCTTGCGGTCGGCGGCTCTGTTCATCTGTCGAAACGGCATTGGGACACGGTGGGGACGGGCACGGTGGGGTGCGGGGGCGTCACCTTGAGTGATCGCGGGTGGTGGACGGGGCCGTCTGGGTCGACGGGGCGAGATCGGCGAGGGCCGTGTCGCCCATAGGGGCCGGGCGTGACGGAGTCCACGGAGGAGATTCACTTCACGGGCCGAGACGCGGGGGCGTAGGCCGCACCCGGGTTACTCACCCCGCCCCCTGGAGCACTCGCCGACCCCTGTGCGCTACCCGCTTGTCGGACTCAAGGGCCATTCCACCCGGTGCGCCTGTGAGACCTGACCGTGTCCCGCCACCCCGGCCCGCGGCGCTGCCGACCCCGCCCCGCCCACTCGGCCCCCGCTCTCCCCAGGCCGCCCGCTCACCACGCTGGATTGAGCCGCGTCAGGGGTGGGCCGGCGGCGGAGCGCCCTTGACCCGGCTCGCGGAAGCGCGACACCGCAAGAGAAGCGGGCGACCCCACGGCCCGTATCAGGCGGCGGCGAGCTCGCACCACACGAACTTCCCCCGGTTGCCATGCCTGGCCAACGGCTGCCACCCCCACGGATCCGCACATGCCTTGACCAACGCCAGCCCTCTCCCCTCCTCCGCCTCCCCCAAAAGATCCAACTCACCCGGCGGCTCGGGAGGCCCAGGGTCCGCATCCCACGCCCCGATGCGCAGTACCCCCGCCGACCAACGCACCCGCAGAGCCGCAGGCCCCTTCGTATGCCGTACGGCATTGGAGACCAGCTCGGCCGCGAGGAGCTCCGCGGTGTCGGCGAGGCGGATCAGGCCGTGCATCGTGAGGATCAGGCGGAGGGTGCGGCGGGCGACGGTGACAGCTCGGAGGTCGTTCGGGATGTAGAGGGTGTATTCCCAGGGGTCGGTTTCGGGCATGCGTCAGCTCCGGTTCTGGTGGGGCTTTCGGGCAGTGGCATCGCCGCAACCGCCAGGGCAGGACGGAGTGGTGCACTTCCGCAGAGTGTGCGTTGCGTCACCGACAGCAGGGATTAGCGTTTAGGTTTCGCGAGCTGATCCCGTAATCTGCATCCGAACGAGCCGCGCCTCCAGGCGCGTTGGGAGGAGCAGGCGATGGCGCTGAGGCGCGAACCGACCGCACGTCAGTTGCGCCTGGCGGTCGAACTCCGCAGGCTCCGCGAAGCAGCGGGTCTGACGAACCGCCAGGCTGCGGATCTACTTGGGGTGAGCACCGCACAGATCAGCCAGATCGAATACGGACTCGCCGGCGTGAGCGAGAAGCGCCTGCGCCGGATCGCCGCCAACTACACGTGCGCGGATGCGGAATTGATCGAGGCACTGGTGGTAATGGCGACCGACCGGACCCAGGGCTGGTGGGAGGAGTACCGAGGAGTTCTTCCCGCCGCCTACTTGGACCTCGCCGAGCTGGATCACCACGCCACGTTCCGCCACGACGTGGCCGTCATCCACGTACCAGGGCTGTTCCAGACCGAGGACTACGCCCGGGCCCTCTTCGCCTACATGAATCCAGAGTTCCCGGAGAGCGAGGTGGAGCTCCGCGTAGATCACCGGATGAGGCGGAAGGTCGTGATCGAAGACGCCTCAGCGATGCCGTACGACGCCGTGATCCACGAGGCAGCACTCCGCATCAAGGTTGCCGGACGTACCGCGATGCGAACCCAGCTGGCCCGCATCCTGGAGATGTGCGAGGCCGACCACGTCACCGTTCGGGTCATCCCCTTCGGGCTGGACGACTTCGCCGGAGCCGGAAGCGCCATGGTGCACTTGGGTGGAACGGTCCCCGCCCTGGACACCGTGGTCCGCGACGCCCCGCACGGCACGGCCTTCCTGGACTCCGCAGCCCAACTCGCGCACTTTCGAACGCTCTTCCGTAAGGTGAAGGAGGGGTCACTCACTCCGAACCAGTCGCGTGACCTCATCCACCGGTTGGCCAAAGAACTGTGAGGACCACCATGACCGCCGCCGCTCAGTGGAAGAAGTCGTCCTTTTCCGGTGGAGGCGAGGGCAACGATTGCGTGGAGGTGGCTGACCTGCGCTCCCGCATAGCCGTACGCGACTCGAAGGCCCCGACCAGGGCCACCCTCACCTTCCCGCCCGCCGCCTTCACGACCTTCCTCGAAGCCCTGAAGTCCCCGCACCCCAGCCCCCGATGACCGCCAGGCAAACTCCACACGGCGCGCCGCGACTTCCCATCCGCCGCCCGGAGCCGCCCCACTAGGGTGCAGCCCGTGAACGCCGACACCCCCGACTTCATACGGGCCACCCGAACCGCGTACGACACGATCGCCGAGCCCTACACCCAGCAGTTCTCCGACTGGGCCGGCATCCCCACGCTGGACAGAGCCCAGATCACGGGCTTCGCGGAGCTGGTGAAGGAGCAGGGCAAGGGCCCGGTGGCAGACATCGGCAGCGGCCCGGGCCACGTGACCGCAGCACTCCACAACCTCGGCATCCCGGTCTTCGGCGTGGACGTCTCCCCGAAAATGGTGGAACTGGCCCGCAGAGCCCACCCCGCCCTCCGCTTCCACGTGGGCTCGATGACCTCCCTGGACCTACCGTCCGAGACCCTGGGCGGCATCACGGCCCTCTACTCGATCATCCACGTCCCGGACGACCACCTCCCCACGGCCTTCGCAGAGTTCCACCGCGTCCTCGCCCCCGGCGCCCACGCCCTGATCGGCTTCCAGTACGAGCCCGGCGGCACCCACATGCACCTCGACGAACGCTTCGGCCACAAGATCTCCCTCGACTACTGGCTGCGCACCCCGGAGGCGGTGGCCGAGCCCCTCGCCAAGGCGGGCTTGCAGGTGATCGTCCGAGTCCTCAGGGAGCCCCTCGACGAGGAGAAGCTGTCCCGGGCGTACCTCGTAGCGAGGAAACCGACGTAGGACGGCCTCGACGTGCCGGAAGACAGCACGAGCTAACCTCGGGCTTTCACGAGCAGTGCCGTCTACCGCTTGATCAGAGATGCGAGGAGCACTCATGACCTGCGCAGATGGGACCTGTGGAGGGTCCTGGACGTTGCTGCGGAAGCGCACTTCTCAGATGAAGAGTGCTGACCTGTATCTGCAGGTCGCGTCCAGCGCGTCGGCCGTGGGATCAGACGGGTGAGGTGCTGCTGGTCGAGACAGTCCGCAACACCGGCTCGTATCAGGCGATAATGATCAGCTGCCTGTGCGTATCACTTGGGGGGTCTTGTGAGTCTGAGTCCGCGTGAAGTGTTTCTCCGCCTTGTTCATGGGGTCGCCGACGGGAACTCAAGCGAGTTGCCTGACCTGTACGGCGAGGTTACGGATGTTCGGCATCCGATGGCGACGCCGGAGTCCGAGCCGTTGACGAGTCGGCGTGCGCTCCGGGAGCACTTCACGGTGCCGCCGGAAATGCGGGAGTCCTTGCCGAAGAGGAGTGTCGTCGATGTCGTCGTCCACGAGACCGCCGATCCTGAAGTGATCGTCGCCGAGTTCGCCTACGAGTTCACGTTGCTGGACGACTCCAGGCCCAAGGTGCCCTGCGTCTTCGTCATGCGTGTGCGGGACGGTCAGATCATCGAGTCTCGCGATTACATCGACCCGATCCGTACGTACACGGCACGCGGGGACCTCGACCGCCTCCTCGCGTCGTTGCGCAAGGGCGTTTCCTAACCTCCCGCTTTCCGAGGTGGGCTGTCCATCTGTTGATGATGAACGTAAAAAGTGCCTCTGACCAGCGAGAATGAGGATTGCTGAGGTCCTTGTTCCCGCCACCGCCGGAGGCACTTTCCAGCTGAAGAAGCGTATCGGGTTCTATCCGCGTGTCCGCGCGGAGGGCGGTGGTCGCGGCGTGGTTTCGCAGGCCGGTGCGGTGCTGCTGGTCGAGACGGCCCGCAAGGCGGATCTGGATGCGGCGATGTCGGCGGCGCTTGAGCCGTGGCGCAAGCCGCGGGCGGTGCACGATCCGGGAGAGATCCTGCTCGATGTGGCGCTTGCCCTCGCGCTGGGCGGGGACTGCCTAGCCGACGTGGCCCTGTTGCGGGCTGAGCCGGCCGTGTTCGGGTCGGTGGCCTCCGACCCGACGGTCTCTCGCCTGGTCGGACAGTTGGCCTCGGGCGGCAAGCGGGTCCTGGCCGCGCTGCGCACCGCCTGTGCCGAAGTGCGTGAACACGTCTGGCGGTTGGCCGGTGACGCGGCGCCGGATGCGGGCGGGCAGGTGATCGTGGACATCGACGGGGTCCTCGTCCTGGCGCACTCCGAGAAGCAGGACGCCGCCGCGACCTGGAAGAAGACGTTCGGGCACCACCCGCTGATGGGGTTCGTCGACCACGGCCGCGGCGGGTCTGGCGAGCCGGTCGTGGGCCTGCTGAGGCCCGGCAACGCTGGCTCCAACACCGCCGCCGACCACATCGAAGCCACGAAATTGGCCCTGGCCCAGCTGCCGAAACGGCTCCGGCGCGGGCGTCAGACGCTGATCCGTACCGACTCCGGCGGCGGCACCCACGAGTTCGTCGCCTGGCTCGCCCGGCGCGGGCGCTGGCTGTCGTACTCGGTCGGGATGACCATCACCGACGCCGTCCACCAGGCCCTCCTGAAAGTCCCGGCCTCGGCCTGGACGCCGGCCGTGGAACCCGACGGCGACATCCGCGACGGCGCCTGGGTGGCCGAACTCGCCGGCGACTGCCTGACGGGCTGACCGAAGGGCCTGCGGCTGATCGTGCGCAAGGAACGGCCGCACCCCGGTGCCCAGTTGCGTTTCACCGACGCCGACGGCATGCGGTTGACCTGCTTCGCCACCAACACGGCCAGCGAGGCGATCGCCGCCCTCGAACTGCGCCACCGGCAGCGGGCCCGCGCCGAGGACCGCATCCGCGCCGCCCGTGCCACCGGTCTGCGCAATCTCCCTCTCCACGACACCGCGCAGAACCAGATCTGGCTGGAGATCGTCCAGATCGCCTTCGGCCTGCTGGCCTGGATGCCCCTGCTCGCCCTGACCGGCCAAGCCCGACTCTGGGAGCCCCGCCGCCTGCGGCTTCGGCTGTTCTCCACCGCCGCCCAGCTCGTCACCACCGGCCGCCGCCGCTACCTCCGCCTGGCCAGGCACTGGCCCTGGACTGACGTGGTCACCGATGCCCTGGACCGGCTCCAGGCCCTACCGAACCCTGGCTGACCAGTACATTCCCGCCCCTGCGAGCAGCACCAGCCCCACCGGAGCCGTGGAACTCGGCGCATACCCGACGCGACAGCCGGGCACTCAACCTGCCCAGACTCCGGAATTCCGCACCAACACTCGCCAGAAAGGGTCCGTCAGCAAGCTGACGGACCCTCATGCAAGATCGAGGCTAAAGCAAGACTCAATCTACGTAAGATTGAATCTGACTTAGTTCTAGAGCGACGACGGCTGCGGCGCTTGACCTCAGCCGATTCGTACTCCATCGGGTGGTAGATCCGTCGCGACTTCGGTCGTGCGACCTCGCGCTCGACCGGAGCCTGCGCCGCAGGCAGCCCTGTCGGATGTGCACGCGTCGAAGGTAATGAGCAAGCCGTCAAGTACGGCTGCGTCACCTCCTGTGACCGCACCAGCTAGCACTGCTGTCCAGCTTCGCGACCGATCCCGCCAGTGACAGCGACCGCGTCCGAACATCCTCCGCCGAGGCCGCCTCACCAGCTCTCGGCCTGCCCAATCAAAGCGCAGGGAGGCCTACAACTCGATGGGACGGTAGGCGAGAGCTCTGTCCACCACTTCTTCGGCCGTCAGTTTGGGGGTGTTGTAGTAGATCAGGTCAGTAACCCGTGGATGCAAAACGCTCGACTTCAGCTCATTAACAATTCGGTCTTCCTCCTCCTCGGGAAGGCGCGCATCGATAAGCAACTGAACCATTCGAACCAATTCTTCTCGAGATTTCCCTACCACTATCCTCAACCTCCTAGTAGGAATTTCTAGCCGCTACCGAAATGGTACCCGCCGTCGAGTATCTCCGCGTGATATCGAGGCGTGACCACGACCAGGTTATCGAGATCGTATACGCCTCCTCCACGCTGGATGGGCTGCACGTGATGCAGGACATACCGCCCCTGACCATGATGTTGCGCTGTCGGAGCGAAGGGAGACTTGCCGTCCGCCATGGAAGTCTGTCCCGATTTATCGAATTGCCCAGCAAGCTCCTCATGTCGGGAGACCTCCTTCCAGAAGGCTTGCCGGAACTTGTCAAAACTTTCGAACTCCCTTCCTTGGAGCTCTCTCGCTACTTGCCCCGGGATTCTTCCGGCATTCCCTTCCGACCCCTTGAGCCATTGACCATCGACGTCTGGCAGCGAACTTCCCCCTGTCACCGCACCGGGAGAGTTCCGGAGTTCCTTCGCGCTCTTGGTCCCCTCTATCTCGCATGGTGTGAGACCCAATGGGTCCACTCGCGCATGAGGGTTGGCAACGTAAGTCGTAGGGTTTGGGTCGGGAGCCAGGCCTAGGGGATCAGGCGTGAGGTAGCGGGCAGTCTCGGGATCGTAATGGCGGAAGCAGTTATAGTGCAGGCCGGTTTCGGGGTCGAAGTACTGGCCCGGGAAGCGGAGTGGGGTGTAGGCGGTGCTGTCCGCGGCCCAGGCTGTCGTGCCCCACAGGGTGCTGCGCGTGCGCCACGCTACGTCCCCGGCCTCGTCGATGAGTTCCGTCGGAGTACCGACCAGGTCCGTGACTATGGCGAAGAAGCGGGAGTCGATCTCGTCCTGGGGGGCGTCGGTCGCGGTGATGCGTTCCGTTTGGGACAGCGGGTGCAGGCCCTGGTGGTCCCAGGTCAGGGTGACCGGGTTCGGGTGGGACGGGGAGCTCGTCGTCTGTTCGCAGAGGGTCGTGCCGTCCCAGGTGAAGTCCACCTGTTCCAGGACTGATTCGCCGTCCGGCGCCAGGCGTTGCTTCGCGATCCTGCGGCCCAGCGGGTCGTAGCGATAGCGCCAGCGGGTGCCGTCGGGGGTCGTCACCGACGTCAGGCGGTCCTCCGCGTCCCACTCGTAGCGCCAGGTGTCCGGCTTGCCGGACAGGCGGGGTTTCTGGCGGAGGGTGATGCGGCCCGCTTCGTCGTGTTCGTAGCGGACCCTCCCCGCGCGGGTGATGCGGGTGCCCACATACTCCCGGCTACCGGTCGATTCGCTGCTCGGGTGCTCGGTCGGCCAGGAGGCTGAAGTCTGGTTGCCCGCCTCGTCGTACGCGTACGTCTCCGTCCAGTTCGTCGCGTGGACCGCCGTCACACGGCCCGCCGCGTCCAGGTCGAAGTGGCGCGTGCCGTTCAGGTGGTCGTCGACGGCCGTGAGGTTGCCGTCGGGGCGGTAGGTGTACGCACGGTGCTGGAGGCGGTTGCCGCCGGGGCCTACCAGGTCCTGTTTTGTCAGACGGCCCAGCGGGTCGAAGGACTGGGTCAGGGTGACCGACTCGCCTATGTGGCGGGTCAGTTCGCGGCCCGCCTCGTCGTGAGTGAAGGTGAGGGTGCGGCCCGACGCCACCATGCCCGTGCGGTTGCCCGACGCGTCGTACGACCAGGTCGTCGCCGCGCCGGTTGGCGTGGTGCGGCCCGTTCTGCGGCCCAGCACGTCGTAGGTGTAGGTGAGCGTGCGGTCGTTCACCGTCTCCGAGAGCACTCGGCCCGCCTCGTCCCGGTGCAGCCTCAGGACCGCGTCCGGGCCGGTCGCCTCCGCCAGGGCGCCCGACAGGTCGTAGGCGTAGGTCGTGACCGCCCCGGCCGCCTCCTTGCGGATCACCCGGCCCAGGACGTCACGGGAGAAGGTGATCGGGTCGCCGGATGCCGTGGTGCTGGCGCTCAGTTGGCCTGCCGGGTCGTGTTCGTAGGTCAGCGTGCGGTCGTCGAAGTCCGTCTCCGCGATCAGGCGGCCCATCGGGTCGTACTCGTAACTCCACGTCAGGCCCTGCGGGTTGGTGACTCTCGTCAGGCGCAGTTCCGTGTCGTGGGCGAACTCGTAGCGCACGCCGTCCGGGCCCGTGCGGGCGGCCAGCAGGTCGAAGTGGGTGTACTCGAAGCGGGAGATCGCGCCCGACGCGTCCGTGTGGGCGACACAGTTGCCCTCTCCGTCGTACGCCCAGGACTCCGTTGTGCCGTCCGCCGCCGTACGGCGGGACAGTCGGCCCTCCACCGTCCATTCCAGGGCCGTCACCGCGCCCGTGGGGTCGGTGATCGTCACCGGGCGGCCGAAGGCGTCGCGTGAGTAGCGGGTCACCGCGCCCAAGGGGTCGGTGATCTCCAAGGGCAGGCCCGCCGCGTCGCAGCGCACCCTTGTGGTGTCCCCGAGGGCGTTGGTGACGGACTCCAGGTGGCCCCGGTCGTCGTACGTGAACCGGGTCGTCGTGCCCGAGGCGTCGGTCACCGCCGTGCGGTTGCCGAACTCGTCGAAGTGCTGCACGACATGGGTGCCGTCCGCGCCGGCCACCGCGATCGGTAGACCTTGGTCGTTGTACGCGACGCTGGTGTAGCGGCCGTCCGGGCGGACCGCCAGGACCGTGCGGCCCGCCTCGTCGTAGGCGTAGCTCACCGTGCGGCCCAGGGGGTCGGTGACCGCGAGGGGGCGGTGGGCGCGGTCGTGGGTGGTGCGGGTCGTGGCGCCGTCCGGGGTGGTCACCGCCGCCACCTGTACGTCGCTGTTGATCTCGTACAGAGTGCTGTGGCCCAGGGAGTCGACCGCCGTGACGATCCGGTTGCCGGTCGTCGGGTCCGGGGCGCCGTAGCTGTAGGTGTAGCTCAGGTGGCCTGCCTCGCCGCCCTGGGAGATGCAGCGGTCCTCGTCGTCGTAGGCGTAGTGGTACGAGGAGTTGTTCGTGTCCGTCCAGGCGGTGATGCGGCCGAGTACGTCGTTGGTGAAGCGGGTCGGCAGGCCGGAGGACTTCGTGACCGTCGACAGGTGGCCTTCGGCGTCGTAACCGAAGCGGACCAGTTCGGTGTCCTCGCCGGAGGCCAGGCGCAGGGCCGTGATCCGGTCCCCGGACCGCTCGATCCGCAGGTCGTAGCCGGCCGAGTGCACGATCCCGGTCGGGGCGCCCTCGTCGTCGTACTCGAAGGTCAGCCACTGGCCGGAGCGGTCGATGATCTGGGAGAGCAGGGCGATGCCGTCGCCGTCGCCGCCCGGTCCGGCGAAGTCCCACACACGCCCTGCGGCGGGGTCGGTGACCGTGTAGTCGCCGTACTCGTCGATGGTCAGGGGATGGCCCTCGCCCGCCAGGGGCAATACCGGCACACCGGGAGCGGGGTGCGGATACGCCAGCAACGAACCGTCCTCGCGGACGAAGACCACTCCCTCGGCGTCGATCTCCAGGCGCTGGTCGGCCGTCGACGTCCAGCACGGGCCGAACCAGCGGCCCGCCCGGTACGACGACTCGAACTGGCGGGAGAACACCAGCGGGAGTCGGGCGGGGAGCGACACGTCCGTCTGCGGCAGGGACATACGGCCGGTGGCCATGTCGATCGGGTCGCTGCCGAAGACTTTGCACCACAGCTTCCGGGCGGTGGCCCCCAGGCCTCCCTGGCGCACCCCGTCGCGCGCCGCGCCCTTGGCCGCATCCTTCGCGACCATCCCCCGCAGCCCATCCTTCAGCGCGGCCCGCCCCACACCCCCCGCACCCTTCCCGCCGATCAGGTTCGAGAGCAGGTATCCCGCCGAGTCCCCCGGGTCGCTCGACCACCCCGTCCCCAGCAACGACATCGGCAGCCGCTCGGGGTGGGCAGCCGTGCCCACCAGGCCCGCGAGCAGCAGCTGGGAGTTCTTGGACCACTCGCCGGGGTGGGTCAGGTTGTACGGGTCCAGGGGGTTGACCGTGCGGGCCAGTTTCAGAACGTCCGTGCCGCCGCGCAGGAGGCCGCCCAGGACGTGGACCGAGTTGAGCTGGGTGCCGACGAACAGGTCCGCCGCGCCCGCGCCCAGGCGGTCGGTGAACTCCGGCTTCGGCGGGGCCGTTTCCAGGGCCGTGGCGATCTTGCGGCGGGCGTCCTCGGCCACGCCGGTGCGTTCGCGGCGGGCATGGGACAGGATCTCCTGCGCCTCCTTGCGGGCCGCCGTACCGGGGTCGGCGAAGTCGCCGGGCTTCGTCGGCTTCGCGCCCGGGTCGCCGCCCGCCTCGGCGATCGCGTTGTAGCGCCCGGCGGCCTGGTTGTACGCCGACACCCGCCCTTCGTACGCGTCCGCCGCCCGCCGGGAGGCGTCCTGCCCGGCCCGGTACTTCTCGATCGCCAGCCGCGCCTGCTCCTGCGCCCAGCGCACCATGTCCGCGTACGCCTCCAGCGCGGCCGCCGCCGACGTGCAGGCGTCCGCCGCCGTGAGCCACTGCTTGGGCTGTACGTCGAACTTCGCGCGGAAGGCGTCCGCCGCCTGGCCCCGCCACTCGCCCGGGTCCAGCGAGCGCATGCCCTGGCCGACGTTCTCGAAGGCGGCCGCGAACTTCCGTAGATGTCCGGCACGTTCGCGGAGGGCCGGCTCGCTGCCGTGGACCAGTTCCCTCGGGTCGTCGGTCTCGCCCAGGGCGCGTTCGGCGACCGTGCCGCCCAGGCGGTTGTTCACGCTCTCGCCGAAGTCGCGGACCTTCTCGGCCGCGCCGTCCGCGCCCACGTCCGACAGCAGGCCCGCCGTCTTGTCCGTGCCCCAGTCGACCGCCTCGCCGACCCCCTTGTTCAGGCCGTCGGCCGCGCTCTCCAGACCATCGCCGAACTCGTTGACCAGATCCCCGAAGCCCATCAGCCCTCACCCTCCGGGGAATCCGCGGTGGGAGGCCCGCTCCACTGCCAGTCCGTGCGGGGATCGAAGAGCGCGTCCGGCGTCACCGTCGAGGTCGAAACGTCCTCCGCCGCCTGCGACCAGGCCGCGTTCACCTCGTCCCGACCGGACGTGAAGGACTCCGCGCTGTAGTCCGCGTTCGCCACCTGGGAGACCGGGTTGTCCTTCAGCGTCTGTGACCAGGAACGTTCCTTCACCTCGTCCGGGGAGAGGTACGGGTTGCCCGTGCCCGCCGTCCACACCGACTTCAAGGTGTCGGAGACGTACTGCTCCTGCTCGTGGTAGATCCCCGCCGACAACCCCAGCCGGCCCGCAAACTCGTTCGCGTCCTGCATCAGCGAGCGCACGCCCCAGCCCCAGCGGTCGCAGAAGTCCGCGAAGACCTGCTGGAGGCCGTCGTCGCCCGCCTCCAGGCCGGTCATGGAAAGGTCGTCGAAGCCGCGTCCCAGGTTCGCCTCGATGTCGAAGCCGAAGTCCTTCAGTTCGGCCATCGCCTGGTTGATGCCGCGGGTGATCCGTGCCATCGCCTCCGGATCGACCTGGTAGCCGTCGCTCATGCCACCGACTCCCCCGCGTCGACAGCCACCGAGTCCGGCACGATCCCCGTCACCGGAGGCAGGACCCATCCCGCCGGGCTGCCCGCGTCCACCGCGATGCCGACCGGGCCGTCCACGGCCGGGACCACCCGGTCCAGCAGCCGCGCCCCGTGCACCGGCACCCAGTCGGGCACGGCCTCACCCCGCGCCTCGACGAACCGTTCCAGCGCGGAGACCGACGTGAACGCAAACAACCAGCGAATGCCGCCCGCCTGCGCCGACAGCAGCGAGCCGTCGACCACCGGCACCAGGACCTCCCTGCGCCGGAACTCCCCGATCTCCGCCCGCCGTTCCCGCAACGCCTCGGCACGCACGCCAGCCGCCCCCGTCGTAGACCTCATCGAACGTCGCACAAGTGAACGACGATGCTAGACGATTCGGCTGAGAGCCGCCCTCGGTGTTTCAGACAGCCGGTACGACCGCCACCGCCGAGAGGCGATGTACGTCCCGTGCCGTCCCCGTGACCCCCGACAGGAACCCCTGGGCCCGGGGCGACGCCGTCTCCGTCAGCCAGTCCGGGTCGATGTCGCAGACCGCCACGCGGACCTCCGTGCCGGCGAGGGCGAGCGGCAGGGTGTGGACCACGGTCGACGGGAAGCTGAGGATCGTGCGGCCGATCGGGCCGCGGCGGGCGATCAGCTCCAGGGGGAGGTCCGGGCGGACGATCTCCAGCCCCGTCTCCACGGCCAGCCGGTGGAGCTTCTCCGTCGACTCGCGGCGGTGGGCGAAGTAGCGGGTCGCGCCGTGAGTCTTGGCCAGGCGGGTCACGGCCTCCACATAGCGGTCGGCGTCCACCACGCCCGTCTCGACGAGTGAAGTGCCCACCATGTCGGCGCCCTTGGTGATGCGCGGCGGCCCGAAGCGGGCGCGGGTCCAGGCGAAGGTGTTGGACGAGACCGTCACGCCTGCCGGGGTCTCCTCCATCGGCATCGAGGAGAATATGTCGACTCCCCTGCCGTCCCCCGGCGTCAGGCGTCTGCGGGCCGCCGCCGAGATCGGGGCGAAGGCGAGGTCGCGGGGGCTCGGGCGGCCGCCCTTGCGGTGCCAGCGCACCAGGCGTTCACCGCGGGCCAGCTGGGACACGAACTCCATCGTCGCCGTGCCGTCGTCGACCACGACCAGGTCGGTGGCGCGGGTGATGGTCAGCAGGAGTTGCACATAGCGGGAGAACGGGTCGCCCAGGACCACGCGGTCCGCCCTGCGGAGCATGCCCGCGAGACCGCCGATGGTCTGGAAGGGGGCCGCGGGGCCGCCCCTCGCCTCCTCCCAGCGGACCTCGTGGCCCTCCTCGCGGGCGAGTTCCGCCATCCGGCGCAGCTGGCCGCGGGTCATGGGGTCGGTCGGGGACAGCACGACGAGGGTGAGCTCCGCGCCGGGCGCGTGGCCGTGCGCCCACTCCAGCACGTTCAGCAGCTGGACCGGGCTCTCGACGAACGCGAGGGTATGGGTACCGGTGTTCCCGGCGCGGGGGCTCATCGACGTACGACCGTCCCGTCGTAAGGCGCTCATGCGGCGCTCGTAGGCAGTAGACGTGCCGGGTCCTCAGGCGGCGGACGCCCGAGGACCCGGCACCTGGTGGCTCAGACCGAGACCGGCTCGCCTGCGGCGGCGGCGATCTCCGCCTCGGCGACCACGCCGGAGACACGGCGCAGCTTCTTCATGGGGCCGAGCTCGGAGTCGTAGACCTTCTTGACGCCGTCGCCCAGGGAGGCCTCGATGGTGCGGATGTCCCTCACGAGCCTCTGAAGGCCCTGCGGCTCCACCGACGCGGCCTGGTCGGAGCCCCACATGGCGCGGTCCAGGGTGATGTGGCGCTCGACGAAGGTGGCGCCGAGGGCGACCGCGGCGAGGGTGGTCTGCAGGCCCGTCTCGTGGCCGGAGTAGCCGATCGGGACGTTGGGGTACTCCTCCTGGAGCGTGTTGATCACGCGCAGGTTGAGCTCCTCGGCCTTGGCCGGGTAGGTCGAAGTGGCGTGGCAGAGCAGGATGTTCTCCGAGCCGAGGACCTCGACCGCGTGGCGGATCTGCTTCGGGGTCGACATGCCGGAGGACAGGATGATCGTGCGGCCGGTCGCGCGGAGGGCGCGCAGCAGCTCGTCGTCCGTGAGGGAGGCGCTCGCCACCTTGTGGGCCGGGACGTCGAACTTCTCCAGGAAGGCGACGGCCTCGGTGTCCCACGGGGAGGCGAACCAGGCGATCCCCTTCTCCTTGCAGTACTCGTCGATCTGGCGGTACTCGTCCTCGCCGAACTCCACGCGGTGGCGGTAGTCGATGTAGGTCATCCGGCCCCAGGGGGTGTCGCGCTCGATGTCCCACTGGTCGCGCGGGGTGCAGATCTCGGGGGTGCGCTTCTGGAACTTCACGGCGTCACAGCCGGCCTCGGCGGCCACGTCGATGAGCTTGAAGGCGTTCTCCAGCTCGCCGTTGTGGTTGATGCCGATCTCGCCGCAGATGTATACGGGCTGGCCGGGGCCGGCGATGCGCTCGGTGCCGAAGGTGCGGAGGCGGGAGTTGGAAGACATTCGAGGAACGTTCCTTACTTGTCGAGGGAGTCGAGAGAGGGGCCGAGGATCCAGCTGGCGATCTCTCGGATCGCGCCGTCGCCACCGGGGACGGTGGTGACCGCACGGGCGGCGCCGCGTACCACGTCGTGGGCGCTCGCGACCGCCACGGGCCAGCCCACGAGGGCGAAGCACGGGAGGTCGTTGACGTCGTTGCCGACGTAGAGCACGCGCTCGGGCGCGATGCCCTGCTCCTCGCACCACTGCTTCAGTGCGAGGTCCTTCCGGTCGATGCCGTGCAGCACGGGGATCTTCAGCTTCCGTGCGCGGGCGGCGACGACCGGGTTCTGCTCCGTGGAGAGGATCAGCATCTTCAGGCCCGACTTGCGCAGGGCGGCGATGCCGAGTCCGTCGCCGCGGTGCACGGAGACGAACTCCTTTCCATCGGCGTCGATCAGCACCCGGTCGTCGGTCTGGGTGCCGTCGAAGTCCAGGACGACCGCGTCCACGTCCTCGAAGGAAGGCAGCGAACCAGGGCGGTCCGCGTCGAAGAGGGGGGCCAGCGCCCGGGCGCGGGCCAGCTCGTGGTGGTCGTCGATCTCCAGCACGCGCGCGGGGTCCGTGCGGACCAGTTCGGTGCGGCCGAAGAAGCGGTGCTGGTGCTTGCGGAAGCCGACCGCGTCCATGCCGTAGACGGCGCCGGTCTCCAGGAAGTCCTGGGGGCGGTCCTGGCGGCGCGGGCGGAAGGACTTGTCGTGGTTGACGCCGTAGCCGCCTCCAGCGGCCGCGTCGGCCTCGCCCACGGTGCCCGCGCGGGCCTCGTCGTCGGCGTCGCGCCACACGAAGCCGTGGAAGGGGGCCACGGTCATCGCGGAGTCCGCGCCGTTGTCGACGAGGGCGCCGACCACCCCGTCCACGTCCTCGCGGATGATGAACGGGCTGGTGCACTGCACGAGGAGCACCACGTCGACGGTGGCGCCGTGCAGCGCCTCATGGGCGTCCATGGCGTGCAGTACGGCGGCCTCGGAGGTGGCGGTGTCGCCCGCGATGGCGGCGGGCCGCAGCACGACCTCGGCACCGGCCGAGCGGGCCGCCGCGGCGATGGCCTGGTCGTCGGTGGAGACCACCACGTCGGTCACCAGGCGGGAGGCGCGGCACTCGCGCACGGCTCGCGCCACCAGCGGCACACCGCCGACCGGGGCGAGGTTCTTCGCGGGCACGCCCTTGGAGCCGCCGCGCGCGGGAATCACCGCGAGCACGCGGCGCATGGAGACGCCTTGGCCCGCTTGCGGGTTGGACATGGGTTCAGCTCCTTGGAAAGGGCTTCGGAAGGTGTTCACAGCTCCCCCATCCGCCGGATCACCGGGGCCACCCGCTGCACCCCGTGCCGGTAGGCGCCCCGGGCCGCGCGGCGCACGATCTGCCGCACCGGGCCCGGCTCCTTGTCGTGGGCGGGGGCGCCGGGCAGAGGTGTGCCGTCGGGGCCGAGGTGGTGGCGGGCGAGGATGCCGGGGAGGTATCCGGGGGCGGTGACGGGTGTGTAGTACGGGGTGAGCGGGGGCCGTTCGGGCGCGGCCAGCAGCTTGGTGATGCGCTCACGGGCCGCGTCGAAGGCGTGCGCGTACGAGCCGTCGGCGACGACACCCTGCCGGGCCACCCACTCCTCGTCGGGCACCGGCCGGTGCCCTGCGTCCAGCTGGTCCCAGGAGGCGAGGCAGCCGGAGCCCACGAAGTGGTGGTTGCCGAGGACCTCGCGGATGCCAAGGTCGGTGAGGATCACCGTCGGGATACGGCGGTGCAGCGACTCCAGTGCCGCCGTGGAGCTGATGGTGACCAGCAGGTCGGTCCGGTCGAGGACCTCACCCATGTTGCCGTAGACCAGACGGAAGTTGGCCGGCGGATCGAGCCGCTGGATCAGCTTCTGGTACGGCAACTCCTCGATGTGCGTGGTGTGTTCGCCGGGCCGGGAGCGCAGCTTGAGCAGCACCTCGCGCTCGGGGTGCAGCCGGGCGTGCTGGATGAGCCGGTTCAGCAGGTACACGCGGTCCCTGCGGTTGTCCGGCACCGAGGGCTGGACCGCGAACACCACGGTGTACGGGTCGTGCTCCCCCTCATAGGCGGCACCGCCGAGGAACGGCAGCGCCACCTCCGTGACCGAGGAGGCGTCCGCGCCCACTCCCTCGTACACCGCGCGGAAACGCTCGGCGTCCTGGCGGGAGTTGGCGAGGACCAGGTCGGCCCCGTGCCGCAGGAGCAGGCCGTCGGCGAGCTTCTCGTAGACGACGCCGACATAGCCGGTGACGACGACGGGACGCTTCTCCAGGCCGTCCCAGACCCGCGCCAGGCCGTGCAGCATCGCCTGGACACCACCGCCGACCAGGGCCAGTACGACGATGTCGTACGACGTCTCGGCCATGGCGCGCAGGAACTCCACGGCCGTGACCTCGCGCAGGGAGTCCGCGCGCACGCCGACCTCTTCGAGCTGGCGTGCGGTGGGCGTGGCCCGGCCGCGCAGCAGGTATCCGTCCAGCGCGAGGCCGACTTGCGCCCCGCCTCGGGGTCCGGCTTCCATGGACGGGCCCGGGGCGATGCGGTCGGCGGTCAGCGCACCCCATTTCCAGCGGGTGTCGGAGTCCGCGAGGACGGCGATTCGAAGGGACTTCGTTGTACTTGGCGGCACGACGACGACGCTAGGAAGCAATTTCTAGGTGCGGCCCAACCGCGAATCAACGAAAAGTTAACAACAGCCCACCGAGAGCCGAACTGGCCCGCCGAAGACCTGGAAGTACACGGGATGCACCGTTCCGACACATCGAGTTCACCCGCAGTCCCCTTGCCGGAAAGTTCCGCTGCCGGGCCGCCTTCTAGCGTTTCGCGGGTGCCTAAGCTCTCCGTCATCGTGCCGTTCTACAACGTGCAGCAATACGCCCCGGACACCCTCCGAAGTCTTCGCATGAATGCGCGGCGAGATTTCGAGTTCGTGCTGGTGAACGACAAATCCAAGGACGAAACCCCGGCGATTCTCGACCGTGCGGCCGAGGAGCTCTCGGATGTCGCCGAGGTGCGGGTCCTCCACCACGAGACGAACGGAGGGCTCGCCACCGCGCGCAACACCGGCCTGGACGCCGCGCGCGGCGAGTATCTGACCTTCCTCGACGGCGACGACTGGCTCGCGCCGGGTTACCTCTCGGAACTGGTCGCCGCCATCGAGGGGTTGGGCTGCGACTTCGTCCGCACCGACCATGTGCAGGCAGTGGCGCGGGCCCGGACCGTGCACCGGGTCCCGATCGGGCGCCGGAACGAGGTGCTGAACCCGAGGGAGGCGATCCTGCCCGCCGACCGCTCGACCTCCGTCGACTACGCGTACGCGTGGGCCGGTGCCTACCACCGCCGTCTGCTCGACAAGGGCCTGCTGCATTTCACCGACGGTCTGCGCACCGCCGAGGACCGGCCGTGGATCTGGAAGCTGCATCGCGAGGCCGAGTCCTTCGCCGTGGTGAGCCTGCTGGGCGTGTTCTACCGGCGCGGGGTGGCCTCCTCCCTCACCCAGATCGGCGACGCCCGCCAGCTCGACTTCATCCGCGCCTTCGACCAGGTCATCGAGGAGACGGCGGCGGACCGGGACGCCGACCGGCTGCTGCCCAAGGCGATGCGCACCTACTGCGCGATCATCGCCCACCATCTCTCCGACGAGTCCAAGTGGGAGCCGTCCGTGGCCAAGCAGCTGCGGGCGATGAGCGCGGCGGCCATAAGGCGGATGCCTCAGGACATGCTCGGTGACGTGCTCGACACCATGGACCTGCGCCGCTCCGCCAAGCTGCGGCGGCTGCGGCGGCGGGTCACCACTGCGAAGGCGGCCGCGTGATGTCCACAACCAGCTCCCGCACCAGCCCTCGTACGACTCAGATCTTCTGCGCCTCCACGCTGTACGGCGCGGTCACGCTGGCCGCCGCGATCGACTCCGACCTCTTCGAGGAGCCCGAGCGCCGGGTCCTGCTCGTCTTCAACAACACGGCGACCCCGGAGACCTCGACGCCGCTGGACGAGATGCCGGGCTTCGCGCCGCTGCGCGACCACTTCGACGAGGTGCTGTCCTGGAACGAGGCGATCCGCCCCTTCCACCCCGGGTCCTGGACGCCCCGCCCCGACGACATTCCCCTCTTCGAGCGCTATCTGCGGCTGCTGTGGGGACTCGGCGACAACCGTGTCGAACTGGTCCTGGAGTCCCTCCAGGTCGCCCCCGCCCTCACCGTCGCCCAGATCTTCACCGGCGCACCCGTCGATGTCTACGCCGACGGCCTGATGAGTTACGGCCCCACCCGCAACAAGCTCGACCCGCTGGTCGGCACGCGGGTGCGCCGCCTGCTCCACCTGGACCTGGTCGAGGGCCTCACGCCGATGCTGCTGACCGAGTTCGACGTTCCGCCGGTGGTGGTGCCGACGTCGGCGTTCCTGAAGGCGATGGGTGAGCTGAGCGCCTCTGTCGAGGAGTTGCCGCCGCTGCCGGAGAACGCGGCGCTGCTGCTCGGTCAGTACCTCTCCGCGCTGGACATCCTCTCCCCCGCCGAGGAGGAGGACCTGCACGTACGGATGCTGAAGGGCGCGGTCGCCAAGGGGCACCGCTCGGTCGTCTTCAAGCCGCACCCCAGCGCGCCGGCCCGCTTCAGCCGCGCCCTGGAGGCCGAGGCGGAGAAGCTCGGCGTGGACCTGACCGTCCTGGGCACACCGGTGCTCGCCGAGGTGCTGTTCGAGAAGGCCCGGCCCGCACTGGTCGTCGGCTGCTTCTCCACCGCCCTGTTCACGGCCTCCGCCCTGTACGACCTCCCGGCCGCTCGTGTCGGCACCGAACTGCTCCTGGAGCGGCTGACGCCGTACCAGAACAGCAACCGGGTGCCGGTGGTCCTTGCCGATGCGGTGCTGCCGGACCTGGAGGGGCGCGGGGGCGAGGAGGCGGTGGCCGCCGATACGCTCAACGACCTGGTCACCGCGCTGAGTTTCACGATGCAGGCGCAGATCCATTCCTCGCTGCGCCCGGCCGCCGAGCGCTATCTCTCCCAGCACTTCGGCCCGCGCACCCGGCGCTACTTCCGGCGGAAGCGCCTGACGTCGTTGGGGCTGCCGGGCGGTATCCCGGAACGGCTGACATTCCTGCCGCGCAGTGCCACCGCACGCCGTGTGGTGCGGCGGGCGAGGGCGCTGAAGAAGGCTGTGAAACGCTAGGCGAAACACTGGGTGAACCGCGGGAATCTCGTGGGCGAGCTTTCCTGAAAGGCCAGGTCATACGCTCATGACCTGGCCTTTTCGCAAGGTGTGGAACCTGTGACAAGTCCACACGGCGCCCCTACGATCGCGAGATGCGTATTCCCCAGCTCGAAGAAGCCAACGCCCGCATGCTGGCGCACGCACCATCCGTCCGGCCGGTCGCCACCAGCGACATCATCCGCACCCATCGGAAGAAGTTCCCCTTTCGCGGCTATGTGGAGATCGACTCCCCTTATTGCCCGCCCTTCGTGATGTTCTGCGTGAATGACGACGCGGTCGCGCTGGACACGCTGTGGAACGGCCGGTTCGGCTATGAGCCCGGCAGCCTCGCCATCTGGTCCCGGCTTGCCGCGAAGAGCACGACGATCGCCGATGTCGGGGCGCACGTCGGCTACTTCTCGATGATCGCCGCCCTCGCCAACCCGAAGGCTAAGGTGCACTCCTTCGAACCCGTGGACCAGATACACGCCCGGCTGTCGGTGAACGTCCGGTCGAACGGTGCCCAGAACATCAGGCTCCACCAGGCGGGCGTGTCCGGCGAGGCGGGTTGGGCCGAGATCAGCGTCCGCTTCGCGGGCAACCTCCTGTCCACGGGCTCGACCCTGGAGGGCGGTGCGGCCGACGCCGAGCAGAAGCGGATCCGGCTGGTGTGCCTCGACGAGGTGTTCGCCGAGACCAGGCTGGACCTCATGAAGATCGACGTCGAGGGACATGAGATGTCGGTTCTCAAGGGAGCCCGCCAGGTCCTCAAGCGCGACCGGCCCACCGTGCTGCTCGAAGCGCTGCGGGACGCGGACATGCAGATCCTCCTCGCCGAGTTCGATCCCCTCGGCTACGACTGCCACTGGGTCACCGAGCACGACGGCACGCTCGTCCCGTGGTACGCGCCCCGGCCGCCCAAGACACGGAACCTGCTGTTCACGCCGCACGACTGACACACCGGCCGGCCGGGGGCGAAAGGGAAGTGAGACAGGGCGGACGGCTTCCGGCCACGGCCAGTTCGACGGACGTTCACAGAGCTTCCATAGCTTCTCCCAATGCCCCAGCAGGACATTCGACCGCGAATACCCGACGTCGTCCCGGCGCAGCCGACGCCGCCGCGACAGCAGCCCGTGCGCCGCTCCCTCGTCTCGTACGTCCTCCCGGTCTACAACGAGGAGGACGGCATCGCGGCGTTCCACGCCGAGCTGACCAAGGCGCTCGGCGAACGCCCCGACCTCGACTACGAGCTGGTGTACGTCAACGACGGCTCCGGCGACGGTTCCCTGGCGATCCTCAAGGAGCTCGCACGCGACGACCAGCGGGTCCGGGTCGTCGACTTCGCCCGTAACTTCGGGCACCAGATCGCCATCACCGCCGGTCTCGACGTCGCCCGGGGCGACGCGGTGATCGTGATGGACACCGATCTGCAGGACCCGCCGCGGGTCAGCCTGGAGCTGGTGGACGCCTGGCGGGAGGGCGCCGAGATCGTGCACGCCCGTCGGCGCTCCCGGCAGGACACGGCGTTCAAGCGGGCCACCGCCCACCTCTACTACCGGGTGCTGCGCTCCTCGACCGACGTGGACATCCCGCTGGACACCGGGGACTTCCGGCTGCTGGACCGGCGGGTCGCGGACGAGCTGCGCAAGTACCGGGAGCGCAGCCGGTTCGTGCGCGGGATCGTCGCCTCGATGGGCTACCGGCAGACCGAGGTGGCCTTCGACCGCGACGAGCGGTTCGCGGGCGAGACGAAGTACCCGCTGCGCAAGATGGCCCGCCTCGCGATCGACGGCATGACCAGCTTCTCCACCGCCCCGCTCAAGATGATCACCCGGCTCGGCTTCGTGGTCCTCGCGCTGTCGCTGCTCGGCATTCTCTACGCGCTCGCGATGAAGTTCTTCCGCCCCGACATCACCGTCTCCGGCTGGACGATGATGATGTGCGTCGTGCTGTTCCTGGGCGGCACACAGATGCTGTCGCTGGGCGTCATCGGCGCGTACGTGGGGCGCATCTACAGCGAGGCGCAGGGCCGGCCGCTGTATCTGGTGCGCGATGTGATCGGCGGCGACGGTGAGCGCTGACACCAAGGCTCCCGGAACCACCACCGCTCCCGGCCGGCGGCGGCTCTCCCGGCAGCTGCTCAGCTACACCCTGATCGGCGGCAGCGGGGTCGCCCTGGATCTCGTCGTCTTCCTGCTGCTGCACAACGCGGCCGGGATGAACGAGCAGATCGCCAACGCGATCAGCACCACGCTCGGCATCGCCAACAACTTCGTGCTGAACGCACGGTTCACCTTCGAGCGCCGCGACCGCCTCGTCGTGCGCTTCCTGCGGTTCTACGCCGTCGGCCTGACCGGCATCGTCCTGACGAACCTGCTCTTTTTCGCCTTCACCGACGGTCTGGGGATCGACGCCAACCTGATCAAGGCGGGTTCGCTGCCGCTGGTCCTGGCGCTCCAGTTCGTGCTCAACAGAAAGTGGAGCTTCGCATGAACCTCGGCATCATCGGCGCGGGCGCCACCGGCCTCACCGCCGCCTGGGACGCCGTACGCGCCGGCCACCAGGTCACCGTCCTGGAGGCGGCCGACGAACTCGGCGGTCTGGCCGCCTCGTTGGAGGTCGGCGGGGTTCCGCTGGAGCGCTACTACCACCACATCTTCCGCAGCGACAAGGCGATGATCGCGCTCATCGAGGAGCTGGGGCTCGGTGACGCGCTGCGGTTCCACAAGCCGACCACCGGCATCTACCGGGGCGGGAAGCTGATCGACTTCACCACGCCCTTCGACATGCTGCGCCACCCGGAGTTCGGGCCGGTCGACGCCGTGCGCTTCGCCGGTTCGTCGGCGGTGCTGAAGGCGGTCCGCAAGGGCGACCGCTACAACGACCTCACCGCACTGGCGTGGCTTCGCAAGTGGGCCGGGAAGAAGGCCACCGCCGCGGTCTGGGAGCCGCTGCTGCGCGGCAAGTTCGGCGACCGTGCCGAACAGGTGTCGATGGCGTGGCTGTGGGCGCGGATCCACTGCCGGACCTTCGAACTCGGCTATGTGGACGGCGGGTTCGAGCGGGTGTACGCGGCGCTCAGGGACGGGGTCGAGGACCGCGGCGGGAAGGTGGAGTTCGGCAAGGCGGTCGAGTCGATCCGGCAGGACGGGGCCGACGAGGCCGTAGTGACGTGCGCGGACGGGTCGTCGTACACCTTCGACCGGCTGATCGTGACGACCCCGCAGCCGGCGTTCGCGAAGGCGGCCGGGCTGCCCGACGACAGCACGCTGTGGAAGAACCAGTACCTGGGCGCCACCTGCTTCGTCCTGGAGCTGGACCGCAGCGCGATCCCGTACTACTGGCTCAACATCAACGAGCCGGACTTCCCGTTCCTCGCGGTGGTCGAGCACACGAAGATGATCGACCCGTCCGTGTACGGCGGCCGGCACATCCTCTACGTCGGCAACTACGTGGAGCGCGAGGACTGGCGGTTCACCACGGACCCGGGCGAGCTGCTCGACGCGTTCGTGCCGTATCTGCGGCGGATCAACCCGGCCTTCGAGAAGTCCTGGATCCAGGACTGGCACTTCTCCAAGGCCGGGTTCGCCCAGCCGGTCGTGACGCCCGAGTACCGGGCGCTGATCCCGGCCCACGAGACGCCCATGAGCCGGGTCACGCTGGCCACGATGGCGCAGATCTACCCCCAGGACCGCGGGCAGAGCTACTCGGTGGCGATGGCCCGCGAGGTGACCGCCGCGCTCGGGCTCAACGCCTGACGCACAGCACCAGTCGCTCCCCCGGGCTCCCGGGAGGGCAGTCGTACACGGCGGTGACCCGGCGCCACAGTTCCGGGTCGACGTGGCCCGGCTGGAACCAGGGCCGCTCCAGCACCGCGTACGGGGCCGGGTCGTGGTCGACGCAGTCGGCGTTCTCCTTGAACGACTTCAGCTCGGCCACGTCCGGCAGATAGCGGGTGCGCTGGAGGAAGGTCGCGATCGGGTACCGGCACTGGGCCGGGTGGTCGAGGTCGTACGCCGTCTCGCCGAAGGCCAGGTACAGCACCGGGGCGCCGGCGGGCAGTTCGGCGGCGATCTTGTCGACCTCGTCGGCCGTGCGCCGCTGCTGCTCCAGGTACCCCGCGCCGGTGACGGTGACCTTGCCGTGCAGCACCAGGTGCGGGGAGCCGGGCCAGCTGCTCGCGGCCAGCAGGACGACGCCGGACAGGGCGACCAGGACGGCCGAGCGGTTCCGCAGCCGCTTCTCGCACATGACGTCCACCCCGGCCGCGAGCAGCGCGACCAGCCCGGCGGCCCAGACCTCCCACGGCCGCTGGAACCTCCCGGGCAACTGGGCGTACACCACGGGCAGCACGCCGTACAGCAGGGACACGGCCCCGAAGCACCACGGCGGGGACCTGCGCGCGCCGCCCACCGCGACCCCCCAGACGACCGCGGCCACCACGGGCATCTGCGCTCCGTGGTACAGGAACCAGTTGCCCTGCACGACCACGACCGCCTGTGCGGCGAGGCCGATGAGCGCGGCGATCACGAGGAGTTCGGTGCGGCGCAGCCGGCCGCGCACCCGGGTCAGGACGAGCAGCAGCGCGCCCGGCAGGAGCAGCAGCACGGGGCTGGTGACCGCGCGGTCGGCGAGGAAGTCCACCGTGCGTTCGAGGATGAAGTGCGGGCGGATGCCGGTCCTGCTGAGCGCGGACTGGTTGATCTGCGGCATGTCCTCGGTCCACTGCCACTCGCGGGTGCCCGCGAGGACGCTCAGCCCGAACAGGGCCAGTGCGGCCGGTATGCCGACCAGGGTGATGCGTACCGCCCGGCCCCGGTCGACCGCGTAGACGAGGAGCACCCCGATCGCGGCGGTCGCGGCGGTGGAGTACTTCATCATCACCGCGAGGCCGAGCGGGAGCGCGGCGAGCAGGGCCGCGGGCCAGGGCCGTCGGGGGCCGAGGGCGGCGGCGACGGCGAACACCGTGAGGACGACGGCCGTCCACTCCGGCTGGAGGAAGTCGTTGCGGGGGGCGAGAGCGAGGACGAGCCCGGTGGCACCTGCCGTCACCGCGGCCTCGCGAGGCGTGGTCCGGCGCAGCAGTGCCACGTACAGGGCGTAGGCCGCGGCGGCGGCGAGCAGGACGCCCGCCGCGTTCATCACCGTCTCGCGCACGGCCGTGCTCCCGAAGAAGGCGAGCCGGTCCAGGAGGGCGACGAACCACCGGTAGAAGAACGGGCGGTGGGTGAAGACCTCCGACGGGGAGTAGCCGGCCGCCCGGCCGGTGCGCAGGGCGGCCAGGACGTAGTGGAGGTCGCCGGTGAGACCGCGGGTGAGCACGGTGTACACCACGGCGGCCGCGGACGGCACGGCGACCGCCGCCCACCTGAGGGGTGAGCGGCGGCCGCCGGGCGAGGTGGGCCGTACGGCGGTGTCGTCGGCCAGGGTCGTGGTCATGGTGTGCTCAGCCGCCCAGCAGGACCCGTAGGTCGGCCGCGTTGGCCTCGGTGACCTTCCACAGCTCCTGCTGGCGGCCGTGGACGTCGGCGACCGTCCTGTCGTGGTCGGCGAGCAGTTCCTTCGAGCGCTCCACCAGACGGGCGGCGAGGTGGCGGTCGTGGACCGAGACGCCCCACTCGGGCCGCTCGATGTCCCGCAGGAAGTACGCCATCTTCGGGTGCGAGATGAGGCTGATGATCGGGGTGCCGCAGCCGAAGGGGATCATGCCCGCGTGGCCGCGCATGCCGATGACCAGCTTGGTGCGGGCGTAGAGGTCGAGGATCTCCTTGTTCTCGAAGTCGTACATCGGGATGACCGGCAGCGAGATGCCGTGCTCGCGCCGCAGGTCGAAGACGATCTTCTCGTCGTCCAGGGAGTGCGCCACGCACTGGACCTCGGCCAGCTCGCCCAGGTCACGAACGGCCTTGGCCATCTGAGCCAGGAAGTAGCCGTAGTCGTGGCCGAAGCGCAGACCGGCCCGGTCGTAGGCGGCGTTGATCAGGATCGTGTCGTCGCGCTTGGCCGGGTCCTGCCAGCCGGGGACCAGCTGGCGGGTGACCGTCGTGGGGCAGGGCTGGAAGCGGATCTTGTCGTGCAGGTGGGAGGGGACCATGGCCCGGACCTTCTCGATCGAGCCGTGGTTGCGCAGCCCGAAGAAGGAGGACTGCTCGACGAGGAGCCGGAGCGAGTCGCGGAAGCGGTTGGCCCGGTAGGACTGGCCGTCGAAGGCGTTGAAGCCGACCGCGAAGACCGCGATGGGCACGTCGATGGACCGGAGGAGCTCGTCCGGGACGTTCCACTGCCAGGCGCTGTTGCCGTTGGGCATGGTGTCCGGGATGAACAGGCCGCCGCCTCCGATGACCAGGCCGCGACGGCGGTTGACGCGCTGGAGGGCGCCCTCGTCGAAGAGGCGGTGGGCGTGCACCGAGTGCCAGCGGCGGGAGGTGGTGTCGGGGCCGAAGGCGGAGCGGACGCTCTCCGGGAGGAGCTTGTCGCCCGCGTTGCCCTGCCGGTCCATGTAGAAGGCGACGTGCGCCAACTGGTCCTCGGGGGCGCCCAGTTCCTGCGGCGGTACGGCGGACGCGCGCTGTGCCCAGAGCCGGCTGGAGCGGTGGGTCGGGTCGACGGACATGCCGGCCGTGGCGTAGCGCAGGGCCTCGGTGTTGTCGCCGTGCACCCAGGCCATCTGGGCGAGGCGGGCGTAGGCGGTGGCGGCCCGGTTGGGGGCGGCGGCGGCCAGCAGGAGCTGTGTCTTCGCCTCGTCGTAGCGGGAGACGCTCATCAGGGCGTGGCCGAGGACCTCGTGCGGCCAGGCCTCGTCGAGCGGGATACGGACGCCGCTGAGGACGTCGACGGCGTCCTGGTAGTCGCCGGAGGAGATGTGGGCGGCGGCCACCTTGCGGGCGGTTTCGACGTCTCCGGTGCGAGCCACGTGCGGGGTGCCGTAGTGCACGATCAGGTCGTGGTGCAGCCCGCCCTGCTGCTCCATGTAGGCGGCCTGGAACTCGGCGTCGGTCAGATCGAACTCGCGCCAGCGCTCCTCGGCCCGGCTGTAGCCCGCCTCGCCGCCCTGCCAGGGCTTGTGGCGGCCGGTGAAGTGCAGGATCGCGGTGTCGTCGGGGACGGGGAGGTCGCCGGACAGCCGCCGCTTGACGAAGTTGTAGCGGGCGTCGAGGCGGACGAAGTCGCCGTCCAGGACGGCGTTGAGGATGCCCTGGTCGTGCTTGTCGAGCTCGTAGTCGCCGGAGCGGCCGCACTTGTCGAGCTTCGCGCAGAAGGAGTCGCTCAGGTACTCGCGCTGGATGACCAGCAGACCGGAGTTGAGCTTGTGCTGCCCGTAGAAGAACTGCGGGACGGCCGCGAGGCCTTCGCGCAGCCGCAGCAGTTCACCGAGGTCGCCGAGGACGACCATGTCGGTGTCGAGCGTGATGACGGTGTCGTACTCGCGGATCCTGAAGACGTCCAGGATGAAGTACGCCTTGCGGACCAGGTAGTTGTCCTGGTCCCCCTTCTTGTACGAGTCGTAGCGGTCGGCGTCGACCCGCTTGAGGACGATCCTCGGGTGCAGTGCGCGGATCCGGGCGATCGAGCCGGGGCGCAGGTCGTCGTAGAGGACGACGAAGTCCTCGCACACGCCCGGGTTGGACAGGGCGAGGCTGCGCAGCAGGACGAGGAAGCCGGGCAGGTAGTTCTCGTCGACGAAGCTGGCGAAGGCGATCTTCCGCTTGCCCGTGAGCGCGTGCGCGTCGGTCACCGGGGCCAAGGGGGCGGCGGTCCCGGTAAGGGAGTTGATGGTCATCGCAGGGATATCCTCATGTCGGTCACGCTCTGGGCCCGCTCCATGACCCATGCCTTCTCGCTGGTGTACTCGTGCACGGAGGTGATGGCGAGCTTCATCGCTTCCTGGACCCGGTAGGCGCCGCTCTCGTAGAAGTCGAAGCCGATCAGGTCGAGCTTCGGGCTCACGTCGAGGAAGTCCAGCAGCCACAGCATGTTGAAGCCGGAGGTCGGGATGCCGGTCCAGACGTCGGTTCCGACCTTGCCTATGTTGCGCAGGGGCCAGCGCAGCGACTCGTCGCCGAGGTAGGTCTGGGCGCCTGGCACCAGGCGGTTGCGCAGCGAGTACTTCCAGTCGCCGGAGACGCCGCCGAAGACGAGGCGGGTGGTGACCTGCTGGTCCCAGTTGAAGCCGTGCTTGTGGATCGTGACGTGGATGTCGGTCCGGCCGCCGGTGTGCCTGGGGTCGATCCGGTAGGAGTTGAAGCGGACGACGAGGTCGTACGCGTCGATCTCGGCGCCCATCGAACTCGCGCCCACGCGCCCGGAGTTGGCTACCAGGCAGATCGACTTGCCGGCGATCTGGTTGCGGAACTCGCCGAGGGTGATCCACTGCACGCCGCCGATGGTGGGGTCGTCGACCGGACCTCGCATGCGGTTGCGGCGCTGCTCGGCGTAGAGCTCGACCGCCCGGGTGAGCGCCGCGCCGTCGGTGTCCTCGGTGGAGCGCAGGTCGAGGTACTGACTGAGCAGTTCCTGCCGCTCCTGCACGGGGGCGTTCTCGCCGGCCAGCGAGAGGAGCGCTCCCACCAGCCGGGGCTCGGCCTCGGCCCAGTCGCCGACGGCGTGCGCGGCGAGACCCTCGGCCCACACGTCGGTGGCGGGGCGGCCGGCGAAGGCGCGGGCGCCGGGGACCTGGCGTCCGAGGAGTGCGAGGAGTTCGCGCTCCTTCTCCCCCGCGAGGCGCAGGCCCGCGATCCGGGCCCGGACGCCGAATCCGTCGTCGTCGGTGAGGCTCAGGTACTTCTCGTACGCCTCCAGCGCCTCGGCCTCCTCGCCGAGGGCCTCCAGGAGCCGGGCGCGCAGCCGCCAGCCGGCGCGGGAGTTCCTGCGCTGGGCGAGGACGGTGTCGCTGATGACCAGGGCGAGGTTCAGCTCGTCGTCGTAGCCGCACTCCAGGGCCTTGTTGGCGACGGCCAGCAGGGCGTCGAGCAGTTCGGCCGGGATGTCCGACGAGGGGCTCGCGGCACCCTTGACGGCGCGCTTCAGCAGGGCGGTCGCGCCGGACGGGGCGGGTGCCGCCGGGGTGGCCGTGGCGGTGGTGCCCCAGACGACGAGCAGTTTGCGCAACTGTTCGCCGAGTTCGACACGGCGGCGGTCGATGCTGCCGACCACCTTGCCGCTGTGCGCAGCGCAGGCGCGCAGGCAGTCGTCCAGCTCCCCTCCACGCGCGCGTGCACGCCTCTTCTGGACCGTCGTCATGGCACTCCTGTTGTTTTCTTGCCGAAGCAAAGGCAAGTTCTTGGGTTTACTGCGACGTGGGGGGATTCCGGGCGAACTTAGGAAGTCAAAACGACATTCAGGTGAACTCACCGGGACCAGAAGGCCAATCGTTGATCCGGTGAGTAAGACATCGCCGTGATTCGGACTAACGTGCTGAGGCGCATCCACAGGAGTGACTTAGGCTCTTCAGAGCTTGCGAAGGGGATTTCCGTGACCAGCATGACCGTCCGGCCGGCACCCGACCTGCCCCGGCGGCCGGACGAGCCACAGCCCACACCGCGCCCCCGGGAGAACCGGTTGCGCGCCCTGGACGGGTTGCGGCTGGTGGCCGCGCTGATGGTGGCCGCGTACCACTACGGCGGCCGCGGCGGCGAGATCACCCAGTCCTGGGGAAGCTCCGCACAACGCCAGTTCCCGATGCTGCACACCTATTTCTCCTACGGCTGCCTCGGCGTCCAGGTCTTTTTCGTGATCAGCGGATTCGTGATCTGCATGAGCGGCTGGGGCAGGCCCCTGAAGTCGTTCTTCGCCTCCCGCGCCTCCCGACTGCTGCCCGCCTATTGGGCGGCGGTTCTCCTGGTCACCGCCGTGTTCGCGCTGCCCGCGGTCGCCTACAAGGCGCTGTCGCCCAGCGACGTCCTGGTGAACATGACGATGCTTCAGATGCCGCTGGGCGTCGACCGGGTGCTCGGCGTCTGCTGGACCCTGTGGGCGGAGGTCCGCTTCTACGTCCTGTTCGCGCTGTGCGTGGTCCTGCCCGGGGCCTCCCGGCGCCGGGTGATCATGTTCTGCGCCGGCTGGACACTGGCGGCGGCCATCACCCAGGCGGCGCACCAGCCGCTGCTCGACGTGGTGTTCATGCCCGAGTACGCCTCCTTCTTCATCGGCGGCGTCGGCCTCTACCTCGTCCACCGCGACCGGCGGGACGTGTACGCGTGGGGCATCGTGGTGGTCAGCTTCCTGATCGGGCAGCACTACGCGGTCCAGTCGCTGTGGAACGCGTCCGACCCCAACGCCTTCGCCCACCGCACCTCGCTGGGCATCGTGCTGGTGGTCGCCTTCGGCTTCGTCGCGGTCGCGGCGATCGCGGTGGGCTGGCTGAGGTGGGCCAACTGGCGCTGGCTGACGGTGGCGGGGGCGCTGACGTACCCCTTCTACCTGGTGCACGAGCACCTGGGCTGGGTGGTCATCCGCGCCCTGCACCGGAGTCTGGGCCTGCCTTCGTCGGTGACCTTCGCGCTGACGATCGCCTCGATGCTGATCCTGGCCTGGCTGCTGAACCGCTTCGTGGAGAACCGGCTGACCCCGCGGCTGCGCACGGCGCTCAACAACACGCGCTGAGCTGTTCACCTGACGTTCGTTTCGCCGACCGCTCCGCCGCCGCTGGATGAGCACACTGTTCCCATGGGTGACGCACAGCAGACGTACAGGTATCCCGGTGAACTCCGTGACGTGCCCGGGTGGTTCCCGCCGCTCGACCAGATGCTGTTCAGCTGGTTCCTGCAGCGCCAGGAGAAACCGGGTGACCTGCTGGAACTGGGCGCGTACATGGGCAAGAGCGCGATCCTGCTCGGGCAGCACCTGCGGGACGGCGAGCGGTTCACGGTGTGCGACCTGTTCGGTGGCGAGGCACCGGACGGCGCCAACCGCGCGGAGACCACGAAGTCGTACGCCTCCCTCACCCGGCAGGCCTTCGAGCGGAACTACCTCTCCTTCCACGACGTCCTGCCGAGGGTGATCGAGGGCCCCACCTCGGTCGTCCCCGGCGAAGTGGCGCCGGGCACCTGCCGGTTCGTCCACATCGACGCCTCACACCTGTACGAGCACGTGTACGGCGACATCGGCGCCGCCCGCGAGATCCTGCTGCCCGACGGGATCGTCGTCCTGGACGACTTCCGCTCCGAGCACACCCCGGGCGTCTCGGTCGCCGTGTGGGAGGCCGTGCTCAACCGCGATCTGCGACCGATCTGCATCAGCACGCAGAAGCTGTACGGCACGTGGGGGGACCCGGAGCCGGTGCAGGAGGAGCTGCTGGCCATGCTCCGGGAGCGCACGGACATCGGGCTGAGCGTGCAGGACGCGGCCGGTCACCGGTTGGTGCGGGCGCGGGCGCAGAAGATGCAGGCGCCGCCGTTCCCGCGCTCCCGGCACTATGTGGCGCCCGTGGCCGCGCCGGCCCCCGCTCCTCGGCCGCGGCGCTCTCCGGCCCGCCGGATCGCCGTGGACCTGCTGCCGCCCGTGGTCACGCGCGCGGTGCGCAAGGTCAGGGCCCGGTAGGCCGGTACTGCTGCTCGATCCCGGCCGGCACCAGCGCCGACCTTTCCTCGTAGTGCCGGCCGAAGTCCTGGAAGCTCTCCGCGCCCGCCTCGGCTTCGTCACGGAGGCTGGGCGGGCGAGGACGCCTCGAAGCCGGCGGGCTGTGCCGGCCTGCGGATCACGCGCTGGCGAGCGACAGCTTCACCGCGAACCCGAGGAACAGCGCCCCCGCCGCCGACGTCACCCCCGCGGACAACCGCCGCCGCCTGCGGAACGCGGCCGCCAGCCTCGTCCCGCCGAAGATCAGCGCGGTGAGGTACAGGAAGCTGGCCGCCTGCGCGAACGCCCCGAGGACGACGAAGGACAGCGCCGGGTACGCGTATCCGGGATCCACGAACTGCACGAAGAAGGCGACGAAGAACAGGATCGCCTTGGGATTGAACAGGCTGATGACGAGGGCCCTGCGGTACGGCCGCTCACCCGGACCCGCGTCGGGGACCTCCGCGTCGGCCACCGGCGGGCGCCGCGACCGCCACAACCCCCACGCGGCCCGCAGCATCCCCACCGCGAGCCACGACAGATACCCGGCTCCCGCGTACTTCACGATCCCGAACAGCACGGCGTTGGCCTGGAGCAGCGAGGCGACCCCGGCCGCGGACAGGGTCATCAGCACGGCGTCCCCGCACCACACCCCGGCCGCGGCGGTGTATCCGGCCCGCACTCCCCGCCGCGCGGCGACGGAGACGACGTACAGCGAGTTGGGGCCGGGCAGCAGGACGATCAGGACGAGGCCCGCCAGGTAGGTGGGGAGGTCTATGACACCGAACATAGGCACGAGTGTCGCACTCGGAACACTCAGAACGCGTCCGAGGGGACATACGTGCCCCACACCTCGCGCAGCGCGTCGCACACCTCGCCCACCGTCGCCCGGGCCCTCAGCGCGTCCTTCATCGGGTAGAGGACGTTGTCCTCGCCCTGCGCGGCCTTCTTGAGGGCGGAGAGGGCCGAGTCCACCGCTGACCGGTCCCGTTCGGCGCGGAGCCGAGCCAGCCGTTCGGCCTGCTGGGCCTCGATGGCGGGGTCGACGCGAAGGGGCTCGTACGGCTCCTCCTCATCGAGCCGGAAGCGGTTGACGCCCACGACCACCCGCTCGCCGGAGTCGGTCTCCTGGGCGATGCGGTAGGCGTTGTGCTCGATCTCGTTCTTCTGGAAGCCGTGCTCGATGGCCGCGACCGCGCCACCGAGGTCCTCCACCTTCCGCATCAGGTCCAGCGCGGCCGCCTCGACGTCGTCGGTCATCTTCTCGATCACGTACGAGCCGGCGAACGGGTCGACCGTCGCCGTCACGTCGGTCTCGTAGGCCAGCACCTGCTGGGTGCGCAGGGCGAGCCGCGCCGATTTGTCGGTGGGAAGCGCGATGGCCTCGTCGAAGGAGTTGGTGTGCAGCGACTGGGTGCCTCCCAGAACCGCCGCCAGGCCCTGCACGGCGACCCGGACCAGGTTGACCTCCGGCTGCTGGGCCGTCAGCTGGACGCCGGCCGTCTGCGTGTGGAAGCGCAGCATCAGGGACTTGGGATTGCGCGCACCGAACTCCTCGCGCATCACGCGCGCCCAGATGCGCCTGGCCGCACGGAACTTGGCGACCTCCTCCAGGATCGTCGTGCGCGCGACGAAGAAGAAGGAGAGGCGGGGGGCGAATTCGTCGACGTCCATGCCGGCCGCGACCGCCGTGCGGACGTACTCGATGCCGTCGGCGAGCGTGAACGCGATCTCCTGCGCGGGCGAGGCACCCGCCTCGGCCATGTGGTAGCCGGAGATCGAGATCGTGTTCCACCTCGGGATCTCGGTCCTGCAGTACCTGAAGATGTCGGCGATCAGCCGGAGCGATGGCTTCGGCGGGAAGATGTACGTGCCCCGCGCGATGTACTCCTTCAGCACGTCGTTCTGGATCGTGCCGGTGAGGCGGTCGGCGCCGACGCCCTGCTCCTCGGCGACCAGTTGGTACAGCAGGAGCAGGAGGGCGGCCGGGGCGTTGATCGTCATCGACGTGGAGACCTGGTCCAGCGGGATCCCGCCGAACAGCACCCGCATGTCGTCGATCGAGTCGATGGCGACACCGACCTTGCCGACCTCGCCGTGGGCGATCGGCGCGTCGGAGTCGTGGCCCATCTGGGTGGGCAGGTCGAAGGCGACCGACAGGCCCGTCGTGCCGTGGGCGATCAGCTGTCGGTAGCGGGCGTTGGACTCCGTCGCCGTACCGAAACCGGCATATTGGCGCATGGTCCAGGGGCGGCCGGTGTACATCGACGGGTACACACCGCGCGTGAAGGGGTACCCGCCCGGCTCGCCGAGCTTCTCCTCCGGGCTCCAGTCCTGGAGGGCCTCGGGGCCGTAGACGGGTTCGATGGGCAGTCCGGACTCCGACTCACGCGTCATGCCCACCACCGTATTGCGGTCTCGGGCGAAGCGCCGCCGGGTCGTTCGCGACCGGCCGTCCGGGGGGAGACATCTCAGGGGATGCCGGTGAGACGACAGGGGATCCGGATGCGTAGTACGGGCATGGGGAGATCGTTCGCCGCGCTGCTGGTCCTGGCGCTGGCCTGCGGCTGCACGGTGCAGACCGCCGACGGGGACGGCAAGCGGCGTCTGCCCGTGCGGATCGAGGTGCCGGAGCACAGCACACCGCCGGGCCACAGCACACCGCCGACGTCCGACGACCCGAGCCCGAGTGCGACGACACCGTCCGCCGGGGCCGCCGCGCCCGCGGTGCTGTGGTCGCGGGGCGACTCCGGGCCGGACGTAAGGGAGTTGCAGGCCCGGCTGCGTCAGGTCGCCTGGCTCTACGACGGTCCGACGGGCTCGTACGACGATCTCACCGAGCGGGCGGTGAAGGGGTTCCAGGGCAAGCGCGGGCTGCCGAGGACCGGGAGGACCGACACGGTCACCTGGAAGCGGCTGAAGGACATGACGCGCGAGCCGGGCAAGTGGGAGCTGTACCTGATGGGCGGCCAGCCGGCCGACGCGCCGGACGCGCGCTGTCTGACCGGGCGGGTGCTGTGCATCAGCAAGACGAGCCGGACCCTGCGCTGGATGATCGACGGGCGGACGGTCATGACCGTGCCGGTCCGCTTCGGCTCGGTGGGCACCCCGACCCGTGAGGGCGTGTTCAGCATCTACTGGAAGTCACGGCACCATGTGTCGACGCTCTATGACTCCCCGATGCCGTACGCCATGTTCTTCAGCGGCGGCCAGGCGGTGCACTACTCGGCCGACTTCGCCGCCCACGGCTACGCGGGTGGCTCACACGGCTGTGTCAACGTCCGGGACGAGGCGGCGATCGCGGACCTGTTCGCCCAGGTGAGGAACGGCGACAAGGTCGTCGTCCACTGGTGACTTTCGCGAGGAGGCGTTAGGGGCGCGGACGGGACCGGGGGAACGTGTCCCGCCCGCGCCAGGTGCACGAGCCGTAGGTACGGGGGGAACCCCGGCTCTGTGCGACGGCCGATGACCAGTCGGCTCACTCAGTACTGCGCTCCGGCCCCCGAAAACGTCACACCCACCGCGAAATAATTCGGAGTCGGCGAGAAAATGCAGGTCAGCGGCGTGGTGCGCGGTCAGAGTGCGCTGTACGACGGGCTCGGGGCCGGATCCGGTGACATCGTTGCCCCGGTCGTGGCGAGCGGGGCGTCGGAGACGGTGTCGCCGTCGGGGCCGTGGTGGTTCTTGCGGGGGGACGTGAACTGGTTGCCGTGGTGACCGTGCCCGTCGCCCCGGCCGTACCCGTCGCCGGGGCCGCTCTTGTCGTTGTCCTCGTGGGCACCGGTGTCCTCGCCCTTGCCGTCGCCTTTGTGGCCGTCGGGGGCGGACCGGGTGTCTCCCCGGGTGCCGGTGCCGGACATGACGCCCTTGCAGTACTTCCAGACCTGTGAGGTGCCGCCCGCCGCGCCCTCCAGGGAGCGCTTGCGGGCGGGGTCGAGTTTCTTGCCGGCGCGGATGTCCCGGCAGGCCGAGGCGGCGCCGTTCCAGTCGCCGCGGGGCCGTACACCCAGCCCTTCGGAACCCTTGTCGGGCGTGGTTCCGGTGTCGCCGCGTGCCGCGTCCCGGGAGCCCGTCCCTCCGGAGGGGGAGCCTTCGGGCGAGGGCACGACCTGCGGGGCCGGGGCAGACGGTGAGTCGAGGGGGCGGTCCGGGGTGGCGGCGGCCGACACCGATGCCGCGGGTTCCGGTTCGCCGTCCCCGAGATGCGGAAGGACGCCGATTCCGGCCGCGACGGCCACTCCGCCCACCATCCCGACGGCCAGTACGGCGGCCAGCGCGAGGTGCGTGGGCCGCCGTCGGCGGGGACGGCCGGCCCCCGTGTCCGGGGCGCCGATCCGCACGAGACCGGCGTCGGCGGAACCGGTTCCGGTCCGGTGCCGACCCTGGACGGGCGGGCTCACCCAGTCGTCCGCACGCTCCGCGCGCACCTTGCGGAACGCGGCGAGGGCGGCCTCCTCACCGGGGAGTTCGCCGCTGGTCGGGGCGGGTTTACCGGGCAGCGCGTCCAGCGTTTTCGCGAGTCGCTCGGCCTGCTCGCGGGCGGCCTCGTCGACGGCTTCCAGGGACTCGCCGCGCAGCAGTCGTTCCGCTGTCTCGAGGTCCAGCCACCTGTAGCTCTCGTCGGCCATCACATGTCCTTCTGCGTCCGCGGACGCATATGCGTCACACTCGCGGACGTCACCGCACTGTCCTGTGGTTCTCGCTGCGGCGGCAGGGCATCGAGCACGCCGGCCGATTCCGGATCCTCGCCCAGGAGCTCCGCGAGCCGTTTCAGACCCCGGTGCGCGGCCGTCCGTACCGCGCCGGGACGCTTGCCGAGGGTCTGGGCGGCGGTCTTGGCGTCCAGGCCGACCACCACGCGCAGCACCACGGCCTCGGCCTGGTCCTGGGGCAGCCGGGCGATGAGCGAGAGGGTGGTGCCGGTGGCCAGCGCCTCGATGGCCTCGCCCGCGGTGTCCGACTCGGCGGGCTTTCCGGTCAGCTCGGTCTCGTCGCCGCCGATGGCGGGACGGCGGCCGCGCATCCGGATGTGGTCGAGGGCGCGGTTGCGGGCTATCCGGGCGGCCCAGCCGCGGAAACGGTCCGCGTCCCCGTCGAAACGGTCCAGGTCACGGGCTATCTGGAGCCAGGCCTCGGAGGCCACGTCCTCGGCGTCCGGATCACCGACCAGCGTCCGGACGTATCCGAGCAGCCGCGGGTGCACCGCGCGGTACACAGTCCGGAACGCGGTCTCGTCCCCGTCCTGTGCCGCAAGCACCGCGGCAGTCAACTCCGCGTCGTCCCCCAGCACCCGTGAATCCTCAATACGTGGTCGCGATCGATGGTCGCCGCTTCGAGCCGTCGAGGGGTTGTGGTGATCGTTCGAGAGTCGCGTTGATCATTCAACTTCCGCGCCCGGCGCGAAAGGCACGTTACGACCTGAAACCGCTGCTCGTCCATGTCCGTACAAAATGCAACGACCTCGTGATCCGGAGCCGGTCCGGCGGGGTGTGACAGAAACCGCACTCACGACGCTGAAGGAAGTACGGGCCGCTGCGCGGCCCGTGCCGCGCGACGGCCGGGGCCTCTCCTGTGGGGGGTGGCGGCCCCGGCCGTCGCCTCGGCCGCGCGCCGGGTCACTGCTTCTCGGACTTGTTCTTGTCCGCGTTCTGACCGCCGTTCGCCTTGTCCTTCTGCTTCCCCGGGGTCGCGAGGCCCGCGTCGTCGGCGTTGCCCCCGCCGTTCGCGTTGCCCGCCCCTTTCCCGTTGCTCGCGCCCTTCGCTGCGGACGGGCCCGTCAGCTCCGCGCAGTAAGCGCTCACGTTCGCCTCGCCGCCGGCCGCCGAGACCAGCCGCTGGAACGCCGTGGAGTCCAGCGCCTTGCCGCGGCCCTGGAGCTTCTCGTACGCACGGCAGTGGGCCAGGGTGTCCTTCGCGGTGGGCGGGCGCTCTGCGGAGGCCGACGGGGAGGGGCGCCCGCTGCTGCTCGCCTCCGCCGGGGTGCTCGCCGGGACGCTCGCGCGGACGTCCTTGTCGGCTGCCGCGCCCCTGTCCGGACCGCCGCCCGCCGAGCCGATCGCCGCGTAGGCGACACCGCCGAGGGTGAGGCTCGCGAGGAGCACGGAGAGCGTCGCCCGCAACGAACGTGCCCGGCGCCGCTGCGCGCGGGGCCGCCAGTCGTCCCGCCGCCGCGTCCTCGCCCGATGCGCCCCGGCGTCCCTCGCCGCCCGGAACGCGTCCACGGCCCGCCGCTCCGCCTCGCCCTCGGACTTCCCCCCACGGACGGCCGCGGCGAGCAGCGCTTCCAGCGGGCTGCCGTCGTAGAGGGACTCGTGGTCGTAGAGCGAGTCGTCGTCGTAGGACTGCTCCTGGCCGGGCGTGGGGCCGCCATGCCGTTCCCGGCCCCGCGCGGTCTCGTCCGGGCGGGCATGCCGGCGGCCGGAGTCGTCGCCGCTCCGCTCGTCACCCATGCCGTGTCCGTCCCTGTCCGACGTGGCGTCGTCACCTGTCATGTCGACTCCCCCAGCGTCCGGGGGCCGTCATCCGTCACACTCTCGACGCCCAGTTGCTGCGCCAGTCGCTTCAACCCCCGGTACGCGGCCGTACGCACCGCGCCGGGGCGCTTGCCGAGGACACGGGCGGCGGCGGGGCCGTCCAGTCCGACCACCACCCGCAGCAGCACCGCCTCGGCCTGGTCGCGCGGCAGCCCCCGGACCAGTTCCAGGGCGTACTCCGTGGAGAGGGACTCCAGCGCCTGGTCATGGGTGCTGTACGGCCCTGCCAGGTCCAGCATGTCCTGCTCCAGCGCCGCCGACCGGGGCCGCACCTTCTGCCGGCGCAGATGGTCCAGGGCCCGGTGCCGGGCGATGGTCGCGGTCCAGCCGCGGAAGCCCGCCCCGTCCCCCCTGAACCTGCCCAGGTCCCGGGCGATCTCGAGCCAGGCGTCCGATGCCACGTCCTCCGCGTCCTCCCCGACCAGACCGCGCAGATACCCGAGCAGTCCGGGCTGCACCAGCCGGTAGGCGACCGCGAAGGCGGCCTCGTCACCCTCCTGGGCTTGCGCGACGGCCGCGCCCAGTTCCCCGTCGTACGCCTGCACGCGGCGGGGTTCCCCTCCCTGGCCCAAGAACTTTCCCGTCCGTACCGGTTCGTGGCGATTCCGCACCGTCCGGCACGGTCGCCCTTGCCCATGTCCCCCACGGTCAACAGCGCCGGACCTCACAGAAGTGTCACAGCAGGTGGGACATCCCGGGCACCGAGCCTCGAACACCTGTGACACCTGGCAGTGTTCGTACGCTGTGTAGATGCCACCTGTGTGACAGGTGGTGTTTCTGTGACCAAACTCAGGGGTGGGGTAGTGAGTCGTAAAAGCCGTGCGTACAGACCGCTCAGCATGAAGCGGCGGGCCTGGCTGACGCTCGGTGCGGTGGTTCTGGGGGGCGGCGGCATCGTGACCTACGCCGCCGCCAGTCCGTCGACCGACACCGCGGGGGATCTGCAGCCCAAGCGGCCGGTGAAGGTGTACAACCTCGCGCTGAAGGCTCCCGAGACCGGCGAGCGCGAGCTGCCGCGCACCGAGACCAAGCAGTTCTCGCTGCTCGGTATCTCCTGGACGGGGGCGACCAAGCGGCTCGACGGCAAGGCGCAGGTGCGCACCCGGAGCATCGACACCGGCGCGTGGACGTCCTGGCAGGACCTGGAGACGGACGCGGACCCGGTGGAGGACGCCGACGAGCGGGCCGGGGCACGCGGCGCGTCCGAACCGCTGTGGGTGGGCCCCTCGGACGGTGTCGAGGTCCAGGTCGTCCACGAGGACGGCACCACCAGCGCAGGACTGCCCTCGGGTCTGAAGGTCAACCTGGTCGACCCGGGCATCGCGACCGCCGCGGAGCAGCGGGACACGGGCGACGACACGGACCCGGCGGTGTACGCCGAGGACGTGACGCCGAGCCCGACCCCGACCGACACGGCCACGTCCACCGCCTCCCCGACGGCGACGGCGACCGCGACGGCGACCGCGACGGCGACACCCACGCCGACCCCGACCGCCACCACCCCCACCGCGCCCCCGTCGACGGTCCCCGAGCCGCCGATCGTCTCCCGCGCCGGCTGGGGCGCCGACGAGTCGCTCAGCCCCGACCCGTCGGAGTACAACGCCGATGTGAAGGCCGTCTTCGTCCATCACACGGCCGGGTCGAACGACTACACCTGCGCCGAATCGGCGTCGATCGTGCGGGCCATCTACGCGTACCACACCGCCCCGACCCCCAGCGGCAACGGCTGGAACGACCTCGGCTACAACTTCCTGGTCGACAAGTGCGGCACGATCTTCGAGGGCCGCAAGGGCGGCGTCGACAAGCCGGTCCTGGGCGCCCACACCTACGGGTGGAACCGTGAGTCCACCGGCATCGCGGTCCTCGGCGAGTACACCGCAACGGGGGCCTCGAACGCCGCCCTCACCTCGGTCGCCCGGATCGCGGCCTGGAAGCTCGGCCAGTACGGCGTCGACCCCAACTCCACCGTCCAGCTGAAGGCGGGCGCGACCCAGAAGAACCTCGCCGGTACGAGCTTCACCGCGGGCAGCCTCTACACCTTCAACCGGGTCTCCGGCCACCGCGACGGCTACGCCACCGAGTGCCCGGGCAACTCCCTCTACGCCCAGCTGCCGACCATCCGCACCTGGGCGGCCGGCCCGGTGCAGGGCCTGAAGGTCACCTCGCTGACCGGGGCGACCCTGTCCGGGTCGACGTACTACACGAAGGGCGCGATCACGGCGAAGTGGTCGGCCACCACGCCGGGTTCGCTGATCTCGAAGTTCGAGCTGCTGGCCGACGGCAAGGTCGTCGCCACCACGTCCGGTACCGCCACCTCGGCGAGCACGACCCTGGCGGCGGGCAGCCACAAGGTCGCCGTACGAGCGGTGCACCAGTCCGGCAAGACCGACTCGGCGTCGACCACCACCGCGCTGACCGTCGTCGCCGACACCACCGCGCCGACCTTCTCCACCACCCCGACGATCACCCTGCGCACCGGCACGGTCAGCACCACCGCCGTCCCGGTCACCCTCGGCTGGAAGGCCACCGATCCCCAGGCCCTGAAGTCGGTGAGCCTGCTGTCCCCGACGACGGCCACCTTCGGCCCGACCACGACCAGCTCCAGCCGTACCGCCAAGCCCGGTAGCGCGAGCACCTGGTCGATGAAGGCGGACGACGTGGCGGGCAACACCCGCACCTCGTCGCCCTCCTACACGCCGATGATCCTTCAGGAGACCTCGGCCACCAAGTCGGGCAGCTGGACGGCCCGTTCGTCCACGAGCTACCTCGGCGGGAAGTCGTACTCAAGCGGCTCCAAGGGCGCGAGCCTGAGCTGGACGTTCACCGGCCGGTCCGCCTCCTGGGTGGTCTCGCGGGCGTCCACCTCCGGGCAGGCGTACGTGTACGTGGACGGCACCAAGGTCGCGACCGTGGACCTGAAGTCCTCGACCACGAAGTACCGCGACGCGATCTGGACCAAGTCCTGGTCCAGCAGCGCCAAGCACACCGTGAAGATCGTGGTGGTCGGCACCAGCGGCCGCCCGACGATCACGACGGACGGCCTGGTCTACGTCAAGTAGCCCTCCGGACCGCCTTCCGCAGCGCCGGCTCCAACGGCTCGGGCGTCCGCTTCCCCGTAACTCCGGGGGAGCGGACGCCCGTTCCGCGTTCACCACGACGCGCGCGATCAGCGCCGTACGGTACCTGTCGCATCGCGGCACAGCAGCCGCAGCGAGCCGTCTCCGGCGAAGCAGCGGCGGGCCTCGTCCACCGGGTCCCACAGCCGTCCGTCGGGTGTACGGACCCAGTGCTCGCCGCCGCTCGTCCACCACTCGGCACCGGTCTGGTGGACGACGACCTCACCGGCGTAGGCACCGAGCCCGCGCAGCACGGTCTCCACGGCGGCGTACGGCGCCCCCTCCCGCCGTATCTCCTCGATCAGCCGGTCGACGCGCCACAGGCTCTGCGCCGAGTAGTCGAGCCGGACGCGGGCGCCCTCGCGCAGGGCCGACACCGCGTCGGCGGCCCACCGCACGGGTCTGGCGGCGGCGGCGGGGCGGCTGGTCCGGCGGGTGGTCACATCAGCCGTCGTAGGGGCAGTTGCCTGAGCCGTCACATCAGTCGTCACAAGGGTGAAAGCGTTCGGGCGGGGTCTTTCGTCACCCGGATCCAGGGGTCTCGGCGGGACCGGTGCAGGACCGACGCACCTTCGCCGCAACCCTCCCCGGACGGTCACAGGACCCTCTCGGTAGCGAGGTTGACGCCGGTGTGACGATTCGTCCCTCCCCTGCGCTCCTCTCTCTGATGAGCGACTACTTCCATCTCCGCGCGGTGCCGCCCTCGGCCCTGCGCAACAGCGCGAACTGGATGCAACGGCTGTTCGAGGACGACTGGGACGCCGTACGCGAACGCATCGGACGACACCGGGAGGAGATACTGAGCAAGTCCTACCTGGACCACGAACTCCTCTACGCCGGCGCCGAGGTGGTCCTCGGCGGCCTGCCGGTCTACCCGGGCGACCACGACAAACCGCCGTTCCTGCTCCTGACGGCGGCCCGGGCGAACCGCGTCTCGGCATACCTGGGTGCGGCCGACTTCGAGGCCCTGTGGCTGGTCGCCCGCGAGGAACTGCTGCCGAAGTACGGCGGGGCGGACGCGGAACGGGAGGCGCGAGGGGTGTTCGCGGCGGCACACCGGGACCTGACGGCGTTCTACGGGCAGACGGCGCAGTACGGGGACGCGGTGGTCAAATGGCTCATCCACTGAGCCGCTCGGCCACTTGGCCGCTCGACCACTTGGCGACCCGCTCTCAGCCCCGTCGCCGGCTCCTCCGGGACACCACCGCGCGCAGCACCCGGCGGCCCTCCGTCGACACCTCCAGAGCCGGGCGCAGGCCCGCCTGACCGTGGCCGGCGAGGAGTTCAAGGACGGTGATCTGGCGGCGCAGTTCGGCGGCGACAAGGGGGGACATGCCCTCCGTACGGCCCTCGCGGCGGGCGTCGACGGAGTCGCCGACGTCCTTCAGGGGGTCGAGCAGCCGATGGATCCGCAGCGCGGCGACGGAGCAGGCGTCGGCCCACACCCGCAACGCGCCGTCCGACGGTTGCTCCGGAGCGGCGGCGAGCATCCGGCGGGCCAGCAGCACGGCCTCGTCCTCGGCGGAGCCGGAGAGGTCGCCGGTGCCCGCCTGACCCGGCTCCCCGTCGGTCGCCCCGAACTCCCCGTCCCCGCCCAGCTTGCCCCGCACCTGCTCCAGCCGTTCGGCCCACTCCTCGGCCCCGGCGTCGTCCGCGAGCCCCGCCCACAGGGGCCGCAGGACCTCGTCGTCGCCGCCGAGCAGCGGTACGCACCGATCCAAACAAGCCAACCCGCTGGCGGCCAGTCCGCGTTCGTCGGCCTGGCCGATCAGCTCCACCAGACTCATCCACGCCTCCCTCGCCGAGCGGCATCCCCTGACGGAACCCGCACTTCCCCTTACTGCGCGCAACGGCCCGGGAGTGTCACAGGGGCACCACACCGAGCCGGTCGAGCATACGGAAGAAGAGGTTTTCGGCCAATGGATCAGGCTCGGCGCTCAGTACGTCGATCAGTGGCTCCTCGGCCACCTCGTGCCCCGCCTCCGCGGCCCAGGCGACGGCCCGCGCGGCCGCGTCCCCGGGTTCGAGGAAGTAGTCCTCCACGGTCAGACCCTCCGCACCGGCCCCGAGGTACCCGGCCATGGCGGTCCGGGCCAGACAGGTCGTCCAGGCCCCGCTCTCCGGGCCCGCCGCCTCCACCACCACCGACGCGCTGTCCATCACGTATCCGAACAGCGCGGGCGAACCGCTCTCCAGGGCGAGGGCGTTCATGTTCCCGACGTCGCCCTCGCCGTTCGCGTACTCCCACACCTGCCATCCGCCGGGCGCCGACTCGCGCAGGACCATGCCCTCGGCGCCGGCCAGCGCGTCCAGCTCGGCGAGTGGCCGCTCCCCGCGACCCACGACGAAGTAACCCCAGTAGCCCATTGCCGGTCCCCCTGGCTGCTCGGTACGGCTCGGGCCCGAATACACCACATTCGTACGGCAGTTTGCAGCAGGACGGACCAAATCCGTCACACGGGGACGGCTACCGCGGGCCCCCGGCGGGCCTTCTCGTCCTGCATCCGGGTCAGCCGCAGCACGACGGCGGCGGCGAGCAGGGCGGCCACGAGGTCGACGCCGTCCGCGAACATCATCCCGCCCATCGTGTCGTGGATCTCCTGGGAGGTGTCGGCCTCCCCGGCCAAGTTGGCCAGGAACCGCCCGGCGACGTTCGTCAGGAGCCACGACGCCCACCAGACGTTGATCAGCGCATGCCCCCTGGGCTTTGTCTCCGGGCTGCTCGCGTCCCAGACGTCCAGCACGACCCGGCGCGGGTACCAGAGGCTCACGAACGGCACGACCCAACCGGCGATCACCCAGCCGCGCGCCTTGGCGTGCCCGTCCGGGGCGAACACCTCGGCGTTGACCCGCACCCGCCAGAGCCAGATCACGAAGACGACGGCACAGACCAGCAGTGCGGCGACCTGCGCGGAGGTGGCCACGGCGGTGAGCGTGTCCGCCAGGTCGGCCCGGTCCAGTGCGGAGTCCCAGGAGGTGTTCCCGGCGAGGTCGCCCGTGACGTCGTACATGAACACGTCCGCCCCGAGGGCGAAGACGTCGACGGCCGCGGCCACCCCCAGCAGCACCGCGGTGGCCCGCCCGAGCCCGACCGGAGAGCGCAGCCAGGCCTTCGGGGTGCCGGCCGGCGGGGCCTGGAACCCGGGCAGGGCGGTGCACTGGGTGCACAGGACGCCGTCCGGTGCGGCTTCGAGGTGATGGCAGCGGGTGCAGAGCATGGCGAGGTCCCCCGAGGTGCGGATGATCAGAAGACCGCGCCGGTTCTCCCCAGAGCCTCACGCGCGGCATCCGGAACATACGGTTCGTCAGCCCCGCGCGTCCACAGGGAATCCCTGGTTCCTCAGCCCAGCCGGTCCGCCAGCGCCTTGAACCGCGTCCAGGTCAGGGCGGGCTTCCCCGGATCCCACAGCTTCTGCACGGTCGCCCGCAGCGGCATCCGGATGCCCGTCGCGACCTGGTCCTGGGTCTGCGCGTTCGGGAAGTCGCACCACACCGCGAAGTACCCGCCGAGGATCTGGCCGTCGTACTTCGCGGGGACGGCTGTCGTGCCGCGGACGACCCGCGGGGTCCACTGCTCGTAGATCCGCTGTCCGGTCGGATAGAAGAACCGGTTGGGCTGGCCGAGGACGTAGTAGAGGAACTCGTCGTTGTAGTTGACGAGCTTGCGCCCCGTGCTCAGGTACGCCACCGGCTGCCGGGCGCCGATCTCCTTGCCCGTCCAGTAACCGACCTGGATGTCCTTGTCCGGCTGGACGGACGTACCGCGGAAGAAGCCGTCGTTCCACGCGAGCGGGGTCTTGCCGTGCTTGCGGACGGTGGCGGCGCGGTCGTTGAGCCAGCCGGTGGTCAGGTCCTCGACGGTGGCCCCGGCACCGTAGGCCTTCCTGGCGGCGGTGGCGAGCTGGGGGTAGGTCGCCGCCGGGTCGGAGACCATCAGCGCGCGGTACTCGTCCCCGCCGAGGTGCCAGTAGGCCCCGGGGAAGAGCCCGGCGTACTCGTTGAGCAGGTCGTCGACGATCTTGGCGGAGGCGGGATTGGAGATGTCGACGGTGCCCTGCGGGGTGCTCCCCGCCGCGCTGCGCAACTGCAGCTCGGGATGCGCGGCGATCACCGCGCCCAGATGCCCGGGCGAGTCGATCTCCGGTACGACGGTGATGTGCCGCTGGGCCGCGAGGGCGACGATCCTCTTCACCTGCGCCTTGGTCAGGTGCTGCGCGGACACGATCTCCGGGTGCGAGTCGGACTCGATCCGGAACGCCTGGTCGTCGGAGAAGTGCAGCTGGAGCTGGTTGAACTTCAGGTCCCCCAGCTCCCGGACCCGGTCCTCGATCCAGCGGGCCGTGAAGGTCTTGCGCGCGATGTCCAGCGAGAACCCGCGCACCGGTTTGGCGGGCTGGTCGCGCACGACGCCCTCCGGTGCCGTACCGCCGCCGTGCACCTCCTGCTTGAGCGTGCGAGTGCCGTAGAACACGCCCGCGTCGTCCGGCGCGCTGATGGCGACCCGCCCGCCACGCACGGTCATGCGGTACGACTCCGGGTTGGCGCCTTCGTCGTCGTTGAGCGCGAGGCGCACTTCCCCGGCGCGTACGTCGTCCTTCTGCCCGGCGTACGTCAGCCCCAGCTCACCGGCGAGAAGGCGCCCCTCGTCGGCGAGGTCGGAGTCGTTCACGACCACGCGCCGGCCGGAGGCGGGGCGCCAGCCGGGGCCGCGCGCCGGGGTGTGGGCGCGGACGGCGGGGATGGTGCGGGGGGTGGTGGACAGGGCGTAGGACCGGGTGGGGGTCGGGCTCGGGGCTCTCGCCGGGGTCGGGGAGCCTTCCGCGCTGCCGCCCGAGGGTGCCTGGGCCTGGGACCGGGCCGATCCGGCCGGCTCGCTGTCGCCGCCCGCCCACAGCCCGATACCCACCCCGGCCACGACGGTGACGGCGACCGCCCCGGCGATCAGCCCGCGCGCCTGCTTCTCCTGCTTCTCCGGTCGCTTCCTGTGCTGGCTCACATCGTCAACCTAGGGCCTTGAGGGCGGAGCCCATGTCCACCACACGCTCCGAAACTCTCCCGTGCGGGTGAAATTCGGGCATCCGTCGGACAGGTCATGTCCACACTCGATAACGTGATGTCACACCGCTCACAGCTTCCTCTGCCGAAACACACGTGACGCCCACACATTCTCCCGGCCGACTGGCCATACCGTCCCTGCCCACCGTCCTGGACGCCTTCAACAACGCTCCCGCCGACGAGGCACGGCCCCTGCTCCTGGAGTGTCTGCGCAGCCTGCGCTGGGCGGAGCGGGTCGTGGCCCACCGCCCCTACCCGACCGTGGACGCACTGCTCGCGGCCGCGGACGAGGCGGCGTACGACCTGACCGTGTCGGATCTCTCCGAGGCGCTGGCCGCCGAGACCCTGCCGGCACTGCCGGACGGGATCTACTCGGCAGCCCACATGGCCATGGACGCGGCCCACGCGGCCTATGAGTCCCGATTCGGCCATGCCTTCGTCATCTGCCTGGACGGGTTGCCCCCGAACGAGGTCCTCAACCACGTCCTGGCGGGCATCCGGTCACGATTGGCAAACGATCCGGAGGAAGAACGGGTGGTGGCGGCAGAGGAACTCCGCCGTACGGCAAGGGGCCGTCTGGTGTCTCACCTCCGGGGCGCGGGTCTGTAGGCGATATCCGGCTACCGCCAGCACGGGCGCGACCGGCCACCACCGCACCGCACCGGGCACATAACAGCCGAGACCACCCCATTAGCCGCCGAGTTCCGCCATCTGCGTGCCACTTTGATCACACAGGTAGGCCCCGGCTGAGCCCAGCGGCAGCGCATCGCTACGATGCTGGGGGCCGGTGGACCGTACCCGGCCGGGCCCGACCGACAGCACAAGCCGGCTGGCCCCGACACCCCGCTCCCGGAGGGACTTCCGTGCCGGCTGGAACGCTGTACCGCGGCCGGGAAGGAATGTGGTCCTGGGTGGCTCATCGAGTCACTGGCGTCCTCATCTTCTTCTTCCTGTTCGTTCACGTGCTGGACACCGCTCTCGTCCGTGTCTCCCCCGAGGACTACGACAAGGTCGTAGCCACGTACAAGACCCCGCTCGTCGCGTGTCTGGAATACGGCCTCGTGGCCGCCATCCTCTTCCACGCGCTCAACGGCCTGCGCGTCATCGCCGTCGACTTCTGGTCGAAGGGCCCGCGCTACCAGAAGCAGATGCTCTGGTCCGTCGTGGGCCTGTGGGTCGTGCTCATGATCGGGGCGATCTACCCCGTCCTCGGCCACGCCGCTCGTGAACTGTTCGGGAGCTGATACCGATGGCGACCACTGAAACCACCGCTTCCGGTATCGGCCCCGTCGAGGGCGACTCCGGCTACGGCGTCGACAACCCGGCCCCCCTCATCGAGGCCCCGCGCAAGCGCACCAAGAAGACCCCTCGCTCGACCCGTGGCAACTTCGAGATGGCCGCCTGGCTGTTCATGCGCCTGTCGGGTGTCGTGCTGGTCGTCCTGGTCATCGGGCACCTGCTGATCCAGCTGGTGCTGGACGGCGGTGTCTCGAAGATCGGCTTCGCCTTCGTGGCCGGCCGCTGGGCGTCCCCGTTCTGGCAGGTCTGGGACCTGATGATGCTGTGGCTCGCGATGCTGCACGGCGCCAACGGCCTGCGCACGATCATCAACGACTACGCGGAGCGCCCGAACACCCGGCTGTGGCTCAAGGGCCTGCTCTACACCGCCACGGTGTTCACCATCCTGCTGGGCACGCTGGTGATCTTCACCTTCGACCCGAACATCCGCTAGGCACGGGGCTGCGAGAATCATGAAGATCCACAAGTACGACACCGTCATCGTCGGCGCCGGTGGCGCGGGCATGCGCGCGGCCATCGAGTCGACGAAGCGCAGCCGCACCGCGGTCCTGACCAAGCTCTACCCCACCCGCTCCCACACGGGCGCCGCGCAGGGCGGTATGGCCGCCGCGCTCGCCAACGTGGAGGAGGACAACTGGGAGTGGCACACCTTCGACACGGTCAAGGGCGGTGACTACCTGGTCGACCAGGACGCCGCCGAGATCCTGGCGAAGGAGGCCATCGACTCGGTCCTCGACCTGGAGAAGATGGGTCTGCCGTTCAACCGCACGCCGAACGGCACGATCGACCAGCGCCGCTTCGGCGGTCACTCGCGCAACCACGGTGAGGCGCCCGTCCGCCGCTCCTGCTACGCGGCCGACCGCACCGGTCACATGATCCTTCAGACGCTGTACCAGAACTGCGTGAAGGAGGGCGTGGAGTTCTTCAACGAGTTCTACGTCCTGGACCAGCTGATCACCGAGGTCGACGGCGTGAAGCGCTCGGCCGGTGTGGTGGCGTACGAGCTCGCGACCGGCGAGATCCACGTCTTCCAGGCGAAGGCCGTGATCTACGCGTCCGGCGGCTGCGGCAAGTTCTTCAAGGTGACGTCGAACGCGCACACGCTGACCGGTGACGGTCAGGCGGCCGTCTACCGTCGCGGGCTGCCGCTGGAGGACATGGAGTTCTTCCAGTTCCACCCGACCGGCATCTGGCGCATGGGCATCCTGCTGACGGAGGGCGCCCGCGGTGAGGGCGGCATCCTGCGCAACAAGGACGGCGAGCGCTTCATGGAGAAGTACGCGCCGGTCATGAAGGACCTCGCGTCCCGTGACGTCGTGTCCCGCTCCATCTACACGGAGATCCGTGAGGGCCGCGGCTGCGGTCCCGAGGGCGACCACGTCTACCTCGACCTCACGCACCTCCCGCCGGAGCAGCTGGACGCCAAGCTGCCGGACATCACCGAGTTCGCCCGCACCTACCTGGGTATCGAGCCGTACACGGACCCGATCCCGATCCAGCCCACCGCGCACTACGCGATGGGCGGCATCCCGACGAACGTCGAGGGTGAGGTCCTCAGCGACAACACCACCGTCGTCCCGGGCCTGTACGCGGCCGGCGAGGTCGCGTGCGTCTCGGTGCACGGAGCGAACCGTCTGGGCACGAACTCGCTGCTCGACATCAACGTGTTCGGCAAGCGGGCGGGCATCGCGGCCGCCGAGTACTCCCAGAAGGCCGACTTCGTCGAGCTGCCGGACAACCCGGCGGAGCTGGTCGTCGCACAGGTCGAGCGCCTGCGGAACGCGACCGGTACCGAGCGCGTGTCGGTCCTGCGCCGCGAGCTGCAGGAGACCATGGACGCGAACGTCATGGTGTTCCGCACCGAGCAGACGATCAAGACGGCGGTCGAGAAGATCGCGGAGCTGCGCGAGCGCTACAAGAACGTCTCGATCCAGGACAAGGGCCGGCGTTTCAACACGGACCTGCTGGAGGCGGTCGAGCTCGGCAACCTGCTGGACCTCGCCGAGGTCATGGCGGTCTCCGCGCTGGCCCGCAAGGAGTCCCGCGGCGGTCACTACCGCGAGGACTACCCGAACCGCGACGACGTCAACTTCATGCGCCACACCATGGCGTACCGCGAGGTGGGCGACGACGGCACCGAGTCCATCCGTCTCGACTACAAGCCGGTCGTCCAGACCCGCTACCAGCCGATGGAGCGTAAGTACTGATGGCAACCCCGACCCTGGACAAGGCGGACGCGGCCGGCACGCCCGAGCCCGGCTTCGCCGACTCCCCGTACATCACGGCCACCTTCCGCATCCGCCGCTTCAACTCCGAAGTCTCGGCGGAGGCGACCTGGGAAGACTTCCAGCTGGAGATCGACCCGAAGGAGCGTGTCCTCGACGCCCTCCACAAGATCAAGTGGGAACAGGACGGCACGCTCACCTTCCGCCGCTCCTGCGCGCACGGCATCTGCGGTTCGGACGCGATGCGGATCAACGGCAAGAACCGTCTGGCGTGCAAGACGCTGATCAAGGACCTCAACCCGTCGAAGCCGATCACGGTCGAGCCCATCAAGGGCCTGACGGTCCTGAAGGACCTCGTGGTCGACATGGAGCCGTTCTTCCAGGCGTACCGCGATGTGATGCCCTTCCTGATCACGAAGGACACCAACGAGCCGACGCGTGAGCGTCTCCAGACGGCCGAGGACCGCGAGCGCTTCGACGACACCACGAAGTGCATCCTGTGCGCGGCCTGCACGTCCTCGTGCCCGGTCTTCTGGAACGACGGCCAGTACTTCGGACCGGCGGCCATCGTCAACGCGCACCGCTTCATCTTCGACTCGCGTGACGAGGCGGGCGAGCAGCGCCTGGAGATCCTCAACGACCGCGACGGCGTGTGGCGCTGCCGCACGACCTTCAACTGCACGGACGCCTGCCCGCGCGGCATCGAGGTCACGAAGGCGATCCAGGAGGTGAAGCGAGCGCTGATCACGCGCCGCTTCTGATCTCCGTTCCCCTACGGTGAGTTGGGCCCCGTTCCCCGGTTCGCGCCGGGTCGGGGCCCTTCCTCTGTGTGGCCACTGTGACTTGTGGGGTTCTGGTCGCAGACTGGCCTCATGGCACTCCTGAGGAAATCCGCCGCCGCGCTCTGCGCCGCCGCCGCGGTACTGCTCGCGATACCCCCCACTGCCTCCGCGACCCCCGCCATCCACGGAACGCCGGCGAGGGAGAACTTCGACCGGCTTCCCCTCGGACCGGTCACCGAGGGACGTGGGTGGAGCACCGACTCGAAGGACGGCACGTTGACCGTCGTTCCCAGCTCCACGGGGCACGGGCATGAGCTTCTCCTTCACACCGAGGGCAACGGCCGGGCCTTCCTCGTGTTCGATGGGTTCTCCCCGCCCGGCAACAGCTTCTGGGGGCGGCTCCGGCTGCGGGTCGGGGACTTCCCCACGGCGCCCGACTGGGCCCACTGGACCATCGCCGAGGCGTCCGGGGCGGACTCTCCGACGCTCGTGCGGCCGTTGGGCGGGCAGTACGCCCCGACCGACGGCGGCAACTTCTGGGGGGTCGGCTCCGATCTCGGGCCCACCGGGGACTGGACCTCCTGGAAGACCTCCTCGCCGGCCGTCGCGGGGAAATGGCAGTGCGTGGAGTTCCATCTCGACGCCCGCGACAACCGTGTCAGCGTGTACCTCGACGGCGTGGAGCAGTCCGGCCTGAGCGTGTCCACGAAGAACCACGGGGGGACCGCTGACGACTTCGTCTTCCCGGCCTTCGACAAGCTGAAGCTGGGCTGGCAGCTCTATCAGGCCGACCCATCGCCTTCGGCGTACGACGTCCGCATGGACGACATCGCCCTCAGCACCCGGCGCGTGGGCGGTTGCGGGGACGGGAGCTGAAGCGGCGGGACGCCGGGCTGGTCACAGCTGGCTCAGGATCGTCGGGTCCGTGATCCGTGTGTCGTCCGCCAGCATCATCGCCTTGCTGAGGATGACCGCGAGCATGCGGTCGCCCTCGTAGGGGAGGTAACCGGCCTGCGGAGCGGACGCGTTGGACTTCGGGACGATGCAGAGGTACTGGTCGTTCGGGGTGCGCAGGATGTTGCCCGAGCCGAGGTGGATCTTGTAGGTGTGGCGGTCGCCCTTGACGTGCAGGAAGCGGCCCTCCAGGGTGCAGCGGTCGGCTATCGCGAGCCTCGGGATCAGGCGGTCCAGGAGGAGGCGGCGGGTCTCGGCGCTCTGGTTGAGCTCTCCGAAGCCGTACGACGTCCAGTACTCCTGGAAGCGGCCGCCGGGGCCGCCGTCCTGCCAGGTGGGGTCGTTGCCGATGCTGGCCACGCCGACGAACAGGTCGACGTCGCGCAGGACTTCGGAGAGGACCAGGGGCGGGATCTGCGTCAGCGGCAGGGGCTCCACCGGGTCCTCGCCGTCGCGCAGCCACATGTGGTAGACGCCGCCCGCGCAGTGGGCCGAGTTCTCCGGGGCGTCGATCGGGTAGAAGCGGACCTGGTCGGTGCGCAGGCGCAGGAAGGTGCCGGAGTCGGTGATGTCCGTGTAGTCCTCGCCGCCCTCGCCCTCGATCCAGTACTCGGCGCGCAGGCCCCAGCGCGGGAGTTCGCGGACGGGCGGCGGGGCCTCGTCGTCGACGGCCAGGCGGAGTTTGTTGCGCCAGCCCCGCGCCGCCGCCAGGGAGTGGAACTGGTGCTGGCGCAGGACGTGGGCCGCGAAGCGGTTGGAGTAGGTGCCGGTGGTGCGCTCGGCGTCCGTCAGCAGGTAGACCTCTCGGTGGGCCTGCTTGAAGGGTTGGGTCACTCCGTGGCGTTCCAGCCAGTCGCGCCAGGCGACGATCTGCGCGGGAGTGTGGTCCACCGGGTGCCAGAGGCGGACGTCCGTGCCGTCGGTGACCGGGGCGTCCGTGACCGTGCGCAGGGCGCCTTCGGCGTGACCGACCGTCGTGCCGTCCACCGTCCACAGCAGGCGGCGGGCCAGGGTGCCGACCAGCGGATGGTCCAGGTAGCGCTCGCGCCAGGTGGCGTACGACCAGGTGCGGTCGGCCAGGAACTGGCGGTCCAGTCGCTCGCTCTGCGCCGAGAGCATCCTGTCGATGTCCTTGACGGTCGCCTTGAGCTCCTTCAACTCCTCGGCGTGGTCCCGTCGTACGGCGGCGGGCACGGTCTTCACCGGCTTGCCACTCGCGTTGAGCCAGGTCAACACGGCCTTGGTGCCCTGGACTTGGAGCACCGCGGTGGCCTCGCCGAGCCGGTGCTCCGCGTGTCCGACCCCGGTCAGGCCGTACGCCGGTACGGCCAGTTCCTCGATCTCCTCGCGGCTGAGGCCGAGGGCGACGGCGCGGGCCTCCAGAGCCGCGTCGAGCAGTTTGGCGGTGTTCTTGTACGTCACCCTGGTGGCCAGCCGGGCCAGTTCGGCGAGGGCGGCCTCGCTGTCGACGCGGGCGAGGGCGTTGACCCCGGCGTTGGCGACCTTCGGGTTGCGCGGGCCGAGGCCGGCGACCTTCTTGAGGGAGGTCTCGACGAGGGCACCGAGGGCGCGGGCGGTGTCGGGGTGCGGCGGGAGGAGGGAGAGCAGCCAGGCGAGGCCACGCAGAGCGTTCGCGTTGTAGGGGTCGTAGGCGCTGTTGACGTCCGGTTCGTAGCGCCCGCGGTCCAGCTCGAAGGTGCGGGGGCGGCCGACGAGGGCGAGCCAGCGGACCACCGCCTCGCGGACGCGCTCGGGGCCGAGCGTGTCGACCAGGGCGGTCGCCTGCTTGTCCCACTTGGCGGAGGGCTTGGCCGCGGTGGCGCTCGCCGCGTGCGCCAGCAGCTCCCGCCAGGCGGGGTCGGTCTCCCGCAGGGCTTCCTCGGCCCACTCCTCGCCGACGTTGAGGGGCGGCTCGGTCAGCTTCTTCGCCGTCCTCGGCAGGTCCTCGTTCTGGTAGGCGTGCAGGACGGCGCGGCGGACGGTGGCGACGACGGCGGGTGCGATCGGGCGGCCCGCGGCCAGCTCTGCCTCGATGAGGTTCTCGTAGCGGGCGCCGTACCAGAAGGAGTGCTGCCGGGAGATCGTGTCGAGCAGGGCCAGGCGTTCCGCCGTCAGGCGGTCGTGGGGCGGCAGGTCGCGGGAGACGATGCCCAGCAGGATCAGCGCGTTCTCCCGGGCGTTCGGGCCCGCCTGTTCGGAGTGGTACTGGGTGACGAGGCCGTCGGCGACCCGCGACCGCGCCTCCGACGGCAGTTCGTGCAGCCGGGCGAGGACGCCGTCCCACAGGCCGGTCCAGTTGCCGTTGTTGGCGATCGCGGCCTTTAGCAGGTCGGCGGCGAGCTCCTCCGGCTCGTCGTCGGCGACGCGGCGGGCGATCAGGTCCTTGTACTTCTGGATCCGGCTCATGGTCAGCCACCCACCAGCGGGACGAGCTTCAGGAACGTCACCTCGGTGCCGAGCACGAGGTCGATCTCCTCGTCGAGCTCGGTCACCTGACGATCGCCGACCAGCACCAGGAAGCCGTTGCCCGAGAAGGCCTTGAGGGCGAGCTCGGTCTGGGTCTCGGGGTCTATACGGCGGGGCGTGCGCAACGCGTAGCCGTTCAGCACGCGTTCGGTGTTCTCGGGCTGGACCAGGCCCTGGAAGACGGCGGGTGTGCGCGCGTTGTACTCGGCGACCTCCTGGAAGACCCGGCGGCGGATCAACTCGCGCACGGCGAGCCGCTCCTCGGCGATCTCCAGCCCCCAGCCGTCGCTACGGCTCCCGCTTGTCGTCTCGTCGACGAACGTCACGATTCCCATGCCGAAGACAGTACGAGGCGGCACTGACAACGGGCCCCGGACGGCAGTGGGTCAGACGACGTTGCGGGCCACCGTCCAGGCCAGGGCCACCGCGAGGACGACCACCTGCGCCCGGGGGCTCAGCGTGGGACGCCAACGGCGGCCGTGCAGGCCCGCCCACGCCCAGCGGCCCAGCAGGACCAGGGCGTACGGCGAGGCGAGCAGCAGGGCCCGGTTGTCCAGCCACGCTTCGCCGAAGTGGCCGTGCATCAGGTCGTACACCATGCGGGTGCCGCCGCAGGCCGGGCAGAGCAGGCCGGTGAGCATGCGGAACGGGCACTGCGGCAGTACGTGGCCGGGCTCGTGCGGGTCGGTGCGGTAGAGGTACACCGCACCGGCGGCACCCGCGACGAGCACCGCCGAGGGTGCCGTCGCGGGGTGCCGGAGGAGGGAGCGTCGCGGGGACACCAAGGGCTCGGTCCCCCGCGCCCTAGCCGCGGAGGATCCGGCCCTGTTCATCGGTGTGGTCGTTCCCGGTGAGCAGGAGGATCCCGTCGATCAGCGACCAGATGCCCAGGCCGCCGCAGGTGAAGAGCTGGGCGAGCCCCATCCCCACGTTGCCCAGGTAGAAGCGTCCGACGCCGAAGCCGCCGAGGGTGAGCTGGAGGATGCCCGCGATGACCTTCGACTTGTCGGAGTACGGCCGCCCGTACGGGTCGTAGCCGTAGGGGGCGTTGGGGTCTCCGGTGTACGTCCCCGGGGGCGGGTAGTAGCCCGGCGGCGGGAAGCCGGGGGGCGGGTAACCCGGGGGCGGGTACCCCGGCTGGGGGCCCGGCTGCTGATATCCGGGCTGCGGGCCCGGCGGCGGGTGACCCGGCTGCGGGCCCTGCTGCTGATATCCCGGCTGGGGGCCCTGCTCGGGGTCCTGCTGTTCGTGACCCTGCTGTTCACTCAAGGGGGACTGCTCCTGGGGACCGAAGCGGGAGGACCCGCGAAAAGACGACAATGCGCCCGGTCATCATGCCCGACGGACACCGCGTCGCAGAAGCCCGTTCCGTCACCCGCGGCTTAATCTGACGACATGTCAGATGACGAGTCGTACGAACTGCTCGGTTTCGACAACGTGCTGCTGCCCGTCGGGGACCTCGGCGAGGCCGTCTCCTTCTACGAGCGCGCGGGCTTCACGGTGGACTTCCGGCTCGACGAGGCAGGTATCGCCCTGTTGAAGGTCGGCGGCGAGACGCCCGGGATCCTGCTCCGACAGGAGGAAGGACTGGGACACCGGCCGCCGCCATGGCCCGCCACACGCGTGTGGCTGGAGGTGCCGGACGCCAGGACCGCCGCCCGGGAGCTGCGCGCGTCCGGCGTCGAACTGCTCGACGAGCCCTTCTCCGTGGCCACCGGCTGGACCACCGAGATCGCCGACCCCTGGGGGAACGTCCTCGGGTTCACCGACTACACCAAGCGCCCGGAGCTCGGCCGGCGCGCCTGAGATCTGCGGCACGCGCACACGTGACGCAGACCTCTTCGCCAGCGAGTTGAACACGTTCAAAAGGAGGTCTAGTGTCTCCCCTGTCAGCGTTTTGAACGCGTTCAAGAAGGGGGAGGCGCATGGACCGCACGGTCGTCGCCTACGTCATCTACCTCATCGTCAGCATCGCCCTGACCGTCTGGGTGGCCCGCACGCTCAGCAGGAACGGACGGATCTTCCTCGCCGACGTGCTGCGCGGCAACGAGAAGCTCGCCGAGGCCGTAAACCACCTCCTGGTGGTCGGCTTCTACCTCGTGAACCTCGGGTTCGTCGCGCTGTACCTCAGCGGCGACGGCACGATCGAGGACACGCGCGGCGTCTTCGAGGCCCTGTCCACGAAACTGGGCGTGGTGCTGCTGGTGCTCGGCGTGATGCACCTGGCCAATGTGTACGTCCTCAACCGGATCCGCAGGCGGGGCGCCATGGAGCGGGAGCAGGTGCCGCCGGTCGCGCCGCAGGACTGGGTCCGGGCATGACAGGCGCAGCCACCGGCAGCACGGCGGACCGCACCCCGGTCCGCCGGCTCACCGTCCTGTACGACGCCGAGTGCTCGCTGTGCGCCTTCCTGCGCGACTGGCTCGTACGGCAGCCGCAGCTGGTGCCGCTGGAGTTGGTGCCGGCCGGGTCGGAGGAGGCCCGGCGGCGGTTCCCGGGGCTCGATCACCGCGCCACCCTCGACGAGATCACCGTGATCGGCGACTCCGGACAGATCTACCGCTCCACGGCCGCCTGGATCGTCACGCTGTGGGCGCTGCGCGAGCAAAGGGGACTCGCGCATCGCTTCAGCACACCGTCGGGTGCGCGGTTCGCCAGGGGGGCCGTGCTCGCCGCGGCCAAGTGGCGCGGGGCGCAGTGGGGCGGGACGCGTCCAGGGGGCGCGGGGTGGGGCGGGCAGGTGTACCGGCGGACGGACGGGTGGTCGTACGACCCGAGTCTGGGCTGGACCCGCACTCCACCGGGGTGCGACAGCGGCACCTGCGCCACTGGCTAGGCTCTCTTGTTGTGCCCGCCAAGAACGAAGGCCCCGAAGAGGGCTCCGCGCCGTCCACCAAGTCCGAACAGACTCGCGCGCTGATCCTGGAGACGGCCATGCGGCTGTTCCAGGAGCGGGGGTACGACAAGACCACCATGCGGGCCATCGCCCAGGAGGCAGGCGTCTCCGTCGGCAACGCGTACTACTACTTCGCCGGCAAGGAACACCTGATCCAGGGCTTCTACGACCGGATCGCCGCCGAGCACCAGGTGGCGGTCCGCGAGGTCCTGGCCCGGGAGAGCGACCTGGAGGCGCGTCTCGCCGGGGTTCTGAAGGTCTGGCTGGACATCGCGCAGCCGTATCACGAGTTCGCGGTGCAGTTCTTCAAGAACGCCGCCGATCCCGACAGTCCGCTCAGCCCCTTCTCGCCCGAGTCGGAGCACGCGCGCGTGGAGGCGATCGCCGTGCATCGCGAGGTGCTGCGGGGCGCGACGAGGACCAAGGTGCCCGAGGAACTGCGGGACATCCTGCCCGAGTTGATGTGGCTGTCCCAGATGGGGCTCGTCCTGTACTGGATCTTCGACCGCACGGAGGGCCGTGAGCGCAGTTACCGGCTCGCGGAGCGCGGTGCCCGGCTCACCGCGAGAGGTGTGTCGCTGGCCCGTTTCCGGGTGCTCAGGCCTCTTGTACGAGAGGTCCACGAGCTGTTCACGGACTTCCTGCCGGGGATGACGAAGGTGATGCCGGACCCCGGCAGGAAGACGTAGTCATGTCACGTCAGTTGACGGCGTCGACCTCGCCCTCGACCAGTTCGACGTCGTACACCAGCGGTCCCTCACCCACGTCGACGTGCCGTGCGCGCGAGCCGTACGACGCGGCCGTGGCCGACAGCAGATACGTCCCCGGCGCCGGGACCGAGACGATGTACGAGCCGTCGGCCAGCGACTCCACTCGGTCCAGCTGACGCCCTCCGCCCGACAGGAGCATGACGGCCGCACCCGCTATGGGTTCCCCCTCCGCCGTACGGACGAAGCCGTGGACGGCCGATGCCGGGCCACTGTCCCCGCGGGGCCCGGCCGGAGGTGCCGCTTCCTCCTTCGGCTCCACCGCCAGGTGCGGCAGCCGCTTCTCCAGCCCCTTGGGCAGCCACCAGTTGGAGTCGCCGAGCAGATGCATCGCGGCCGGTACCAGGGCCGTGCGCAGGATGAAGGCGTCCAGGGCGACCGCGGCGGCGAGTCCGACGCCCGCCATGGCGGCGCCCGAGTCGCCGCTGAGGACGAACGCCATGAACACGCAGACCATGATCAGGGCGGCGGAGTTGATGACCCGGCTGGTCTCGGCGAGGCCGACGCGCACCGCGCGCGCGTTGTCGCGTGTGTGCACCCATTCCTCGTGCATGCGGCTCACCAGGAAGACCTGGTAGTCCATCGAGAGCCCGAACAGCAGGGACAGCATGATGACCGGCAGGAAGGCGTTGATCGGGCCCTCCTTGCCGAGACCGAGCAGTTCCAGGCCCCAACCCCACTGGAAGACCGCGACCAGGACGCCGAAGGACGCCGCTGCGGCGATCAGGTTCATCAGGGCGGCCGTCAGCGGCACCACCAGCGAGCGGAAGGCGACCAGCAGGAGCAGGAAGCCGAGTCCGATGATCGTCGCGATGAACAGCGGGAGACGGTCGCCGGTGACGGTCGAGAAGTCCTTCGAGACGGCCGTCACCCCTCCGACGTGCGCCTCCACCCCGGCCGAGGGGATGACGTCGTCCCGCAGCCGGTCGATGAGCCGGTCCGTCTCCACGGACTGCGGTGAGGTCGTCGGCACGACCTGGATGACGGTGACCCCCTGGGCGGGCGGCAGCGCGGCGACCCGCGCGACCCCGGGCGCGTCCTGGAGGCCCTTGACCAGGGCGGTCGTGTCGCCGCCCTCGGTGACCACCTGGAGCGGTCCGTTGAAGCCCGGTCCGAAGCCCTCGGCGAGCAGGTCGTATGCCTTCCTGGTGGTCGTCGAGGCGTCGTCGTTGCCCTGGTCGGTGGCGCCGAGGCGGAGCGACAGCACCGGAACGGCCAGCACGGCCATGAAGACCAGGGCGAGCGCGGCGGTCCTGCGCGGGCGCTTCTCAAGGGCCGTCGACCAGCGGGCGGCGAGACCCGAGGCGCCCTCCGTCTCGGGTCCCTGAGCGGCCAGCCTGCGCCGCTGGCGGCGGCTGAGCACCCGCGGGCCGAGGAAGCCGAGCAGGGCCGGCAGGAGGGTCGTGGCGGCCAGGACGCTCAGCACCACGGTCAGCGAGGTGCCGATCACGACGCCGTCCAGGAAGCGCAGTTGCGTCACCAGCATGCCGGCGAGCGCGATGCAGACCGTGCCGCCCGCGAACAGCACCGCCCGGCCCGAGGTGTTGAGGGCGGTGGCCGCCGCCTCCTCGGGCTCCAGGCCCCGCTGGATGCCGCGTCGGTGCCGGGTGACGATGAACAGCGCGTAGTCGATGCCGACGCCGAGGCCGATCAACGAGGCCAGCAGCGGGGCGATGTCGGGGACGTCGGTGGTGTGGCTGAGCAGCTGGGTGGCGAACAGGCCCGTGCCCACGCCGAAGATCGCGATCGCGATCGGCAGCGTCATGGCGAAGAACGAGCCGAACGCCAGGAACAGCACGATCGCCGCCGCGACGATACCGACCCCCTCCGACAGGCCCTGCGGCGGCTCCTGCACACGCTGGATCGCCTGGCCGCCCAGTTCCACCTGGAGACCGGCCCGCTCGGCGCCCTGCGCGGTGTCGACGACGTCCTGGACGAGTTCCTTGGGCACCTCGTTCGCCCGCTTGGCGAAGGTCACCTCGGCGTACGCGATCGTGCCGTCCCGGCTGACCTGCGCGGCGCCCCGGGCGTCGTAGGGACTTGTCACCGCCCCGACGCCCGGCATCTTCGCGATGTCGTCCAGCGCGGGCCGGATCCGGTCCCGCACCGCCTGGTCCCGCACCGAGCCGTCGGCGACCTTCCAGACCACCGTGTCGGTGTCGCCGGAGGTGTTCGGGAAGGCCTTCTCCATCAGGTCGTACGCGCTTTTGGAGTCCGTGTCGGGGAGGGAGAACACGTTCGCGTAGTTCGTGCCCGCCGTCGAGGCCGAGAAGCCGAGCCCGAACAACGCCCCCACCCACAGCAACAGGACCACCAGCCGGTGCCTATAGCACCAGCGTGCCAATACCGCCACGCTCCACACTCCCCTGTCGGTCGTCGGTCGGTCCCCCAGGTCCTGGCAACAGGATCGGCGGCGGCACACACGCGTGGACATGAGACACCCATGACTCTCAAGGAACTCCAAAGGGCGAACCGGTCCGACTGTCAGTGGCCCGGCCGATACTGGGGGCATGACTGGGGGAGAGACGAGAAGTCCGGGCACCGTGCTGGTGGTGGAGGACGAGGAGAGCATCGCCGACGTCCTCGCCATCGCCCTGCGCTACCACCGCTTCGAGGTGATGGTCGCGGGCTCCGTCCGCGAGGCGCTCGCGCTCACCGACCGCACCCGCCCGGACGTGGCCCTGCTCGACGTCATGCTGCCCGACGGCGACGGCCGCGCCCTCGGCCGTGAACTGCGCGAGCGGCGACCCGACCTGGCCCTGGTCTTCCTCACCGCGCGGGACTCCCCCGCCGAGATCGTCGGCGCCCTCGGCTTCGGCGACGACTACATCACCAAGCCGTTCAACATCGACGAGGTCGTCGCCAGGATCACCGCCGTCCTGCGCCGCACCCGGCCCGCCGACGTCCTTCCGCAGCGCCCGCCCCTGCGCTACGGCGACCTGGAACTGGACGAGACGACGTACTCGGTGCACCGCGACGGCCGCACGGTCCAGCTCACCCCGACGGAGTACGCGCTGCTGCGCTTCCTGGTGCGCAACGGCGGCCGGATCGTCCCCAAGGAGCAACTCCTGCGCCACGTCTGGCAGTACGAGCACACCCCGCCCGAGTCGACCGTCGTCGAGACCTACATCAGCTATCTGCGGCGCAAGCTGGACGTCCTGGGGCCGCCGGTGATCACCACCCGGCGCGGTGTCGGATACGGGCTCGCATGAGGTTGCCCCTGCCTCGTCGCCGACCCGGCATCCACTCCCTGCGCGGCAAGCTGACACTGGCCAATGTGGTGCTGCTCGCGATCGGCATCGTCGCGGCGACCGCGGTGAGCGTGATGGGCATGCGGTACTACCTGCTCGACCAGATCGACAGCCAGCTCATCAAGACCCGGGACTCGCTGGGCGGATCGCAGCTCACGCTGCGGGAGATCGACTCGCTGAGCATGCTGAGCTTCGTCCGCGACCGGCTCATCCCCCCGCGCGACGACGAGGAGCGCTCGGCGGGGACCGTCTTCGCGGCCGTCGACAGCAAGGGCGAGCCGATCGGGATCCTCGGCTTCGATCCGAGCCGGTCCCAGCGGAACCTGGCGAAGGCGGTGGGCGACCCGCGCCCGCTCGCCGCCGACTCCGAGCCGCACGACGTCACCCTGGACGGCTCCACCTACCGAGCCACGGCGGCCCGGCTCGGCGACGGCACGTACGCGCTGCTCGCCGCGCCCACCGACGTCCTGCACGAGGGCGTCGCCAAGGCCGTCCGGCTCGACCTCGCCATCGGCAGCCTGCTGCTCGCGCTGCTGGCCTGTCTGACGATGTTCAGCGTCCGCCGCCGGATGCGGCCGCTGGAGGACATGGTGGAGACCTCCTCGGCGATCGCGGAGGGCGATCTGACCCGGCGCATCCCCTCCAGCGGCGAGGCCACCCTGGAGGTCGAGCAGCTGCGGGTCGCCCTCAACTCCATGCTCCACCAGGTGGAGTCGGCGTACCGCACGCGCGAGCGCAGCGCGGCCCAGCTGCGTAGCTTCGTCGCCGACGCCTCGCACGAGCTGCGCACCCCGCTGTCCGCGATACGCGGCTACCTCCAGCTGTACGACAAGGGCATGCTCTCCGACCCGGACGAGCGAAAGCGGGCCTGGACCCGGGTCCTCGCGGAGACGGACCGCATGGGGCGGCTGGTGGACGAACTGCTCACCCTCGCCCGCCTCGACCAGCAGCCCGAACTGCGGCTCAGGAACGTCGACCTGAGCCGGTTGGTGCGGGACGCGGCGGAGGATCTGCGGGTGCAGCAGCCCGACCGGCCCGTCGAGGTCGCCGCCGAGGGCGCCCTGCTGGTGCAGGCCGACGAGTCGGGGCTCAGACAGGTCCTGGGCAACCTGATGGGCAACGTACGCACCCACACACCCGCCGATGTGCCGGTGCGGCTGGGGGTGGAGCGCGCGGACGGGGTCGTACGGCTGTGTGTCGCGGACGAGGGACCGGGGCTGTCCGCGGACGACGCGGCCCGTGTCTTCGACCGGTTCTTCCGGGTCGGCGGCGGGGCGGGCAGCGGCCTCGGCCTGGCGATCGTGCAGGGTGTGGTGCGGGCCCACGGCGGCGAGGTGGCCGTGCGCACGGCGCCGGGCGAGGGGCTGGCGGTGACGGTCACCCTGCCGGTGCGGGCATGCGCGGGGCAGTGATGTCGACCGCCCGCCCGGACGTGCTCGGCGAGCCTGCGCACAGTCCGCCGCGTACGCCCGCTCAGTCGGCCACCACCAGGGCCCACACCGTCTTGCCGTGCCGGCCCCGGCTCCACACCCCCCACGCGGCGGCGACGTTCTCCACCACGTGCAGTCCGCGGCCGGTCTCCTCGAGCTGGCCGGCCACCCGCGGCCGGGGCTCCAGCCGGCCCTCGTCGGAGACCTCTATGAGGCAGGAGCCGTCCGCGAGGGCGGTCACCGCGACCTCGAACTCCCGCTCCAGGAGCGGACCGTGGCGCACCACGTTGGTGGCCAGTTCCGACACCAGCAGGACTGCGTCGGCCGCCACCGGATCAGCCGGTCCGTGGCCCCAGTCCGCCAGATGCTCCCGGACCCGGCGCCGGGCGAGACCGACGGAAGCCGGGTGCCGGGGCAGCCGGAAGGAGTTGCGCCTCAACACGTTCGCTCCGGCGCGATCTCGTCGGGATCAGATCCAGTCGAGGCGCCAGAGCCGGAAGACTCCCGTGCCGTCCGAGAGGTACTGGCCGCCGCCGACGTCCTCCGTGGTCACGACGTATTCCTTGGCCTGCCACAGCGGGATGGCCGGCACATCGTGGGCCACCGACGTCTGCAGGTCGCGGAAGTCCTGCTCGGCCTCACCGCGGTCGGCGTAGCGCTGGCTGTCCTGGATCAGATGGTCGACCTCGTTGCTGCTGTAGCCGGTGTTCATGGTGCCGTGGGTGCCGACCAGCGGAGAACCGTAGGTGTCCGGGTCGGGGTAGTCGGCCACCCAGCCGACCGCGTAGGCGTCGAGCTTCCCGGTCGCCCAGCGCTTTTGGAAGTCGGTCCACTCGTAGCCCTTGAGCGTCACCTTGAACAGGCCGCTCGCCTCCAGCTGCTTCTTGAGCTCCTTGGCCTCCGCGGCGGCGGATCCGCTGTTCAGGCCGTAGCCGTAGGTGAAGCTGACCGGCGTGGTCACGCCCGCCTCGGTGAGCAGAGCGCGCGCCTTCTTGACGCTCGGCTCCGGGTAGGCGTCGAAGAACGACGTGGTGTGGCCGTTGATGCCGGCCGGGATCAGCGAGTAGAGCGGGTCGACGGTCCCCTCGTACACCGAGGCGGCCAGCTGCTCGCGGTTGATCAGCCAGGCCATGGCCTGACGCACCTTGACGGCGTGCAGCGGCTTGCCCGCGCGGGTGTTGAGGTAGAGGTTGCGGACCTCGGAGCTGTCGGCCTCCGAGACACGCTGGCCGGGGTCGCTGGGGTTGAGTCCGGCGAGGACGTTCGGCGGCAGCTGGCGGTAGGCGACGTCGAGCTGCTTGGCCTTCCAGGCGCTGTTCAGCTTGTCCGAGTCGCCGTAGTAGTCGAGTTCGACCGGGCGGCCGGTGCCCTTGATCTCGCCCTGGTAGTCGCCGTTGGGCGCGAGGACCGCCTTCTTGCCCTTCGTGTACGTCTCCAGCTCGTACGGCCCGGTGCCGTCCACGCCGTTGTCGGTGCGCAGGGAGTTGGCGGGGTACTTGGTGCTGTCGACGATGGCGCCGGCCCCTGTGGCCACCTTGAACGGGAAGGTGGCGTCGGGCGAGGACAACCGGAAGGTGACCGTCCGGCCACTGGCGCCGACCGATTCCAGGGTGTCCAGCAGGGCGGCCGGGCCCACGTCGGAGTTGATCCTCTTGACCCGGTCGAAGGAGTACTTGACGTCCTTGGCCGTCATCTCGCGGCCGCTCGGGAACTTGAGGCCCTCGCGCAGCACACAGCGGTAGGTCCGAAGGTCACTGCCCTCGAAGGCACAGCTCTCGGCCGCGTCGGGCACGGGTGTGACACTGCCCGGCTCGAAGGCCAGCAGTGACTGGAAGACGTTGTTGAACAGCGCCCAGGAACCGGCGTCATAGGCCCCGGCCGGATCGAGTGAGGTGACCTCGTCGGTCGTCCCCACCTTGATCGTCCTGCCCGTCCCGCCTTCGGACGGGAGCAACTGCCAGCCGCCTACTCCCACAACCCCCAGAACCAGCAGCGTCGCGAGAACCCGCGTGCGAACCGACCGCATCGGTTTGCCCTCCCCGGACCCCTGTGGGTCCCAGTGCACATGCCACCCCCTAGTGGCGCGGATCACCTAATCACAGGTGTTTCACCTGGGGGAAGAGGGATTTGTCGAGTTGGGCAAGACGTTACCGCAAGGGGTTTCAGCCATGTTTCACAGGTCTCTCACAGCCTCCCCTTGCGAAGATCCTCCCGGCCTCGTTTCATGCCTGCTTGGACGCCAGTTCGATCACCGTGATGTCCGACGGGGCGCCCACGCGCGTGGGCGGCCCCCAGGCGCCGGCGCCGCGGCTGACGTAGAGCTGTGTGTCGCCGTAGCGCTCCAGGCCGGCGACCGTCGGGTTCGCGGCCTCGGCCAGGAGATTGCCGGGCCAGAGCTGGCCGCCGTGGGTGTGGCCGGAGAGCTGGAGGTCGACGCCGTGGTCGACCGCGTCGTGGATCTGGACCGGCTGGTGGGCGAGGAGCACGCACGCGCGTGCCGTGTCCCGGTCGCCGAGTGCCTTGGCGAAGTCGGGGCCCTGGCCCTCGCTCTCGCCCGCGATGTCGTTGACGCCGGCGAGGTCGAACCACGCCAGTTCCGTGCGGTCGTTCTCCAGGGGGCGCAGACCGAGCCGCCGTACCTCCTCGACCCACTGCTCGGCGCCGGAGAAGTACTCGTGGTTGCCGGTGACGAAGAACGAGCCGTGCCGTGCCTCGAGCCCGGCGAGGGGGGCGGCCGCCGGGCCGAGGTCCTTCACGCTGCCGTCGACCAGGTCGCCGACGACCGCGATCAGGTCGGGGCTGGTGGAGTTGATGGTGTCGACGACCTTCTGGGCGAACCCGCGGCCCAGCACCGGGCTCAGATGGATGTCGCTGACCACCGCGATCCGGTAGCCGTGCGCCGCGCGCGGGAGCTTCGCCAGCGGCACGGTGACCCGCTTGACCCTCGGCCCGCGCAGAACGCCGTAGGTGCCCTGACCGACGGTCCCCACGGCGGCCGCGGCGGCGGCTCCGGCGACCACCCGGGAGACGAACAGGCGGCGGGAGGGGGCGGTGCCGAGGGCGGCCGGGCCGGGTTCCCGCTGCTCCTCGGCTCCCGGCTCCTCGGACGGGCGGACGGCCTCCCGCGGTTTCTCGGCGGGCGCACCCGCCGGCACCCGCTCCGGATGAGGTACGGCGGCCGCGGCCGGCTCCCCGCGCCGGTCCCGGCGTTCGAGGAAACGCCCCAGCAGGGGCCGTACGAGCTCTCCCGCCACGACCGCGAGCAGCAGGTAGATCGACAGCGCCAGCCACAGGAAGCCGGGCCACGCGAGCACCCTCTGGAGCCAGAAGGGGGCACCTGTGCGCTCCGCGACCAGGGCACCGATCGCCAGCAGCCAGCCACCGCCGATCAGCACCGCCCCCACGCGGCGGGCCCGGCCGGGGCCGCTGGTGGTGTCGCGGAACAGGCGGCGCCACAGGTACCAGTTGGCCGTCACGAGGACGGTCAGGGCGAGCAGTGCGAAGACGATGACCACGGTCTGCTAACTCTCGGGGGTCGGCTGTGAGTTCCGGCGCAGTGCGCGCACTCCACGCAACCCGATGAGCCCGACGCCCGTCCCCAATACGAAGGAGACGACGGCCAGCAGCAGGTGCACCCAGAAGTACCCCGTGGGGTCGCCCGCGTCGTCGAACGCGAGCCCGCTGGCGTCCTTGACGAGGTTCTTGACGAAAGTGATCCAGATGATCCAGCTCCACACCCCGAAGGCGAGCAGGAACCAGGAGACGGGGCGGCTGAGCTTCATGGGTCCAGTATCGCGGGCCGCCACCCGGTCGGGTGGCCGGGGTGGGGAGGGCAACGGGACTTCACGGTCCGCGGCATGTACGTTCCTGAGCGTGTCCGCTCCCCTGAAGAAGACCGCCGGGCGATCCCTGCTGGTCACCTCCGCCGCCCTGTCGTCCCTCGCGCTGACCGCGCCTCTCGCCCTCGCGGCTCCCAGCCCGTCACCGAGCACCTCCCCGAGCGCCACTCCCCCGGCGAAGATGTCGACCGTGGGCGGGGCACGGCTCGGGCGCGCGGGCACGCAGGTCAATCTCGCGAGCGGGGTCCCGGTGCTGCCGAAGGACATCACCGCTCGGTCCTGGATCGTCACCGACGCCGAGTCCGGCGATGTGCTCGCCGCACACAACGCGCATTGGCGGCTGCCCCCGGCGAGCACCATGAAGATGCTCTTCGCCGACACCCTGCTGCCGAAGTTCGCCAAGACCGAGCAGCACAAGGTCGTCCCCTCCGACCTCGCGGGCATGGGGGCCGGATCCAGCCTGGTGGGGATAAAGGAGGGCGAGACGTACACGGTCCACGACCTGTGGCTCGGCGTCTTCCTTCGCTCCGGCAACGACGCGGTGCACGTCCTGTCGGCGATGAACATGGGCGTCGCCAAGACCGTCACGGAGATGAACGAGCACGCCGAGGAGCTCCAGGCCCTCGACACGCACGTGGTCAGCCCCGACGGCTACGACGCCCCCGGCCAGGTCTCCTCCGCCTACGACCTGACCCTGTTCGCCCGCTCCGGCCTGCAGAAGAAGGACTTCCGCGAGTACTGCTCCACGGTCACCGCGAAGTTCCCGGGCGAGACGAAGAAGGACAAGAAGGGCAAGGTCGTCCGCAAGCCCTTCGAGATCCAGAACACCAACCGGCTGCTGAGCGGCGACTACGACATCTCGCAGTACCAGGGCATCGCAGGTGTGAAGAACGGCAACACCACCAACGCCGGCGCCACCTTCACCGGGGTCGCCGAGCGCAATGGCAGGGTGCTGCTCGTCACCGTCATGAACCCGTCCAAAGAAGGGCACAACGAGGTCTACAAGGAGACCGCGAAGCTCTTCGACTGGGGCTTCAGCGCGGCCGGCAAGGTGGAGCCGGTGGGTGAGCTGGTGCCGCCGAAGGGTGCCGCACAGTCGGGGACCGCCGGTGAGGCCGGCGGGGGTTCCGGCGGCTCCGGTCAGTCGGCGGGCCCAGGGGCCTCGGCGAAGCCCGTCGCGTCCGCCACGGCCGACGGCGGCTCCCGGGGCATGGAGACCGCCTTCGCGATCGCCGGCGGCCTCGTCGTGCTGCTCGCGGGCGCCGCGTTCCTGGTCAACCGCCGCTGGCCGCTGCCGGATCTGGTACGTCGTCGCTCGCCCCGTCCGTGAGCTCCTGCTCCTTGCTCCCCGTCGCCGTCCACGCGGCGCAGAACAGCACCAGTTTCGCCGTGAAGTTGATCCACAGCAGCAGGGCGACGGGGACGCCGAACGCGCCGTACATGCTCTTCGTCGCCACGCCCTGCATATAGCCGCTCAGCAGCAGCTTCAGCAGCTCGAAGCCGACCGCGCCGGTCAGCGCGGCGACGAGCAGCCGGCGGCGCCTCGGCTCGACGCCGGGCAGCAGGGTCAGGACGTACAGCAGGAGCAGGAAGTCGGCGAGTACGGCGATGCCGAACGCGGCGATCCGCAGCAGGACCCGGCCCGCGCTGCCCTCCTGGAGGCCGAGTTCCTCACCGATCCGGTCGACCAGCGCCGAGGCGACGGTGGAGATGGCGAGCGTGACCAGGACCGCGCCGCCGAGCCCGACCAGGATGCCCAGGTCCTTGCCCTTGCGCAGGATCGCGTTCTCGTCCTCGTCGGGCAACTCCCACACCGCGCGCAGACACTCGCGCATCGAGCCGGCCCAGCCGATGCCGGTGAACAGCAGGGCGGCCGCGGCGATGAGGCCGACGGTGCCGGCGTTCTGCACCAGGTCGTCGATGTTCAGCTGGTCGGAGATGCCGGGCACCTGGTCTGCGATCTTGTTCTGGAGGTCGTCCTGCTGCTTCGTGCTGAGCGTGGCGGCGGCGATCGCGGCGGCCACGGTGAGCAGCGGGAACAGCGCGACGAAGCTGGTGAACGTCATCGCCGCGGCCAGCCGGGTCCACTTCACCCGGTCCAGCCGCTCGTACGACCGCCACGCGTGCGTGGCCGTCAGGCGCACCCAGAGCGGCCCGACGACGGGGAGTCTCTTCAGCCAGTCCATGACCGGATCTTGCCCTCCGTGTGGAAGACCGATGTGTGAGTACCCCGAAAACGCGTGCGGGCAGCGCATGCCGTGCGGTGGAGCGCATGCCGTGCGGTGGAGCGGTGTCAGCCGACTACCACTTGGCCACCGCCAGACCGTACATCGCGAGCCAGATCAGGGCGATGACGGCGAGGGCGCGATCGTGCAGCACCACCTGTCGTCGCCGTGGGCCCGGAGCGCCGGGAGGCCGGTGGTCCTTGCGATCCATGGGTACTCACTGTTCACGTCACCGCAGCCGGAACTCCGGCAATATCGAGCGACATCCCACTAATCACCCATTTCGGGGAGAGAGGCGAGGTTTACGGGCGAATTGCCGCTATAGCGGCGATACGGTCACGGCATGTCTGCCGACACCGTTCCCGTCACGGGATGGGGCCGCACCGCCCCCACCGCGGCCCTCTGAGCCTCTGAGCCCTCTGAAGCCACTGAAGATCCCAGGCCCTCCCAAGGAGCTGTTCGTGAAGGACGCCTTCGGCATCCCCCAGTCCCTGCTCGTCCTCGGCGGTACGTCCGAGATCGCCCTGGCCACCGTCCGCCGTCTCGTCGTCCGTCGCACCCGCACGGTGTGGCTGGCCGGGCGCCCCTCGCCCGGCCTGGAGTCGGCCGCCACGGAACTGCGCACCCTGGGGGCCGAGGTGCGCACGGTCGCCTTCGACGCGCTGGACCCCGAGTCCCACGAGGCGGTGCTCGGCAAGGTGTTCGCCGAGGGCGACATCGACATGGTGCTGCTCGCCTTCGGGATCCTCGGCGACCAGGCCCACGACGAGCGTGACCCGGTCGCCGCGGTGCGGGTGGTGCAGACCAACTACACGGGCGCCGTCTCGGCCGGCCTGGTGTCCGCGCGCGCGTTGCAGGCCCAGGGGCACGGCTCGCTCGTCGTGCTCTCCTCCGTCGCCGGCGAGCGTGCCCGCCGGGCCGACTTCATCTACGGTTCCAGCAAGGCCGGCCTCGACGTCTTCACACAGGGGCTGGGCGACGCCCTGCACGGCACGGGCGTCCACGTCATGGTCGTACGCCCTGGGTTCGTGCGGTCGAGGATGACGGCCGGTCTCGAGGAAGCACCCCTCGCGACCACTCCGGAGGCCGTCGCGACGGCGATCGAGCTGGGTCTGAGGCGCCGCTCGGAGACGGTGTGGGTGCCGGGAGCGCTGCGGGTGGTGATGACGGCGTTGCGGCATGTGCCGCGGGCGGTGTTCCGACGGCTGCCGCTGTAACTACAGGTACGGGGGTGGTGGAGCTGCGGGTACGGCCGGTGGAACCGCGGTTACAGCGGCTGTACCAGGAGTTACAGCTGACTCGTGGGCTGGGAGCCACGCTCCACATGGCCGGCCTGGGGCGGCACGACCGATCCCCCGAAGGTGAACTCGCGCAGCTTGCGCCACACCCCGTCGGCGCCCTGCTCGTAGAGCGCGAAGCCGGTGCACGGCCACTCGGCCTCGAAGTCGGCGAGCTCCTCGAAGGCGCGGTCCATGGCCGCCTCGTCGATGCCGTGGGCCACCGTGACGTGCGGGTGGTAGGGGAACTGGAGTTCCCGTGAGACCGGCCCCGAGGCGTCACGGACCTGCTTCTGGAGCCAGGTGCAGGCGTCGGCGCCCTGGACGACCTGGACGAAGACGACGGGTGACAGCGGCCGGAAGGTGCCCGTGCCGGACAGCTTCATCGGGAACGGCCGACCCGCCGCGGCGACCTCGGTGAGGTGCGCCTCGATGGCGGTCAGCGCGGTGTCCGCGACCTCTGTGGGCGGCAGCAGGGTGACATGGGTGGGGATGCCGTGAGCCGCGGCGTCGCCGAAGCCCGCGCGCCGCTCCTGGAGCAGGCTGCCGTGAGGCTCCGGGACCGCGATCGACACACCGATCGTTACGGTCCCCACGTCGTCTCCTGTTCGTCCCTGTCGTCCTGTCGGATTCGTTCCCAGCCGTCCGGCTATCGACTGTACGGCCACGGCTGTGCTGTGGGCAGGCGCAGGCATAGTGATGTGCAGCGCTCTGCCCGGTGGTGCTGGTGTGCGGTGGTACGCCCCATGCCCGGCGGGCGGTGCCGACGGGCTGCGGCGGCGGTCAGTGCTTGGCGGGCAGGAAGCCCACCTTCTCGTACGTCTGGGAGAGGGTCTCCGCGGCGACCGCGCGGGCCTTCTCCGCGCCCTTGGCCAGGATCGAGTCCAGCGTCTCCGGGTCGTCCAGGTACTGCTGGGTCCGCTCCCGGAACGGCGTGACGAACTCGACGACGACCTCGGCGAGGTCCGTCTTGAGCGCGCCGTAGAGCTTGCCCTCGTACTGCTGCTCCAGCTCCGGGACACCGGTGCCGGTCAGGGTCGAGTAGATGGTGAGCAGGTTGCTGACGCCCGGCTTGTTCTCGGCGTCGTAGCGGATGACGGTGTCGGTGTCCGTGACCGCGCTCTTGACCTTCTTGGCGGTGGCCTTCGGCTCGTCGAGGAGGTTGATGAGACCCTTCGGCGTGGACGCCGACTTGCTCATCTTGATCGACGGGTCCTGGAGGTCGTAGATCTTCGCCGTCTCCTTGAGGATGTACGGCTTCGGGATCGTGAAGGTCTCGCCGAAGCGGCCGTTGAAGCGCGTGGCGAGGTCGCGGGTCAGCTCGACGTGCTGACGCTGGTCCTCGCCCACGGGGACCTCGTTGGCCTGGTAGAGCAGGATGTCCGCGACCTGGAGGATCGGGTACGTGAACAGGCCGACGCTCGCGCTGTCGGCGCCCTGCCGGGCGGACTTGTCCTTGAACTGGGTCATGCGGGAGGCCTCGCCGAAGCCGGTGAGGCAGTTCATGACCCAGGCGAGCTGGGCGTGCTCGGGGACGTGGCTCTGGACGAAGAGCGTGCAGCGCTCGGGGTCGAGGCCCGCGGCGAGGAGCTGGGCCGCGGCCAGGCGGGTGTTGGCCGTGAGCTCCTTCGGGTCCTGCGGAATCGTGATCGCGTGCAGGTCGACGACCATGTAGAACGCGTCGTGGGATTCCTGCAAAGCCACCCACTGGCGGACGGCGCCGAGGTAGTTGCCGAGGTGGAACGAGCCTGCGGTGGGCTGGATTCCGGAGAGCACGCGGGGTCGGTCAGAGGCCATGCTCACCATTCTCTCAGGTGTCGGGGGCCGATCCGGAACCAGTCGGAAACAGATGCGCCACGGGTGGGAACCGATTCGGTCCGGGCGGTGTACCCATCGTGTGAGGACGCGGGAGGGGGGCCGCATCGTCGATGAGGCCGCGGTGATCGCACGCGTACGCGCCGGAGACCCGGAGGCGTACGCGGAGCTGGTGCGGGCGCATACGGGCCTGGCGCTGCGAGCGGCCGCCGCGCTCGGGGCGGGTGCGGACGCGGAGGACGTGGTGCAGCAGGCCTTCGTCAAGGCGTACTGCTCGCTGGGCCGCTTCAAGGAGGGCTCGGCGTTCAAGCCGTGGTTCATGTCGATCGTGGCCAATGAGACGAGGAACACCGTGCGGACGGCGGCGCGCCAGCGCACGCTCGTCGGCCGCGAGGCGGCTCTCACCGGGGCCGAGCCGCTGATACCGGAGTCGGCGGACCCGGCGGTCGCGGCCGTGCAGATAGAGCGCCGCGCCGCACTGGAGTCCGCGCTGGAGAGGCTGAGCGTGGAGCACCGTCTGGTCGTCACCTACCGCTATCTGCTGGAGCTGGACGAGTCCGAGACGGCCCAGGCCCTGGGCTGGCCCCGGGGCACGGTGAAGTCCCGGCTGAACCGCGCGCTGCGCAAGCTCGGCAAGCTGCTGCCTGATTTCGAGCCTCGGGAAGGGGGTGATGAGCGTGAGTGAGTCCTACGGCGACGACGGCGCAGCCGACAGCCCGCGTGAGCGGGCGTCCCGGCTGCCCGAGGAGCTGCGGGCGCTCGGGCGTTCGCTGGACACGCCGGGTGCGGGCGGGGCCGAGTCGATGGTGGAGCGGGTGCTGGAGCAGATACTCGCCGAGCGGCTGCCGGTCCCGGTGGCCCAGGCAGCGGGTCCCGGTGAGCGGCTGCGGGCGGTGCGGCGGTGGACGCGGGCGCGGTGGCGTTCGCTGATCGCGGCCCTGTGCGGGCTGCTGGCGGTCCTCGCGCTCACGCCTCCGGTGCGGGCGGCGGTCCTGGACTGGTTCCACTTCGGCGGGGTCGAGGTGCGCTATGACCCGTCGGCGGTGCCCTCGCCGGGGACCGAGGTGCCCGGTTGCGGGCGCTCGGTGTCACTCGCTCAGGCCGAGCGGCGGGCGGGGTTCGAGCCGCTGGTGCCGACGGCGCTCGGCGCTCCGGACGTGGTGACGGTGACGGCCGAACCGCGGGCGCGGTCCCTGGCGACCCTGTGCTGGCGTGAGCGAGGGAGGACCGTCCGGCTGGACGAGTACCGGGCCCGTCTGGACATCGGCTTCACCAAGACTGTGAGAGAGCAGCCGGAATGGCTCTCGCTGGACGGAGGCCCCTCGGACCTCCGGGCGGTCGATGACACCGCTCTGTGGTTTCCGCGGCCGCACCTGCTGAGCTTCTGGCTGGTGGACGCGGCCGGCTCCCACTACACCCGCGAGCGGCGGACCGCCGGGCCGACGCTGCTGTGGATGCACCGGTCGGGCGCCCTGGACGTTCCGGATGTGACGCTGCGGCTGGAGGGGGTCGGGTCGAAGGCGCGGGCTGTGGAGATCGCGAAGTCCCTCGGCGAGCCCAGGAGCGAGGGCGACCAGAGGTCCTCGGATTAGTGCGGGCGGGGTGGGAACCCCGTCGGGCCGGGCGGTGTACCAGAAGTGACACGCGGCTCGCGGACGGGCAGCGCGGGGATCGTCCGGTGGGGGTTCGGTATGAAGCGGAGTGTGGGCGGGCGGAGGGGCCGCTGCCGTGAACTGGCTGCGGGATTGGGTGCGTTGAAGGCAGTTCCGTTCGCGGCGCGGAAGCCGCGGGACCGCTTGCGCGGAGAGCCGGGGACGCGCCAGGAAATACGCGATGTGTGACGAAAGGAGGTGCTCGCGAGCTTGAGGAAGCGAGGCTGAGTCGATCGAGGGGGATGGCAGTGCGGAACAGACTCGCAAGACTGCGGCGCGGGCCGTGCAGGGCGCTCGCGGCGCTCGCACCATTAGCTGCGGTGGTGACCGTGCTCGCCGCACCTGCGGCCGACGCGGCGGCACCGCCGACGCGGGAGGCGGGCCTGGACAGGCCCGACCTGGCGATGGTCGTCACCGGCGGCTCCAGCCGGGCGCAGACCGTACGGGCCGACGAACCGTACTTCACCCGCCTGTGGCAGCTGCTGCAGCCGACGTACACAGGCACAGAGCGGATCTCGGACACCTGGGAGGAGGGCCGCTATCCGCCGGTGCGGTTCACCGTCTTCTGGGGGCTGACAGGGGTCGGGGGCTGGCCTCGGACGGATTCGGCGCCGGGTGGTGATGTGGCGGTGACGCGGGAGGACCAGCTGTTCCTGGCCGGGGACGGCACGCCGTGGGTGCGCTCGGATCCGGCGCCGGAGCGGGAGGACGACGACATCCGCTGGCACCGGGCGCCCCGGGCGGTTTTCGACCGGCTGGACCGGGCGGGCCTAGCGGGCGGTGCCGTCGAGGAGCGGGACGACGGCTCGAGGCGTTCGACGGGCCCGGAGCGTGGCGTGTGGTGGGCGGTGCCGGGGCTCGTCGTGGGATTCGCGGCGGGAGTCGGTGGCACGCGGCTGATACGCCGCGCGGCGGCCGGGCCGGGAGCCGGGCCGCCGCGGGATGAGCCACGACAGGAACTCATCGATCTCTAGGAATCGCCGGTCTTTGACAACTCAAGAGAGGACGTGTGTCAGCCGAGGTCGACCTCCGGGTACAGCGGGAAGCCCGCCACGAGGTCGGTGGCCCGGTGGGAGATCTCGTCCGCGACCTTCGGGTCCAGGATGTGCTGGGCCTTGGACGGGGCGCCCGACTTGGTGGTGCCCGGCTCCGTCGTGGTCAGGACACGGTCGATGAGGCCGGCGACCTCGTCCATCTCGGCGGTGCCGAGACCACGGGTGGTCAGGGCGGGGGTGCCGATGCGGATGCCGGAGGTGTACCAGGCGCCGTTGGGGTCGGCCGGGATGGCGTTGCGGTTGGTGACGATGCCCGACTCGAGCAGCGCGGCCTCGGCCTGGCGGCCGGTGAGGCCGTAGGAGGAGGTGACGTCGATCAGGTTGAGGTGGTTGTCGGTGCCGCCGGTGACCAGGGTGGCGCCGCGGCGCATCAGGCCCTCCGCCAGGGCGCGGGAGTTGTCGACGATCCGCTGGGCGTAGTCCTGGAAGGAGGGCTGCCGGGCCTCGGCGAGGGCGACGGCCTTGGCGGCCATGACATGCGGGAGCGGCCCGCCGAGGACCATCGGGCAGCCGCGGTCGACCTGGTCCTTGAGAGAGTCGTCGCACAGCACCATTCCGCCGCGCGGGCCACGCAGGGACTTGTGGGTGGTGGTGGTGACGATCTGGGCGTGCGGGACGGGGTCGAAGTCGCCGGTGAGAACCTTTCCGGCGACGAGACCGGCGAAGTGGGCCATGTCGACCATGAGTGTGGCGCCGACCTCGTCGGCGATCTCGCGCATGATCCGGAAGTTCACGAGCCGCGGGTAGGCCGAGTAGCCGGCGACGATGATCAGCGGCTTGAACTCACGGGCCGAGGCGCGCAGGGCGTCGTAGTCGACGAGGCCGGTGGCGGGGTCGGTGCCGTAGGAGCGCTGGTCGAACATCTTGCCGGAGATGTTGGGGCGGAAGCCGTGGGTGAGGTGGCCGCCGGCGTCCAGGGACATGCCGAGCATGCGCTGGTTGCCGAAGGCCTGGCGCAGTTCGGCCCAGTCGGCGTCGGAGAGGTCGTTGACCTGGCGGACGCCGGCCTTCTCCAGGGCGGGGACCTCGACGCGCTGGGCGAGGACGGACCAGAAGGCGACGAGGTTGGCGTCGATGCCGGAGTGCGGCTGGACGTAGGCGTGGCGGGCGCCGAAGAGCTCCTTGGCGTGTTCGGCGGCGAGGGACTCGACCGTGTCGACGTTGCGGCAGCCGGCGTAGAAGCGGCGGCCGATGGTGCCCTCGGCGTACTTGTCGCTGAACCAGTTGCCCATCGCGAGGAGGGTGGCCGGGGAGGCGTAGTTCTCGGAGGCGATCAGCTTGAGCATCTCGCGCTGGTCGTGGACCTCCTGGCCGATGGCGTCGGCGACGCGCGGCTCGACGGCGCGGATCACGTCGAGGGCGGCGCGGAAGGCCGTGGACTCGGTGGACAGGGGCTGCTGCTCTGACATGGCGGCCTCCGGGCTGCGTGGCTTGAAGCGGTCACGGATCACGGTTCGGCCCAGGCGCACGGCACTTGGTCACTCACAGGCCGCTCCCCGATGGTCCGTCCCATCCCAGCGCGCCAGTCACGGCCTGTCGGCCAGCCTACCGGGCACGTCGCAGGACACCTGTGCGGCGTCCACCATGCGAGCGACGGAATCGGGGCCGGGCCGCGGGTTCCGTGCCTCGGGGCGGTGGCGGCGATGGACGTCGGAACAGGCCGTCGGCGAGGTGGTCGATCTGGTCGGGGTCGGAGGTCCACCGCCGAACCGTTCCTGAAGACTGAGCGGGAGTGAGTCCTGTCGCCAGCATTCATGTTCAGCCGAACGCCCCGAACGGTGTTGGGGTTCTGGTAAGAGCCGGTCCGGAGGCAACCCGCTTCTCACCTCCTCCCCTAGGGTCACTTCGTGCTCTTTGGAATGGTGTGTGCTCTTGGTGCCTCGGTCTGCTTCGGGACGGCGACCGTGCTGCAGGCGATGGCGGCCCGGGCGGCGGACGCGGGCGGCGGTGACGGCGAGGGGACGGCGTTCGCGGTGACGCTGTTCCTGCGGGCGGTGCGGCAGTGGCGGTATCTGGCGGGGCTGGCCCTGGACGGGGTGGGGTTCCTGTTGCAGATCGCCGCGTTGCGTTCGATTCCGATCTACGCGGTCGGCGCGGCGCTCGCGTCGAGTCTCGCGGTGACCGCGGTGGTGTCGGCGCGGCTGCTGCGGGTCCGGCTGAACGGGGGTGAGTGGGGCGCGGTCGGGGTGGTGTGCGCGGGTATGGCGCTGTTGGGGATCGCGTCCGGGACGGAGGGCGACCGGGACGGCCCTGCGGCCTTGAAGTACGTGATGCTCGCGACGGCACTCGCGGTGCTGGCGCTCGCGCTGCTGGGCGGGCGACTGCCGGACCGCGGGCGGGCGTTGGCGCTCGGGCTGGGAGCCGGGCTCGGGTTCGGGGTGGTCGAGGTGGCCGTGCGGCTGATCGACTCGCTGGCGCCGTCGGCATTGGTGGCCGATCCGGCGGCGTACGCGCTCCTCGTCGGCGGTGGCGCGGCCTTTGTGTCGCTCACTTCGGCGCTGCAGCGGGGGTCGGTGACCACGGCGACCGCCGGGATGGTGATCGGGGAGACGATCGGGCCGGCGCTGGTGGGGGTGGTGTGGCTCGGGGACCGTACCCGGGAGGGGCTGGCGTGGGTGGCGGTGCTGGGTTTCGCGGTGGCTGTCGCGGGGGCGTTGGCGCTGGCCAGGTTCGGGGAGGCGCCGGCGGATTCCGTGCCGCAATCAACTTCCCGAATTCCGTAAAGGATTGCTTGAGTTACTGGCGGTACAGCTCGACAGAGTGAGCCATGCCGACCGAAAGGGCGATAAAGAGTCACGATCCGGACAGCCGAAAAAGCTTCGTTGAATATTTGAACGTGATGTGAAGGCATTGCGTATACGACGGCGTGAGTAGCAATCCCGTCACCGTCACCGTGGCCTATCACGTGGTGCCGGGCCGTGAGGCCGACTTCCACTCCTGGGGGTGGGCCATGCTGGCCGCGAGTTCACAGCAGCCGGGCTTCCTTGGGGGTGGCGTCCTTGTCGACCGAGAGGCGGAGTGGCATGTGGTCTATCGCTTCGCCAGCGAGGGAACGGCCCGGGCCTGGGAGGATTCGACCGCCGGGACCCAGTGGGACGGCCGGACGGTCGGCTTCGCCCAGCAGACCGAGCGCAGAAGCGTGCGGGGCTCCAAGACGTGGTTCGACTCCCAGACCACCACACCGCAGGCGCCCGCCCCGCCGGCGAAATGGAAACTGTGGTTCGTGAACATGAGCGCGGTATTTCCGCCGGTGCTCCTGTTCAATCTGATCGTTCTTCCTTATCTCGGCGGACTCAATCCGCTCGTCCGCACGCTGTTGTTGTGCCTGTGTGTGACGGCTCTCGTCACCTGGATTCTCATGCCCCGGCTTCAGCGTTTCCTCAGGAAATGGCTGTATCCGCCGCTCCAGGCACTTCGCGGACGGCACAAAAGACGGACCGCATAGGTCCGGCACGAACCGAGGGAGGTGGGCGGGTGAAGACCCTGCTCATCGACAATTACGACTCGTACACGTACAACCTGTTCCAGCTGGTCGCCGAGGTCAACGGTGAGGAACCGCATGTCGTCTTCAACGACGCGTTCGGCAGCCTTCCCGATCTCGGGGAATACCTCGCGCGGTTCGACAATGTCGTGATCTCGCCCGGACCAGGGCACCCGGCCGAACCGCGGGACTTCGGACTGAGTACCGCCGTGCTCGCCGAGTCGTCGATCCCGGTGCTGGGCGTCTGTCTGGGGCATCAGGGCATCGCGCTCGGGGAGGGTGCTCGGGTGGAGCCCGCCCCGGAGCCACGACACGGGTATCTGTCGGCGGTCCGGCACGACGGACGGGACCTGTTCCGGGGTCTGCCGCAGGACTTCACCGCGGTCCGCTACCACTCGCTGGCCGTGGCCGAGCCGCTCCCCCCGACGCTGGAGGCCACCGCCTGGGCCGAGGACGGTGTGCTGATGGGGCTCAGACACCGCAATCGGCCACTGTGGGGCGTGCAGTTCCATCCGGAGTCCGTGCTCACCGAGTACGGCCACCGCATGCTCGTCAACTTCCGCAACCTCACGGCGGAACTGGCCCGCAGGACGCGTACGAAGAACACGGCGGTGCCCCCGCCCGAGGCCGTGATCCCCCGGCCCGCACGGGTCGTCCCGCGCCCCCGCCGGGCCGCCGCTCCCGCCTATCGGCTGCACACTCGGCGCATCGCCGGCGCAGTCGACACGGAGGCCGCCTTCACCCGGATGTACGCGGCATCGCGGCGGGCGTTCTGGCTGGACGGCGCACTGGTCGAGGAGGGGCGGTCGCGGTTCTCGTTCTTCGGCGACGACAGCGGTCCGCTCGCGGAGTTCGTCCGGTACGACGTCGAGAGCGGCCGGTGCGAGATCGAGCGGGCCGGGCGGCCGACGCGAAAGGTCGCGGCGAGCGTCTTCGACTATCTGGGACGGCAGTTGACGAGCCGCCGGGTGGACGGCGGCGGTCTGCCCTTCGACTTCACCGGCGGCTATGTCGGCTACTTCGGCTACGAGACGAAGGCCGACTGCGGATCGCCGAACCGGCACAACTCCGACGTCCCGGACGCCTGCTGGCTGTTCGCCGACCGGCTGATAGCCGTGGACCATCTGAAAAGGTTCACCTACGCGGTCTGCCTCGCCGAGGACACCCCGCAGGCCGCCCGGGAGGCGGAGGACTGGCTGGAGAGGGCGCTGGCCGAGTTGACCTTCGTCGCCACCGAGCCGGACCGGGCGGCGGCACCGGCGCTGTCGGCGCCCAACGCGCCCAACGCGCCCATCACGCCCAACGCGCTCACTCTGCCCGCCGCGAGGACCGATCCCGATCTCGGCGCCGCCGAGCCGTGGCTGGTGCGGGACCGGGAGGACTATCTCGCCGACATCGAGTCCTGCGCACGTGAGCTGCGGGCCGGCACCAGCTATGAGGTCTGCCTGACGAACGCGGCCCGGTTACCCGCCCCGCCGGACGCGTACGAGTTCTACCGGGTGCTGCGCCGGGTCAACCCGGCCCCCTACGCCGCGTTCCTGAGGTTCGAGGACGTCGACGTGGCCGGTTCCTCGCCCGAGCGGTTCCTGCGGATCACGCGGGACGGGATCGCCGAAGCCCGGCCCATCAAGGGCACCGCCCCGCGCGGGGCCGGACCGGAGGAGGACGCCCGGCTGCGGGAAGCGCTGGCGGCGGACGCCAAGACGCGCGCCGAGAACCTGATGATCGTCGACCTGCTCCGCAACGACCTGGGGCGAGTGTGCCGGACCGGGTCGGTGCGGGTGACCCGGCTGATGGCCACGGAGACGTACGCGACCGTGCACCAGCTCGTGTCCACCGTGGAGGGGCGGCTGCGGGAGGGGATCGACGCGGTGCAGTGCGTGCGGGCCTGCTTTCCGGGCGGCTCGATGACCGGGGCGCCGAAGCTGCGCACCATGGAGATCATCGGCTCCCTGGAGACCGAGGCCCGCGGGGTCTACTCCGGCGCTCTCGGCTACCTGGGGTGCAGTGGGGGCGCTGATCTCAACATCGTGATCCGTACGGCCGTGTTCGCCGACGGGCTGATGCAGCTGGGTGCCGGGGGCGCGATCGTCCTCGACTCCGATCCGGTGGCCGAGTACGACGAGATGCTGCTGAAGACGGCGGCCCAGATGAGAGCCCTGCACCTGCACACCGCGGAACGGACGGCGGAGCCGCGACGGCACGCGACGGTCCGCGCGGATGCCCGCCAAGGGCACACCGTCACCGAGGAGCCGGCCCGATGACGACCGCGCAGAACGTGCTGTCCCCGGCCGGCTTCGGCGCCCCCGGTAATCTCGCGGCCCAGCTCGCCGATCTCGCCGAGCGGCGCGGCTGGGTGGGCCGGCCCGCCTTCCACCAGGGCCACCGGGCCTGGACACACGGTGAGGTGCACGCGCTCGCGGCCCGGGCGGCGACCGTGCTCGCCGGTCACGGCACCGGGCCGGGTGACCGGGTGGTGCTGGCGTTGCCGGACGGGATCGCCTGGGTCACAGCCTTTCTCGCCGTCGCGCGGCTCGGCGCCGTAGCCGTCCTGGTGAACCCCGAACTCCCCGCGGCCGAGCACGCGTTCATGGCCGCGGACGCCGAGGCCGCGCTGTGTCTGACGGGGCCGGGCCTGGAGGACCGGTTCGCCGAACGTCCCCGGCTCGGCGCCGACCAGCTGCTCGCGCTCACCGCCTGCGCCGAGCCGGCGCCCGCCCACCCGGTCGACGCGCACACGCCGTTGTACGTGCAGTACACGTCGGGGACGACAGGCCGCCCCAAGGGGGTCGTGCACACGCACGGCGACCCGAAGGCGTACCACGATCTGATCGGGCGGCGGCTGCTCAGGGTGACCGCGGACGACGTGACCCTCTCGGTGTCGAAGCTGTACTTCGCGTACGGCTTCGGGAACGCGTTCGTCTTCCCCCTGTTCTCCGGTTCCTCCGCGGTCCTGGTGGACCGGCGCCCGACCCCGGCCGCCGTCGACGAACTCGTCGTCCGGCACCGGGTGACCCTGCTCTACTCGGTGCCGTCGGCGTACGCCGCGCTGGTGGCCGACCGGGGCAGCGAGCACGGGGCGTGCTTCGCCTCGGTGCGGGCCGCGGTGTCGGCGGGTGAGGGGCTGCCGGAGGAGCTGGGGAGACGGGTCGCGGAACTGCTCGGCGCGCCGGTGCTGGAACAGATCGGCTCCACCGAGGCAGGGCACGCCTTCTGCGCCAACAGTTTCGAGCACAACCACCCGGGCACCGTCGGCCGCCCCGTGCCCGGCTTCGAGGTGGAGCTGCGCGATCGCGCGGGGGAGCCGGTCCCGGACGGCACGGAGGGCGAGCTGTGGGTGCGCGGCCCGACGGTGACCCCCGGCTATCTCAACCGGCCCGAGGAGACCGGGCGCGCCCTGGTGCGCGGCTGGCTGGCCACCCACGACCGGGCGGTCCGCGAGCCGGACGGCAGTTACCGGCATCTGGGTCGCGCCGACGACATGGAGATGGTCGGCGGCATCACCGTCTCCCCGCTGGAGGTGGAGGCCGTCCTGCGTGCCCACCCGGCGGTGCGGGAGATCGCGGTCGTGGCCGTCACCGACGGGAGCGGGGCCAGTCGGCTGCGGGCGTTCGTCGTCCCCGCGGCGCCGGTCCCCGACGGGAGCCTCCAGGAGGACCTCCTCCGGCTGGCCCGCGAGAAGTTGGCCGCCTTCAAGGTGCCCAGAAGCGTGAGCCTCGTCCCGTCGCTCCCCCGCACCCCGACCGGCAAGCTCCGCCGGCATCTGGTGCGCCAGGGCGCCTGGTGACCACGTCTCGCACACACCGCACGAGCACCAGCACCAGCACCAGCACCAGCACCAGCACAGTAAAGGCACCGCAGAGAGGAACGGCCCCATGCGAGATCAGCAACCCCCCTTCACCGACCGGGGGTTCTACCTGGGCCCGGTGTTCCGCCGGGCGGCCGACCGGCACGGCGCCGTCTTCGTCACCCTGGACCGGCCGCTGGACACCCACCCCGCCCTCGGTGTCGATCTGAGCTACCCGGCGCTGGCGGAGGTCGTGGAGGAACTGTCCGGACGCCTGTGGGAGGCAGGGGTGCGGCCCTCCGAGCAGGTGGTCGTGCACAAGACGGACAACGTCGACATCGTGCTGCTGACCTGCGCGGTCTCCCGTATCGGCGCCGTGCCCGTGCTGCTCTCCCCCGGCCTGGCCGGTGAGGTGGTCGGGGAGTTGATCGAGCGGCTCAGGCAGCCGTGGCTGGTCACCGACCGGGCCAAGCTGGAGGGACCCCTGAAGGGGGTCGGACTCCGGGTGCGGCAGGTCCTCGCCGTGGACGACGCGCCGGGGGCCGAGCCCCTTGAGCGGTACGCCGGTACCGAGCCGCCTCCCCCCGTCCGGCTGCACCCCCGCGAACCGGCGCTGATCACCCACAGTTCGGGCACCACGGGCCTGCCCAAGCTCGCCGTGCACTGCGCGAACACCATGTGGAACCGGCTCGTACCGCAGAAGGCGATGGGCTGGCCGACGCGCGGGGAGACCGCGGCGCTGCACATGTCGTTCGTGCACTCGCGCTTCTACCACCTGCTCGGCGTCCTGCTGCACTTCGGCAGCCCGCTGGTGCTGATCACCGACCCGGACCCGGCCGCCGTGGGGCCGCTTTTCACCCGGCACCGGCCCGGCATCGTGGAGACGCATCCCAACACCTTCGTGCTGTGGGAGGAGTTGGCCGACGCGCCGGGCGCTCCGCTGTCGCGGGTGCGGTCGTACGGCTCGACGTTCGACGCGATCCATCCGCGTACGGTACGGCGCCTGCTGAACGCCTCGAAGCGCCGTACGCCCTGGCTGATCCAGCTGTACGGGCAGAGTGAGACGGGGCCGGTGGCCTTCCAGTGGTTCACGCGGCGCAGTGCGGCACGCGCGGACGGGCGGCGGGTCGGGATCGGCATACCCGGCTTCACGCGCGTGCGGGTGACGGGGCCGGACGGGGAGCGGGTCGCCGCCGGGACGAGCGGCCGTATCGAGGCCCGGACCAGGGGCCGCATCCTCACCTACCTCGGCTCGCAGGACCGCTACGACCGTCAACTCCACGACGGCTGGTGGGAGATGGGCGACATGGGCTACCGCAGCCGCCTCGGCACCCTGCATCTGACCGACCGGGAGATCGACCGGATCGACTCCGTGCCCAGCAATCTGGAGGTCGAGGACACCCTGATGGAACGCCTGGAGGAGCTGCGTGAGGTCGTCATCGTGCCGGGTGCGGACCGGGAGCCGGTACCGGTGGTGTGCGTGCGCGGGGAGCGGCCGCTGGACCCCGAGCGCTGGCGGGAGGCGACGGCGGATCTGCCGGTGATGGCCGAGCCTCGGCAGTGGCGGTTCGAGGAACTGCCGATGACGGCGACCTGGAAGGTGAAGCGGGTCGAGATCACCCGGATGCTGGCGGAGGGTGCACGCGCGTGACACCGGTCGTGGTGGTCGGCGCCGGGCCCGTGGGTCTGTCGGCGGCGCTCGCGCTGCGGGCGCGCGGGCGGGAGGTCGTGCTGCTGGAGGCGGACCCGAAGGACCGTGAACGGCCCGGCAGCCGGGCCCTGTTCGTGCATCGGGAGACCCTCGCCCTGCTCGACGCGATGCGGCCGGGACTGGCCGGCGAGATCACCGCGTTCGGGCAGACCTGGCGGACCAGGAGGACGCTGTACCGGGGGCGCGAGGTGTACTCCCGCACCTATCCGCCGGGTGAAGGCCCGCCGCCCTTCACCAGCCTGCGCCAGGTGGACACCGAGCGCTTTCTGCGGGCCGCGTGCGAGCGGGCGGGCGTGGAGTTCGCATGGGGCGCACGGGTGCTGGGCGTCCGCACGAGCGCGACCGGGGTGTGGCTGGGCTGCGGGGACGGCCGGGAGTGGAGCTGCGAGTACGCCGTCGCCGCCGACGGCGCCCGGTCCACCGTGCGGGGCGCCCTGGGCATCGCCATGGAGGGCGAGCGGGGCGAGGGCTTCCATGTGGTCGTCGATGTGGCCCACACCCCGGGTGCCGAGTCGCCGCCCGAGCGGATCTTCCACTACGAGCATCCGGGTGTCGGTGGCCGCAGCGTGATGCGGGTGCCGTTCGCCGGCGGCTTTCAGGTCGACCTCCAGTGCCGGGACGACGACCTGGAGGAGGAGTTGGGGACCGAGGAGGCCGTACGGCGCTGGCTGCCGGGGGTTGTGGGCGAGGGGTACGGGGGGCGCGTCCTGTGGGTGTCGACGTACCGCTTCCTGCGCAAGGTGGCCGCCTCGTTCACCGATCCGCACCGGCGGGTGCTGCTGGTCGGGGAGGCGGCGCATCTCTTCCCGCCGTTCGGGGCGCGCGGCATGAACAGCGGCATCGCGGACGCGGCGGCCGCGGCGAAGGCCATCACCGACGGGACGGTCGAGGACTTCTCTGCCGTACGGCGGTCCGCGGCGCTGTTCAACAGTGCCGCCGCCGGTGCCGCGCTGGACCATCTGCGGCCCCGGCGCCGGATCGTCCGGGCCCGTCAGCGGGCCGCGGCGGCGCTCGCTCCGGTGCTGCCGTGGTGCGGCGCCTGGCTGGAGCACGCGCCGTACGGGCCGCGGCACGGGGCGCCGGTGAACGCCGGGCTCAAGTACTGAGGGGGGACGGCTGTGACACAACCGGTCATCGCGGAGGGGCTGTCGGCGTGGTCACCGGCCCGTGGGCTGACCCCGGCCGGGGAGACGACGGCAGCGCTCCTCGTCGCGGACTCCTGGCTGGTGCGGGACGGCCGGGTGCGCGGGCTCGAACGGCACCGGGAGCGGTTCCTGCGGGCCTGCGGTGAGGTGGACGGACCTCCGTTGCGCAGACTGCTGGAGTTCTGGCGGGACCTGACCGACGCGCTGCCCCGCACGGGCGAGTGGTTCCCGCGTGTCGAACTCGCGGGCGGTGCGAAGGAGTTGCGGCTGCTGCTGCGACAGGCTCCCCCGCTCCGGGCCGCCGTACGGGTCTGGGCGACCGGCCAGTACGACCCGCGGAGCGTGCCCCGCCGCAAGGGGCCCGACCTCGCCGCGCTCGCCCGGGTGCGCGAGCGGGCGTCCGGTGCGGGTGCGGAGGAGGCGGTGCTGGTCGCGCCCTCCGGCAGCGTGCTGGAGGCGACCACCGCCGGCGTGCTGTGGTGGGAGGACGACACCCTGTGCCTGCCTCCGCCCCGGCTTCCGGTCCTGCCCGGGGTGACGGTCGCTCTCGTTCAGGAGCGGGCCGCGAGGGAGGGCATCCCCGTCGCCCACCGCGAGCGGACCGTGGCCGAGCTGGACGGCCTGGAGGTGTGGCTGGTGAACGCGCTGCACGGAATCCGGCCGGTGACGGGGTGGACGGGCGGGTCACTGAAAGCGGCACCGGCGGCCCGCGCACCGGAATGGCGTGCCTGGCTGGACGGCATCATGGAGCCACTGCCGGATAGATAGACCGGACGCACGGACGGGTATCGGCAGGAATTGCCGATACCCGTATTCGGCGTTATTTCTTGGCCGGCTGATAACCTCCCGGCGCCATCCGTGTGGCAATGGCGATCCGGTTGTAGGCGTTGATGACGGTCGCGGCCCAGATCAGGGCCGCGACCTGTGTCTCGTCGAAGACCTCCGCGGCCTCGGCGTACACCGCGTCCGGCACCCGGCCGTCGTGCACCAGGGTCACGGCCTCGGTCAACGCCAGTGCGGCGCGCTCGCGTGCCGTGAAGAAGGGGGTCTCCCGCCAGGCGTTCAGGGCGTAAACGCGCTGTTCGGTCTCACCGGCCGCGCGGGCGTCCTTGGTGTGCATGTCGAGGCAGAAGGCACAGCCGTTGATCTGCGAGGCGCGGATCCGGATCAGTTCGAGGAGTTCCGGTTCGACTTTGGCGTCCTGGGCCGCGGAAACGGCGGCGGCATGCAGGGAGCCCATCGCCGCGGACACGTCGGGGGTGATTTTCTTCAGGGCCACACGGGATATGGGTGAGCTGTTGTTCATGGGGCGACTCTATCCGCGCGAACTTATTCAGGAATGGTGAACAGTCGAATTCGGCGACGCTACTCGGGCAGCACCGCGCACAGTGCCTCCAGCGCTCCCGACCAGGCGTGGTCCGGCGGTGTCCCGTAGCCCACGACGAGCGCGTCGTGCCGCTCGACGACGGCCTCGGGGTGTCGGCAGCGGTGCGGGCGTGGACCCGCGGGGCCCGCAGGGCGAGCTCGGCGACGAGCACGCCGATCGGCTCGCCGAGGTGCGGTACGCGGCCGGGGGCCGGTTGTTCGTCAACGCCCGCGTGGACACCTTCTCCTACGGTGACGGCCATCCCGAACGGGCCATCGAGCGGGCCGCGCCGTACGTCGCCGCGGGCGCCGACTGCGTCTGTCCGATCGGCGCCCCGACGGGCGTACTGCCGTTGCAGCAGTCCGGGATCCATGAGCCCATCAATATGTTCGGGCACCTGGACGGCGAGGGCCCCTCACCCACCGCTCTCGGTGAACTCGGGGCCACTCGCGTCACGTTCGGGCCGGGGCTGCAGCACCAGGCTGTCCTGGCGCTGCGGGGGATGGCCGCCGAACTGCGAGAACAGTGATCAGGACAGCCACGCCTTCCACGTGGACTCGTGGCCATCCACCCACTTCTTCGCCGCCTCCTCCGGGGTCAGCTTCTGGTCGGCGATCATCAGGGAGACCTGGTTCTGGTCCTCGGTCGTCCACTTGAACTTCTTCAGGAAGGCCGCCGCCTTGCCGCCCGACTTGGCGAAGTCCGTGTTGAGGTACTTCTGGAGCGGGGTGTGCGGATAGGCGCAGGCGACCTTCGCCGGGTCCGCGTCGCAGCCCTCCTTGTAGGCGGGCAGCTTCACCTCGGTCATGGGGACCTTCTCGAACAGCCACTGGGGGGCGTACCAGTAGGTCAGGAAGGGCTTCTTCTCCTTGGCGAACTGCCTCATCTGGGTGATCTGCGCGGCCTCCGAACCGGCGAACACCACCTGGTAGTCCAGGTCCAGGTTCTTCACCAGCGCCTTGTCGTTGGTGACGTAGGACGGGGAGCCGTCCATCAGCTGGCCCTTGCCGCCGCTCTCGGCGGTGCGCAGCTGGGAGGCGTACTTGTTGAGGTTCTTCCAGTTGGTGACGTCCGGGTGCTGCTTGGCGAAGTACGTCGGGACGTACCAGCCGATGTGCCCGGTCACGCCGAGTCCGCCGCCCGGCGTGATCGTCTTCTTGTCCTTGACGTACCGCTGTTCCTGCTCGGGGTGTCCCCAGTCCTCCAGGATGGCGTCGACCCGGCCCTGGCTGAGCGCGTCCCAGGCCGGGACCTCGTCGACCTGGACGGTGTCGACGCGGTAGCCGAGCTTGTGTTCGAGCAGGTACTGGGCGACGGCCACGTTGGCCTGCGCGCCGACCCAGGACTGGACGGACAGGGTCAGCGACTTGGCACCCTGGGCGTTGGCGAAGGGCGAGGCCTGCTTGGTCATGTCGGCGGCACCGCAGCCGGTGAGCAGCAGCAGGGCGCCGACGCCCGCGATCGCACGTACTCGCATGTCAGGCTCCCTTCCCCGTGCGGCGTTCCGTCGGCTGGGTGACCCGGTCGAGCATCAGGCCGAGGCAGACGATGGCGGCGCCCGCGACCAGACCGGTCGCCAGGTCGCCCTGGGCCAGGCCGAAGACGGTGTCGTAGCCGAGCGCGCCACCGCCGACCAGGCCGCCGATGACGACGACGGCGAGGACGAGGACCACGCCCTGGTTGACGGCGAGCAGCAACGCGGGCCGGGCCAGCGGGAGCTGGACCTGCCGCAGCTGCTGCCAGCTGGTCGCGCCGAGCGAGCGTGAGGACTCCATCGCGGCCGGGTCGACCTGGCGCAGGCCCTGTGTGGTGATGCGAACGACGGCGGGCAGCGCGTAGACGACGGCCGCCGCGGCGGCGGGCGCGCGGCCGACGCCGAACAGCGCGACGACCGGAATCAGGTACACGAACTGCGGCATGGTCTGGAAGACGTCCAGGACGGGCCGGAGCATGCGTTCGACGCGGTCGCTGCGGGCCGCCGCGATGGCGGTCGCGAAGCCCAGGACCAGGGTGACGGCGACGGCCGCGAGGACCTGCGACAGGGTGTCCAGCGCGGGTGTCCACACGCCGAGGACGCCGATCGCGGCCATGGCGAGGACCGCGGTGAGCGCGGTGCGCCAGGTGCCGATCAGCCAGGCCAGGGTGGCGACGATGAGCAGCACGGACCACCAGGGCAGCCCCTGGAGTCCGTCGCGGACGGGGTCGAGGACCCAGGTGGTGAAGTGGCCCGCCCAGTCGGCGGTGCCGCCGAGGACGGGGACACCGGAGTAGAGGTGGTCGGTCATCCAGTCGACGGCCCGGTTGACGGGCTCGGCGATGTTCAGGGTCCAGGCGTCGGGCCAGTCGAGACGGCCCAGCAGCCGCCCGGCGACCGCCGCGACGACGACCCCGGCGAGGGCGTACGCCCATCCCGCGCGCGCCGGGCGATCGGCACCGTCCGCCGCCGCGCCCGCGGCGCCGGTGACCCGGTCGAGGACGACGGCCAGCAGCACGATCGGGATGCCGGCCGCGAGGGCCGCGCCCACGTCGACCGAGGCCAGCGCCTGGTAGACGCGGTCACCGAGACCGGCGGCGCCGATCACGGAGGCGATGACGGCCATCGACAGCGCCATCATGATCGTCTGGTTGAGGCCGAGGAGGAGTTCCTTGCGGGCCAGCGGGATACGGGCGGTCAGCAGCCGCTGGCGCGCGGTGGTGCCGAGCGACTCGACCGCCTCCAGCACCTCCTTGTCGGCGCCCTGGAGGCCGAGTGCGGTGAGGCGGGCCATGGGCGGGGCGGCGTAGACGACGGTCGCGAGGACGGCGGCGGGCACGCCCATGCCGAAGACCAGGACCACCGGGAGGAGGTAGGCGTAGGCGGGCATGACCTGCATGGTGTCCAGGACCGGGCGCAGGGTCTTGTCCATCCGGCGGGACAGCCCGGCGGCGAGGCCCAGCAGGACGCCGACGACGACCGAGGCGAGGACGGCGACGACCATCAGGGCGAGGGTCTGCATGGTGGGGACCCACATGCCGAGCAGACCGCAGGCGAGGAACGCCGCTGTCGTGCCCAGGGCGAGCCGGACGCCGGCGACCCGCCAGGCCACGAGGGCGCCGAGCACGGTGACACCGGCCCAGCCCGCGCCGAGCAGGACGACGTACACGGCGTGTACGGAGATCACGACGGCGTTGCTGACGTAGCCGAAGAAGTAGAGGAACAGCGGGTGGCTGTCGCGGTTGTCGATGATCCAGTCACTCGCGCTGGTCAGCGGCTTGGTGAGGTCGACGGTGAGGGCGGTCGGCCAGCTGCCGCTGGCCCAGCGGGCGTTGGCGAGGGGGACGAGGACCGCGGCGGCGAGGGCGATGAGCAGGAGTTTGTGGACCGCCCGGTGCTTGAGCAGACCGGTGGGCAGCGCGCGGGGCGCGGACGCGGTGACGGTAGCCATCAGACGGCCTCCTTGCGGGGCTCCGTTCCGGCCACCCCTCCGCGGAGTTCCGTTCCGGCGACCACGTCGAGCAGCCGCTCGTGGTCGACGACGCCGAGGCACCGTCCGTTCTCCACGACGCAGGCCGGTCGGCCGCTGCCCGCGACGACCTTGATCGCGTCGGCGACCACGGCGTCGGGTGCGAGGGCGCCCGGGTGGGTCGGGCCCGCGCAGTCGCCCGGCTTCATGGCCCGGCGGACCGTCATCACCTGTTCGCGCGGCACGTCCCGGACGAACTCGCGGACATAGCCGTCGGCCGGGGAGCCGACGATCTCCTCCGGGGTGCCGAGCTGGACGACCTTGCCGTCGCGCATCAGGGCGATACGGTCGCCGAGCTTCAACGCCTCGCTCAGGTCGTGCGTGATGAAGACCATCGTGCGGCCCTCCTCGCGGTGCAGTCGGACGACCTCCTCCTGCATGTCCCGCCGGATCAGCGGGTCGAGCGCGCTGAACGGCTCGTCGAAGAGAAGGGCCTGCGGGTCCACCGCGAGCGCCCGTGCGAGGCCGACGCGCTGCTGCTGGCCGCCGGAGAGCTGGGAGGGCCTGCGGTGTTCCATGCCCTCCAGGCCGACCTTGCTGACGACCTCGGCGGCCCGGGCCCGGCGCTCGGCCTTGCCGACGCCCTGGATCTCCAGGCCGTAGGCCACGTTGTCGAGGACCGTGCGGTGCGGGAGAAGGCCGAAGTGCTGGAAGACCATCGCGGCGCGGTGGCGGCGCAGTTCGCGCAGCCGGGACTTGTCCATCGCGCGGACGTCCTCGCCGTCGATGCAGATCGTGCCGGCGGTCGGCTCGATCAGCCGGGTCAGACAGCGCACCAGCGTGGACTTGCCGGAACCGGACAGGCCCATGACGACGAAGACCTCGCCCCTGCGCACGTCGAAGCTCACGTCGCGCACGGCGGCCGTACAGCCCGTCTGCGCGCGCAGTTCGGCGGGGGCGAGGGCCGACAGCTCGGCGTCCTCGGGGACGCGTTCCGCCTTGGGGCCGAAGACTTTCCACAGGCCGTCGACGGAGAACACCGGATTGTCCGTCGTCGGCGGCTTCTCCATGGTCGCGGTCGTACTCATCACGCACCACCTCCCAGCAGGTCCACGGCTTTCTCACCGACCATGAGCACCCCGATCATGGGGTTCACGGCGGTCATGGTCGGGAACACGGACGCGTCCGCGATACGGATACCGTCCAGGCCGCGGATCCTCAACTCGGGGTCGACCACGGCCAGTTCGTCGTCGGCGGCACCCATACGGCAGGTGCCCGCCGGGTGGTACACGGTGTGTGCGACCTTGCGGGCGTACTCGCTCAGCTCCTCGTCACCGGTGACGTCGGGGCCGGGGCACACCTCCCGCTTCAGCCAGCCGGCGAGGGGTTCGGTCGCCGCGATCTCGCGGGCGATCCTGATCCCGTCGACGAGGGTGCGGCCGTCGTAGTCGTCCTCGTCGGTGAAGTACCGGAAGTCGAGGGCGGGCTTGACCTCCGGGTCCGCGCTGGTCAGGTACAGGCGGCCGCGGCTCTTGGGCTTGGGGATGTTCGGGGTCATCGAGACGCCGTACGCCGGGCGTTCGTAGCCGAGGCGCTCCGGGTTGTCGGTGAAGGGGACCTGGTAGAAGTGGAACATCAGGTCCGGGCCCGGGTGTTCGGGGTCGCGGCGCACGAAGAGCCCTGCGTCGGAGTCCATCGCGGAGTTCTCGGGGATCGGGCCGTTCGTCTCCCAGACGATCACCGACTCGGGGTGGTCGAGGAGGTTCTCGCCGACGCCCGGCAGGTCGTGGACGACCGGGATGCCGAGGGCTTCGAGGTCCTCGCGGGGGCCTATGCCGGAGTGGAGCAGCAGGCGGGGCGAGTCGACGGCGCCCGCGCAGAGGACCACTTCACGGCGGGCCGTGATCAGGGTCTCCTGGCCGTCCTTGGACCGTACGTGCACGCCCTGCGCGCGTGTGCCGTCCAGCTCCAGCCTGTACGCCCAGGTCTCCAGCAGGATCGTGAGGTTGGGCCGTTCGTCCATCACCGGGTGCAGATACGCCACCGACGCGGAGGAGCGCTTGTTGTTCTCGGGGTGGTAGGCCAGGTCGAAGAAGCCGACGCCGTCGTCGAAGGGCTTCTTGTTGAAGCCCTCGACCCGGGGGACCTCGAGGGCCTTCTGGGCCGCGTCGACGAAGTCGCGGGCAATGGCGTTGCGGTCCTTCTCGTCGACCGGGACGATGTTGTTCTTCAGCCGGGCGTAGTACGCCTCCATCGGGACCGCGCCCCAGCCCTTGGCGCCGGCCTGCTCCCACTCGTCCCAGTCGGACGGCAGCGGCTTGAAGGCGATCAGGGTGTTGTGGGAGGAGCAGCCGCCGAGGACCCGGGCGCGGCTGTGCCGGATGTGGGAGTTGCCGCGCGGCTGTTCGGTGGTCGGGTAGTCGTAGTCGAGTTCGCCGCCGAGCAGGCCCATCCAGCGGCGCAGGGTGAGGACGTCGTCCCGGCCGACGTCGCTGGGGCCGCCCTCGATGACGGCGACCGTGACGTCGGGGTTCTCGGTGAGGCGGGAGGCTATGACGGAGCCTGCTGTTCCGCCGCCGATGACGACGTAGTCGTACTCCTGTTTGATCTCGGACATGGGGGTACTCCAGGGAGGTCTTGAGAGAGGGGAGGGCGAGTGGTCTCAGCCTGCGAACCAGCGCACGGGCTTCGGCGCGAGGTTCTGGTAGACGTGCTTGCTCTCGCGGTACTCGGCGAGTCCGGCGGGGCCGAGCTCGCGGCCCACTCCGCTCTTGCCGAAGCCGCCCCACTCCGCCTGCGGGAGGTAGGGGTGGAAGTCGTTGATCCAGACGGTGCCGTGGCGCAGCCGGCCGGCGACCCGGCGGGCACGGCCGGCGTCGGTGGTCCAGACGGCGCCGGCGAGGCCGTACTCGGTGTCGTTGGCCAGGGCGATGGCCTCGGCCTCGGTGCGGAAGGTCTCGACGGTGAGTACCGGTCCGAAGACCTCCTCCCGCACGACCCGCATCTCGCGGTGACAGCGGTCGAGGACGGTCGGCTCGTAGAAGTAGCCGTCGGCGGGACGCTCGGGCGACGGCTCGGGGCGCTGTCCGCCGGAGCGCAGCACGGCGCCCTCGGCGAGCGCGGAGGCGACGTAGGACTCGACCTTGGCGCGCTGCTGCTCGGAGACCAGCGGCCCGCACTCGACACCGTCCTCGGTGCCGCGGCCGAGGCGGATCTTCGAGGCCCGGCGGGCGAGTTCGGCGACGAAACGGTCCCGGACGGACTCCTCGACGATGAGGCGGCCACCGGCGGAACAGACCTGGCCGCTGTGGATGAAGGCGGCGTTGAGGGCCTGGTCGACGGCGGTGTCGAAGCCCTCGGGGGTGGCGCAGGCGTCGGCGAAGACCACGTTGGGGTTCTTGCCGCCGAGTTCGAGGGCGACCTTCTTCACCGAGACGGCGGCCGCCTGCGCGACCTTGGTACCGCTGACCAGGCCGCCGGTGAAGGAGACCAGATCGACGTCGGGGTGCTCGGCGAGCCGGGCGCCGACCGTGTGGCCGGGCCCGGTGACGATATTGGCCACGCCTTCCGGCAGACCGGCCTCGACCAGCAGCTCGATGAGCGCGATCGTCGTCATCGGGGTGATCTCGCTCGGCTTGACCACGAAGGTGTTGCCGGCCGCGAGCGCCGGGGCGATCTTCCAACTGGCCTGGAGGAGCGGGTAGTTCCAGGGGGTGATCAGCGCGCACACGCCGACGGGTTCGTGGACGACGACACTGTGGATGTCGGTCGAGCCGGCGTCGACGACCCGGCCGGGCGCCTCACCGGCGACCAGGTCGGCGAAGTAGCGGAAGGCGTCGGCGACACAGTCGATGTCGACCCGGCCCTCCTCCACCGTCTTGCCCGCGTCCCGGCTCTCCAGAAGGCCGAGCTCTTCGCGGTCGCGTACAAGAAGATCGGCGACGCGACGCAGCAGTGCGGCGCGTTCGGCGACGGGGGTGAGCGGCCAGGGGCCCTGCCCTGAGTCGAAGGCCTGGCGGGCGGCGGCGACCGCCAGGTCGGTGTCCTTCTCGTCACCCTCGGCGACCACGGCGAACGGCCGCGCGTCGGCGGGGTCGAGGATCTCGCGGGTGGCTCCGGAGACGGCTGCGCGCCACTCGCCGCCCGCGTGGATGGTGTGCGGCTCCTGCCGCGCGTGCTGTCCGGCCATGATCGGTGTTGCCTTCCGTTCCTGTTCGGTTCCCCTGTGTCACACGGGTGTCACTGACGGGGACCGTCGTCGCATGCCCCCGCGCCTCGATTGCATGCGCAATCGGTGGCCGAAAGTGTGCTGACTCACGGAACATGCGGACAAAACTGAACAAAAAGCACGGCCGGTGGCGTGGCCCGGCGCCGGTTCAGTCGATCGACGCCGCGTCGCAGGCGTAGGGCGCGCAGAAGCCGGAGAGGGCGGTGGTCAGGAGTTCCAGTTCGTCCTGGCCGCCGTCGTCCTCCAGGCCGTACGCGGCGATCGCGTAGATGAGGCCGTCCTGGGCGACGAACCGCTCGTCGTAGACGTGCCAGGGGCCGACGTCCGGCTCGCCACCGAGGGTGTCGGCCCGGTACTCCAGGCGTTCGCCGGTGAACCCGTCCTCCTCGACGGGCTTGAGGTCCAGCTTCTCGAAGCCGGCGGGCTTGCGGGTGTCGGCGGAGAGGTACAGCTCGAAGGACGCCTCCGGGGACTCCTCCGCGACCTGGTACACCTGGAGCCTTCGTTCGCCGTCCGCGCTGCGGTAGTTGACCACGTCGATGCCGAACTGGGACGCCACGGTGGTGCGGGACCAGCCCGTCGGCCGTGCGATCCGGAAGCCCTCCTTGTCCTCCACCAGCTCGTATCCGGCGGGGAGTACGGGCGTCGAGGCGAGCGGGGACGCGGTGTCCTCGGTCGGCGAAGGGGTCGGCGACTCGTCGGGACCGCTCTGCTGCGAGACGACCTCCGTGGGCGTCGGGCTCGCGTCACCGGCCTTGTCGTCCTCGTCCCCGCCGCCGACGACGAGGGTGAGCACCAGGGTCACGACGACCCCGACGGCGGCGACACCGACGAGCGCGGACCACAGGAGCCGGCGGTTCGTCCCAGCGGAAGGCTCGGGGACGGCCGTCTGACCGGCGGTCGACCAGGCGGCGCCCGACCACTCTGCCGACGGGACCGATCCGCCACCGATCTGCTCGACCGAGGACCAGCCGGCGCCGGGGGCATCGGGAGCGCCGGGACCGTGCCAGGTACTGCCGTCACCGGTACCGGGCCAGCCGACGGGAGGGGAAGGCGGAGGCGGCGGGGAGGGGACGGAGGACGTCGGCGGTTCCGCGGAGGCGGACTCCGCGGTCGGGCTGGGGTCTGCCTTCATCCCGTCCGAGCCGGCCGCCGGGGGCCACACGGGCGCGGCCGGTCCCGCGGAGGACGCGGCGGTCGCGCCGGCCGACGGCACAGCGTCGGGCCGGACCGGTGGCGGCGGGGTGACCGGACCGGTCGCGGACTCGCGCCCGTCCCCGTCCTCCCACCGCTGCGTCTCCTCGTTCCAGTACCGCACGCCCCCGCTCATGGCGTCCCCTTCCCGTTCACCGCGTCCCCCGTCCACACCCACGCCGTGAAGGCCGACTCGCCGCGCCCCTCACAGACCGGAACCGTACGCCTGCGCTCACAGCCCCAGCAGCCCGGCCACCGCTCCCGCCGACGCGACCAGGCCGACCAGCGCCTGCGAGTCGTCCAGCAGCGCCCGCAGGCGCTCCCGACGGGTCGGCCCCGCCTGCCCGGTCGTGACGATCTCCTCCTCCGTCTCGGCCAGCGCGCTGTCCAGCGCGGCCGTCTCGTCGGTGGCCCTGAGGCGCGTGAGGTCCTCGCGCAGTTCCCGTACGGCGGTCAGGAGCGCCTCGGCGGTCTCGTCCCGCTGGGGCGCCGTGCCGTGGTGGCTCTCGGCATGCGCGTGGCTGCCGATCGCGAAGGTGCTGCCGTGGACGCCGCCGCTGATGCTGACGCCCGGCTCATCCGTTGCCATTGCCGCTGCTTCCCTTCTGCGGCGCAGGCCCCGCGCCGCCGGTGGTGGAGGACGCGGCGGCGTTCTTGCCCACCGCGAAGGTGCTGCCGTGGACGCCGCCCTCGACGTGCACGCCGCCGCTGCTGATGTTGACGATCTTCTGGACGAACTCTCCGGTCTGGTAGCCGGATTCGGCCAGCGCGGTCAGCACACCGTGGGCCACCCGGTCCTGCACGCTCCTGAGATAGCGGTAGGCGTCCATCTCCTGGAAGCGGGACCCCTCGTCCGTCGAGCCGAGCTCCCGCACCGACAGCGCCGGACCGTCGGGCAGCGCGCCCGCGTACCCGCCGGTCAGCAGCTTCCACGCGTACCCCAGGCCCCGGCCGAGGGTGGCGAGGGAACGGGCCGCGGAACCCGGCACCCGGGCCACCGCCCAGGCCGCCTTGCCGAGCGCGTTGTTGTGCCGGTAGGTGTGGGCGGCGCGGTCGGCGTCCTTGAAGTCCTCGCGCACCGGCAGCAGCACATGCGGGGCGATCTCCAGCATGAGCATCCGGCCCTGGGTGTGGACGCGCACGAAGACCGTGACGACCAGCTCCTCCTCCCAGCCACCGACCCGGATCCGCAGGAAGTGCCGCCGCTTCTCGGCGCCCTCCTCGACCGCGCGCGCCCGGTGGTCCTCGAAGGCCTGCGGGTGGTACGGCGCCTCGTCCCGGCGGCGCAGCCCCTCCGCGGGCAGGAACACGCACTCGTCGATCTCCAGCCAGCGCAGCCGGTCGCGGACCGTGTGCCCGGCGAACTCCGAGGGCAGCCGCAGCTGTTCGAGCAGCGGGCGGATCTTCTCCAGGACCGCGCGGTTGTTCAGCGGCAGCTGCTCCTTCTTCATCTCGTCGGGCCGCAGTTCGACGGCGAGCACCCAGGTCTCGTAGGCGAACCCGGCACCGCAGAAGGGCCGCTTCTCGTGGTACATGACCAGCGGGGCGTGCTGCTCGATCCGGATGCGCTGCTTCAGGCGCTGGAAGCGCTGCCCCTCGGCGCGCTCCGCGGGGTCGCCGGCCGCGTCCGGGAAGCGCTGCGGGGACAGTTCGGCGCCGACCGCCCTGGCGAACTGGCCGCGCTGCGCGGCCACGCACACCGCGATCAGCGCGAAGACGACGATCACCATCCAGGCCTGCAGCGGCCCGACCAGCCCGCTGACCCCGTCGAAGTCGGGGAACAGCAGACCGGACAGGTCGGACGAGCCGCCGCTGGAGCCGTAGGAGTCGCCGTAGCCGTACGAGTCGCCGAAGGATCCTGAGTCGCCGTAGGACGACGAGTCGCCGTCGCCCCCGCCGAACGCGACGACGAGGGCCAGGATGAGGAACATCGCGAAGAGCAGACGCCCCCACCAGCGCATGGCGAAGGCCGGCAGCCGTCGGTACAGCGGCGGGTTCGCACCCTTGCCGCGGACCCAGGAGGCGGCCGCGAGCAGCAGGCTCGGGCCGAGGAACGCGAACAGCAGCCCGCCGGTCAGGGGCAGCCCGATCACCCACAGGCCCAGGATCAGGCCGGCCCACAGCAGCTCCTGGCGCCGGGCCCGCAGCGCGTGCGCGAGCACCCGGGCCGCGTCGAGGCCGAGCGAGGGCGCCACGATCCGCTGCTCGTTCAGGTGGAGCTGCTCGATGACCTGGTCCCGGTAACCGGAATCCAGGTAGGTGCCCGCGCACAGCAGCCGGGTCGCCTCACTGGCGTGCGGCGGCGTGGTGGGGCCCGGCGGGGCCGCCTGCGGTTGCCGGGGCACAGATGTAGTTGTCACGCGACTCCCCCGATGCGTGCAAAGACCTTGCTCAAGTCAGTTGTTGACAAACCATCAGCATAGAGGGGCGGGTGGGTACAAGGAACCGGAATCTCAGGTCCCTGGACGCCACGACGGTCCTTTGACTAAAGTCAAAGATTATGGCCCGGTGTCGACCCAGCACGTGGCGGAGTTCCGCCGGTTCAACCGCTACTTCACCCGCCGCATCGGCGCCCTGGACGACCACTACCTCGGCCAGGACCGCCCGCTCGGCGAGGCGCGGCTGCTGTTCGAGATCGGCGAGGGGGTCTCACTGCGCGAGCTCAGGACCCGGCTCGGACTGGACGCCGGGTATCTGAGCCGGATGGCGAAGACCCTCCAGGCGCAGGGCCTGGTCCGGATCAGCGTCCACCCGGACGACAGCCGGCTGCGGGTGGTCGAGCTGACCCGCGCCGGACTGACCGAACTCAAGGAGCAGAACCGCCGGGCCGACGCCCTCGCCGCCGGTCTGCTCGACGGACTCACCCCGGCCCAGCGCGACCGGCTCACCGAGGCGATGAGCACCGCCCAGCGGCTGCTGCGCCTGGCCGGCATCACCGTGGCCCCGGTCGACGGCGCCGCCCCCGACGCCCGCGCCTGCCTCGACGCCTACGCCACCGACATCGACGCGCGCTTCCCCGAGGGCTTCGACAGGTCCGACCTGGTGCGCCCCGAGGAGGTCTCCGGGTACGCGGGCGCGTTCTTCGTGGCGTACGAGGAGGGCCGCCCGGTGGGCTGCGGGGCGCTGCGACGGCTGGAGCCGCGGGTCGGCGAGCTCCGCCATGTGTGGGTCCACCCGGACGCCCGCCGCCTCGGCCTCGCCCGCCGGATCCTCTCCGCCCTGGAGACGGAGGCCACCGCCCGCGGCCTCACCGTCCTACGGCTCGACACCCACGCGTCGCTCAGCGAGGCCCAGGCGATGTACCGGTCGTGCGGCTACACGGAGATCCCGCCCTACACCGATCACATCTACGGCGACCACTGGTTCGAGAAGCGGCTGCACGGCCCGGCGAGGTGACCCCCGTCGGGGCCCGGCCCTGCGCGCGGTCGCGCTGCCGGTGATGACACCCGGAGATTCACGCACTATCGCGTTTGCCGGGAAACGAGTACTGTCGCGTTCGGACCGTGGTCGAACCGGCGGTCCAACGACCCCAGCCCGTGCCCCAGTTGACCCGAGGAGCCGCCGTGCCCTCCCTCCTGAACCCGGTCGTCGGCCTGCTGATGCTCCGCATGCGCGTCGAGGACGACACCCTCGCCGGTGCCGAGGAACGGCCCGGCCCGGCCCCTCGTACGTACGCGCGGTGCAGGGCCGCGAGCCGTACGGTGCGGTCGAGGTGTGCGTCCACGCCGGGCCGGGAGCGGCGGCGGCGCGCGGAGTCGCGGTGGGCCGGTGGGTGCGGCTGGGCGGGCCCGGGGGGTCCGTCCACGGTCCGTCCGACAGCGGCCGCCCTGTCCTGCGCGGTGAGCCCGCTCAGCGGCACTCCGTGTCCGCCGGGCAGAAGGAGGTCAGCGCCCTGGTGAGCGGCTCGCGCACCAGGGCGGGGGTGAGGGCGGCGGGCCCGGTCGCGCGGATCGCGTACAGCGTCCCGTCGGCGGCCTGGAAGCGGTGGTCGACGACCTGGCGGGCGCCGAGGTCCGTGTCGTCGTAGCGGTAGGCGAGTTCGGCCCAGGTGGTGCCGGAGGAGCGGTCGAGGACCCGGTAGCCGGGCTGGCGCGCGAAGCCGTAGCCGGGGTCGTTCTCGGCCAGGTCGAGGGACTGGGCCGGGGTGTCCTCCGCGATCCGGAAGACCTGGAGCCGGCGGCCGTCGGCGGGGGCGTCGTAGACGACGACCGGAGCGGACCGGCCCTGCTTCTCGCTGCGGGTCCAGCCCCGTGGGACGTCGACGGTGTAGCCGACGGGGTCCTGGAGACGGCGGTATCCGGAGGCGGTGGAAGGGGAAGGCGACGGGGACAGGGACGGGGACGAGGGGGCCGTGACACTCGGGGCCGGACCGGCGCCCGTGTCGTGACCGGTACCGGTACCGAGGGAAGTGCCGCGCAGGAGCCACCAGACACCGACCCCGACCGAGACCCCGACCAGGACGGCCACCGCGAGGGCGGCGAGCACCCGCCGGACCCGATGGGGCGCGTGTGCGGGAGCCGTGGGGGCCCGCGTCGCCTGGGTCCAGGGCGGGACGGGCGAGGCCTGGGTCCAGGGCGGCGCCGGCGAGGCCTGGGTCCTGTCCGTCGTCCAGGGCGGCGCGAACGAGGTCTGCGTCTGCGCGGACGCCCACGGCGGAGCGGTCCCCGTCTCCCCCGAGTTCCAGGCCGAGCGGCCCCTCTCCTCGCTCGGCTCGTGTCCCGCTCCGGAACCGGAGCTGTAGCCGTTCCAGCCGTTCATCGCGAACCCCCCGAATCACCCCACCGGGTAAGACTTCGACCGTAGGGCGGAAAACGGCCACGGGCCCTGTTCCGGAGGGAACCGGAACAGGGCCCGTGCAGGCTCGTGACAGAGCTGTGGAGAAAACTCAGATGAGGCCGAGCGCGCGGACCGCCTCGCGCTCCTCCTCCAGCTCCTTCACGGACGCGTCGATACGGGCACGGGAGAACTCGTTGATCTCCAGGCCCTGGACGATCTCGTAGACGCCGTCCTTGGTGGTGACGGGGAAGGAGGAGATCAGGCCCTCCGGGACGCCGTAGGAGCCGTCCGACGGGATGCCCATGGAGGCCCAGTCGCCGTCCGCGGTGCCGTTGACCCACGTGTACACGTGGTCGATGGCGGCGTTGGCGGCCGACGCGGCGGAGGACGCGCCCCGGGCCTCGATGATCGCGGCGCCGCGCTTGGCGACGGTCGGGATGAAGTCCTCGGCCAGCCACTTCTCGTCGTTCACGGTCTCGGCGGCGTTCTTGCCGGCGACCGTGGCGTGGAAGATGTCCGGGTACTGGGTGGCGGAGTGGTTGCCCCAGATGGTCAGGCGCTTGATGTCGGCGACCGTCGAGCCCGTCTTCTTCGCGAGCTGGGTCAGCGCGCGGTTGTGGTCGAGGCGGGTCATCGCGGTGAAGCGCTCGGCCGGTACGTCCGGGGCGGCGGCCTGGGCGATCAGCGCGTTGGTGTTGGCCGGGTTGCCGACGACGAGGACCTTGATGTCGTCCGCGGCGTGGTCGTTGATGGCCTTGCCCTGCGGCTTGAAGATGCCGCCGTTGGCCTCCAGGAGGTCACCGCGCTCCATGCCCTTGGTGCGGGGGCGGGCGCCGACGAGGAGGGCGACGTTGGTGCCGTCGAAGGCGACGTTGGGGTCGTCCGTGATGTCGATGCCCTGGAGCAGCGGGAAGGCACAGTCGTCGAGCTCCATGGCGGTGCCCTCGGCGGCCTTGAGCGCGGGGGTGATCTCCAGGAGGCGGAGCTTGACCGGCACGTCCGCGCCGAGCAGCTGGCCGGAGGCGATGCGGAAGAGCAGGGCGTAACCGATCTGGCCGGCCGCGCCGGTGACGGTGACGTTCACGGGAGTGCGGGTCATGGCGTTCTCCGTATGACAGCTGGCGGTGGGGCGTCCCTGCCCCGGACGTTTGATCGATCTCTCGGCGTCAAGAGATCTCCAGCGGTCAGGCTATCGCGCATCCGGGATCCCGGACGTCCGGCCCCGTGTGGCCCAGCCCACAAACCGCTGCCTGACGGAAAAGGCGGCCGCCCGTCCGGGAGAGGGGGACGGAGGCGGCCGCCGTATGGGGGTACCGTTTCCGGACTCCCGTGGGGGTACGGTTCGCGTGCCCAGGATTCAGGCGCCCATGCACACTCCGCGCAGATTCACCCACCCGGGGCACGGAGCCGTATCCACATGGGGGCCGGTACCTGGGCGCGACCAGCCACAACGGACTCCCGGCCGACCGCGGACAACCCCCGGCATCCGCTCAGCCGGTGCACCCCTTCTGCCCGGAAGCCAGGGTGACGCACGCCTTCGCCTCGCCGGCGTCCTTCACGGCGACCATCGGCGTGTAGGCGATCGTGTCCCCCGCCTCGGTGATGCTCCCGCTCTGCTCGGCCACCTTGCCCGCGCTCACCTCGACCTTGTCGCCCTGACCGGCCTGGGTGACCCGGCCCCAGGCCGCCCCGCAGGTCTCGCTGTAACGCACCTCCACCACGGTCGCCCCCACCGTCGCGGTCTTGGCGGTCGTCACCAGGTTCCCGCTGCACCCCATGGCCTCGGCGTCCTTCCCGGTGCACCCCTGACCACTGCACTTCACCCCGGCGGGCAGCGAGACGGTCGAACTGGCGGACGGCGACGGCGACTTCTCGGCCGCCTTCTTCTTGTCCCCGCCCGGGTCGGTCAGGAAGAACACGGCGGCGACCACGACCAGCACCCCGACGACCCCCGCGAGGAACATCGTCAGCCGCCGCTTCCCACCCCCGGAGCCACCGGAACCGCCGGAGCCGCCGACGCCACCGGAGCGGTCGGAACCGTCGGAACGGCTGGTACTCCCGGAGGCACCCGGGCCCCCGACGGCCCCGTTCCCGGGACGCGCGTCCTGCGGCTGGTCGTACGGGCCGGGCGCCCCCGGCGTCCGCCCCGGACCGCCGGTGGAGACGGGGGCCGCCGTCGGCGTACGCCCCGAGGAGGCATGCGACGGCCCCTGGTACCCGGCCACGCCCCAGGAGTTACCGCCCGAACCACCGTCCGCTTCCGCCGCGGTCGGCTGCGCCGGCACCGTGGGGGCGACCCCCGCCGGTCCCGCCACCCCCGGCGTCGCCGTCGCGCTGCCGCTCTTGCGGGCCGTCTTGGCACCCTTGGCGTTCGCGGGCGGTGCCCCGAACTCACCGAGCGCGGCCCGCGCCTGGGAGATCCGGATGGCCTCCATGGTCATGTCGTGGCGCATCTCCGAACGGCTCCAGGCGCGTTCGGCGAGCTCCCACATCGTGGTCAGGTGAATGGGATTGGTGCCGGTTACCTCGGCCAGGGCGACGATCGCGCCCTTCGGCGCGAGCAGCCGGCCGTTGAGATAGCGGTCCCAGGACGTCTTGCTGTAACCCGTGCGGTCGGCGACGGCCGCGATGCTCAGGCCGCTGCGGTCCACGAGCCGCCGCAGCTGGCTCGCGAACTCCCTGACCTGCGGATCCAGTTCATCAGGCAAGGCCCTCCAACGAGGCATTGCTCCCCCTCTTTCCCCCCGGTCGGTGCTGGCTGTTCCCCGCTCTTCCCCGTGCCGCAAGGATCTCAGCTCCCCGGGCGGGGGCGCACGGGCGCATCCGCAAGTTCGACACGTTAGCCGTGCGATCGAACAGCCCCATATCAAATACGCAAACTTGTTGATACATCGTCACAGGTGGACCACACCGGAAATAACGGCCGTCACGGAAGTACCCGGATCACCCAGACGCAACGGCACCGGCCACTCCGAGCAGCAGGACGAGCACGAGCAGCAGCGCGGCGGCCAGCAGCAGGCGGTTCGGGCCGCTCGCGCGCCTCCTGGGAGGCTCGTCCCACCAGGGCAGCGTGGGTTCGTCCTCGTACCCTGCACCGTTCTCCCCGTTCTCGCCGCCGGCGGCCGTCGCGGGTGCCGTCGCCGGGCGGGGCCAGGCCTGGACCGCCAGTTCCCAGCGCACACCGAAGCGCTCGGCGTCGGTGGTGTCGAGGCCCGCGATCCGGCACAGGGCGGCGACGGCCTGGCGGGGCGGCGGCTGGGTGGCGTTGAGGTATCGGTGCCAGGAGGACTTGCTGTACGCGGTGCGGGCGCCGAGCGCGACGAGACTGAGCCCCGTACGGTCCTTGAGCTGTCTGAGCTGCGCCACGAAGTGCCGTACCTCCGGCGGCAGATCGTCGGGCAGCGCCTGCCAGCCACTCATCGCCCACCTCCGCGGCGTCCTCACCTGCTTGCAGACCTGCGTCCAGACCTGCTTCCAGGCAATTGACGACGTCACAGGGCTGATCGGTTCCTGATCCGGGGTCCGCTGTGGCAGGTCACGCACACCGTGCCGGAACCGTCACCGCTGTGCCACAGCGAACTGACAGCTGTTGAACAGGCTGTTCGCGGCGCGGGAGGCTGGGGCGTGACGGCGGTCCGTCCCTCGTCGGGGGTGGGGGCGGACCGCCGGCCTGCTCCGGGTCAGCTGCTGCTGACGGTGAAGTGCAGGGTGTCCTTCAGGAAGGGAATCACCAGCCACGGGTCCGGTTGCACCATCATCGCCAGCAGGACGATGACGGTGCCGAGCACGCCGTAGGTGGCGATGTCGGTGAAGCGGGAGCGGACGGCGAGCATGCCGACGTCCGGCAGCAGCCAGCGCAGCACGGCACCGGCGAGCAGGGCGACACCGATGAGCAGCGTGCCGAGGCGGAACCGGTCGAGGGCGGTCAGCAGCAGCCCGAGCCCCACCACGGCCAGCACGGCGAGCACCGGCCACTGCCGGGCGGGCGCCGGAGCGTCCCGCGGCGCGGCGCGGCCGGCGCCCTCGGGCGGCGCGGTGTCCCTGGTGAACAGCGGAAACCGCCGTGTCGCCCGCCGCGGCCGACCTTCGGCGTCGGGCGCGCTGATCGCGTCCCGTACGAGGATCTCGGCCTGCTCCTCGGGATCCGGCACCTCGTCCGACCCGACATCGACACCACCGGGCTCCCGAGCCGCCCCGTCGGCACCCCCGGACTCCCCGGCCGCCCCGTCCACGGCGCCGCCCTCACGGACGGGCCCCGCCTCAGCAGCCCCGGCACCCGGCTCCCGACCGGACGCGGCCTCGCCGGCATCCGTCGCCCGGGACTCGCCGGACGCCCGCCTCTCGGCCCCGGGCGCCTCAGCCACCGGCTCCTGGGACCCGGCAGCCTCGGCACCTTCGGCACCCGGCTTGCGGCGCCCTCGCGCCTCGGCCGGACCCGCGCCCGCCGTCCGCAACCTGCCCGACTCGGTCGACTCCGCGCCCGTCTCGGACGCCCCGTCCGTCTTCTGGGAGCCCCGCGCCGCCGTCGCCCCCGTTGTCGTCGCTCCCCGCTTCTCGGGGCCCCGTGCCTCAGCCGACACTGCGCTCCGCCGCCTCGACCACGTTGACGAGCAGCTGGGCGCGGGTCATCGGGCCGACACCGCCGGGGTTCGGGGAGATGAAGCCGGCGATCTCGGCGACGCCGGGGTGGACGTCGCCCACGATCTTCCCCTCGGCGTTGCGGGAGACGCCGACGTCGAGGACGGCGGCGCCCGGCTTCACGTCCTCGGGACGGATCAGGTGGGCGGAACCGGCCGCGGCGACGATGATGTCCGCGCGCTTGAGGTGCGAGGACAGGTCACGGGTGCCGGTGTGGCACTGGGTCACGGTCGCGTTCTCGCTGCGGCGCGTGAGCAGCAGGGGCATCGGGCGGCCGATGGTCACGCCGCGTCCGACGACCACGACCTCGGCGCCCTTGATCTCGACGCCGTAGCGACGCAGCAGGGTGAGGACGCCGTTGGGGGTGCAGGGCAGCGGCGCGGGCTCGTTCAGGACGAGGCGGCCGAGGTTCATCGGGTGCAGGCCGTCCGCGTCCTTGTCCGGGTCCATGAGCTCCAGGATGCGGTTCTCGTCGATGCCCTTGGGCAGCGGCAGCTGGACGATGTAACCGGTGCACGTCGGGTCGTCGTTCAGTTCGCGGACGACGGTCTCGATCTCCTCCTGCGTGGCCGTCTCCGGCAGTTCACGCTGGATGGAGGCGATGCCGACCTCCGCGCAGTCGCGGTGCTTGCCCGCGACGTACTTCTGGCTGCCGGGGTCGCTCCCGACGAGGATCGTGCCGAGGCCGGGCGTGACGCCCTTCTCCTTCAGCGCCGCCACGCGGGCGGTCAGATCGGACTTGATCGCGGCTGCGGTGGCCTTGCCATCGAGAATCTGGGCGGTCATGACCCCATCCTCCCGGATGACCCGGTCCCGGTTCCAATCCGGGTTCCCCCGTGGCCCCGCCCAAGATCGACGAGGTTGCACTTGCACAACACATATCGAATGGGTCTGGACAACAACACACCTGCCTAGAACGATGTCTGGCGCAGTATCGCGGTTGATGTTCGGGGGGCAGACCGCTCAAACATGACGTTCCTCCGCGCAGTCCGCATTGTCCCCAGCTTGGCCGACGGAGGATCACCATGAGTTTCGGCTCGCCCAACAACCCGTACGAAAAGCCGCAGAACCCCCAGCAGCAGCCGCCGCAGCAGCCCGGTTACGGCTACCCCCAGCAGCAGCCGCAGCAGCAGCAGCAGCCGGGTTACGGCTACCCCCAGCAGGCCCCCCCGGGCGTGCCGCCGCAGCAGGGGTACCCCCAGCAGCAGGGCTACCCGCAGCAGCCCGGTTACGGCTACCCGCAGGCGCCCCAGGTCCCGGCCTCCGCCTACGGCTACCCGCAGCAGCCGGGCTACGGCGCCCAGCCGCCGTACGCCAACTGGGGCCAGCGCTTCCTCGGCACCCTGGTGGACATGCTGGTCTTCGCGGTCCCGTACATCCTCGTCATCGTGGGCGCCAACGCCAAGACGGCGTTCCTGTCGCTGCTCGGCGGCCTCGCGCTCCTCGGCCTCGCGATCTACCAGCTGATCATCGAGGGCAAGAACGGCCAGACGCTCGGCAAGAAGGCCCTCGGCATCCGCCTGGTCCGGGAGAGCGACGGTCAGCCCCTCGGTGTCGGCATGGCCTTCGTGCGCCGTCTCGCGCACTTCCTGGACAGCCTCGCGTGCTACCTCGGCTGGCTGTGGCCGGCCTGGGACGCCAAGCGCCAGACCTTCGCCGACAAGGTCTGCTCGTCCATCGTCATCCGTACGAACTGAGCACCGCTCACCACGATCGAGGGCGGATCCCCAACGTCGCCCTCTCGCCATACTTCCTCCGGGGCCGTGTCACACCGTGACACGGCCCCGGGGCGTCTCCCACCCAGCTGTGACCCGCGCCCGCGTTCCCCCCGTATCCCGGCGCTCCCCGCCGACGGGGCGCTAGCCTCTCCTCAGCCAACTGGTGTGACGTGAGAGCACGTTGAGGAACGAAGAGGCAGGTCGGGGGGACCGTGACAGACATATCGGCGGCCGGTGGGACCGCGCTGCGGCAGGCGGGCGCGGTGCCGCTGCTGCCCGCCGATCCCGGGCGTATCGGACCTTACGTCCCGCTCGGGCTGCTCGGCAGCGGTGGCATGGGCCGGGTCTATCTGGCCCGGCGCGCCGACGACAGCCCAGGGCTCGCCGCCGTGAAGGTGATCCGGCCCGAGTACGCCGAGGGCCCGGACTTCCGGCGGCGGTTCGAGCGGGAGGCCGCCGTGCACGGGCGGGTGCGCACCCCGCGCGCGCCGCACCTCCTCGGTACCGGGTTCGACGACGCGCTGCTGTGGATGGCCACCGAGTACCTGCCCGGCCTCAACCTCGCCGAGGCCGTCCGCGAGTGCGGGCTGCCGGCACCGGCCGGGGTGTGGCGGCTGGTGGCGGAACTCGGGGAGGCCCTGTCGGCGCTGGCCGCCGCCGGGGTCGTACACCGGGATCTCAAGCCCTCCAACGTGATCCTCTCCCCCCGGGGCGCGCACGTCATCGACTTCGGCATCTCCCGGGCGGCCGACAGCAGCGCGATCACCACCACCGGCAACCGGGTCGGTACGGCCGCGTACATGGCGCCCGAGTATCTGCGTGAGGGCCGCTGCGACGCCGCCTCCGACGTCTTCTCCCTCGGCTGCACCATCGTGTACGCCGCCACGGGGCACGCCCCCTTCGGCGACGGGACCGGCGTGGACGTGATGCACCGGGTGGCGTTCGAGGCACCCGACACCGAGGTCATGGCCGAACTCGCGCAAAGGGATTCCGCGTTGGCCGCGCTGCTGTCCGCCTGTCTGGCCAAGGACCCCGCCGGGCGCCCGGCCCCGCGGCAGCTGATCGACGCGGCCACGGCCGCCGGGCACGGGCGCGCGTCCGACTGGCACGAACCGCTGGCCGCCCGGCTCCGCGAGCGGCAGCAGGGGTGCGCGGTGCTGGAGGGCGGGCCGGTACGGCAGTCCGCCCACTTCCGCACACCCGTGGAGCCGGCGCTCTCGCCGGCGCCCGGACCGGCCACCGGAACCGGTGGCCGGCGAAGGCCCCTACTGGCCGCCGTCGCGGGCCTCGCCGTCGGAGCCGTGGCCGTCGGTGCCTTCCTGCTCACGCGTCCGGGCCTCGACTCCCCGGCTGCCGCCGCACCGAAGCAATCCGGCAGCGTCAGCGAAGCCGCCGCACCGGCCTCTTCCGGGACCGGCGCCTCCGCCTCGCCCTCCGCCACGGACGCCGGCAAGAAGAAGGTCAGAAGCGAGGCGCAGACGGCCGCCCCCGAGGAGAGCAGCAGCACGCCGGACACCACTCCGTCCGCGACGGCCACCCGGAACAGCGGCAGGACGGGTGGCGTGAACAGCACCGCCCCCACCCCCACCGCCACCGTGACGAAGACGGCCGCGCCCCCGGCCACCCCCGCGTGGATCTCCGGCTGCACCTACTACTCGGGCACCGAACAAACCGAATACGGCGACAAGGGCCAGCGGGTCGTCCAGGTGCAGTGCATGCTCACCAAGCGCGGCTACAGCGTGGGCGGTTCGGGGGTGGACGGCGAGTTCGGCAAGGACACCCAGGCGGCGGTCAAGCAGTTCCAGAGCGCGAAGGGGCTGGAGGTGGACGGCCAGGTGGGGCCCCACACCTGGGCGGCGCTGCGCAGTTCGACGTAGCGCCGCCCAGGTCGGTGTTCCGTCAGTGGAAGAAGTGCCGCGTGCCCGTGAAGTACATCGTGACGCCCGCCTTCTTGGCGGCCTCGACGACGAGTTCGTCACGGACCGAGCCGCCCGGCTGGACGACCGCCTTCACACCGGCCTCCAGGAGGACCTCCAGGCCGTCCGGGAAGGGGAAGAAGGCGTCCGAGGCGGCGTACGAGCCCTGCGCGCGCTCGGCACCGGCCCGCTCGACGGCCAGCTTCGCCGAGTCGACGCGGTTGACCTGCCCCATGCCGACGCCGACCGAGGCGCCGTCCTTGGCGAGAAGGATGGCGTTGGACTTGACGGCCCGGCAGGCCCGCCAGGCGAAGGCCAGCTCGGCGAGCTCGTCCGCGCTCAGGGCCTCGCCGGCCGCCAGGGTCCAGTTCGCCGGGTCGTCGCCCTCGGCCTGGAGGCGGTCGGTGACCTGGAGGAGCGCGCCGCCGTCGATGGGCTTGACCTCGGCGGGGTGCGCGGGCGCGGCCGGGGCCTTGAGGACGCGGATGTTCTTCTTCTTGGCGAGGGCTTCGAGGGCGCCATCCTCGTAGTCGGGCGCGACGATGACCTCGGTGAAGATCTCGGCGACCTGCTCCGCCATCTCCTTGGAGACCGGACGGTTCACCGCGATCACACCGCCGAACGCCGACAGCGGGTCACACGCGTGTGCCTTGCGGTGCGCCTCGGCGACGTCCGCGCCGACCGCGATGCCGCAGGGGTTGGCGTGCTTGATGATCGCGACGGCCGGATCGGCGTGGTCGTACGCGGCACGGCGGGCGGCATCCGTGTCGGTGTAGTTGTTGTACGACATCTCCTTGCCGTGCAGCTGCTCGGCCTCGGCGAGACCGACACGGGTGCCGTCGACGTAGAGGGCGGCGGGCTGGTGCGGGTTCTCGCCGTAGCGCAGGGTGCTCTTGCGCTCCAGGGCCGCGGCGATGAACTCGGGGAACGGGGAGTCGTCCGCGGGAGCGTAGGCGCTGGCGAACCAGCTCGCCACCGCGATGTCGTACTCGGCGGTGTGCCGGAAGGCCTCGGCGGCCAGGCGCTTGCGGGTGGCGAGGTCGAAGCCGCCGTCCTTGACCGCGGCGAGGACGTCGGCGTACCGCTCGGGGCTGGTGACGACGGCGACCGAGGGGTGGTTCTTGGCGGCGGCGCGCACCATGGAAGGCCCGCCGATGTCGATCTGCTCGACGCACTCGTCGGGGCTGGCGCCGGAGGCGACGGTCTCGCGGAACGGGTAGAGGTTGACGACGACGAGGTCGAACGGCTCCACGCCCAGCTCCGCGAGCTGCTCGCGGTGGCTGTCGAGGCGCAGGTCGGCGAGGATGCCGGCGTGCACGCGCGGGTGCAGCGTCTTGACGCGGCCGTCCAGGCACTCGGGGAAGCCGGTGAGCTCCTCGACCTTGGTGACGGGGACACCGGCGGCGGCGATGCGCCCGGCGGTCGACCCGGTCGAGACGAGCTCCACGCCCGCCTCGTGCAGGCCGCGCGCGAGGTCTTCGAGGCCGGTCTTGTCGTAGACGCTGATGAGCGCCCTGCGAAGGGCCCGCTTGTTGCTCTCGGCGGTCACTGGATAACTACCTTTCGTCCCTCAATGCGATAGCCGTTGCGGGCGAGCCGCCCCACGACCTCGACGAGCAGCCTTCGCTCGACTTCCTTGATGCGCTCGTGCAGAGCGCTCTCGTCGTCCTCGTCCCGGATCTCCACCACGCCCTGGGCGATGATCGGTCCGGTGTCGACGCCGTCGTCGACGAAGTGGACGGTGCAGCCGGTGACCCTGGCTCCGTACGCGAGCGCGTCGCGCACTCCGTGGGCCCCCGGAAAACTGGGCAGCAGGGCGGGGTGGGTGTTCACGAACCGCCCGCCGAAGCGCGCGAGGAACTCCTTGCCCACGATCTTCATGAACCCGGCGGACACCACGAGGTCGGGTTCGTACGCGGAGACGGCCTCGGCGAGGGCGGCGTCCCACTCCTCACGGGTCCCGAAGTCCTTGACCTTGCACACGAAGGTCGGCAACCCGGCCCGCTCGGCCCGCGCGAGCCCCTCGATGTTCCCGCGGTCGGCCCCGACGGCCACGATCTCGGCGCCGTAGGCCTCGGTGCCGGTCGCCGCGATAGCGTCCAGCAGCGCTTGGAGGTTCGTACCGGATCCGGAGACCAGCACGACCAGGCGCTTGACCGGCCTGGCCTGCTCGGCCACGGGCTTGGCGGCCACGGCGGGGGCCCTTTCTCGGGGGAGCGTTTGTACGGTCGTACGAATGCTTCGAGCCCCGGGATACGGGGAAGTCTACGAAGCGGCCGAACGTCAGCAACGATACCGGCACATCGGAAGGCCCCCACGGGACGGGGGCGTGGCCGGAAGGTAGCGTCTGGGAGGGACCGGTCCGGGAACGCGGGTGATGCGCGGTGCGTTCACGGGGTGAGGCTCGCGCCGACGGGCCCGCCGAACCGTTCGATCCACGTACGCCATGGCCAGTCACATCCTTCAAGGGGAAGACGCTCACTTGATGTCGGACCGCAGTCTGCGACTCCTCACGCTCCCCCAGCAGTCGGTGCAGGAAGGGGAGCGCAGCGGCATGCTGCTGCGGGAGCAGCCCGCCTCGCCGCCGGACGCCCCTTCCTCCGACAAGAAGTCCGACGAGGGGTCCGGCAAGAAGTCCGGCAGGACGAACGGCGGGGAGCAGGGCGGCACGACAGAGGGCGACAACCCCTTCGCCCCGCCGCCGGAGGGCACCCCGGACCGCCCGTGGCAGCCGCGCCGCCCCGAGGACTCGGATGGCGGCCGGGGCGACGGCGGCGGCCGCACCCCATGGGGCAGCCAGTGGAGCGACCGCCAGCCGGGCCGCTCCGACGGCGGTTTCGGCGAGCGCCCCGGCGCGAACCCCGGTGGCGGTCCGCAGGGCCAGGGCGGCGCGGGACCCGGTCTGCGCTGGGACCCGACGGACCCTTCCCAGCGCCGCGCCCGTTACGCCCTGCTCTGCGGCATGTGGGCCGTCTTCTTCGTCCTCTTCGGCTGGCCGTACGTGAGCCTGCTGCTGGGGGCGCCGGCCCTCTACTGGGGCATCAGCGCCCTGCGCACCAAGCCCCGCGATCCGGACCCCGACACCCCGGCCCCACCGCAGTCGGCCCGCCCGCAGACCACGGCAGCGGTGAGTGGCGTGGTCACGGCTTCCCTGGCCATCGTCTTCGTGGCGGCGAGCTTCACCGCGAGACTCGTCTACGACGACTACTACACCTGCATGAACGACGCCCTCACCAACCAGGCCCAGCAGTCCTGCTCGGACCTCCTGCCGAAGGAGCTCCGGGGTCTGCTGAGCACGAACAGCTGACGCCTGGCGTGCAGGGGCCTCGCGGCCCGGGCGGTCAGTCGGTGGGCAAAGGCTTCTCCGGGGACTCCTCCAGCGGCGTGGCCGCCTCCATCAGGACCGCCCAGCGGGACTCCCCCGAGGCGTCGTCGTACCAGGGCGTCGGCGGAGGCACCGACTCCGTCCGAGGCTCGGCGGGCAGGAAGTCGTAGGGCTCGTAGCTGTCGTCCTGGCCGTGAGCCACGTCGGGGTCGTAGGAGGACTCCTTGCCGTGAGGGGAGTCCTGACGATGAGGGGAGTCCTGGCTGTGGGGGGCGTTTCGGCCACTGGTCGCCACCCCGACGGTTCCCGGAGCGCTCGCGGAAACGGCCCCGAGAACGGCCCCGGGAGCGGTCCCGGCCCCACCCGCCTCCTTGCGCTTGCGCCACGAGAAGCGGCCCCTCACCGACGGCACCCACGTCCACGCCCCGCCCCGTGAGCGGCCCCGCCAGACCCGTACCGTCCACGCCACCGGCACCCCCACGACCGTGATCCACCCCGCCACCGCCGCGCCGACCTGCCACCACACCGGCCCGAACCGCGCCAGCGCCCCCACCCCGAGCGATCCGCCGGCCAGCGCGGTCAGCACGGCGACCGCCCCCGCGCACAGCACCGCCGCCCGCACCACCGCGCCCGCCGTCCGCCGCGACGGCCGTCCCGCGCCCGCGTCCCGCCCCACGAACCACCCCACGACCGCTCCGGCCACCACCGGCACCGCCCCCGCCGCCCAGTGCACCGGTCCCCCGGCCCCCGCGTCCGGTACCGCCGCCAGCAGCGGGAACGGCGGCAGCATCGGCGCGGGATCCGACGACAGCGGCCCGACGACATGTCCCGCGCCGAGGACGAACCCGGGTCCGGCCGCGTATCCCACCGCCCACACCGCCGCGTTCGGGACCAGCGTCAGACACAGCAGCAGGACGGCGAACCGCCCCGATCCGCCCTCCGTCAGCTGGAGGAACGACTCCCGCGTCGCGCCGCCGTGCGCCACCAGCGACACCCCCAGCAACACCGCCCCGCCCCCGGCGAGTACGCAGACCCCGGCCCCCGCGGCTCGTACCGCCCCGGCGAGCCGTGCCCGCGCCGCGGCTCCGAGGACGAGTCGCCGCACCCCGGCGGGCAGCAGCACCAGTACTCCGTCCAACGCCTCGGCGGGACGGCCGTACGCCGTCCACACCCCTGCGCCGGCCGCGCCCATGACGACGGCCGGCAGACATACGCAGGTCCATGTCCACGAAGGCCGCAGCGCCCCGCCGGACGCGTACAGGGTGACGGCCGCGCCGACGGCTAGGTACCCGAGCACGACCCCCGTCCACGCCGTCCGCCCGGACGCCTGCGGCGGCTCCTCCTCACCGGCGGCCAGATCCCGCGCCGCCCGGTGCACCAGCCACAACGGCAGCGCGAGCAGCAGCAGCGGGGTGACACCGACGGGCGCCGGAACACCGGAGAGCGTGTCGGTCCGGACCAGCTCCGCCCCGTGCGCGAGCAGCCACAGTGCCGCGGCCACGTGCAGCGCGCCCCCCGGACCGCTGTCGGGATACGGCGAACTGATCCACAGCGCGATCACGAGCACGGCGAACGTACCGAGCCCCAGCCCGGCGGCCACCGCACCACCCAGGAGGCTGGTGCCCAGGCCGGGCGTCCGGTCGCGCAACCGGGTGAGCAGGGGGGACAACGACGTTCGACGAGCGGTCAGCTGGATCACGACGGCCATGCTCCCAACGACACGCGCTTTTCCGTCGTAACAGGCCAATGACCGATGTGTCGCTCAATATACGACTATGTACTTTTCCGCACGAAGGGGCGCCCGGTGACACAGGATCAGGTCGCGAACCCGGTTGGCGCCACGGGCGGGACAACGGCTTCTCAGCAGGGGCACGAGGAGCTCCCGGCCGGTTCCCTGACACCCGCTCAGGCCTTCGACGCGCTGTACACGTTCTGCGCGCCCGCCCTCGTCCGGCAGACCTACCTGCTCACCGGCCGCCGCGAACTCGCCCGCGAGTCGGTCGAGCGGGCCTTCCAACTCGCCTGGCAGCGCTGGCCCGAGGTCGCGGTGGACCGGGATCCGGCGGGCTGGGTACGGATCATGGCGTACGAGTACGCCCTCTCGCCCTGGCACCGTCTCCGTCCCCGTCACCGCCGCCCCGAGGACCTCCCCGCCGACCCGTCGGCCCGCGCGCTGATGGCCGTACTCCTGCAACTCCCGCCGACGCAGCGGCGCACGCTCCTGCTGTACGACGGGGTGGGCCTCGACCTTCCGGAGACGGCGGCGGAGACGGAGGCGAGCACACCGGCGACGGCGTACCGGTTGATGAACGCGCGTGCGGCGATCGCGGCTCGGCTTCCCGATCTGGCTGACCCGTCCGACCTCCACGATGGCCTGACCTTGCTGGCCTCCACGGAAGGACTGCGGGCCGCGCAGCCGCCCGCGGTGCGGACCGGGAGTGAGCGCCGGGCACGCTTCTGGACCCGGGCGGCGATCGCGTTCACGGTGGCGCTGATCGGCACGACGGCGCTCTCGCTGCGGACGGCTCCGACGCATTACGAGCCACCGGTCCCGCCGGGGGCGGAGATCCAGGGGGTGCCGCCGAAGGTGGGGCAGGGTCCGCTGTCGGCGGCGGAGGCGCAACTGCGGAAGAAGTTGCGCGAATCGGCGGCGAAGGGGCCGGAGAGGCTGGTACCGCTCGGTCGTTGACCGCGGGCCGGTGGGGGCTGGTCGCGCGGTTCCCCGCGACCCTTGAAGGTGGGTCCGGTGGAGCTCTTTCAGGGACGCGGGGACTGACCGCTCGGCCACGACGCGCCCGCAGCCGCCCGACGACCGAAACCCGGCGCCCCGTGACGCGCCGATGGGCCCGCCCCGACGCACGGAGCAAGCCCATCGACGTTCACCTACGTACCTGTTCAGCCGGCGAGGATCTCCCGCGCCAGCTTCGCCGTCTCGGTCGGCGTCTTGCCGACCTTGACGCCGGCGGCCTCGAGGGCCTCCTTCTTCGCGGCGGCCGTGCCGGAGGAGCCGGAGACGATGGCGCCGGCGTGGCCCATGGTCTTGCCCTCGGGCGCGGTGAAGCCCGCGACGTAGCCGACGACCGGCTTCTTCACGTTCTCCGCGATGAACGCGGCCGCCCGCTCCTCGGCGTCGCCGCCGATCTCACCGATCATGACGATCAGGTCGGTGTCGGGGTCGGCCTCGAACGCGGCGAGCGCGTCGATGTGCGTGGTGCCGATGATCGGGTCGCCACCGATGCCGACGGCGGAGGAGAAGCCGATGTCACGCAGCTCGTACATCATCTGGTACGTCAGCGTGCCGGACTTCGAGACCAGACCGATGCGGCCCGGCTTGGTGATGTCGCCCGGGATGATGCCGGCGTTCGACTGGCCCGGCGTGATGAGACCGGGGCAGTTGGGGCCGATGATCCGGGTCTTGTTGCCCTGCGACACGGCGTACGCGTAGAACGCGGCCGAGTCGTGGACCGCGATGCCCTCGGTGATGACGACCGCGAGGGGGATCTCCGCGTCGATCGCCTCGACGACGGCGGCCTTGGCGAACGCCGGCGGCACGAAGAGGACGGATACGTTGGCGCCCGTCTTCTCGATCGCCTCGGCGACGGTGCCGAAGACCGGGATCTCGGTGCCGTCGACGTCCACGGTCGTGCCCGCCTTGCGCGGGTTGACGCCACCGACGATGTTCGTGCCGTCGGCGAGCATGAGCTTGGTGTGCTTCATGCCCGTGGAGCCGGTCATGCCCTGGACGATGACCTTGCTGTCCTTGTTGAGGAAGATAGCCATGGCTGTGTCTGTCCCTCTTCCTTACTTCGCAGCCGCGAGCTCGGCGGCCTTGTCGGCCGCGCCGTCCATGGTGTCCACGCGCTGGACCAGCGGGTGGTTGGCGTCGGAGAGGATCTTGCGACCCAGCTCGGCGTTGTTGCCGTCGAGGCGGACGACGAGGGGCTTGGTGACTTCCTCGCCCTTGTCCGCGAGCAGCTGCAGCGCCTGCACGATGCCGTTGGCGACCTCGTCGCACGCGGTGATGCCGCCGAAGACGTTGACGAAGACCGACTTGACGTCGGGGTCGCCCAGGATGATCTCCAGGCCGTTCGCCATCACGGCCGCGGACGCGCCGCCGCCGATGTCGAGGAAGTTGGCGGGCTTGACGCCACCGTGCGCCTCACCGGCGTACGCGACGACGTCCAGGGTGCTCATGACGAGACCCGCGCCGTTGCCGATGATGCCGACCTCGCCGTCGAGCTTGACGTAGTTGAGGTTCTTCTCCTTGGCGGCCGCCTCGAGGGGGTTGGCCGCGTCCTTGTCCTGGAGGGCCTCGTGTCCCGGCTGACGGAACTCGGCGTTCTCGTCGAGGGAGACCTTGCCGTCTAGGGCGATGACGTCACCGGAGGCGACCTTGGCCAGCGGGTTGACCTCGACGAGGAGGGCGTCCTCCTCGATGAAGGTCTTCCACAGGGTGACCAGGACGTTCTCGACCTTGTCGGCGACCTCGGCCGGGAAGTTCGCGGCCTCGACGATCTGGCGGGCGACCTCGGGGGTCACACCGACGTTGGCGTCGATCGGCGTCTTGGCGACGGCCTCGGGGCGGGTCTCCGCCACCTCCTCGATCTCCATGCCGCCCTCGACGGACGCGATGGAGAGGAAGGTGCGGTTGGCCCGGTCCAGGAGGAAGGAGACGTAGTACTCCTCCACGATCTCCGGGGCCGTCTCGGCGATCATCACCTTGTGGACCGTGTGGCCCTTGATGTCCATGCCGAGGATGTTGGTCGCGTGCTCGACCGCCTCGTCGGCGGAGGCGGCGAGCTTGACGCCACCGGCCTTGCCACGGCCGCCGACCTTCACCTGGGCCTTGACGACGGACTTGCCACCGAGGCGCTCGGTGGCTGCGCGGGCCGCCTCAGGCGTGTCGATGACTTCACCGGCCAGCACCGGTACATCGTGCTTGGCGAAGAGGTCCCTCGCCTGGTACTCGAACAGGTCCACGCGCTTCCGTCCCTATCAGTGATCTCGCGGTTCGTTGTCTGCGTGGGCGTGCCGCGAGGGCAACGTGACGTCCGACCGCTGTCTGTCACAAGGGAGGCGCACACGGTGTCCGAGCGCGCGGCATGTCCGTCTCGCAGGTTATCGCTGCTTGCCGGGGGCCCCTAAATCGAGGGTCACACCTGAGCGGTGATACCTGTCACATGATGCCGCACTCACTGGCACGGCGTGCCGCAGGTGAAGGGCCTCACCGGGCTGGGGTTGGCCCGGTGAGGCCCCTGGAACAGCCCTGTGAGGGGCTCAGGGCGGTCGATCCCCACCCCAATGGGGACCTCTTCGCCCCGACCGTGAGGCTCCGGCAGGACAGACCGACGGCTTTCGGCCGTCCGGGGCCCTTCGCCTCACGGAGTCTGTGGTGGGGGACGGTCAGGCGCGGTACCGGAGGTCCTGCGCGCGACCCGGGGTGAGGGCCCCGGCCACGCCCTGGGCACAGGTGCCGGCGTGCCCGGCGGCGAGCGGTCCCGCGGTGCCCTGGACGGTCCCGGCCGGGGCGTCGGCGAAGGGGGCGGCCTGACCGGCGGCGGGGGCGGCCTCGCCGAGGGCGCCGGTGATGCCGGCGGTCATGACGACGGAACGGCGGATGTTCTTGTTCATGAGTGCGTCAGATCCCTGGATCTTGGGGGCCTGGAGAGACATGGGGGCATCCGGTGCCACAGGGGCTCCAGCGGGATCCGTCCGGAGATCTACGCGATCAGGGCGGTGTCCGAACGGCCGGGGCAGACCTGTTCCACCCCGCGCGGAAGGTCCGCGAGGGGGGAAGACCAGCCCTAGCCGGGGAAGAGGGGGATGTCCCGGTGCCTGTGCCGGGTCCCGGCCGCGTCGACGCTCGCGGCGGCACCGGGCACGAGCCGCAGCGGCGCCCGGTGGTCGAGGGTGATGGCATGCGCGTCGCCGTGGCGCGACGAGCCGTTGTCCACTGCCGCCTTGCCGCCCAGGGCTCCGCCCCGGTTGTCGGAGGGCGCCTGGGGGGCGGGGGCATCCGCGGGCGCGTGAGCGGTGGAGGTGGTGCGGCGGGTGACGGGATGAGCGACGGGCTCGATCCCGGTGCCTTCACCGGTGAACCACGGCCCGAACCCGGCACCGATCTCCGCGGCGCCCTCGACACCGGTCGGCTTCCTCGCCGCGTGCTCACCCGCCTGGGGCTGCGGCACCGAGGTGACCGGCGCGGGCGCGGGCAGCGTCTGGCCGGGGGTCCCGGGCAGACCTGGCACCGTGGGGAGACCCGGCACCGTAGGCAGGGTCGGCCATGTCGGGGACTGCGGGAGCGACGGCAATGTCGGCCACCCCGGCAGCGTGGGCTGCGCCGGTATGCCGACCGTCTCGGTCAACCCCGTGGTCACTGTCTCGACCAGGTCCCCGACCGGCTGCACGACCCGGTGGGCCACGGCCCCGACGACGGCCTCGGTCACCGGGCGGAGAACCTTGTCGTCGGCCGGGTGAGTGAGCAGGTCGGTGCCGGGTTCGGGAGCAGCCGGCTCAGGGGCGCCGCCCTTTGCCGTGTCCATGTCCGTATCCGAGTCGCTGCCCGTCCCCGTGACTACGGCCGTGACTGCGGCTGCGGCCGGATGCGTGGCGTCCGGCTCGGCCGCGGGCTTCACCAGTCGGCCGACCGTCTTGCCCGGCAGCGCCCCGATGCCGTCCGCCGCGTGTGCCTGCTCCCCGCAGAGGAAGCCGAGCACGAACAACCCGATCACCAGCAGCCCCAGTTGCAGCGCTCGCCGCCCGGCCACCGCGCGCAGTACGCGCACAGTGGCTCCGGGAGAGGCTGCTGACCAGGTCAAGAGGGGTCGGGTCCTTCCGGGCGGCGGAACGAAGCTGAACCGAACGAAGCTGAGCGGACGAAGCTGAACGGAGAAGAGCGAAACGGAACGGCGCGAAACGGAATGAACACGAAAGGGAAACGGAAGGGAAGGGTGAAGACTGTGGGGAAACCGATCCTCGCACGGGGTGCCCGAGGTCGCGCAAGTCCCCTGTTACCGATGCCTGGTCATGTCCGTTTTGCTGGACGCAACCACAGGTCACCGAGTCGACAAATCACCAACGGACGGGCCGGGTTCACACCGGATCCGGCACCGGAAGCGGGCGCTTCTCGATGGCCGCCGCCATCACCTCGGGGAACAGGTCGGGAGTGCAGGCGAAGGCCGGTGCGCCCAACGCGGCGAGGGCGGCCGCGTGCTCCCGGTCGTAGGCGGGCGCCCCCTCGTCCGAGAGCGCGAGCAGCGTCACGAACTGCACCCCGGACGCCTTCATCGCCGCGACCCGCTTGAGCATCTCGTTGCGTATGCCGCCCTCGTAGAGGTCGCTGATCAGCACCATCACCGTCTCCGCGGGCCGGGTGATCTGCGACTGGCAGTACGCCAGCGCCCGGTTGATGTCCGTGCCGCCACCGAGCTGTGTGCCGAAGAGCACGTCCACCGGGTCGTCGAGCTGGTCGGTGAGGTCGACGACCGCCGTGTCGAAGACGACGAGCCGCGTGTCGATCGACCGCATGGACGCCAGCACCGCCCCGAACACGGACGCGTAGACGACGGACGCCGCCATCGACCCCGACTGGTCGATGCAGAGGACGACCTCCTTCTTCACCGACCGGGAGGCCCGGCCGTATCCGATGAGCCGCTCCGGCACGATCGTCCGGTACTCCGGGAGATAGTGCTTGAGGTTGGCCGAGATCGTGCGGTTCCAGTCGATGTCGTGGTGACGCGGTCGGCTGATCCGGGCACTGCGGTCGAGGGCGCCGGTGAGCGTGGCGCGAGTGCGGGTGGCGAGCCGCCTCTCCAGATCCTCGACGACCTTGCGCACGACCGCCCGTGCCGTCTCCTTGGTCGTCTCCGGCATCGCCTTGTTGAGTGAGAGCAGCGTGCCGACCAGGTGGACGTCGGCCTCGACGGCCTCCAGCATCTCCGGTTCGAGAAGCAGGGTGGACAGCCCGAGCCGGTCGATGGCGTCCCGTTGCATGACCTGGACGACGGAGGAGGGGAAGTACGTCCGGATGTCCCCCAGCCACCTCGCCACGGACGGTGCCGAGGCCCCGAGCCCCGCCGAACGATCCCTCCCGGCCTGGCCCTTCCCCTCTCCTCTGCCGTAGAGCGCGCTCAACGCGCCGTCCATCGCGGCATCCTGCCCACTGAGCACGCACCCGGTCCCGTCGGCCGCCTCCCCGCCCAGCACCAGCCGCCAACGCCGCAGCCGCTCGTCGGTGGGGGAAACGGGGGTGGTGGGGGAGACAGGGGCGGTGGGGGAAACGGTGGTGGTGGGGGAATCAGAGGGGATGGGAGCGCCGGCCGGGCCCCGCGCTGCGCCCGTCCTGTCGGCCCCGCTCCTCGGTGTCTGCGATACCCCGGTCGTCATCCCGCCACCTCCGCAAGGTCGTTGTCCTCGGCCTGCGCCGAGTCGTCGTGGTCGTCGTGGTCGTCGAGGCCGTCGTGGTCGTCGCCCAGGCCGTCGTGGTCGTCGCCCAGGCCGAGCAGCAGCCGCACCACCGGCAGCACGGCGTCGGCCCGGCCGCTGTCGAGGTCGGCCCCGAAGCCCGGTATCCCGGAACCGGCTCCCGCCGTGCTCCCCCGCTGTCCCGGGCCCCGCCGGACCAGTTCGCCCAGGGTGCGGCGCACTCCGGGCTCGTAGGCCGAGAAGGTGCGCCGCAGCAACGGCAGCACATCGGTGAACGCCTCCGCCGACACCCCGGTCAGCCAGGCGTCGACGAGTCCGAGCAGTCGCTCGTCGTGCACGAGAAGCATCCCGCCGCCGGACCCGCCCCCGACGAAGCCCTCGATCCACGCGGCCGCGTCCCCCGGCTCCGTCCCCGGCGACAGCACGAGCCCCATGAGCCGCGCCGCCTCTTCCTGCGCCAACTCTCCGTCGTCCAGCAGCAGTCGCACAGCCCGCCCCCGGATGACTCCGGGCACGGTGTCCCGCAGGGACACCACCTTGAGCACGGCCTGCCAACGGCCACGGAGACCACGGTGAGTCGGCGCCCGCGCATCACCCATGCCACTCTGCCCCGGTTCGGCCACCGGGGAAGCGCTCGGGTCACTCGTCCCCTGGCCCGAAACGAGGGCCGCGTCTCCCGGGGCCTCCGCTTCGTCCAGCAGCCCCACCGCGCCGTGGACCGCGTCCACATGACGCCGCATCTCCTCCGCCGCCTCCGCGTCCAGCGCGGCACAGGCCGGCGGCAGGCCGACGAAGACCCGCTCGGCGAGGCCCGCGGCGACCTCCGTCAGCGCGCCGGTGTCGGTGCCGCGCACATCGCCGTAGCGCAGGGACCGGACGAGGGCCGGCAAAGCCTGGGCGAGGTGGCCGACGTCCGCGTCCAGCGCCGCGCGGTCGGCGAGGATCTGCATCACCGTGGGCAGGGCGTCCGGCAGTTCGGCCAGCAGACAGCGCTCGGCGAGGGCGGTGACATCGGCGAGCCCGGGCGCGGAGACAGCGTCCGCCTCCGCCTTGGCCGTCGCTGCGGCGAGCACGGTCGTGCCCCACACCCCCGCCTCGGCGACCCGCACCGACAGCTCCGGCTCCCACCGCAGTCGCCACGGCTCCCGGAACGTACCGGTGCTTCCCCGCGCGGCCGTCGGCTCACCCCACGCCACGCCCAGAAGCCGGAGCCGGTGCAGGAGCCTGCTGCGCTCGGCGTCGTTCTCCTTGCGCAGGTCCAGCTCCAACTCGCGTTCCAGCGCCTCCGGTTTGAGCCGCAGCCGCCGCTGGATCCGGTCGAGGTCCCGCTGCAACGGCACCGCGGGCGCCGTCTGCGGCACCTCCCCCAGGACGTCCCCGACCACCAGCCGGTCGTGCACCAGCGCCAACGGCACGTCCGAGCCCTCGCACATCACCGCCCGCACCGCGTCGGTCGTCTCGCTCAGACCGGGCAGGGGGCGGCCGCGCATCGCGGCGAGCGTCTCGGCCAGCCGTACGGCCTCGATGACGTGCGCCGGGGACACGATCCGGTCCTCGTCCCGCAGCAGCCCCGCCACCTTGGTCAGCCACCGCTCGACGGGCCGGGCCGGCGCGCCGAACAGGTGCCCGTACCACCCGGGCGAGTCGATCCCGGCGCCGTAGCCGCTGTGGCGCGAGAGCCTGCGGTACGTCCACGGCACCCACGTCATGTCCGCCTTGACCTTGGGGAGCCCCTTCAGCAGCGCCTTGTCCGCGGCGACCGTGCTCTTCCGCCGCAGCGCGGGCACATGCCAGGCCCCGCACACCACGGCCACGTCGTCCCCGAACTCCCGCTGCGCCGCCCGCACCTGGAGCCGCATGTACGCCTCTCGTACGAGGTCCCGGTCATGTCCGCCGGTCCCGTACGTCTCCCGCAGCGCCCCCATCGCCTCTTCCAGGACGGTGAACGGCTCGAACACATCCCCCTGCCCCGCTCCCCGGTGCTCGACGACGTCCTCCCACCACCGCTCGGGGTCGTCGTATCCGGCAGCCTCGGCCAGTGCACCGAGCGGATCGACACGGACGGTGTCGTGAACGGCGGGCCCGTCGCCCGGAGCGGTATCCCCACCGGCGGGTGAGGTCGCCACGCCTCCCGGGGCGGTGTTCTCCTCGGCTGGGGCAGAACACACACCGGACGGGCCGGTGCCGTGCGCGTCCGGGGTCCCGACCCCGCTCGCCCCGGACGCCGGGGTGCCCTGTGCACCCGGTCCTGCGGTAGCACCGGCCCCAGTCCCGGCCCCGCTCGCGTCCGGCGGCTCGGTGGCGGGTCCGTCCGGTCGGTCCGCGGGCCCTTCGTCCCCCTCTTCCTTCCGCCACGCCAAGGTGTGGGTGGTCGGCAGGTCGATGAAACGGGCCGGGACCTCGTGTTCCAGCGCCCAGCGGATCGCCACCCACTCCGGGGAGAACTCGGCCAGCGGCCAGAACGCCGAACGGCCGGGCTCGTCCACGGCATGGGCGAGCAGCGCCACCGGCGGCCGCATGTCCTCCTCGGCGGCCAGCGGAATCAACGCGTCGGCCTCGGGCGGCCCCTCGATCAGCACGACCCGGGGCCGGGCCGCGTCCAACGCCGCCCGCACGGCCCGGGCCGACCCGGGTCCGTGATGCCGCACCCCGAGCAGCAACGGCCCCACACCGGACTCCCGGCCCCCGTGACCACCTACGCCGACCGCGCCCCCGCTCCCGGACACCCCGCCTCCCCTCGCTCCCTCTCCGGCTGACGAGCCGCCCGCCGCTCCGCTCCCGGCCACACCGTCCCCAGCCACACCCCCGCCATCCCCAGTCCTCCCCCTGCCCTCAGCCCCTCCGAAGCCACCGGCCGCGCCACTCCCCGACCCGCCGCCCCGAACCACACCCCAACGACCCGACCCACCGACCCCAGACATCCCCGCCCCCAGGGAACCCCCGCAACCACCGGCCACGTCACTCCCCGAGCCTCCGGCGCCGCCCATCCCCCCGGTCCCGTCCTCACCCACGGCCGTCACACCGTCCCCCTCCCCTCCGAAACCACTGGCCACGTCATTCCCCGAACCACCGGCGCCACCAGTCCCCCCGGTCCCGTCCTCACCCACGGCCGTCACACCGTCCCCCTCCCCTCCGAGGCCACTTGGAGTCGTCCCCGCCGAGAATCGCGGCCCTGTCCCCGTCGTCGTACCGCTCAAGGTCCGTCACAGCCGTCCCCCTTCTCCCCGTGTCCCTCGGGAGCCCGCGCACCCGACCCCCGTGACCATCCCGGCGACCATCCCGGCGGCCCGTGCGTCCCCGAACGACGAGCCGCCGCCCGCACCTTCGCCGCCCCGTGGACTCCGTGCGGATCCGTCCTGGCCGTCCCTCACGCACTGACCTCCCGGCAGGCTCGGTAGAAGTCCTTCCAGCCGTCCCGTTCGCGGACGACCGCCTCCAGGTACTCCTGCCAGATGACCCGGTCGGCCGCCGGATCGCGGACGACGGCGCCGAGGATGCCCGCGGCGACGTCTCCGGCCCGCAGGACGCCGTCGCCGAAGTGCGAGGCGAGGGCGAGACCGTTGGTGACGACCGAGATGGCCTCGGCCGTCGACAGCGTGCCGCTGGGCGACTTGAGCTTCGTACGGCCGTCGGACGTCATCCCGTCGCGCAGCTCGCGGAAGACCGTCACGACACGGCGGATCTCGGCGATGCCGTCGGGCGCGGCCGGCAGGTCGAGGGAGCGGCCGATCTGGTCGACGCGGCGCGAGACGATGTCGACCTCGGCCTCGACGCTCTCCGGCAGCGGCAGCACGACCGTGTTGAAACGGCGGCGCAGGGCGCTGGAGAGGTCGTTGACCCCGCGGTCGCGGTCGTTGGCCGTGGCGATGAGGTTGAAGCCGCGCACCGCCTGCACCTCCGAGCCCAACTCCGGTATCGGCAGCGTCTTCTCGGACAGGATCGTGATGAGCGAGTCCTGCACATCGGCCGGGATACGGGTCAGCTCCTCCACCCGTGCCGTCATCCCCTCAGCCATGGCCCGCATCACCGGGCTGGGCACCAGGGCGTCGCGGCTCGGGCCGTTGGCGAGCAGCTGCGCGTAGTTCCAGCCGTACCGGATCGCCTCTTCCGGCGTGCCCGCCGTGCCCTGCACGAGCAGCGTCGAGTCGCCGCTGACCGCGGCGGCGAGGTGCTCGGAGACCCAGGTCTTCGCGGTGCCGGGCACACCGAGCAGGAGCAGGGCGCGGTCCGTGGCCAGGGTGGTGACGGCGACCTCGACGAGGCGCCGTGGGCCCACGTACTTCGGAGTGATCACCGTGCCGTCCGGCAGGGTGCCGCCGAGGAGGTACGTCGCCACCGCCCACGGTGACAGCTTCCAGCGGGCCGGGCGCGGGCGGTCGTCCTGTGCGGCCAGCGCGGCGAGTTCACCGGCGAAGGCGTCCTCGGCATGCGGCCGCAACGCCTCCCCCTGCCCGCCCTGCTTCGGTTCCACGGTCGTCGGTTCAACGGACACAGACATGGCTGAGGCCCCCTCCAGCTCGGCCGGTTCGAATCTGTCACCAACCGTGCACCACGCCACTGACAATGCGATCCGACCTGCGGAAACATGCTCGCGGAGGCCGGAGCGGCGGTCGCCCCGGGGCCGATTGTCAGTGGGGGGATCTACCTTCGATGACATGACTCAGCAGGGGGTGCGCTGGACGGCGGATCAGGTGCTGGCACTGGCTCCTGACGCCGCCTCACGCAAAGCGGGAAGCAAACTCGGCGCGGCCGGGCCATGGTCCGAGGCGGGGAGTTCCGAGGAGGGGGCGGTATGGGGGCTGTGCAAGGGCAGTGGCAGCAAGCCGTATCAGACGGTCATCGACGTCGCGGACGCCGCGGGTCCGGCGTACAAGTGCAGCTGCCCGAGCCGCAAGTTCCCGTGCAAGCACGCGCTCGGGCTGCTGCTGCTCTGGGCAGGCGGGGAGGGCGCGACGCCGCCGGGGGCGCCGCCGGGCTGGGCGGAGCAGTGGATAGCGGGCAGAAGACAACGGGCGCAGGAGAGGCAGGAGGCGGGCGCGGCCGGTTCCGCCGCCGTTTCCGGTGATCCGGAGGCGGCGCGGCGCCGGGCGGAGCGCCGGGCCGTGCGGATCACGGCGGGCGCGACGGAGCTGGAGCAGCGGCTGGCGGATCTGCTGCGCGGCGGTCTGGCGGGGGCCGAGCAGGCGGGATACGGCATGTGGGAGGAGACGGCCGCCCGCATGGTCGACGCCCAGGCGCCGGGACTCGCCGCACGGGTACGGGAGTTGGGGTCGATTCCGTCGTCCGGTCAGGGCTGGCCGGTGCGGCTGCTGGAGGAGTGCGCCCTCATCCACCTTCTCGACCAGGGCTGGCTGCGCCGCGAGCGGCTGGCGGACGGCCTCGCGTCGACGGTCCGTTCCCGGATCGGCCTGCCCTCGTCGGCGGACGGCCCCGCGATACGGGACCGCTGGCTCGTCCTCGCCCAGTACGACACGGCGGACGCCCGTCTGACGACCCGCCGGATCTGGCTGCACGGCACGGACTCGGGCCGCACTGCCCTGCTCCTCTCCTACGGTGCCGCCGGCCGCGCCCCCGAACTGGCCTTGCCGGTGGGGCTGGAGCTGGACGCGGAGGTGGCCGCCTACCCCGGTGCCGGTCAGCTGCGGGCGGCCCTCGGCGAGCAGTTCGCACCGCCCGCGCCCTCGGCGACCCGCCCGCCGGGAGTGACGACCGAACAGGCGGCCGCCCGCTACGGCGAGGCGCTGCGGGACGACCCGTGGCTCGACTCCGTCCCGGTGACTCTGGACCGGGTCATACCGGCCCCGGACGGGGACTCCTGGCAACTGGCCGACGCCGAGGGCGACTCAGCCCTGCCGCTGACCGCCTCCGCCCGCTCCCGTCCGGGGCTGTGGCGCCTTGTCTCGCTGTCGGGCGGGGCCCCGGTGAAGGTCTTCGGCGAGTGCGGCCACCGCGGCTTCACCCCGCTGACGGCGTGGCCGGAGAGCGAGGGCGAGGCGGTGCGACTGTGCTGAACGGAACCGACCGAACTCCCGGCCGGACGCTGAACGGAACCGACTCAGCTCCCGGTCGGCTGCTGAACAGAACCGACCCACCACCCGACGGGACGGAAAGGAACTGCATGGACAAGACCTCCGCTCCCGCACCGGACGTCTGGGAGGAGCTCGTCACCTCGGCCCTGCTCGGCACCGCCCGCCGCACGCCACCCGGCGTCGCCCCCGGCCCCGAGGCGCCGGTGGCGTTGCTGGACGCGGCAGCCTTGGAGACCGTGCGGCGGCGGGCCGGGCTCAGGCCCGCGCGTGCGGCGCAGCGGCCGCAGCCGGCGCCCGAGGACCCGCGCCCACCGTTGCCCGCGGCGGCGGCCCGCCGGCTCTCGATGCTGCTCGCCGACCGGCCCGGCACGGGTAGCGGCGGTCGCAGGGGCACGGCACCGGATCTGATGGAGCTGCTCCCGCAGTGGCTCGCGGCGGCGAACACCCGCGGTTACACGGCGCCCCCGCAGCTGCTGCCCGCGTTGCTGGACGCGGCTCGGGGGCGTACGGATCTGCGGCCGGCGGCACTGGCGTTCGCGGGCTCGCGTGCCACCTGGCTCGCCCGTTTGAACCCGGACTGGCGGTTCGCCCTGCGTGCGACACCCGGTGGTGGAGCAGCGCTGCCGCCACCGCAGGACACCGCAGGCATCCAACTGCTATGGGAAGAGGGCCTGTTCGCCGAGCGAGTGGCCCTCCTGGCGGCGATACGCGCCCGGGAGCCCGCCGCCGCGCGCGAGCTGCTCACGTCGACATGGGCGACCGAGCGGGCCGAGGACCGGCTGATGTTCCTCGACTCGCTGCGGACGGGTCTGGGGCCGGACGACGAGCCGTTTCTGGAGCAGGCGCTGGCCGACCGGAGCCGCAACGTACGGGCCACGGCGGCGGAGTTGCTGTCGGCGCTGCCCGGTTCGGCGCTGGCGGCGCGGATGGCGGTCAGGGCCGGGGCGTGCGTGGCCTTGGACCACACCCAGGACACGCCGACGATCCTCGTCGAGGCGCCGCACGAGTGCGACCCGGGCATGGAGCGAGACGGTGTCGTGGCCAAGGCGCCCTCGGGACGGGGGGAACGGTCCTGGTGGCTCGGGCAGTTGGTGGAGGCCGCGCCACTGGGGGTGTGGCCGGGGCGGCTCGGCGGTCGAACGCCGGCGGAGATCGTGGCGCTCCCGGTGGCGGACGACTGGCGGAACGAACTGCACGCGGCATGGTGCCGGGCTGCCGTACGGCAGCGGGACGCCGAGTGGGCGCGGGCGCTGCTCGGGACGCCCGCGGCGCCGGAGGCCGGAGGCCCGGGCGCGGTGTCACTGGCGGAGCGGGCCAAGCTGCTGGGCACGCTGGGCTCCGTCGAACGGGCGGAGTGGGTCGCCGGGTTCATCGCGACGCACGGGTTGTCCGAGGCGTTTCAGCTGTTGGGGGTGTGCGGGGTGCCGTGGGCCGCGCCGCTCGGGCGAGCGGTGGTCGACGCGCTGAACATCGCTCGGGACGCGGGGAGTTATCCGTGGAGTTTCAGTGGGGTGATGGGGCTGGCGGAGCGGTGTCTCGATCCGGCCGAGGCGGGGCGGCTGGAGGGGCTGATGGCGGTGCCGGACGAGGGGGAGGACGCGAGTCCCGGGGCGGGGGGTTACTGGGCCGAGGCGTTCCAGCGCTTGGTGACGACGTTGCGGTTGCGGGCGGCGATGGCGGAGGAGCTGGGGGGCGCGTAGACATGTGCCGGGCCGTGCCGTCCAGCGGGCGCGCCGTCCAGCGGGCGCGCCGTCCAGCGGGCGCGCCGCGTTGCGGCTGGCCACGCCCCGCGCCGGAGCCGCTGATGTCACGGCCCGCGCCCCCCGAGCCCGAGGCCGCCCGGCAGATCCGCAGATCCGCATACCGGCGTACCGGCGTACCCGCATACCCGACCTGACCCCCACCCCCAGGAGGCGCGGGGAAACTGCACCCGGCCCCCCGCCCCGCACCCGGGATCCGAAATCCGGGATCCAGGTCGCCCCTACGCCCCGGCCGGCTGGCGCACGTTCTCCCGGACCCAGTCCACGATCGACTGGGTCGTCGCCCCCGGCGTGAAGATCTCCGCGACCCCCTTCTCCTTCAGCGGAGGGATGTCCGACTCCGGGATGATCCCGCCGCCGAACACCAGGATGTCCTCGGCATCCCGCTCCTTGAGCAGGTCGATCACCGCGGCGAACAGCGTGTTGTGGGCGCCGGAGAGGATGGAGAGACCGATCGCGTCGGCGTCCTCCTGGATCGCCGTGCCGACGATCTGCTCGGGCGTCTGGTGGAGGCCGGTGTAGATGACCTCCATGCCCGCGTCACGCAGCGCCCTCGCGATCACCTTGGCTCCGCGATCGTGGCCGTCGAGCCCCGGCTTGGCCACCACCACGCGGATCGGACCGGCTGTCACACCCATCACTGCCTCCATGAAGCGACTGCGTCCATTCCTACCGACTAGTACCGCACAGACCGGGAATGTGAACGGACGTTATCGCCACCATCTCGCACCGCGCAGTTTCACAATCGTCGCCGAGGGGGAAATTACATGGTGGGACACGTTCGGGAGCCGCAACGAGGTCGCCGCACCGTCGCGCCGCAGGACGCGCGTCACGGCGGTGCGGCGCGCCGGCGACGGCACGAAGGGCACGTAGGACAGGCAAGGCACGACCGCGGGGAGCCTCGTCGCCACACCGACAAGGCCACTCCTCACGTCACCGGCGCACCACCAGCACTGCGAGCACCATCGGCACCACCGATACGACCGGGACAAACACCGGCACCGTCGGCATCGCCCGCACCACCGGTTCCGTCAGCTCCGCCGACCCACCCGGCGGCCCCGGAACCGAGCGCCGACCGCCGCACCCGTCCCCCGCGCCCCATTCGCGCCACGTCGGTGTCGACGACGACCTTCGCCGCGCCTCCCCATGAGCGCACACGGGGGACGGAGCAGTCCTCCCGTGTGCCGACAGGAGGTCGGCCATGAAGGTCACCAAGGCGGCGCTGCCCTTGCTCCCGCTGTGTCAGCGTCTGCTCCCCGCCCGGCTGGCGGGACTGTCCCTGGCCCTCCTGAAGGCGACCGCGCTCGAGATCGCGATCCTCGCGGGACATCTCCTCCTGTACCCGTCCGGCATCACCCAGGAGCGCCGCTCCCCCCTGCCCTCGCTCCCCGCACCGGAGGACGGGGCCGCGCAGCTGCCGACGGAGGCCAAGCCCCCGGTCGTCCTGCTGCACGGCTTCATCGACAACCGCTCGGTCTTCGTACTCCTGCGCCGCAGCCTCGCCCAGCACGGCAGGCAGCAGATCGAGTCGCTCAATTACTCCCCGTTGACCTGCGACATCCGCGCCGCGGCGGAGCTGCTCGGCCGGCACATAGAGGGAATCTGCGAGCGCACGGGCAGTGAGCGGGTCGACGTCGTCGGGCACAGCCTCGGCGGCCTGATAGCGCGGTACTACGTACAACGCCTCGCCGGCGACACGCGGGTCCGCACGCTGGTGACACTCGGCACCCCGCACTCCGGCACCCGGGTGGTACCGCTGGCGAACGCGCACCCGATCGTGCGCCAGATGCGCCCCGGCTCGGAATTGCTCGAGGAGCTCACTCAGCCGGCCCCGGGCTGCCGTACGTACTTCGTCAGCTTCTGGAGCGACCTCGACCACCTGATGGACCCGCTGGAGGCCGCCTGTATCGACCATGCGGACCTGATGGCGGAGAACGTCCAGGTGAGCGGGGTCGGACATCTCGCGCTGCCCGTGCACCCCGCTGTCGCCACCGGCATACGGCAGGTGCTCGACACCGCGCGACCCGGGGAGGAGACGGCCGACCGCGCGAGCGGGCTTACCGTGGCATAACGGTCATATCACCCACCGGATCCGAGTCGCCGACACCTCGTCCCACAGGCCGCCGACAGCACCTCGACAGTCACCGGAGCACGGATCGACGTCGAACAACCTTCGAACACAGAGCCAAACTCCCGCCCGCAGTCCCCCGAAACACGGCCGAATGCCCGTTTCCTTCGCGCTCGAAACCAGTTGAAGATTGTCGCGCCCGCATACCGCCGGGTACAGTCGCCGCACTGCTCTGGCAGCCCCTGTTGTCGAGGCGAAAGAGAAGTTGGTGAACGACCGTCACCCGTCGGGGACCATGACCACCCCGGCTCCGGCTTCTGACGCCGACTCGTCGCACTGTGCGCCGTACGGCACCCAGGAGGCCCAGTACGGAGACCTCACCACGTACGGCGGCTATGACGCCACCGGTTTCGACGCCACCGGCGCGCACACCACCGGCACCTTCGCGACCGACCCGCTCTTCGGCGACATGCCGGGCGACGCCACCGGTTCGTACGACGCCTCGACGTGGACCACGGGTGGCCACCAGACCCTGAACTACGACATGTACGCGGCCCAGCACCACGCCGCCTACGACACCGGCGCGTACGACGCCACGCAGTGGGGCGCCGACCACCAGCAGCTCGCCGCGATCCCGCCGCAGGCCGGCAGCCCCGACCACAGCGGCCAGTGGGACACGAGTTCCTGGCACCAGCCGGACCGGTCCGCGGGCCCGGCCGACCAGACCCAGCACTGGGAATGGGGCACGCAGACCTTCGACACCGGGGCGTACGACGCCACGCAGTGGAACTCCGACGGCACGGCGGCCGACCCGCAGCCGACGGCCGGCTTCGAGCAGGTCGGGTACGACGAGAACCACCCGTTCGACGAGAACCACGCGTACGACGAGGGCCAGGGCCACACGTACGACGAGGCGAATCCTTACGGCGACGCCTACGCCGAACGCCTCTCGCACGACGGTGAGCCGGACGCTACCGCCACCGCCACCGGCGAGCTGCCCGCCGTCCACGACGCCGACGCCCCGCTCCTGGACGACCAGGAAGAGGCCCCCGCGGCCCCGGCCGCCGCTCCCGGGTCCCGCGTCGCCGCGCGCAACGCCAACCGCTCCCGCCGCCGTATGCCCGCCAAGCGCTCCGCGCTGCTGACGATCGCCGTCCCCTCGGCGTGTGTCATGGGTGTCGCCGGGATCGCCGCCGCCTCGGTGGGCACGCTGACCGGCGACGACAAGGACACCTCGACGACCCTCGCGGACACGACCGCCGTCCACCCTGCCATCGCGAACAACAAGCTGGACACCCAGCTCGAGAGCCTTTCGGCCGGTGCCGACGACTTCGCCGACCGGGCCAGCCGTACGCAGGAACGCATCGACCTCAAGGCGCAGCAGGTGGCCGAGAAGAGGAAGGCGGCGGAGGAGGCGGCCCGCAAGGAGCGGTTGCGCCCGAAGTTCGCTCTTCCGGTCGCGCAGCGCGGTCTCAGCGCCTACTTCGGCCAGTCCGGCGTCAACTGGATGTCCGTCCACACCGGCATCGACTTCCCGGTGTCGTACGGCACGACAGTGATGGCCGTGACCGACGGCACCGTCCGGACGCAGTGGAACAGCGCGTACGGCAACATGCTGGTCGTGACGGCGAAGGACGGCACGGAGACGTGGTACTGCCACCTCTCCAGCTACCGCGTCGCCTCCGGTACGACGGTCAAGGCCGGCGACCCGATCGCGTACTCCGGCAACTCGGGCAACTCGACCGGCCCGCACCTGCACCTGGAGGTGCACCCGGCGGGCGGTTCGGCCATAGACCCCTTGCCGTGGCTGCGCAGCCACGGGCTGGACCCGACGTAACCCCTCGGGACCAGCCCCCTTTCTCGGCTACAGCTTCAGCTACAGCTTCTCCACCGGCGCGTACCGCAGCAGCAGCCGCTTCGGCTTCGCTTCCCCGAAGTCGATGGTCGCCTCGGCGTTCGCGCCCGTGCCCTTCACCCCGACCACCGTGCCGAGACCGAACTGGTCGTGGGTGACACGGTCGCCGACGGCCAGGGCCACCACCGGCTTCTCCGAGGTCCGGCGCGTCGCGAAGCCGGACGCGCCCGACGCCGAGGAGCGGGAACGGGACGACGACAGCGACGCGGCGACCCCGGAGACCGGCCCCGCGGGAGAACCGACCGCGCCCGTGCGCTTCCAGTCGACGTGCTGCGCCGGGATCTCCTCGAGGAAGCGGGAGGGCGGGTTGTACGACGGCTGCCCCCACGCGCTGCGCAGGGAGGACCGGGTCAGATACAGCCGCTCACGCGCGCGCGTGATCCCGACGTACGCCAGGCGCCGCTCCTCCTCCAGCTCCTTGGTCTGGCCGAGGGCGCGCATGTGCGGGAAGACGCCGTCCTCCATGCCGGTGAGGAAGACGACCGGGAACTCCAGGCCCTTGGCGGTGTGCAGGGTCATCAGGGTGATGACTCCGGAGCCGTCCTCGTCCTCGTCGGGGATCTGGTCGGAGTCGGCGACGAGCGCGACCCGCTCCAGGAAGTCGGAGAGCGAGCCGGGCTCCTCGCCCTCGCCCGACTCCTGCTCGAACTCCAGGGCCACGGCGGCGAGTTCCTGAAGGTTCTCGATACGGGTCTCGTCCTGCGGGTCGGTGGAGGCCTGCAACTCGGCGAGGTAGCCGGTGCGTTCGAGCACCGCTTCCAGGACGGTCGCCGGGCCCGCGCCGGACTCGACGATCGTACGGAGCTCCTCCATCAGCACGTTGAACCGCTTCACGGCGTTGGTGGAGCGCGCGGCCATGCCGTACGCCTCGTCGACGCGCTTGAGGGCCTGCGGGAAGCTGATCTTCTCGCGCTGGGACAGGGCGTCGATCATCGCCTCGGCACGGTCACCGATGCCGCGCTTGGGGACGTTGAGGATCCGGCGCAGGGGCACCGAGTCCTCGGGGTTGGCGAGGACGCGCAGGTAGGCCAGGACGTCCCGGACCTCCTTGCGCTCGTAGAAGCGGACGCCGCCGACGACCTTGTAGGGCAGGCCGACACGGATGAAGACCTCTTCGAAGACACGGGACTGGGCGTTGGTGCGGTAGAAGACGGCGACATCGCCGGCCTTCGCGTCGCCCGCGTCCGTGAGGCGGTCTATCTCGTCGGCGACGAACTGCGCCTCGTCGTGCTCGGTGTCGGCGACATAGCCGGTGATGCGCGCACCCGCGCCCGCGTTGGTCCACAGGTTCTTGGGGCGGCGGGACTCGTTGCGCTCGATGACGGCGTTGGCGGCGGTGAGGATCGTCTGGGTGGAGCGGTAGTTCTGCTCCAGCAGGATCGTGGTCGCGTTGGGGTAGTCCTCCTCGAACTGGAGGATGTTGCGGATGGTCGCGCCGCGGAAGGCGTAGATCGACTGGTCGGCGTCACCGACGACACAGAGCTCGGCGGGCGGCAGGTCGTGCTCGCTCGGCGGTACGTCCACCGGATGCTCGGAGGTCCCTACCAGCTCCCTGACCAGCGCGTACTGCGCATGGTTGGTGTCCTGGTACTCGTCGACGAGGACATGCCGGAAGCGGCGGCGGTAGTGCTCGGAGACATCGGGGAACGCCCGGAGCAGGTTGACCGTCGTCATGATCAGGTCGTCGAAGTCGAGAGCGTTCGCCTCGCGGAGGCGCGACTGGTACATCGCGTAGGCCTGGGCGAGGGTCTTCTCGAAGCCGTCGGTGGCCTGGGCGGCGAAGTCCTCCTCGTCGATCAGCTCGTTCTTCAGGTTGCTGATCTTGGCGCTGAAGGACTTCGGCGGGAATTTCTTGGGGTCGAGGTCCAGGTCACGGCAGACCAGCGCCATGAGCCGCTTGGAGTCGGCGGCGTCGTAGATCGAGAAGGAGGAGGTGAACCCGAGCTTCTTCGACTCCCTGCGCAGGATCCGCACGCACGCGCTGTGGAAGGTCATGACCCACATCGCGTTCGCGCGCGGGCCGACGAGCTGCTCGACGCGCTCCTTCATCTCGCCCGCGGCCTTGTTGGTGAAGGTGATCGCGAGGATCTGGCCCGGGTGGACATTGCGCTCGCCGAGGAGGTGGGCGATGCGGTGGGTGAGCACCCGGGTCTTGCCGGAGCCGGCACCGGCCACGATGAGCAGCGGGGAGCCGGAGTGCACGACGGCCGCGCGCTGGTTCTCGTTCAGCCCCTCCAGGAGCGTGGCCGGGTCCACCACCGGGCGCGGGGCGCCGTCGCGGTAGTAGGCGTCCCGGTCGGGGGGCACGTCGAACTTCCCACCGAACAGGTCGTCCGGAACCTGCTCCGGTCCGTGCTCGTCCTCGGGCGGCGGCGGGGGTTCCTCCCCATGCCCGCGAGGGGCCTGGAGGTCCGCCAGGAAGCTGTCGTCAAAGAGGCTGCTCATCGCTCTCCGAGTCTAGGGCTCCCCACTGACAGCCCGCCGCCGCCCCGAGAACATCCACCCGTACCAGAACCCGATGATCTTCCGACCGGACCTCCTGGCGCCCTCCTGGGCTCCGGACCTCCGGACCTCCGGACTTCCTGGCTTCCTGGCTTCCTGGCCTCCTGGCCTCCTGGCCTCCTGGCCGACGGCCACGCCCGCCGGGACCGGCCACCCTCACGTCCCTGCGCCTGCCGTGCGAGACCTTCGTCACGGCACAGGCACAGGCCCGGCCGACCGCCAGGTGAAGACCAACCCGCCCCCGGCTACGGCGGCCCCTGAAACCGGCCCCTGAAACCAGCCCCAAAAGGCGAGCAGACGGCATCGCGCCACCGAAAATAGCCCCAAGGCATCCCAGATCGCCGCGAATTCGCGAGGCGAAGCGCCCCCTGGGACGAAGGTCACGAAAATGTATCGGGCATATCGAACATCAACCTTCACAGGGGCCACACCAGTTGGTTACCGTTCCGGACAGGCCGTACGACCCCCTCCGGCGAACCTCGCCGGGCCGCACGGCCTCCGCCGAGTCCGCAGCGCCGCCGCGCGCCCGGAGCCGGGGACCCACCGAACCCGGGGTGAATCGGCCGACTCCCGCGCAGGGGAGCGCCGTAGGGCAACCCTTCCCGCCCGAACCCGACAGCTAACCCGGTAGGCGGAGCATCGGAAGGAGTCGCCTCCCTTGGCGTCGCACCGCAAGTCGCGTCCCGTCGGTACGCGCATGGCAGGCATACGGACCCCGGCCCTCGCGACGGCCGCCCTCACCTCCGTGGCCCTGCTGTCCCAGTCGGCGAACGCCGCGCCGGCCGATGACAAGCCGAGTCTCGAAGAGGTCGAGAAGAAGGTCGACGACCTCTACCGCCAGGCCGAGTCGGCGACCGACGGCTACAACGCGGCGAAGGAGAAGACGGCCAAGCAGCGCAAGCAGGTCGACACGCTCCTCGACGACGTCGCCCAGCGCACCCAGAAGCTCAACAAGGCACGCGAGGAACTCGGGTCCTTCGCCGCGGCCCAGTACCGCACCGGTGCCTCCGCGCCCGACACGGCGACCTTCCTGCTCGCCGACACCCCGCAGGACTACTTCGACCAGACACAGCTCATGGGCCGCTTGACGAGCCGCCAGAAGGGCGCGGTCGACGACTTCGTCTCCGAGCAGTCCGCGACGATGAAGAAGCGCCAGGAGGCCTCGCAGAGCCTTCAGTCGCTCAGCGAGACGCAGAGCGACCTGAAGACCGCCAAGGCGACCGTCCAGAAGAAGCTCGCCGACGCGCGCGAGCTGCTGTCGGAGCTGACCGCCCAGGAGAAGGCGCGGCTCGCGGCGATCGAGCAGCGCAAGCAGCAGGAGGCGGCCCGCAAGGCGGCGGAGCTGGCGCAGCAGCAGGCGGCGGCCGAGAAGGCCGCACAGGAGACCGCCGCCCCGCAGCAGAGCACGTCGACGGCGCCCGACTCCTCGTACGCCACCAAGGCCGCCAAGGCCCTCGCCTTCGCCCGCGCGCAGATCGGCAAGCCGTACGTCTGGGGCGCCACCGGCCCCGACTCCTACGACTGCTCGGGGCTCACCCAGGCCGCCTGGAAGGCGGCGGGCGTAGACCTCCCCCGCGTCACCTACGACCAGGTCAACGCCGGCACCACGGTCTCCCTGGCCGACGCCCAACCCGGTGACCTGGTCTTCTTCTACGACGACATCAGCCACGTCGGCCTCTACATCGGCAACGGCATGATGATCCACGCCCCCAAGCCGGGCGCGTACGTCCGCGAGGAGTCGATCTACTACGACGGCGAGTCGGGGATCCACAGCGTGGTCCGCCCGGCCTGAGGTCGCACAGCCCGCACTCGCGTGCATTTCCGCACGCGCGCGTGCGCGCCCCGTCCGCACGGCACGGGGAACTTCCTAGCATCGGCACATGTCCGGTACCTCCCCCCACTCCCCCCTGCGCGCCTGGTGGACGCGGCGCCCGCCCGCGGCCGGGGCGGCGGTGATGGCGACCGGCATCGTGTCGCTCGGGCTCGGTCTGACCGGGCACGAGACGCTGTCCCGGATCGCCCTGGTGCTCGGTTGCGCGGCCTGGCTCGGGCTGGCCGCCGAGTTCGCCGTACTACTGCTGCGGGAGCGCTCGCGATGGGCCGTGGACGCCGGAACACCGGGCGCCCTGACGGCCGTGGCGGCGACCACCGTCCTCGGCACCCGGTTCTCGGCACTCGGCCGGCAGACCCTCGCCGAGGCGCTGCTGGCCCTGTCCGCGCTGCTGTGGCCGGTGCTGCTCGTGCTCGTCGTGGGGCGCTGGACGCGGCGGATGCCCGGCGGGGTGTTCCTCTGCTGTGTCGCCACCCAGGGCCTCGCGGTCCTCGGCGCCACGCTCGCCCCGGCAGAGTCAGCGGCCTGGCTCGCGCACGCGGCGCTCGTGCTGTTCTGGCTCGGCCTGGTCCTCTACGTTGTCGCGCTCTTCCGCTTCGATCTGCGCCAGGTGCTGGAGGGACCGGGCGACCAGTGGATCGCGGGCGGCGCGCTCGCCATCTCGGCGCTCGCCGGCTCGAAGCTGATCGCCGCGGACAGCGCAAGCCTGTACCTGTGGAACGATGACGACCTCGGCGTCCTGCGCGCGGTGACCGTCGCCCTGCTGGTGCTCGACCTGGCCTGGTACGCCGTCCTGCTGGCGGCCGAGTTCGTACGGCCGCGTCTGCGCTACGACGTGCGCCGCTGGGCCACCGTGTTCCCCATGGGCATGGCCGCGGTGGCGGCTCTGTCGGTCTCCGCCGCCGTGGACGTCCCGTCGCTCCGGACACCGGGTGAGGTGCTGCTGTGGATCTCCGTGGCGGCCTGGCTGGCCGTCGCGGCCGGGGCGGCCGACTCCGCTCGTGCCGCCGTCAGGTCCACAGCACCGCGATGAAGACATTGGCCGTGGTCAGCGCTCCGACCAGGCCGAACAGGCTCTTGTCCACCTTCTCGTCGTCCCGCTTCACATAGACGAGACCGAGGATCACGATCAGCAGGGCCAGCTTCACGCCGATCTTGATGTTGTTGACGTGCTGGTCGTCGGCCTGGTTGAGGCCGACCAGGATCACCCCGGTGACCAGCATCGTCGCGGCGCCGTGCAGCATCGCGGGAACGAACCGGGCGGCGCCCTGGCCCATCGCCTTCATCTGGGTGAGGAAGCCTCCGAGGAGCGAGGCGATACCGATGATGTGCAGGCCGACGAAGAGATGGATGAGTACGTCCATGGGGCCGGAGCCTATGCCGGGGCGCGAGGGACACTCGCACCGGCCCCTTGAGCAGATGTTGCATATATGCGACCCATAGCACTCCCCGCCGGTCACGGGTCCCGGAATCCTTACTTCGGTCAGCGCACCGCGCGAAGTCGACGATGCCACCCCGGGATCACGGTCACCTTCGGTCACCCGGCGGTCCCCTGGCGGCACTTCCGCACAACGCGTTACCTCCCGGACACGGTCGGTTTAGCGTCCTCCACCAGGTGACCGGCTCCCCACCGCCGCCCGGGCCAGGGGCGGCAGTCGGCCACCACCGCCGAGAAGGTCCGGCGGCGGCCCGCTCCCCCTGTGCAGGCCGTCGCCGGACGCGCACACCGCCCCGGGCGGTCGTACGGCCGCTCCCCCTGGCGTTCGTACGTCCGTGAGCCCCGGGGCGGCCGATCGTAGGAAGGGACGTGCAGTCCACTTGGCAGCACACCGCAAGCCCCACAGCCGCTCGGCCGGCGGTCACACGGTCCGTACGGCAGCGACGATCGCCCTCGCGGGGGCCGCGAGCGCGACGGGGTTCAACGGGATCGGACACGCCGAGCCGCAGCTCACTCCGGAGCAGGTCAAGGCGAAGGTGGACCGGCTGTACCAGGAGGCCGAGGCCGCCACGGAGAAGTACAACGGGGCGAAGGAGAAGGCGGAGGCGGCCGAGACCCGGCTGGACACCCTGCGGGACGAGGCGGCCCGCAGGACGGAGCAGCTCAACGAGGCGCGGGACACGCTGGGCACGATCGCCGCGGCCCAGTACCGGGGCGGCGGCCTCGACCCCGCGATGCAGCTCGCGTTGACGGACGACCCCGACCGGTACCTGGACAGCGCCGAGTTCGTCGAGCGAGCCGGTACGCGCCAGGCCGCCTCCGTGGCGGACGTACGCCGGCAGTTGCGGGAGATCGAGCAGCTGCGCGGGGCCGCGCACATCGAGCTGGCCTCGCTGAAGTCGCGTCAGACGGAGCTGAAACGGCACAAGAAGACGATCACCGGCAAACTGGGCGCGGTCCGCCGACTGATGTCCCAGCTGTCGGCCGAGGAACGGTCGGTGCTCGGGAGCGGCCAGGATCGCGCCTCACGGGCCACGACGGGCGCACGCGAGGAACTGACGGGCCCCGGAGCGGCCGCCACGGGAGCCCCCGACTCCCGTGCCGCGGCTGCCGTTTCGTACGCCTACGCCAAGCTGGGCAGCCCCTACGTCTGGGGTGCCACCGGGCCGGACGCCTTCGACTGCTCGGGCCTCATCCAGGCCGCGTACCGCTCCTCCGGTGTCTCCCTGCCCCGCACGACCTACGCCCAGATCGACGCCGGCCGGCGGGTCTCCCGCTCCGAACTCCTCCCCGGCGACCTGGTGTTCTTCTACTCGGGCATCAGCCACGTCGGCCTCTACATCGGCAACGGGCAGATGATCCACGCCCCGAACCCCTCGGCACCGGTGCGGGTGGCACCGATCGACGAGATGCCGTTCGCGGGGGCCACGCGCGTGGTGTGAGCGGGCGGGGTGTGAGCGGGCGAGGGCGTGCGTCAGACCAGCCGTCGCGCCGTCGCCCACCGCGTCAGCTCGTGACGGTTCGACAGCTGCAGCTTCCGCAGCACCGCCGAGACATGGGACTCGACCGTCTTCACCGAGATGAACAGCTGCTTGGCGATCTCCTTGTACGCGTAACCGCGCGCGATGAGCCTCAGCACCTCGCGCTCGCGCTGGGTGAGGCGGTCCATGTCCTCGTCGACCGGCGGGGCGTCGGTGGAGGCGAAGGCGTCCAGGACGAAGCCGGCCAGGCGCGGCGAGAAGACCGCGTCGCCCTCCTGGACCCGGAAGACGGAGTCGACGAGGTCCGTGCCGGTGATCGTCTTCGTCACATAGCCGCGCGCACCGCCCCGGATCACTCCGATCACGTCCTCGGCCGCGTCCGAGACGGACAGGGCCAGGAAGCGGACGGGCTGTTCGGCGTCGGCCATCAACGGGGCGCACCGGCGCAGGACCTCGACCCCACCGCCGCCCGGGAGATGGACGTCGAGGAGAACGACCTCGGGACGGGTCGCGGTGATGACGGTGACGGCCTGGTCGACGTCCGCGGCCTCCCCGACCACCTCGACGCCGGTCTCCTCGGTCCGGCCGATCTCGGCCTGGACGCCCGTACGGAACATGCGGTGGTCGTCGACGAGGACCACACGCACCCGGCGCCCGTCCGCGCCCCCCGTGACCTCCGCCGTGCCGTTCGCCTCGTCGCTCATGACGTCTTCTCCGCCCTCTCCATCTCCAGCTCGACCTCCGTGCCGCCGCCCGGCACCGCACGCAGCCGGGCCGTGCCGCCATGGCGCTCCATGCGGCCGATGATCGATTCTCTGACACCCATCCGGTCGGCGGGTATCGAGTCGAGGTCGAAGCCGGGGCCGCGGTCCCGGACGGACACGAAGACCGTCCTGCCCTCGACTTCGGCGTAGACCTGTACGGCGCCGCCCTCGCCACCGTACTTGGCGGCGTTGACCATCGCCTCACGCGCGGCCTGCATCTGCGCGCCGGTTCTCTCGTCGAGCGGGCAGTCTCCGACGACGACCACCTCTATGGGGACGCCGTGCTTGTCCTCGACCTCGGCCGCGTTGCGCCGGACGGCGTCGGCGAGGTCGGTGGGTTCGTCGGCCTCGTCCTTGCCGGTGCCCTCGGGTTTGTACAGCCAGGTGCGCAGGTCGCGCTCCTGGGCGCGGGCGAGGCGGCGCACCTCGGACGCGTTCTCCGCATTGCGCTGGATCAGGGTCAGGGTGTGCAGCACCGAGTCGTGGACGTGGGCCGCGACCTCCGCGCGCTCCTGGGCACGGATGCGCATCAGGCGCTCCTCGGAGAGGTCCTGGGTCATGCGGACGAGATACGGCCCCGCGAGGAGCGTTATCCCGACGAGGACCGCGAGAGCCGCCTGGAGAACGGAGCCTAGGTGGGCGGCGGAGCCCTGGAGGACGAAGACCCCGGAGACACCGGCGGTGACGAGGAGGACGCCGCCCGCGGCTCGCAGCAGCGTCAGGGTGCGCCGACGGCGGCCCACCTCCATCCAGCGGGCCCGGCGGGCGTTGTCCGCCTGGCGCCAGACCAGGGCGACGCCCGCGCCGACCAGCACGGCGGGCCAGAGGTAGGCCTTGGCTCCATTGCCCACGTTGACATTACCGACGAAGACCATGGCCACGACGACCATGAGCAGCAGGGCCACGATCTGGCCCCGGTCCGGGCGGCGGGCGACCAGTCTGCGGCGGCCGTCGGGCGAGGTCTCGGTGGTGACCAGGGAGGGGGGCTTCTGCCCGCCGACCCCGCCGACGCCGAGCGGCACGAAGAACCAGAACGCGGCGTACAGCAACGCGCCGAGGCCGTCCGCCATGAACAGGCCGACGAAGACCAGCCGCACCCAGATCACGGGCAGCCCGAGATGCCCGGCGAGCCCCCGCGCCACACCACCCAGCCAGCGTCCGTCACTGCTGCGGTAGAGCTTGCGCGGCGGCCGCGGTTCGACGAGTGGCGCTGCTGCGGCTTCCGGCATGCCATCGATGGTCACACGGCCAGGATGCGGGGGCATCAGGGTTGGCCCCCGAGACTCCCCTGATCTTCGAACGGCGCGCCTCCCGAACGCTTCCCTCCGCCCTCTCAGGGCCGATATCAGGGTCCGGCCAGGGTCGTTCCGACTCCCGTCCCGCCCTCGCGCCCGTCACCATGGACCCATGACAGATCACCAGCACGCCGCGGGCGCCGGACCCGGCGGAGGCCCGGACCCGGGCACCGGCCCCGGGCCCGGCGCGGGCGCGTCCGCCGACGCCGGCGAGGCCTCGCGCGCGCACGGGCGGGCGGGCACGCGTGAAGAAGGAGGCACACCGGCGGACACGCACACCGAGCCCCTCGGGCACCGGACGACGACCGCGCCCTCCGACCCGCCCGTCACACCCCGGGACACGACCCCCGACGAGGGCACGTCCCCGGCCCCCCTGCGCTTCCGGCGCGACCGACGGCACAAGCTGCTCGCCGGGGTGTGCACCGGACTCGGGCGGCAGTGCGACATGGACCCGGTGATCTTCCGGATCACGCTCACCGTGCTGTCGGCGACCGGCGGCATCGGCCTGATCTTCTACGGCTTCGCCTGGCTCTTCGTCCCGTACGAGGACGAGGACGAGAACGAGGTGCGCAAGCTGCTCACCGGCCGGGTGGACGGCCAGGCCCTGACCGGCGTCCTCTTCGCCCTGGTGGGCTGCGGGGTCTTCCTCACCATGCTGAGCAACACCAGCGTGCTGACCTTCGCCGTGGTCCTCTCCCTGCTCCTCGCGGGCGCCGGGTACTGGTCGCGCAACCGCGGCACCCCCGACCCCGACCCGCTCTCCGCGCAGGCCGTCGCCGACGCTCCGCCGGAGGCACAGGCCCCGCCGGTGGCCGCCGGCTACCCGTCCTGGTGGCGCGACCCCATCGTCAAGGACGGCACCCACGTCGGCGGCACGGGCTATCTGTGGGGCCCGAGCGACTCCCGCGACCGTGACATCGCGGCGGCCGTCAACATCGGCCGGGGCACCTCCTGGAGCCGACGCGAGGACCTCCAGGCGGCCCGGACCCAGCCACCGAAGCCCCGCGGCCCCCGCTGGATCGGCGGCTGGGTCTTCCTGCTCGCACTGCTGGCGGGCGGCCTCGGCACCGGGGCGACCTGGCAGGACCACGCCCTGGGCACCAGCCTGCAGACCGGTCTGTCCTGCGCGCTGATCGTCCTGGGCCTGGGCATAGCGATCAGCTCCTTCCTGGGCCGCACCGGAGCGGGCTCGATCCTCCTGGCGATCATCACGGCCGGCCTGCTCGCCACCTCGGCCGCACTGCCGAAGGACATCACCACCCGTTGGGTCCGCACGAACTGGACACCGGCGGCGACACAGAACATCCGCGAGCACTACGAACTCGGCACCGGAGTAGGCACCTTGGACCTGTCCGGCGTCGACTTCACCAAGGGCCGGCCGGTGACGGCCGAGGCCGAGGTGGGGGTGGGCCGGCTGGTGGTGATCGTGCCTTCGGACGTGACCGTGAAAGCCGTCATCGACGTGGGAGTGGGTGACATCCAGTTGCCGGGCGACGACCAGGCCGACGTGGACGTGGCACCGGGCAAGCGCAAGGAGATCACCCTGAAACCGGCTCCGGGCACCAAGAACACCGCCACCCTCGACCTCGACCTGCGGGTCGGCATCGGCCAGGCGGAGGTGAGCCGTGCTGCGTCATGAGTTCCGACCGGGAAAACTGGTCGCCGGCTTCTTCGTGACCGTCGCGGGCATCACCTACGCCGGTGACGCGGGCGGCGCCTGGGAGACCCCGTGGTTCGCGGTGATCCCCATGGTCGTCGGCGGCCTCTGCCTCGCGGGCGCGGTGGGCCTGCTGGCCAGGACCGTACGCAACCGCCGCGCCGGCCGACGTACGGGGACACCACCGGAGGTCGACGACCAGGCGCCCCGGCCGCCCGTGCCCCACTGATCACCGAGGGGGGCAGCCCGCACCGGACCACGGCCGCTCCCCCTCCGCTAGCTCTGCCGACCGGCGCTACCGGTAACCCCCCGCCCGCTGCCGTCGTCGGGCGCGCAGGGCGGCGTCCACGGAGAACACGGACGCACCCGCGAGGACGAGGGGCAGCCAGGCCATCAGGTAGGCGAGATCGTTGCCGTAGTAGTAGGGGTCGGACGCCCAGCTCACGGTCAGCCACAGGCTGAGCGAGATCAGCGCACCGCCGAGTGCGGCAAGGCGGGCGAGGATGCCCAGCAGGGTGCCGATACCGACGGCGAGTTCACCGAAGGCGATGGCGTAGCCGAAGCCGACGGGGTTCTTCAGGGACAGGTCGACCAGTGCGGGGATGGCCGAGGAGTCCCGGACGCTGCGCATCATGTCGCCGATGGAGCCCGAGCCGGAGCCCTTCATGAAGGCACTGTCGGTCAGCTTGTCCAGGCCGGCGTAGATGAAGGTGACACCTAGGAAGATGCGCAACGGCAGCAGGGCGTACTGGCTGATGTTGTCCCGCCAGGACGGTTCTTCGTCGTAGTAGGGGGCGTGCGTGTCTGTACGAAAACTGTGAGTCATCGCTTCGAGCCGCCTCTCAACAGCGTGCCGAGACCCCTCACAAGACGATACGTACGGCAGGGCGGCGGGGCTCAATGCGATGTCAATCCGTCACGTCGATCGCGTACCGGTTCGTCTCCACCCCGGCGGCCGTCACCACCTGCACCTCCACCCGTCCCGGCTCCACATCCGCCGGTACCGGCACGGTCAGCACCTCGTCCGTGGGGTTGCTGAAGCCCCCGGCGACCGGCACCAACGGCACATGCACGTTCACCGGCCCGATCCGCACCACCATCCGGGACAGCCGGTCCGCCCGCTGCGCCCCGGGGGGCACGAACCCGGCACCCCGGATCTCGATGTCGTCGCCGGTGCGGATGGGCCCGTCCAGGTCTCCGGCCTCCCGTGACCGCACCACGGACAGGATCACCGGCCGCCCGCCCTCCGCGTACTTCCCCGCCACATAGGTGGCCGCGGACACCAGCACCACCACCGCCAGCCCCCACGGCAGATCCGGCAGCTGATCCGGCCGCCGGGCCAGCCGCACACCCGCGAACAGCAGGGCGACCCCGCCGATCACGACGTACTGAATATCGGCGAAGGCTCCGCGCCCGGAGTCGTCCGTCAGCAGGTCGGCGGCGCGAGGCCGGTCCGCCCGTACCTTCTGCAGCCGCTGTCCGAGCACCCGCAGCCCGATCACCCGCCGCACCAGCACCGCGATCCCGCACACCACGGCCAGGACGGTCACGACGCCCGCGCCCCGGGCCAGTTCGAGCCCGGAGATCAGCGTGTCCCGCTCACGGCTGTCGGAGGCCGCGGCCAGCCGGCCCACGAGTACCAGCACCGCGTAGGCGACGAACAGCACCCACGCCACCGCGACGGCCCGCGAGGTGGACAGCCGGTTGTCCTCGCCGATGACCGGCGCGAGCACCCCGCCCCGGGCCCGGTGGAACCAGGACGCCGCGGTCAGCGAACCCGCGACCACGAGCGCGGCCACCAGCCCGGCCGTACGCGCCGCGGTCCACCCCGCCCCGATGGCCGTCAGCGCCTGGACGAGGAGCAGCACCACGACGGCGGCCCACACCGCGTACGCGGTACGACGCCACAGCCGTGCGAGCCAGGCGGCGCCTTCCGCCCGCCCCCGCTCGGCCACGGCTTCCGCGGACTGGGTCAGTTCCTCCGAGACCCATTGCCGGGAGGCCGACGCGGAGTGCGCCACGGCCGCGGGCAGGCCCTGCCCGGCGGCGAACTCGTCCCGTTTCAGCAGGAATTCGGCTACCGCCCGCCGATGTCCGGCCCGCGCCCCGTGCGGGCAGTCCCCACAGGTGCAGCCGCCCTCGTGCACACCTCCGGGCACGCCCCCGGCCGCGCTCTGTCTCGCTTCCTGCACCGCCACGACCGACGCCTGCCTTCCCACAATCCTTGGCCCTCTGGCCCCATATGACCGCACGGCCGACTGACCGCAGGACCTTCAAGCTCCCGCGCCCCGCGCCCCACGAAGAACCCCGGACAACTCCCCCACGATGACAGCGAATTGTGCCCTACGGCACACCACCCGCGTCCGGCAGGTGTGGTCAGCGCGGGTGAAGGGGGGCCCGCCGTGTTGACCCGGCTGCGAGAATTTCCGTATGGCCGAGATCATCCAGCGTGACGGGACCTGGGTCTTCGACGGCACAACGGTCAGAATCACGCCGGGACTCCACCGCTCCGTGCCGCTGTTCCGGCAGACGTACGGCGAGGTCGCCGTGCCCTTGGAGGCCATTTCGGGCGTGGCGTTCGAGCCGGAACGCAGGCGCGGCCGGCTGCGGATGCGGCTGCGTGAGGGCGCGGACCCGCTGCTGCACGCGACCGGCGGACGCCTGCCGGACCCGGCCGATCCGTACCGCCTGATCGTGGACGTCGACCGCGCCGGGGTCGCCGAGTACGTGGCCGAGGAGATCCGCCGTGCCCTCCTCCTCGACCAGATCCCGAAGGAGCCGACGAAGACATATCTGCTGTCCGGCCCACCGGTCCCGGTCTCGGTGCGCTCCTCCGACGGCACGGTCTCCTTCGACGGCAGCCAGGTCCGCATCGACTGGGCGGAGACCTCCGACCGCGTCAAGCGGGCGACGGGCCCGCGGATCATCGATGTCGGTGACCTCGTCCAGGTGGAGTGGCTGCCCAACTCGGGTTACGAGGACGGTTTCATGCGGTTCGTGACCCGCGAGACGTCCTTCTCGAAACTTCCGCCGGGGAAGGACCCGTACGCCCTCGACCTGTGGGGCAGCACCCGCCGCGACCTGCTCACGGCCCTAGTCGCGACGGCGGTCACGGCCCGGCTGCCGCACCCGTCCACCCGCGGGGACATCTCCTACGACGACGAACGCGCCCACCGCCGCCGGCTCACCGCGGCCGCCGTTCCCCCTTCGGCCGACCATCACGACGTGCTCCTGCGCAGGCTGCGGGAGCTGGGCGAGCTGCACCGGGACGGAGTGCTCACGGACGAGGAGTTCGCGATGACGAAGGCCGCGGTGCTGCGGGGTTTCCAGCTCTAGGTCAACAGGTCCGGCTCGCTGCGGCTGATGTCCTGCCACATCGGCTGGTAGTTGATCCACGCCACCAGGTCCCCGCCCAGTTGCTCCCGGGTCGCCACGGCCGCCCGGTGGTCGATGAGCACGGGCCGTCCCGCCGCCCGGGCCAGCAGCTGCACCTTGCTGGACCGTTCCATCGACAGGAACCACCAGGCCGCCGCGTCCACCGAGTCCCCGACGGTCAGCAGCCCGTGGTTGCGCAGCACCAGCGCCTTCCGGGATCCGAGTGCGGCGGCGATCCGGCGGCCCTCCTCGGCGTCGACGGCGACGCCGGTGTAGGCCTCGTACAGGGCGTGGTCCTCGTAGAAGGCGCAGCTCTCCTGGGTGATCGGGTCGAGGAGCTCACCGAGGGCGGACAGTGCCCGCCCGTGCACCGAGTGGCAGTGGGCGACGGCGACGACGTCGGGGCGGGCGGCGTGCACCTGGGAGTGCACGGTGAAGGCCGCCTGGTTGACGTGGTAGCGGCCGTCGAGCACCTGACCGTCGGAGTTGGCGAGCACGAGGTCGCTCACGGTGACGTGCTTGAACGGCATGCCGAAGGGGTTGACCCAGAAGCAGTCGGTGAACTCCGGGTCGCGTGCGGTGATGTGCCCGGACACCCCGTCCTCGAAGCCGAGCCGGCCGAAGATCCGCAGCGCGCCGGCGAGCCGCTCCTTGCGGTGCCGGCGTTCCTCCTCGACGGAGTCGTGCATCGGCGGCATCGCGAACTGCAGCTTGTCGGTGGGCAGCGGCATCGGCGGAGTGGGCCCGAGGGGCGTCTCGTGCATGTGCTCCTCCAGCACTGGGGTTGCTTTACGGGGCGGAAGTTACCGTCGGTCAGCGCCAGAGAACAGGGTTGGTTTGTAAAGATGGCGCACGCAGTCGATACCAGACAGCAGATGTCGGGTATCGACGGAAGACTGATCGGCATGAACACCGGCATGAACACCGGCATGAACTGGGCGGCTTTCAGCTCCACGGAACCCGACCTGGCCAAGACCGTCGAGGCACGCTTCGGCGCCTTCACCCATCACGTCCTCGCCACGCTCCGCAAGGACGGCTCCCCCCGCACCACCGGCCTGGAGGTCCGCTTCCTGAACGGTGAGCTGTGGTTCGGCATGATGCCGGACTCGCTCAAGGCCCTGGACCTGCGCAGAGATCCGCGGTTCGCGCTCCAGGCGAACCCCGGGGAGGGGCAGTCCATGGGCGGGGGCGATGTACGGATCGCCGGGCGGGCGATCGAGGTCGAGGACGCCGACACCAAGGGGGCGTACACGACAGAGGTGGAACCGCCGGAGCCGTTCCACCTCTTCCGTGCCGAGCTGACGGAGGTCGTGCGGACCTACGTCGAGGACGAGAAGTACCTGGTCCTCCGGGTCTGGAAGCCCGGTCAGCCCCTGCGCACGATCAAACGCGCCTGAGCCTCACAGCGGGCTCACTCCCACTCGATCGTCCCCGGCGGCTTCGACGTCACGTCGAGCACCACGCGGTTGACGTCGGCCACCTCGTTGGTGATCCGCGTCGAGATCTTCGCGAGGACGTCGTACGGCAGTCGCGACCAGTCGGCCGTCATGGCGTCCTCGCTCGACACCGGGCGAAGGACGATCGGGTGGCCGTAGGTGCGGCCGTCGCCCTGGACGCCGACGCTGCGGACGTCCGCGAGCAGGACCACCGGGCACTGCCAGATGTCGCGGTCGAGCCCGGCCGCGGTGAGCTCCTCGCGGGCGATGGCGTCGGCGTCGCGCAGCAGGTCCAGGCGCTCCTTGGTGACCTCGCCGACGATGCGGATACCGAGGCCGGGACCGGGGAACGGCTGGCGCTGGACGATCTCGTCGGGGAGCCCGAGCTCCTGGCCGACCATCCGCACCTCGTCCTTGAACAGCTTCCGCAGTGGCTCGATGAGCTGGAACTCGAGGTCCTCGGGAAGGCCGCCCACGTTGTGGTGGGACTTGATGTTGGCGGTGCCGGTGCCGCCGCCGGACTCGACGACGTCGGGGTAGAGCGTGCCCTGGACGAGGAACTCCACCGCCGGACCCTCGTCCGCGATGATCTCGGCCTGGGCCTGCTCGAAGACCCGGATGAACTCCCGGCCGATGATCTTCCGCTTCTGCTCGGGGTCGGAGACGCCCTTGAGCGCGGTCAGGAAGCGTTCCTCCGCGTCGACGACGACCAGCTTCACGCCGGTCGCGGCCACGAAGTCCTTCTCGACCTGCTCGGTCTCGCCCTTGCGCATCAGGCCGTGGTCGACGTACACGCAGGTCAGCTGGTCGCCGATGGCGCGTGCGACGAGGGCCGCGGCCACCGCGGAGTCCACACCGCCGGAGAGACCGCAGATCGCGCGCTTGTCGCCGACGCGCGAGCGGATCTCGGCGACCTGCTCCTCGATGACGTTGCCGGTGGTCCAGTCCGGTTTCAGACCGGCACCGCGGTACAGGAAGTGCTCCAGGACCTGCTGGCCGTGCGTGGAGTGCATGACCTCGGGGTGGTACTGGACGCCGTAGAGCTTCTTCTCGTCGTTCTCGAAGGCGGCGACCGGGACGACGTCCGTGGAGGCGGTCACGGTGAAGCCCTCGGGGGCGGCGGAGCAGGCGTCGCCGTGGGACATCCACACCGACTGCTCGTCCGGGGTGCCCTCGAACAGGGTGGAGCCGGACTTCGAGACGTGCAGGGGCGTACGGCCGTACTCACGCGCGCCGGTGTTGTCGACGGTGCCGCCGAGGGTGGTGGCCATCAGCTGGAAGCCGTAGCACATGCCGAAGACCGGGACGCCGGCCTCGAACAGCTCGCGGTCCAGGCGCGGGGCGCCCTCCGCGTACACCGACGAGGGACCGCCGGAGAGGATGATCGCCGCCGGGTTCTTGGCGAGCATCTCCGCGACCGGCATGGTGCTCGGCACGATCTCGCTGTAGACCCGGGCCTCGCGGACACGACGGGCGATGAGCTGGGCGTACTGCGCACCGAAGTCGACGACCAGGACGGTGTCGGGGGCGGCGGCGGGGTTCGCTGATGACACGGGTTGCCTTCCGGCGGTGAGCAAGGTGTGTGTGCTGCCGAGTCTACCGGGAGCCGCGGGGCCGGTTCGGGGCCGAGCGCGTCTCAGGATACGAACCCGCTTGGACAGCCCCCGCAGGCCCGGCATACTGCTGCCATGCTTCCGCAGACGACCTTCCTGTTTACCTATGGCACCCGGCCCGCCGGCTGCCATGGTCGTGCTGCTTGAGCAACTGACAAGCGACTTCCCAGGCGCCCCGGGCCGACAAGGTCCGGGGCGCCTGAACGGATGGCCGTCTCGTCCGTCGTCCAGCGGACCCGTATCGGCTCCGGCGGCCGACGGGTCCACCTCGCCCGCGAGATGGAGATCCTCGGCCGCTACCGCGAGGCCCTCGGCAGGCCCGGCACCTCCCTCGCCATGACGCTGCTCGAACTGTGCCGCGGTCGCATCTGAGTTCGGACCACACCTCACCCGTACGGCGCGTGACCGCGTCGCGCACCGCCTCGTTGGTGGTGGTGTCCGTGCCAGCCAGGGGCGGGCCCGACAGAACCACGCGTGGCTCGCTGGAGCGATGAGGCGTACGGATCACGCCGTGCGCCGTGGGACCTCGCTCCAGGAAGTGACCGGACGGCAGGGGACAGCAGCCCGGTCACCCAAGAGACGGCCGGCTCCGGGGACGCCCGGGGCCGACCGGCGGGGCAAGTACCGGCACAAGGCTGGGTCAAACGGTTGCGGAGGCCGCGTCCATCCAGCACGATGCCTAGAAAGCCCCCAAGTCCCTCCGCAGACAACCGCATTCGTCCTGCGTCACCGTACTGCCAGAGGTCCAGACCAACCGTGCGCCCCTTGTGCGCCGGGGCGCCGACCGAGGGCACATCGGGTGGCAACGGCACACAGAGCAAGCGGCGCAACCCCCCGGCGCCGCTCCCAGGCACCGGCGCTGCCCTGACGTCGGTGCTGACGAAAGAAGGGCCCCGCGGATCCGTCCCGCGGGGCCCTTCGCACGCCCGGATCCAGGGGTCGCAACTGCTCGCCGAGGAGCACACACGCCCAGGAACGGTCAGAGCCGGGAGACCGTTCCGCAGCTCTTGTCGCGGGTCGCGTCGAGGGGCTTGCTGCGGTCGTACGGGTCCGAGGTCGGTCCGGTGGGGTCCGGTCCCGAGGGTTCGGCCGAGCTGAACGACGGGTGCAGATAGCCGTCGTACACCTCGCAGGCCGAGTTGTTGATGTCCTGGTCCCAGTGCACGACGCTGAGTTTGCCCGGGGTGACCTGGTACTTGGCCGGGTCGGGGAGCTCGACGTCGAGAACGCGTCGGATGATGGCGCGGGTGACCTCGGGGGAGCCGTTGGTCTGCACGACCGGGTAGACGAAGGTGTAGTCGGCGTGCACGGCGACCGAGGAGTGCTCGCCGGCCTTGAAGGTCATACGGCCCCGGGTCTTCACCACGTCACCGACCGGCCGGACCTCCTTGGGGTCGAAGCGGCTGAACATCCACAGCGGATCGTGCTTGTCGTCCGGCTTGCGCAGACCGGCCTCCAGGAGTCCGCGGACGTCCTTCTGCAGCGGGTCCAGCACATCGAGCGCCGCCTCGGGGCGTGCGCCGCGCAGGGTCGCCGGGTCGAGGTTGGACTCGACGAGGAGCTTCCTGGTCAGCTTCAGCGCCTGTTCGACCGTCGCCTCGGACCGGCCGCCGACGGCCTTCGCCTTCGGTACGGCGATCCCGGCGGCACCGTCGGCCCAGCGCTTGGCGGGCGAGCCGGCGAACGGGTCGTCCAGGGTGGGGACCTGGGACGGCTCGGCGGAGGGCGCGACGGTCGGCGCCGCCGTCTCCTGCGGCAACGGGGAGGACGCGGCCTCGGAGGAGGTCCCCCCACCGAAGGGGTCGCCCGGCACCAGCGAGGGCTTCACCGCGACGACGGCGACCACGACCGCGACGGCGACCCCGAGGACCCCCCACAGACCCCTTCGGCTCTTCTTCTCCTGCCGGGCCGGCCCGGTACGCCAGCCCTCCGGCAGTTCGCCGCGCGCTTCCTGTCGCCGCAGACGCTCCGTCACCTCACGGGCCCGCGCCGAGGGTTCCTTGGGGGCGGAGGCTCGGATGTCCCGCTCGGAGTCACGGGCGAACTGTTCCCAGACGTCGTCGGGGATCTTGGGGTCTTCTGACACGTCGGTCAGTTCTAGGGCCTGGGAAAGCCCGTTCACAAGGAGAACCCATGTGTGACTCAGCCCACATAAGTTTTCTGTGAATGCCTGCACAACCTTTCACAGGTGTCGTGGATCAAACCTCACGAACAACGGGCCCCACCCGCGCCCCACACGCGGAGGCCTCTCCCTGACGCGTGCCGCGGACAGTGCGGCACACCTGACTTCCGAGGTCTTCATGAAGCTTCGTCGTGCACTGGCCGCCGCGGCCGCGACCGCCGCGATAGCGCCGCTGGCCCTGTTCGCCGCGCCGAGCGCCTTCGCGGACGAGTCCCCCACGCCGACCGCGACCGAGAGCACGCCCGCCGGCGAGAACACGCCGACGGACCCGGCGAGCACTCCGGCGGACCCGGCGTCGACCCCGGCGGACCCGGCGACCACGCCCGCCGACAGCAGCCCGACGACCAGCGCGTCCAGCTCGGCCACCGCCAGCAGCAGCCCGTCCACCACCGCGTCCGGCTCGCCCACCACCAGCGCCAGCCCTTCCGCGAGCGAGAGCGGCGAGCCGATCGACGAGTGCGAGATCGACGACGAGGAGGACGCCCCGGTCATCAACGACAGCGACGTGCTGCACAGCTCGCTGACCGGGCTGCCCGACAGCATCGTGGCGGGCAGCGGCTGGACGAACTTCAAGTTCAACGTCAGCAACTCCGGCGACGAGACGATCAAGGACATTCAGCCCATCGTCGGTGTCGGGGCGGTCGACTGGGACTTCGAGAAGGACTACAGCGACCTGGTCACCGTGCAGGTGAAGCAGGGCGGTGCCTGGGTCGACGTGGCCACGCAGTTCGGCGAGGGCGGCTCGTTCAACGCCTTCGACCTCGACGGCGGCGACTCCCTCAGCTACCAGCTGCGGGTGAAGGTCGACCGTGAGGTTCCGAGCGCGATCGGCATCGCCATCGGTCTCGCCGAGTACTCGGACGACCAGGGCTGCTGGATCTCCGACGACGAGAACATGGGCATCTACTACTTCGAGGTCCTGCCGGCCGGCTCCGACGCCGGCAAGCCGGGCGACGCCAAGCCGCAGACCGGCGGCAAGAGCCCCATCTCCGACGTCAACGACGTCGACGTGGACGGCCAGCTCGCCGAGACCGGTTCGAGCTCGGCCCTGCCGGTCCTCGGCCTCGTCGGCGGATTCGCCGTCGTCGCCGGCACCGGTGTGGTCTTCGCGGTGAAGCGGCGCAAGGGTGCGGCCGGCGCCCACGCCTGAGTCGTAGCGCGGTGAGCACGGCCTGACGCAGGAAAGGAGAAGGACCCGCACTCGGAGGGGGGTGCGGGTCCTTCTCCTTTTCCTCCGCCCTTTCGGCGCTACGACTTCTTCGGGACCGCCGGCATCCCCAGGAACGGCAGCTTCAGCGCGCCGAAGGCCTCCGCAGGGACCGCCGGCGACTTGGGCTCGACGGCGCCGAGACGGACGTACGCCTCGCCCTGCGCCGGACGCGGGTCTTCCTCGCCCTTGTTGGGCCAGTACGACATCGCCCGCTCGGCCTGCGCGGTGATCGTCAGCGAGGGGTTCACGCCGAGGTTCGCGGAGACCGCGGCGCCGTCGACGACCGAGATCCCGGGGTGGCCGTAGAGCCGGTGGTACGGGTCGATGACGCCGGTGTCGCGGGAGGAGCCGATGGGGCAGCCGCCGAGGAAGTGGGCGGTGAGCGGGGTGCCCATCAGCTCGCCGACGTTCGAGCCGGCGAAGCCGTTGATGTCGGCGGCGATCACGGAGGCGCTCTCCGAAGCCGCCCTGATCTGCTTGGGGTTGGGGGCGCCGTGGCCCTGCCGTGCGGTGAGCAGGCCCTTGCCGACGCCGTCCGGTTTCAGGTACGTCGTCAGGGAGTTGTCCAGCGACTGCATGACCAGTCCGATGATGGTCCGCTCCGACCAGCGGCGGTTGGACAGGGAGCGCAGCACGAGCAGCGGGTGCTTCGCGGCGTTCGCCAGCCAGGCCATGACCCTCGACGAGCCCTCGGCGTAGGGCACTTGGAGGATGGAGAGGCCGCCCATCGAGTTGGAGCCCTTGCCGTAGCGGACCGGCTCGATGTGGGTGTTCTCGTCCGGATGGATGGACGAGGTGATGGCGACGCCCTGGGTGAAGTCGACCTTCGGCACGCCGGTCGCCCTGCGGTAGCGGCGGTTGTCGGTCTGGGCGCCGACCAGGGCCTCGGAGTTGGTGCGGGTGAGCTCGCCCAACCGGTCCGAGATGTACGGCAGTTGGCGGCCCTCCTTCATGCGGTGCAGGAGGGTCTGGGTGCCGTAGGTGCCGGCTGCGATGACGACCTTGCGGGCCTTGAAGGTGCGGCCCTCCGCCTTGCGGCGGTCGTCGGTGGGCAGGGTCGCGATCGCGTAGCCGCCCTGGGAGTCGTCGGTGACCGACACGACGGTGGTGAGGGGGTGGACGACCGCGCCCGCCTTCTCGGCGAGGTAGAGGTAGTTCTCGTTCAGGGTGTTCTTGGCGCCGTGCCGGCAGCCGGTCATGCACTCGCCGCACTCGATGCAGGCCTTGCGGGCCGGGCCCGCGCCGCCGAAGTAGGGGTCGTTCACCTGCTCACCGGGGGTGGCCTTGGCGGTGCCGTCCGCGTCCTCGCCGTCCCCGAAGAACACGCCGACCGGGGCCATGTGGAAGGTGTCGCCGACGCCCATCCGTTCGGCGGCCGCCTTCAGGTGGACGTCGGAGGGGGTCATCGTCGGGTTGAGCCGTACCCCGAGCATGCGGCGGGCCTGGTCGTAGTACGGCTTGAGCTCCTCCTGCCAGTCCGTGATGTCACGCCACTGCGGGTCCTCGAAGAAGGGCTTCGGGGGGACGTAAAGGGTGTTGGCGTAGTTGAGGGAGCCGCCGCCGACGCCCGCCCCCGCGAGGACCATGACGTTGCCCAGCAGATGGATGCGCTGGATACCGAACATGCCGAGTTTCGGCGCCCAGAGGTAGTTCTTCAGGTCCCAGGAGTTCCTGGGGAGGGTCTCGCGGGTGAAACGGCGACCGGCTTCCAGGACACCTACGCGGTAGCCCTTCTCGGTCAGGCGAAGGGCGGTGACACTGCCGCCGAAGCCGGAGCCGACGACGATGACGTCGTAGTCGTAGGTGTCCTGTGGCACGTGCTCTCCTCGTCGAGAACGGAGGTTTCTACTTGAAACGGAGGGCCTTCATCACCTTCAGGCTCCGGCTCATGAACTGCGCGTACTTCTCGTCGTCCATCCCGAGCGAGGGCGCCATCGGCAGCAGCCGCTGCTGGGCGACCGTCTGGGCCTCGGTGTACTTGAGGATGCCCTCGGAGCCGTGCCGGCGGCCGAGGCCGGAGTCCTTCATGCCGCCCATCGGGGACTGGACGCTGCCGTAGGCGGAGGCGTATCCCTCGTTGACGTTGACGGTGCCGGCCCGCACCCGGGAGGCGATCTCACGGCCCCGCTTGCCGTCCTTCGTCCACACCGACGAATTCAGCCCGTACGGCGTGGAGTTGGCGAGCTCGACCGCCTCATCCTCGGTCTTGAACCGGTAGATGGAGACGACCGGCCCGAAGGTCTCCTCGGCGCACACGGCCATCGGCTCGGTGACGCCGTCGAGGATGGTCGGCTCGAAGAAGTACGGGCCGACGTCCGGGCGGGCGACCCCACCGGCGACGACCTTCGCCCCCTTGGAGACGGCCTCCTCGACATGCCGGGTGACGGTCTCCAGCTGCCGCTCCCCGACCAGGGAGCCCATGTCGGCGCCGTAGGCGAGGGAGGTACCGAGCCGCATGGCCTTGGTACGGGTGGCGAAACGCTCGACGAACGCGTCCGCGATCGACTCGTGGACGTACAACCGCTCGATGGAGATGCAGAGCTGGCCGGCCGAGGAGAAGCAGGCGCGGACGGCACCGGCGGCGGCCTTCTCGATGTCGGCGTCCTCCAGGACCAGCATGGCGTTCTTGCCGCCGAGTTCGAGGGAGACGCCGACCAGGCGGGCGGCCGCGCCCTGGGCGACCTCGCGCCCGGTGCGGGTGGAGCCGGTGAAGGAGACGTAGTCGGCGTGCCGGACGACCTCGGGGCCGACGACGGGACCCTCACCGAGGACGACCTGGAAGACCTCGGCGGGCAGCCCGGCCTCGACGAGCAGGTCACGGGCCCACAGCGCGGTCAGGCAGGTCTCGGTGTCCGGCTTCATCACCACGGCGTTGCCCGCGACGAAGGCGGGGAGCGCGTCGCCGACGGACAGCTCCAGCGGGTAGTTCCAGGGGGCGATCTGGCCGACGACACCGCGCGCGTGACGCAGCTCGGTGACCTTGGTGAGGGTGGGCACGGCCCCGGTGTGCCGCTTCGGCCTCAGATAGGCCGGTGCCTTGCGGCCGTAGTGCCGGGCCGCCACGGCGACCGCCTGCACCTCCTCGTGGGCGTGCAGGCGGGCCTTGCCGGTCTCCAGCTGGATGAGGTCGAGGACCTCCGCCTGGCGCTCCAGGATCAGGTCGTGGAAGCGGAGCAGGACGGCCGCGCGCTGCCGTACGGGAGTCCGCTCCCACACCGCCTGCGCCCGGCGGGCCGCCTCGAAGGCCTTCTCCACGTCCTCGGGGGTGGACTCGGGCAGGTCGGCCAGCTTCTCGCCGGTGAACGGCGTGTGGTTGGCGGTACGGCCGGACCCGGTCACCCCCTTGGTGAGCTGGGCGACCAGCTCCGGGGTGACCACGTCGGCCGCGGTACGGGCGCCCTCCGGGGCGGGGGCGAGGGGGTTCGTGCCGGTCTTGGCCGGGGCCTGCGCGTCCGTCATGAGCCGCAGGGTATTCGGGACGGGAGCCTTTGGGTACCCGTCGGTAACGGGCGTTCACGACGTACACACACCTTGCCAGTGATAGCTGGCGATGAATGTGCTGATCAGGGGGTTGGGTGGGGATGATCAGCCGCGTTCGGGTTTTTTCTGGAGGAGGAGGGCGAAGGCGGACAGGGCGGAGAGGCGCCGCGGTTCGGGAGCGGTCACCGGATCGCCGGACGGGTCGTGGAGGTCGGCCGCGGAGACCGCGGGGTTTGTTGCGGGGGCCGTGGTCGTGGTCCGTCCGCCGAAGCCCTGTCCGGCACCGGGCGCGGCCGCTTCCAGGGCCCACTCCGGCGAGCTCGCCCCGGCGGCCTCGGCCAGCACCCGGGCGGCCTCCTGAGCCGTCGGCCGACCCTCCGGGCGGGAGTCGAGGAGCCGCTCCAGTAACGGCCCCAGCAGACCGGACCGCGCGTCCGCCACCGCCGTCCGGAGCACCGCGCCGAGCGACCACAGATCAGAAGCGGGCCCGGCGCCGGGCCCCGACACGCACTCCGGGGCGGCGAACCCGGCAGAGGTCTCCCGCCCATCCGCGTGCCCGGCACCGCCGATCCCGAAGTCGGTGACGACGACGCGTCCGCTCACCGCTTCGAGGAGGACGTTGGACGGCTTGAGATCGCGATGGACGATGCCGACGCCGTGGGCGGCGTGCAGCGCACCGAGGACCGCGAGCCCGATCCGGGCGGCCTCGGCGTCCGCCAGCGGCCCACGCCGCGCCAGAGCCGCGTCCAGCGGCTCGCCTTCCACCAACTCCATGACGATCCAGGGCAGTTCGTCGTCGAGGAGTACGTCGTGGATGGCGACGGCGGCCGGATGGTCGACCCGTGCCGCGGCCCGCGCCTCATGCACCACCCGGTGCACGGCCCGCCGCCCTTCCTCGTCCTGCGGATCCCCGGTCGGACGGGGCTCCTTGACGGCGACGTACCGCTCGCCCTGCTCGTCGAAAGCCCGCCACACGGTGCCGTTCACCCCGGAGCCGACCCGCTCGGCGAGCCGGTACCGCCCCCCGACCAGACGTCCGTCGGGCGGTTGTTCGCCGTCTTCGCTCATGGCACATGAGTACCGTGCGCGTCATGCCCTTGTCTAAGCGGCGGGCTCAGACACCGGACTCCGGCCGGCGCAACCGGATGGGGGTGTCGGTGCCCTGGTGCTCGGCGGACATACGGACGACGGTCCCCTGAAGGGTGTCGTAGGGCCACTCCTCGGTGCTGTCGGGCTCCGCGCCGACGCCCGTCACGAAGGCGCGCAGAATCCACCCCGGACCGTCGTGGCCCAGCACCCGCGCGGTCTGACGGTCCTTGCCGGGAGGTCCCTGGATCCGCACGACGGCCTGGAGTTCGGCCCCTGCGGGGCCGACGCGTACCTCCGCGGTGCCGCCCCAGCCGCGGATCTTGCGGGCCAGATCCTCACGGACGGTCGCCCAGGAGGTGTCTCCGAGCGCTCGGAACGCCTGGAGCTGGATCGCGGTCCGGCCGCGGATGAGAGTGACGCCGACGAGGGAGCCGTCCCGTCGCGACGACATGAGCTCGATCTTCAGACCGGGCTCCGTCGGCACCAACAGGCCCCCGAGATCCAGCAGTTCGCCGCTCTGCGGCCGACGGTCGTCACTCACGTCCCACGGTCCGACGTCAAGCCGGCTCTCCTCCGAGGCCTCCAGCAGGGCGTCCACATCTTCCTCGGACAGCGACTCCTCGGCGATCACGGAGACCAGCAGCCCCAGCAGCCTGTCGAGGGTGATCAGCTCACGTCGTGAGGTCTCTGGAACGGCCGTCGCGTCCTTCAGCAGGGCCCTGATCATCAGCCCCGCTTCTTCCTCGTCCAGTCCGGGCACCGGACGGCCGAGATCGTTCCGCCCGTCCTCCTCACGCAGTTTGAGCAATAGTTGAACGGCGAGGAGCAGGACCCGGCCCGCGGTCATCCGGTCCCAGACGTCGAACTCCGCACGCTCCGCGCTCTCCGGCCCGACGAACCCGTCGCGCCGGAACTGCGCAACGACGGCGCGTGCCGCGCTACTTGCCTCGCCCATGGCACAACCCCCGAACCGCTGCCTCGGCCTGCGAGCGGAGACGAACTCTGCGACCGCTCAGATCGATCGGAATCCTGTCAGAGGCGGTCCACCCCCAGGTTCGCGATGGCCGTCCGTGCCACCTCCCGCCCCCTCTCCGTGAAGTCTCCCTTGCCGGGATAGCTGACCGTGAGCTTGTACATGTCGCCGGTGGTGGTCCGGTAGTAGAAGATCTGGACTTCGCGCGGGCGGGGGTTCTGGCTGTCCGTGGTGGTGTACGTGACCGTGGTCCCGGCGGCCTTCCTGCCCTGGTACGTCTTCTCCTCGGGGCGGGTCTTCGGCGCCTCCGGCATGCCGAGGTCGTAGTCGCCGCTCTCCTTGAACCTGCTGTCGTCGTCGTACATCTCGGCCGCCGCGGAGCCCGCGATGTTGTTCGCGGTGTCCTCGGCCTTCCGGTCCAGGCGCAGGCCGATCCATATGCTGCCGCTGTAGTCGGAGTACGTGATCCAGTGGGTCTTGTCCGTCTTCCGGTCGGGCGTGGTGGGCTGGTAGTCCTTCGGCACCACCGCCGTCGCGGCCACGTCCTTGGTGTGCTTCTTCGTCCAGCCGTCCGGCAGCGGTCCCGCGAAGGGGTCCGCGATCACCAGGTACGCCGCCAGCGCTGCCACGACGACCGCGGCGCCGAGCCCCAGCCACGTCTTGCGGCCCAGCCGGAGACCCCCGCCCCCCGGCACCTCGACGGTCCGCACGATCTGGGTGGGCTCCGGGACGGGCGGATTGGCGGTGGCCTCCAGGAGCGCCCTGACCTGCGCCGCGTTCGGCCGCCGCGCCGGGTCCTTCTGGAGGAGCCCGTTGATGGCGTCGGCAAGCGGGCCCAGCGCCGAGGCGGGCGGGGCGGGCGTGGCGTTGAGGACGGACTGGAGGGTCGCGGGGGTGTTGCTGCGGCGGAACGGCGAGACGCCCTCCGTCGCCGCGTACAGGACCACGCCGAGGGACCAGAGATCGGAGGCGGGACCAGGACGCTGGCCCAGCACCCGTTCGGGGGCGATGAACTCGGGCGAGCCGACGAAGCCGCCGGTGTCGGTCAGGTTGGTCTCGCCCTCGATCTGCGCGATGCCGAAGTCCGTGAGGACGACCCGGTCGTAACGGCCGAGCAGGACGTTGTCCGGTTTCACATCCCTGTGCAGGATGCCCGCCGCGTGCGCGGCCTCCAACGCGCCGAGCACCTCGAGGCCGATTCTCGCCGCTTCCCGCGCCCCGAGGGTGCCCTCCTGCAAGGCGTCGCCCAGCGAACGGCCCTGCACCAGCTCCATCACGATCCACGGCCGGCCGTCCACGACGGCCACGTCATGCACGTTCACGACCGAGGGGTGATCGAGCCGGGCCGCGGCCCGCGCCTCCCGCCGCATGCGCTCGAAGGCGTTGCCTCGTTCGCGTTCAGGAAGATGATCCGGGACACGGGGCTCCTTCACGGCCACCTCGCGGTCCACCGTCTCGTCCTTGGCCCGCCACACCGTACCCATGCCACCGTGCCCGAGCTTGGCGAGCAGCCGGTACCGGCCCGCGATGAGCCGGCCGACGCCCGACTCCTGCTGAGGGGGCCTGGGAGGTTGCAGAACATAACTCGTCGTCTCGTCGGACTCGTGGCCGACTCCCCCGCTGCTGCTCATGGGTTCATCCATATCGCGCCAGGCACGCAGGCATCCAGAGGTGATGCATTCCGGTCACACACCCGTGACGTATCCCTACGGCGCCGTGAAGGTGTCGACCGCCACGTCGAAGTGCTCCTTGGCCTCCCGCACCTTCCCGACCGGAGCAGACACCCACACGTCGTACAGCCGCCCGCCCTCCTCCCAGCACAGGTCGTAGGTGTGCCGGGCGCCCTCGGCCGCGCTGAAGCCGTCCCAGGTGAACTCCCAGAGCGCGGCGGGGTGTCCGCGGTGCGTGAGCGAGGTGACCCGGCCGTCGCGGTAACCGGGATTGGCCTCGGGGCCCTTGGCGGCCGCGCGCCGCATCACACCCAGTGGGCCGCCGGGTCGGGGATCGGTGACCTTGACGCCGAGGCGGAAGGTGTCGCCGGAGGACAGGTAGAAGACCCGCTCCCCCTGCGGCTCACGGGTGAACCCGTCGGGCACGGCGAGCGCGAACCCGGCGGGGTCCCGGGCGACGTGGTAGCCGGAGGGGGCGGAGGGCAGGGTGGCGGTGGGTGCGGGCTTCGCCGTTCCGGTGGTGCCGCTCGCGGACGTCCCGGGCGCCGAACTGCCGGGCGTCCCCGGCACCGGACCACCGGCCGTCCCGGGCGTACCGGGCGTACCGGGCGTACCGGGTGCCGAACTGCCCGCCGTCGTACCCCCGTCCCGGCCGCCCCGGTCCGTCAGCAGCACCGCCGCCGACACCCCCGCTCCCACCATCACGGCGACCAGCAGCGCCGCCGTGAGCACGCCTCGCCTCGACCGCACCGGCGCAATGAACCCCCGGCTCCTCGACCGCTCCGGCTCGGGGGAACGCCGTAGCGGAAGATCCCGCCGGGTCGGCGTGTACGCCCGCTCAGGGGCCCGGCGCGGCGGCGTGCGGCCCGTCTCCAGGAAGGCCCGCAGCATCCGCTCCGCCTCCACGGCGTCCAGCCGGCGCTCGGGATCCCGCTCCAGCAGTCCCCGTACGACCGGAAGCAGGGGCGCGGCCTGCGCGGGCGGCCGGATCTCGTCGATGACGACGGCGTGCACGGTGCCGCCCAACGAGTCGCGGCGGAACGGCGACTCCCCACTCAGCGCCGCACATAGCAGCGCACCCACCGACCACAGGTCGGACTCGGGTCCGGTCCGGACGCCGGTCATCCGCTCGGGGGCGGTGTACTCGGGCGAACCGACGAAGGATCCGCTTTCGGTGAGCGTGGTGGCGCCTGCGACTTGAGCGATACCGAAGTCAGTGAGGACGACCCGGCCGGTGCCGGACTCGATGAGGACGTTCGCCGGCTTGATGTCGCGGTGCAGAACCCCGGCCGCGTGGGCGGTGTGCAGCGCGCTCAGCAGGTCGCCGCCGACCCGGGCGGCCTCGGCGGCGTCGACCGGGCCGTTCGCCGCGAGACGGTCGGCGAGGGAGCCTCCGTCGATCAACTCCATGACCATGTAGGGGCGTTCGTCGTGCTCGATGACATCGTGGACGACGATGATGTTCGGGTGGCGCAACTGCACGACCGCACGCGCCTCCCGCAGGGTGCGCTCACGCTGCCACCTGGCCTCTTCCGCGGAGAACGTCTCGTCCAGGGGAAGCGCCTTGACCGCCACACCTCGCCCGAGCAACTGGTCCGTGGCCCGCCACACGACACCCATGCCACCATGACCGAGCTTCGCTTCGAGACGGTAACGCCCCGCGATCACAAGGAAGTTGGCCCCCTCGGTCCCCATGCGCCTCATCATGCCGCAACGTACGGACGCCTTCCGGGGCGGTGACCGGCCAAGTACGCCTCCGCCCCGGGACAGCAGATGCACACTCCAGGGGACTCAGGCCCAGGCGCGCGGACCGTGCTGGACCGGCTCGACACGGCCACCGCAATGGCGCGGCGCCACGACGCCCGCCGCCGTGCGGTCGGTTCGTCGGCATGCGTGACCCGTCGGGCCGGGCGGACAGAGACGTTTGACGCCCCCTCCACCCGACAGCGGAACCTTCTGTTCCACGCAGATCACCCCTCCTGGAAACCCCGCAGGATCCAGTCGAACTGCTTTCTGGTGGTAGGCCAGTCGTCGGCCGGCGAAGCCGCGTAGATGGCGTACTCGGTGCCGTCACCGTCCACGTACCCGACGTCGATCGCACGGTAGGGCCCCGCGAAGTAGTGCGGCGGGTCTTTGGCCAGTGCGTCCCACTTGTACTCCCAACGGACGCCCGGCAGGTCGCGGAAAAGCTCCTCCTTGAGGCTCAGCCGCTTGTAATGCTGCAGCTTTGAGACCCGCTGTTCCAAGTTGCTCATGTGCTCGTACGCGGTGCTGAAGTCCGGCGCGGTGTCGACGGCGATCCGCACGAGGTGCTTGCCCTTGTCGGGCGAGTAGTCGACCTGCCGAAGGCCGTCCTGGTCGATGGAGACGGACCGCTTCCACCCCTTGGGCAAGGAGACACTGAACCCCACGGGGTCGTTGCGCCGCTCCCAACCGGCCGGAACCCCAGCCGTGGCCCGGCTCGGCGTGGGGCTGGGCGAGGTGCTCGACGAGGCCGAGGTACCGCCGGTGTCCCGCCCCTCGTCCCACTTCTGCAGGGCGACCGCGGTCCCGGCGCTGACGACCGCGGCGAGCGCGATCATGAGCGCGACGGAACGCAGCCGACGGCGCCTGGGCGGCGCGGCCGGGGGCCTGCCGGTGTGGTTCGGCGGGCCGGCGACCGTGGGAGTGGCGACCTGGCCGTACGGCGTACCCGAGTGGTACGTCGGGCCCGAGCCCGAGGAGTACGACGGTCCCGTGGCCGACGGGTAGGACGGCCCGGTGGCCGAGGTGTACGACGGTCCCGCGGCTGACGGGTACGACGTTCCGCCGACCGGTGTGCCCGCGGTCGGTGTGCCGAGCCCACTGCGGGAGCCGCTGTGCGCCCCCGGCCCCTGGTGGGAACCCCCATGTTGCGTCGGCACATACGCCTGGGCCGCGTTCGGCCGCCGTCCCTCCGCCGCCTCGGCGAGCATCTGCTCGGCCGCGGCCGCGCCGGGCCGCACGGCGGGGTCCTTGCGCAGCAGGGCGGCTATGACGGGCCCGAGCGGACCGGCGCTCACCGGCTCGGCGGGTTCCTCGTCGACGACGGCCTGCATCGTTGTCAGCGGGGTCGTCCGGCGGAACGGCGACCGTCCCTCGACCGCCGTGTACAGCGTGGCACCGAGCGCCCACAGGTCGGCGGACGGGCCGGGGTCGGCGCCGCGGACCCGCTCGGGCGCGAGGTAGTCGACCGAGCCGACGACCTCTCCGGTGCGGGTGATGGTGGTGTCGCCCTCGATCTGGGCGATCCCGAAGTCGGTGAGCAGGACGCGGCCGTCCCGCGCGAGGAGGACGTTGCCGGGTTTCACATCCCTGTGCAGGACCCCGGCGGAGTGCGCGGCGCGCAGGGCCCGCAGCACCCACAGCCCGATCCGGGCCGCCTCACGCGCCTCGATCCGGCCGTCCTCCTTGACGGCGTCGGCCAGGGAGCGGCCCTCGACCAGCTCCATCACGATCCAGGGCCGCCCGTCGTGGTCGAGCACGTCGTGCACGGTGACGACCGCCGAGTGGTTGATCCGGGCGGCCGCGCGGGCCTCGGCACGGGTACGGGCGAGCAGAACGGCCTGGTCGCTCTCGGAAACGTAGAGCGCGGCGGTCAGCTCCTTGATCGCCACGGCCCGGTGCAGCACCTCGTCGTGGGCACGCCAGACCCGGCCCATGCCGCCCTTGCCTATCGGGTCGGCGAGCCGGTAGCGCCCCGCGAGGAGCAGGCCCTGCATCTGATTCACGTTTCCCCGCAATGCTCTTGACGCAGTCAGACTAAGGACCGGCCCGCGCCGAGGGGAACCAGGGGGGCGTCAAGGAGACCTCACTGTGACGGTTGTCGCTTCCGCGAAGGACGAGTGAACCCGCGTCGCCCGTACGGCGTCCGTCAGCCGGTCACCTGGTACGTGGCCGACGCCTGTTCGTACAGCCGGGTCACCTCGTCCCGCTCCGCCTCGGGCCCACGCACCTGCACCACGTGGTACTTCCCGCCGATCAGGATCGCGACATTGCGCACGTACAGCTCGCGCCCGTCGCCGTCGGTCCAGGTGAACTGCCCCTCGGCCATGCTCCTGGTGCCCACCTGGATCGACTTCAGCCCGGTGGCGGTGGCCCAGCTGGAGTCGCGGTACGGCTGGAGCTCGGGCTCCTTCTCGCGCTGGTAGACCATCGGATCGCCGCCGTTGGCCGCCGAGGTGTCCCGCCCGGGGACGACGATCAGCTCGAAGTCGCCCTGCGAGTACACCACCTGGCCGCGGCCGTTCCGAGGGGTGCGGTCCCAGCCGTTTGCCACGGCGACCTTGAAGCCCTCGGCGTCCGTGCGCAGGGTGAAGCCGTCGGCGACCTCGGGCCCGGCGGTCTGGGTCTCGGCGGCACCGCTCGACTGGGACGGCTCGGGGGAGGTCGGCTCGGGCCGGGGTTCACTGCCCGCCTCAGGGGACTGCGCCGGACCGGCCTGGCTGGTGGAACCCGTCTTCCGGCCGGTGCCCTTGTCGTCGGAGTCCGCCTTCGGCATGAAGTACATGGCGTACGCGATCGCCGCTGCCATCACCAGCAGGATGAGCAGCAGCAGATTGCGGCCGAGGCGGCGCGGTGAAGCGGCGGCATCCTCCCGGGCCCGCTTGTGCCGTCCGTGCGTCGCGGGCAGCCCGGCACGCCGCCTGCGCACCAACTCGCCCCGGCGCCGCACGATCGGCAGCCGGCTCGCGTCCACGGGCGGGGCGGCGACGACATGGGCACCGGCCTCCGGCTCGGGCGCGGACCGCACCAGCGACCGCAGCCAGCCGCGCAGTTCCTCGAAGTCCAGCCGCTCGGTCGGGTCCTGCCGCAGCAGCGACTCCACGACCGGCCTCAGCGGCCCGCACTCCTCCGCGAAGGCGGGCGGCTCGGCGCACACCAGCTGCACCAGCTCGGCCGTCGACTCCTCAGGATAGGGCGCATGCCCCTGGACGGCCCGGAACAACAACGCTCCGAGCGCCCACAGATCGGTCGCGGGCCCGATGGGCGGGGCCAGCTGCCAGTTCTCGTGCACCGGACCGGCCTGCTCGGGTGCCCAGCGCTCGGTGACGGGCCCCACCACGGCCATCCGCGCCTGCCGCGCCCGCTCGGCGGCCAGCGCGGTGGCGGGGCCGCGGCGGGCGGGGGCGTCGGTGGGCGCGAGGTCCTCCCAGCGGGTGGGCGCGGATGCCTGATCGACGGCGGGCACCGCGTCAAAAGCGGGCACCGCGTCCACGGGCCCCGCGCTTCCAGCACGCGGCACCGCACCGTGCCAGGGAGCGGGGCGCACTCCATAGGGGTCGGCGATCCCCCCCGGAGCACCGCCACCGGGCGCCTGCTCGACACCGCCCGGGGCCGGATACGGCGACTGCGCAAGGCCGTTGGCCGCGGGATACGGCGACTGCGGCACGCCACCGTTGGTCTGTACGGCGGGGTCGGCGCCGCGCGTCCGTGCGGCGGGGTCGGCCTCCGGTGCCGGGCGGGCTCCGGGCAGGGCGGCCCTGCTGTTCTGTGCCTCCTGGACCCGGGCCGCGGCCCGTGCGCCCGCGCGGTAGGCGGCGATCGCCCCGGCCCGCGCCGCCCGGATGTCCGTACCGCCGTCGGGCTCCTGGCGGACGAGCTCGGCCGACGCCCCGGCGCCGCTCGCCCCCTCCACTCCTGCGCTGGGCAGCCCGCGGGCCTCCCGCGCCTCGATCGCGGCCCGTCGGGCGGCCTCGGGGTCACCTCCACCGAAGGTCACAGCACCACCCGGGCCGGGTACGGCGCTCTGGGCGCCCAGCCCGAAGGCCGCACCGGCGCCGCCGTTCCCGAGAGCCGTACGAGCGCCACCCGCACCGCCGGGTCCCCCGGCACCGCCGACCCTGCCCGCGGCGCCGAACCCCCCGGCCGGACCCGTCGACTGCCCGGGGACGTGATGTCCGCCAACTCCCCCACGCCCGTCGGGCCCACCGTCCGGCCCGTCGTCCGACCCGGCCCCGAACTCCCCGCCCCCGGCGCCCCATTCGCCCGCCTCGGGCGGCACCGGGTCATAGCCGCACAGTGCCTCCTCGGCCGCGCCGACCGCGAGGCCGGTCAGCATGACTCGGCCGTCGTCGCAGACCAGCACCGTGCGGGCGGTGATGTTGCGGTGCGCCCAGCCGTGCGCGTGCAGCACCCGCAGCGCCATGAGTACGTCGGAGGCGACCTCGGCCGCCCGGTACGGAGTGAGCGGCTTCTCGGCGAGCAGTGCCGCCAGCGGCCGTGCGGGCACCAACTCGCTGACGACCCACAGCGAACCGCCCTCGGCGAACACGTCGAAGACCTGGTCGAGGCGCGGATGGTCGGGGATCCGGGCGGCGGCCTGCGCGGCCTCCACGGCCCTCCGCACGGCAGGCTCGGTGGGCCGGCGTCCGCCGCGCCGCCCGGGGGCCCGCCGCGCCCCCTGGGGGTCCCGGGCCGTGAACCCGTCGGGCAGCCCCTCCGCGTCGAGCACCTCCGCCTCGACGACCTCGGGCAACGGGACCTGCCTGACCAGGACTTCCTGCCCGCTGTAGGTGTCGAAGGCGCGCGTCTCGGTGAGTTCGTACTCGTCGGACGGAGGCAGCGGCAGGCGGTAGCGGTCGGCGAGTACCCGACCCGCATAGTCGTCCACGTTGCCTCCCCCGGCCGCCCGGTTGGTCAATTCCGTTCGCCTCGCGGCCCGTTCCTTACCCGAACCTGGATGCGGACGGTCCACGAACACTCACGATACGTGCCGGAGGCAACCCGCAAAGAGGGGATTCCAGATATCAGAGCTCAAACACATGACCGTTTACGGCACAGCGCTTCATGACTTCGGTTCAAAGGTGCGAGCGAGTGTCTGCCATGTGTCCTTGCGCAGCTCAGTGCCCCAGTTCGCGGCTTTCGCGGTGTACATCAAGGCATATCCGAGATGGTCGTTGACGACGAATCCACGGTCGATCGTCCGGTACTTCGTCCCGCCATCCACATAGGTGAACTCCCAGTCGGCCGCGTTCCAGCTCCGGTAGCCCACCTTCTCTATTCGGATCTTGGTGTACTGCGAGCGGCGCATGCCCCGCTCCTGGTTCTCCCAGTCCGCCACCGGGTCGCCCTTGGGCGTGCTGGTCCAGGCGACGAGCAGCTTCTGCCCGTCGGGCCCGGTGAACCGGTCGCCCGCGGAGCTGCTGGTCTGGAACTTCCACCCCTCGGGCAGCCCGATCGAGTACCCCTGGCTCCCCTTGTGCGTCGAGGCCACCGCACCGTCGCCGGTGGAGCCCCCCGAACCGGAGGACCCTTCCGAACTACGGCCGCTCTCCTCCGTACTCGGCGTGTTCGCGGACCCCGCACCCGCCTCCGACGACGCGGATCCGGTGGCGGACCCGCCGCTGCGGGTGCTCCCGCTCTCGTCCTCCTTGGTGTCGGCACTGGCGCTCGCGACGGCCGTCACCTTGGTGCCGCCGCCCTTCGCAGCGTCGCTGTCGTCGTCGCCACCGAGCGTGAGAGCCAGCACGGTACCGATGACCGCGAGCGCCACGACCAGCGCGATGATCACCAGCGTCCGTCGCGGCACCACGTCGGTCAGCGGCGCCCTCGGCACCGGCCTCGGCGCCAGGTCCGGCGGCGGCGTCATCACGGGCCATCCCGAACTCCGCCCGTCCGACACCGCGTCGGCCTGCTGCGTCTTCCCGTCCCGGACCCCGGCCGCCCCACTCGAAACGGACGTCGTAGCCGACGTCGAAGCCGCTGCCGTCCCGGAAGCGGCCGACGCACTCGCCGCACCCTTGTCCCGAGACGCGGAAGGCGCCGAGGTCGATGACGCAGCCGGAGAGGTCGAGGCAGCCGGCGCGGCCGAAGCCGCCGAAGACGCCTCCGAAGCCTGGGCGGGCACCTTCCCGCCGCCCCCCGAGCCCGCATCGCCCGATCCCGCCGTACCCGAACCCGCCACACCGCTCCCGGACTTGGTGCGGGAGGCGGCCGCGGACGTCGCCGCCGCCCCGGCGACCTTCCGCACGGAACGCAGCGCCCCGCGCAGCCGCTCCCCGCCCGCACGCTCCTGCGGCTGCGCCGGCAACGGCACCACCCGCGTCGCGTCAGCCGCCGGCTCCGGCTCGGCCTCCTTGGGCTGGGGCGCGTGGATCACCGCGGTGAGCATGGCCCGCGCGCGACTGTCGTCGAGCCGCTGGGCGGGGTCCTTGGTGAGCAGGCCGTAGATGACGTCCCGCAGCGGGCCCGCGTGCTTCGGCTCCTCCAGCGGCTCGGTCATCACCGCCGTGAGCGTGGCGATCGCGGAGCCCTTGTCGTACGGCGGGGCGCCCTCGACCGCCGCGTACAGCAGCCCGCCGAGCGACCACAGGTCGGCCGCGGGTCCCGGCTTGTGCCCGCGGGCCCGCTCCGGGGAGATGTAGGAGGGGGCCCCGACGAGCATGCCCGTGGAGGTGATGGACGGGTCGCCCTCGACCTGGGCGATGCCGAAGTCGGTGAGCACGACCCGGCCGTCCTCGGAGATCAGCACGTTGGACGGCTTCACGTCCCGGTGCAGGATGCCCTGGCGGTGCGCGGACCTGAGCACGTCGAGGATCGCGAGGCCCACCTCCGCCGCGCGCTTGGGCTCCAGCAGCCCGTCCTCCCGGATGACCTCGGCGAGCGACTTGCCCTCGACGAGTTCCATCACGATCCACGGCCGGTCGTCCTCGTCGACCACGTCGTACACGGTCACCGCGCTGGTGTTGCGGATCCGCGCGATCGCCTTGGCCTCCCGCAGCGTGCGCGTGATCAGCCGGCGCTTCTCGTCATCGTCGATGCTGGACGGGAACCGGAGTTCCTTGACGGCCACCGTCCTGTCCAGGGTCTCGTCCTCGGCGCGCCACACCGTGCCCATGCCTCCGCGGCCGAGCACTCCTCCCAGCCGGTACCGCCCGGCGAGGAGACGGCCGTTCTCGTCCTGCCGGGATGTTCCCGCCCGCTCCGCGTCCGACATGCGTCCCCTCATGAACCCGCCCTGACAGAGCCTCCATTGTCCCTCACCCGACAAGTGCCCGACGCCCAGGGTGCCCGTGGCTCCACCTCGCCCGCGGCACGGCCCGCCGAGGTCGGCACAGAGGTCCCGTGGGCCCACGGTCCCCCTCAACACACAGTTCCCGCCCGCTTACAGCTGCGTCACCGCCGCAGGCTCCGACCGCCGTCGCCCCCCTCGACGCACAGTTCCCAACCGCTCACAGAACCGTCGCCCCGGGGACTCCGACCACCCTCGACCCCGCTCGGCACACAAGCCCCTCCCCCCCTCACGGAACCGTCCCCCTCAGAGACTCCAACCGCCCTGGCCCCCCTGAACTCACCCAGCCCAGCAAGCCCCGAGCACCCACCCGGCGCCCCGGCCTCCGGCACCCCGGCACGCGCCTCCTCGTGGACCGGGTGCGGATTCCGCTCCGCGACCCTGCATGATGGCCCTGACAAGGGAGGATCCGCGATGCCGCCACTTCGGGCACTACTGGCCTCCCTGGTGTCCGTCGCGCTGTTCGCCCTGGCCCCGGCCGCCTCCCCGGCCCCCTCGGCTCCGCCCACAGACGCGCTCCTTCCGCTGCTCGTGGCGCAGGGCGGTGCTCCCGCCGCGGCGCTCCTGGCCCGGGAACAGAGCGGGACCCGTTACGCCGAGGCGGGTCCGGGAATCGGTCGCGCCGACCACTTCCGCGCCGGCAGCATCACCAAGACCTTCATCGCGACGGTCGTCCTCCAACTGGCCGCGGAACACCGGCTGAAGCTGTCCGACACGGTGGAGCAGCACCTGCCCGGCCTGGTGCGTGGAGCGGGCAACGACGGCCGCGCGCTGACCCTGCGCGCCCTGCTCACCCACACCAGCGGCCTGAACGACTTCACCGCGGACACCCGGGGCCTGGTTCCCCTCGCTCCTGTTCAAGCCGTCCGTATCGCGCTCACCCACCCTCCGGCCGATCCCGGCCGCTACTCGTACTCGAACACCAACTACGTCCTGCTCGGCATGGTGATTCAGCAGGTCACCGGCGACTCCTACGCCGCCGAGGCCGAGCGGCGGATCATCGTCCCGCTGCGCCTGACGGGCACCTCCTTCCCTGGCTCGCGCACCTCCCTCCCCTCCCCGCACGGCCGTGCGTACACCGCCGACGGGTCCGACGTCACCGCACTCGACCCGCGGGTGGCCGGGGCCGCGGGCGAGCTGGTGAGCACCCTCGCCGACCTGGACCGCTTCTACGCGGCACTCCTCGGCGGCCGGCTGCTGTCCCCGTACTGGCTGCACGAGATGACGGACACCCGCACCGCACACGGCCTGTACGGCATGGGGCTGTTCCCGGTGAAGCTGCCGTGCGGCACGACGGTGTGGGGGCACAACGGCCGCATCACCGGCAGCTACGTGCGCACCGCAGCCACGGTCGGCGGCCGTCGCGTCCTCACCTTCCGCGTGAACACGACGTCGGTCGCAGACCCCGACCTCGAACCGGCCCTGCTCGCCGCCGAGTTCTGCCCCCGCACCCCGTAGAACGACCCGGTTCCGAACGAAGATCCCAGCTCACGACACTCGTTCGAGTGATGTCGGCCGACCTCGCGTCCGGGGCACTACAACGGCGCGATGTCCGGCGCCCCCAACCGCGCCGCGTCCGCCGTCAGGTCGTCCGGCTGCCGCTGCGACTCCCGCTCCGCCTCAACCCGCTTCTCGTAGTGCTCGACCTCGCGCTCGATCTGGTCCTTGTCCCAGCCCAGTACCGGCGCCATCAGCTCGGCGGCCTCACGGGCCGAGCGCACCCCCCGGTCGAAGGTCTCGATGGAGATCCGGGTGCGCCGGGTCAGCACGTCGTCCAGATGCCGCGCGCCCTCGTGCGAGGCCGCGTAGACGACCTCGGCGCGCAGATAGTCGTCGGCGGCCTGCAGCGGCTCGCCCAGCGTGGCGTCCGAGGCGATGAGGTCGAGGACCTCCTCCGCAAGGCTGCCGTACCGATTCAGCAGATGTTCGACCCGGACGACATGGAGCCCGGTCCGCGCCGCGATCCGCGCCCGCGCGTTCCACAGTGCCCGGTACCCCTCGGCGCCCAGCAGCGGCACGTCCTCCGTGACGCATTCGGCGACCCGGGCGTCGAGGCCGTGCACCGCCTCGTCCACGGCGTCCTTGGCCATCACCCGGTAGGTCGTGTACTTGCCGCCCGCCACGACGACGAGTCCCGGTACCGGATGCGCCACGGTGTGCTCGCGCGAGAGCTTGCTGGTGGCGTCCGACTCACCGGCGAGCAGGGGCCGAAGGCCCGCGTACACGCCCTGGACGTCGTCCCGGGTCAGCGGCACCGCGAGCACCGAGTTCACGTGCTCCAGCAGGTAGTCGATGTCCGCGCTGGAGGCGGCCGGGTGGGCCTTGTCGAGGTCCCAGTCGGTGTCGGTGGTGCCGATGATCCAGTGCCGCCCCCAGGGGATGACGAACAGCACGGACTTCTCGGTGCGCAGGATCAGCCCGGTCGAGGAGTGGATGCGGTCCTTGGGCACGACGAGGTGGATGCCCTTGGAGGCTCGGACGTGGAACTGCCCCCGCTCGCCGACCATCGCCTGGGTGTCGTCGGTCCACACCCCGGTCGCGTTGACCACCTGCTTGGCGCGGATCTCGTACTCCCCGCCCGCCTCGACGTCCTGCACCCGGGCCCCGACCACCCGCTCGCCCTCGCGCAGGAACCCGGTCACCCGCGCGCGGTTGGCGGTCTTGGCGCCGTAGGCGGTGGCCGTACGCACGAGGGTGGCCACGAAGCGGGCGTCGTCCATCTGGGCGTCGTAGTACTGCAACGCCCCGACCAGCGCGTCCTTCCTCAAGGCGGGCGCGACACGCAGGGCGTGACGGTGGCTCAGGTGGCGGTGGGCGGGCAGACCCCGGCCGTGCCCCCGGGCCATCGACATGGCGTCGTAGAGCGCGACGCCCGAGCCGGCGTACCACCGCTCCCAGCCCTTGTGCTGCAAGGGGTACAGGAAGGGCACGGGCTTCACGAGATGCGGGGCGAGCCGCTCCAGCAGCAGTCCGCGCTCCTTCAGCGCCTCGCGCACGAGGGCGAAGTCGAGCATCTCCAGATAGCGCAGGCCGCCGTGGATCAGCTTGCTGGAGCGGCTGGAGGTGCCGGACGCCCAGTCACGTGCCTCGACCAGTCCCACGGACAGGCCCCGGGTCACCGCGTCGAGCGCGGTACCCGCACCGACCACGCCGGCTCCCACCACCAGGATGTCCAGTTCGCGCTCGGCCATTGCTGCGAGTGACTCGGCGCGCTGCGCCGGCCCCAGTGTCGCTGTCCTCACCACTGCTGCCTCCAGCTGTCGGTCGCACCGGTCACCGTCGCGGGCCGGATCTTCCTTGAGGAGTGGCCCCGTCCGCATCCCCCATGCCCAAATTCTGACCGGGTTGCCCGGCTTCAGCCACCAGTCACCCTCAGCCTGTGGATAACTTTCACCGCCGCGTAGGCCAAAGCTCACAACCCCACAGGAAGACACACGGAATCAATCCCGTATATCGGTCATATTTACTCCTAGTCTGACATTGCGCTAGCTCGTCCAGTCCACAGGGCTTGCGCACCTGTCCCGCTTCGGTTACTGGGAAGGACGGCCCACGCCATGCCCGCAGATCTCGCCGTGATCGGACTCGGTCCCTACGGACTGCCCCTGGCCCAGGCCGCTGTCGCCGCCGGCATCTCCACCCTCGGCTACCGCACCGGCCCCGAGGCCGGCTCCCTCAGCCCCGCCGAAATGCGCCGGATGCTCTCGGGGGGTTTCCGGACGGCCGCGGGCCCGGCCGAACTCGGCCGCGTCCGTACGGCGGTCATCTGCGCACCGACCCCGGCGGGCCCGGACGGCGGTCTGGACCTGAGCCAGGTGGAGGCGGCGGCCCACACTCTGAGCACACACCTGCGCCCGCACACCACCGTCATCCTGGAGTCCCCCGTGCCGCCGGGCACCACCGAGGACTTCCTGCGCCCGCTCCTCGAAAAGGGCTCGGGCCTACGGGCGGGCCGCGACTTCCACCTCGCCTACGCCCCCACCCGCGTGGAACCCGGCAACCGGGACTTCACGCCCGCCACCACCCCCAAGGTGATCGGCGGCCTCACCCCCGCGTGCACGGAATCGGCCGCGGCCTTCTACTCGCGCCTCACCGACAAGGTGGTACGCGCGCGTGGCCCGCGCGAGGCGGAGACGGTCCAGCTCCTGGAGACCAACTTCCGCCACGTCAACATCGCCCTGGTCAACGAGATGGCCGTCCTCTGCCACGACCTCGGCGTCGACCTCTGGGACGTCATCCGCTGCGCGGAGACCAAGCCCTTCGGCTTCCAGGCCTTCCGCCCCGGCCCCGGCGTCGGCGGCCACGCGGCCCCCCGGGACTTCAGCGGCGCCGGCCGCTCCCTGCGCATGGTCGAACTCGCCCGGCAGGTCAACGACCAGATGCCCCGTTACGTCGTCCAGCGCGGCGCGGCCCTCCTCAACGAGCACGGCAAGTCCGCCCGCGGCGCCCGGGTCCTCCTCCTCGGCGTCACCTACAAGCCCGACCTCGCCGACCAGCAGGGCACGCCCGCCCAGGAGGTCGCCGTACGCCTGATGGAACTCGGCGCCTCCGTCAGCTACCACGACCCCCACATCCCGTCCTGGAGCGTCCTGGACCGTCCTGTCCCCCGCGCGGACTCCCTCTACGAGGCGGCGGCCGACGCGGACCTGACGATCCTGCTCCAGCACCACCGCACGTACGACCTCCAGGGCCTGTCGGTGAAGGCCCAGCTGTTGCTGGACACTCGGGGGGCCACACCGACGGGAGCGGCGCACCGCCTCTGACGTCAAAACGCCGGTGGCTCTGTCGGACCCACCTGTTAATCTCCCCTCACTCGTCGCACAGTCGTGCGCACGCTTCTCTGCTTCACCATTCCGCTCGTTCCATCCCGTGGGGGGGATTTCTGTCATGAGCCAGTCAGCTCCACCGCCTGCCCAGCCGCCGACCCAGCCGCAGGCCCAGCCCGAGCCGGTCGACGGCAACCCGTACGCGCAGAAGTCGGCCGACGGCGCCCCGCCCGCCCCGCAGCCGGGGTCCGTACCCCCGCCTCCGGCACCAGGGGTCCCGTACGTCCCCGCCCCCGCTCCGGTGCGCAACAACCTCGGCCTCGGTCTGGTGGCCGCCTTCGGCGCCGCCGTGGTCGCCGGCGGTGTCTACGGCGCGATCATCGGCCTGACCAAGCACGAGATCGGCTGGGCGGCGGTCGGCGTCGGCTTCCTGGTCGGCCTCGCCGCAGGGCGCCTCGGTGGCCGCAACCCCGTGCTGCCGGTCGCGAGCGCGGTCCTGTCGCTGGGCTCCGTCTACATCGGCCAGCTGGTGGGCGAGGCCGTGATCGCCGCCAAGGAGACCCCGCTGAGCTTCAGCGAACTCTTCTTCCAGCACTTCGACGTCCTCCAGGAGGCCTGGAAGGCGGACGCCGACCCGCTGACGTTCGTGTTCTTCGCGATCGCCGCGTACGTCGCCTTCACCGGCGCCAAGAAGGCGGCGCTCTGACGCTGCCGGTACCCGACGAAGGGGCGGCGCATCGGATGTGAAGGGGGGCGCGTGGGTGTGGCGGGCTCCGGGGCTGGTGGCCCCCACCAGCCCTTTCGGGCACGCAAAAGGCCGGCCGCCCCACCCGGGACGACCGGCCCTCAAGCCGCCGTAAGCCCTGACTATCGCTTGTGCTGCGAGTCCGCCACCGTCACCTCGACGCGCTGGAACTCCTTCAGCTCGCTGTACCCGGTCGTGGCCATCGCCCGCCGCAGCGCGCCGAAGAAGTTCATCGAGCCGTCCGGGATGTGCGACGGACCCGCCAGGACCTCCTCTATGGTGCCGACCGTGCCGAGGTCGACCTTCTTGCCGCGCGGCAGCTCCTCGTTGACGGCCTCCATGCCCCAGTGGTGGCCGCGACCCGGCGCGTCCGTGGCACGGGCCAGCGGGGAGCCCATCATCACGGCGTCCGCGCCACAGGCGATCGCCTTGGGGAGGTCGCCGGACCAGCCGACACCGCCGTCGGCGATCACGTGCACGTACCGGCCGCCGGACTCGTCCATGTAGTCACGCCGGGCCGCGGCCACGTCGGCCACCGCGGTGGCCATCGGGACCTGGATGCCCAGTACGTTCCTCGTCGTGTGCGCCGCGCCGCCGCCGAAGCCGACCAGGACGCCCGCCGCGCCGGTGCGCATCAGATGCAGGGCCGCGGTGTACGTGGCGCAGCCGCCGACGATCACCGGGACGTCGAGCTCGTAGATGAACTGCTTCAGGTTCAGCGGCTCGTGCGAGCCCGACACGTGCTCCGCCGAGACCGTCGTACCGCGGATGACGAAGATGTCCACGCCCGCGTCCACGACGGCCTTGGAGAACTGGGCCGTGCGCTGCGGGGAGAGCGCCGCCGCCGTGATCACGCCCGAGTCGCGCACCTCCTTGATGCGCTGCCCGATCAGCTCCTCCTTGATGGGGGCGGAGTAGATCTCCTGGAGGCGCCGGGTCGCGGCGTCCAGGTCCAGCCCGACGATCTCGTCGAGCAGCGGCTGGGGGTCCTCGTACCGGGTCCACAGGCCCTCGAGGTTCAGCACGCCCAGGCCGCCGAGCTCGCCGATGCGGATCGCGGTGGCCGGGGAGACGACCGAGTCCATGGGGGCGGCCAGGAACGGCAGCTCGAAGCGGTAGGCGTCGATCTGCCAGGCGATCGAGACCTCCTTCGGGTCGCGCGTACGACGGCTGGGGACGACGGCGATGTCGTCGAAGGCGTACGCCCGGCGGCCGCGCTTGCCGCGCCCGATCTCGATCTCAGTCACGATGTGTGGCCTTTCCCTGATGCGTTGCAGCGCCTTCCAGTATCCCCGACGGGTACGCCGAGGGCGGCCCCGGATGCCCCGGGACCGCCCTCACGCGCGCGTGGTCTTCAGTGAAGGCTCACTTACGGCTGTAGTTCGGCGCCTCGACCGTCATCTGGATGTCGTGCGGGTGCGACTCCTTCAGACCCGCCGAGGTGATCCGCACGAAGCGGCCCTTGGACTCCATCTCGTCGATGGTGGCCGCGCCCACGTAGCCCATGGTCTGGCGCAGGCCGCCGACGAGCTGGTGCAGGACGCTGGAGAGCGGGCCGCGGTAGGGCACCTGGCCCTCGATGCCCTCGGGGACGAGCTTGTCGTCGGAGCCGACCTCGGCCTGGAAGTAGCGGTCCTTCGAGTACGACTTGCCCTGGCCACGGGACTGCATGGCACCGAGCGAGCCCATGCCGCGGTACGACTTGAACTGCTTGCCGTTGATGAACTGCAGCTCGCCCGGCGACTCCTCGCAGCCCGCGAGCAACGAGCCCAGCATCACGGTGTCGGCGCCCGCGGCGAGCGCCTTGCCGATGTCGCCGGAGTACTGCAGGCCGCCGTCGCCGATCAGCGGGATGCCCGCGGGACGGGCGGCGAGGGATGCCTCGTAGATGGCGGTGACCTGCGGGACGCCGATGCCGGCGACCACACGGGTGGTGCAGATCGAGCCGGGGCCCACGCCCACCTTGATGCCGTCGACACCGGCGTCGATCAGCGCCTGGGCTCCGTCGCGGGTGGCGACGTTGCCGCCGATCACGTCGACGTCGACGCTCGACTTGATCTTCGCCATCCAGCTGAGGGCGTTGCTGTTGTGGCCGTGCGAGGTGTCGACGACCAGGAAGTCCACGCCGGCCGCGGCGAGCGCCTGGGCGCGCTCCAGGGCCTCGGGGCTGGCACCGACGGCGGCACCGACGAGCAGGCGGCCCTCGGAGTCCTTGGCGGCGTTCGGGTACTTCTCCGCCTTGACGAAGTCCTTGACGGTGATCAGGCCCTTGAGGACGCCCGCCTCGTCGACGAGGGGAAGCTTCTCGATCTTGTGGCGGCGCAGCAGTTCCATGGCGTCGGTGCCGGAGATGCCGACCTGGCCGGTGACCAGCGGCATCGGCGTCATGACCTCGCGCACCTGACGGCTGCGGTCCGACTCGAAGGCCATGTCACGGTTGGTGACGATGCCGAGGAGCTTGCCGGCCGGGTCGGTGACCGGGACGCCGCTGATGCGGAACTTGGCGCACAGCGCGTCGGCCTCGGCGAGGGTCGCCTCCGGGTGCACGGTGATCGGGTCGGTGACCATGCCGGACTCGGACCGCTTGACCAGGTCGACCTGGTTCACCTGGTCCTCGACGGAGAGGTTGCGGTGCAGCACGCCGACGCCGCCGAGGCGGGCCATGGCGATGGCCATGCGGGACTCGGTCACCTTGTCCATGGCGGCCGAGAGCAGCGGGATGTTGACCCGGACGTTGCGGGAGATGCGGGACGAGGTGTCGACCGCGTTGGGGAGCACCTCGGACGCTCCCGGCAGCAGCAGCACGTCGTCGTAGGTGAGCCCGAGCGTCGCGAATTTGTCGGGCACTCCGTCGACGTTTGCAGTCATGACACCTTCCCCAAATGGCCTTGATCGGTGCGGATGTCCATGCTAACGGGAAGCAAGGGTGGCGAATTCCATGGATTCCATGGAACCCACGGTTGGGCCCCGCTCCGGGCTTCGTATGTTCGTACGGAACCGGCGCCTCGCCCGTTCAGGAGCGCGTGCCTTACTGCTCGGCCAGCGCTCGCAGTCTGCTCAGCGCCCGGTGCTGGGCCACACGAACCGCACCGGGTGACATTCCCAACATCTGACCCGTCTCCTCCGCCGTCAACCCCACGGCGATGCGCAGCAGGAGCAGCTCGCGCTGGTTCTCGGGGAGGTTGGCCAGGAGTTTCTTGGCCCACTCGGCGTCGCTGCTGAGCAGCGCCCGCTCCTCCGGGCCGAGCGAGTCGTCCGGCCGCTCGGGCATCTCGTCCGAGGGGACGGCCGTGGAACCGGGGTGGCGCATCGCGGCGCGCTGCAGGTCGGCGACCTTGTGCGCGGCGATGGCGAACACGAACGCCTCGAAGGGGCGCCCGGTGTCGCGGTAGCGCGGCAGGGCGAGGAGGACGGCTACGCAGACCTCCTGCGCGAGGTCCTCCACGAAGTGCCGGGCGTCGCCCGGGAGACGGGACAGCCGGGTGCGGCAGTAGCGCAGGGCCAGTGGGTGGACATGGGCGAGCAGGTCGTGCGTGGCCTGCTCGTCCCCTTCCACGGCACTGTGGACGAGCGCACCGATCGCCCCATGGGGATGAGCCGCCTCGTCGTCACGCATCGGTCCATGGTGCCCTGGCGTCGTTGGATCCGTGACATCGCGCTGGTTGTTGTGCACCGAAGCGTTATGAGCAGGTGCGCCGGAACCCATACCCTGCGCCCTCCCCTTCCGCTCGACCGAATCGTCCCCGAGAGACTCCACATCTCAAGGATGCGGCATCCGCCACGAAACAAGCAGCGGGGCGTCGAAAGGACGGCTCTACCGCGCCCCGTCAGGGGCGCGGGGAACTGCGCGACCAGCCACGAACAACCCGCAGACCTGCTACGACCTCACGCGGAACGCTCAGCGCACCAGACCCCAACGGAATCCGAGAGCGACAGCATGCGCCCGGTCCGAAGCCCCGAGCTTCTTGAACAACCGCCGCGCGTGCGTCTTGACGGTGTCCTCGGACAGGAACAGCTCGCGCCCGATCTCCGCGTTGGACCGCCCGTGGCTCATCCCTTCGAGCACCTGGATCTCACGCGCGGTGAGCGTCGGCGCCGCGCCCATCTCCGCCGACCGCAGCCGGCGCGGGGCGAGCCGCCAGGTCGGGTCGGCGAGCGCCTGCGTCACCGTGGCGCGCAACTCCGCGCGCGAGGCATCCTTGTGGAGGTAGCCGCGCGCACCGGCGGCGACCGCGAGAGCGACCCCGTCGAGGTCCTCCGCGACCGTGAGCATGATGATGCGCGCACCGGGGTCCGCGGACAGCAGCCGCCGCACGGTCTCGACGCCGCCCAGACCGGGCATGCGTACGTCCATCAGAATCAGGTCCGAACGGTCCGCGCCCCAGCGGCGGAGGACTTCCTCGCCGTTGGCCGCGGTCGTCACGCGCTCGACGCCGGGCACGGTCGCGACCGCGCGGCGCAGCGCCTCTCGGGCAAGCGGGGAGTCGTCGCAGACGAGGACGGATGTCATGGCCGCCCTCCGCAGCTGATGCACGTCACCTTGAGCCTCCAGGCTGGTACGAAATCGTCACCTGTGCGGTCGACCGTCTCGGACGCCTGCCCGAGCACTTCTTGCTTCAACCGCCTCCGCACTCTCAACGACGGTCACCCGAAAGAGTTACGGGGCTGCGCACTGTCTTCGGCACTCTACGTGAGGGCGCGGACACGGTGCAGACATGCACGACGGACCCACAACGTTTCATCACAACCCATGCCCCATTCAGACCATTTTCTTCCCATTTCCTGGTGTCTGAGGCTAGATTCGCAATGAGTCATATTTTCATCTCCTTAGATCGTAGATGTACGGTCGTGGACACCGTATCCGCCCAGAACGGCTACAAGGGGTCACGCAATGGCAGATTTCTCCCGCCTTCCCGGACCGAACGCGGACCTGTGGGACTGGCAGCTCCTGGCCGCCTGTCGCGGGGTGGACAGCTCGCTCTTCTTCCATCCGGAGGGCGAGCGCGGTGCGGCGAGGAGCGCTCGCGAGAACTCGGCCAAGGAGGTCTGCATGAGGTGCCCGGTGCGCGCGCAGTGTGCGGCGCACGCGCTGGCGGTGAGAGAGCCGTACGGCGTGTGGGGCGGGCTGACCGAGGACGAGCGCGAGGAGCTCATGGGGCGGGCGCGGCACCGGCTGGTGTCGGCGTCAGCCGTCGGGAGCGGCGCATCGAACAACTGAAGGAACGTTTCTCCTGGAAGGGCACGCGCGTGCCTGCCCTTCCCTGTGTCCGGGGGGCTACCGCTCGGCAGCGCGGGCCAGCTGCTCCAGCGTCGCCGCCACCGCGGGCACCTGCGCCAGGTCGGGCAGGGTGAGCGCGACGATCTCCCGCCGGACCGCCGGTTCCAGCGCCACCGTGCGCGCACCCCGTGGCCGTACGGACTCGACGGCCAGCTGGGGCAGGACGGCGACGCCGAGGCCGGCGCCCACCAGGCCGACGACGGCCGGGTAGTCGTCGGTGGCGAAGTCGATGCGGGGCGTGAAGCCGGCCCCCTCGCACACCTCGACCAACTGGCTTCGGCAGCGCGGGCATCCGGCGATCCACGACTCCCCGGCGAGCTCCCCGATGGCCACGGACCCCGCGCGCGCGAGCCGGTGCCGCTCCGGTACGAGGGCGACGAGCCGGTCGCTCAGCAGGGGCCGCACGACGAGGTCGTCCCACTCGTCACCCCCGACGGCCCCCTCGTACCGGAAGGCGAGCGCGATGTCGCAGTCGCCCTCCCTCAGCAGGCCGACGGAGTGCGGGGGTTCGGCCTCCTCCAGGGAGACCCGGGTGCCGGGGTGAGCGGCGCGCAGGGCGGCGAGCGCGGTGGGGACGAGGGTGGAGCTGCCGCTGGGGAAGGAGACGAGCCGGACGCGCCCGGCCCGCAGCCCGGCAATGGCGGCGACCTCCTCCTCCGCCGCTGTGAGCCCCGCCAGGATGCCGGCGGCGTGGCGCACCAGGGCCTGCCCCGCCTCGGTCAGGCGCATCTCGCGTCCGCTGCGGATGAGCAACGGCGTGCCGACGGACGTCTCCAGGGCCTTCATCTGCTGACTGACGGCGGGCTGGGTGCAGCCCAGTTCGCGCCCGGCGGCGGAGAAGGAGCCGGTGGACGCGACGGCACGCAGGACTCGGAGATGTCGGGCCTCGATCACTTCTCAAGGATAAGCCGCGCTTTGATATGACGGCGAATAATGCGTAGCACCTTTGGGTGGTCCTCCCCTACCGTGCCGCCATGAAGCTTCTGTCGGTGAATCTGGGCAGCGAGAAGGCCGTCACGTACACGGACAACCCGGAGGGTGTCACCGGTATCGACAAGCGGCCGGTCGAGGGGCCGGTGCGGGTGGCCGCGCCCGGGCCCAAGGGCATCGGCGGCAGCGGGCTCGCCGGGGACGCGGTGTGCAAGAGGCAGCATCACGGCGGTGACGACCAGGCCGTGTACGCGATGGCGCGCGAGGACCTGGACGAGTGGGCGGACGAGCTCGGCCGCACGCTGGCCGACGGCGCGTTCGGGGAGAACCTCACCACCGAGGGCATCGACGTCTCCGGCGCGCGGATCGGCGAGCGCTGGCGGATCGGGCGCGAGGTGGTGCTGGAGGTCACCAGCGCGCGGATACCGTGCGGCACCTTCCAGGGCCACATGGGCGAGCCGCGCTGGGTGAAGCGGTTCACGCAGCAGGGGGCGCCGGGCGCGTATCTGAGGGTGATCCAGCCGGGCGAGATCCGCGCCGGGGACCCGGTCGAGATCGTGCACCGGCCGGACCACGACGTGACGGTCGCCCTGGCGTTCCGGGCGATGACCACCGAACGGCCGCTCCAGCCACGGCTGTTGGCGGCGGGCGAGGCACTCCATCCGGAGCTGCGGAAGTCGGCGCGCGAGTATGTGGAGAAGTACGGCTCCTGACGGGCCCTGGGCAGGCGGACGCTGTCGGTCCCGGTCATTAACCTTGCGCCATGACAACGGCATTGATTACGGGATCGACCGCGGGCATCGGTGCCGCGTTCGCACGACGGCTGGCGGCTGACGGGCACAACCTCGTGCTGGTGGCCCGCGACACCAAGCGGCTCCAGGACCAGGCGACCGAGCTCCACGACCGGCACGGCATCGAGGCCGAGGTCCTCACCGCCGACCTCGCCACGGACCCCGGCATCGAGGCGGTCGCCGCCCGCCTGTCCGACCGCAGGTCACCCGTCGACCTCCTCGTCAACAACGCCGGCTTCGGCAACAAGGGCCGCTATCTCGACGTCTCCATGGCCGACGAGCTGAAGATGCTCAAGGTGCACTGCGAGGCGGTGCTGCGACTGACGTCGGCGGCGTCGGAGGCGATGCGGGAGCGGGGGCGCGGAGGCGTGGTGAACGTGGCGTCGGTGGCCGCGTTCGTGCCGCGCGGGACGTACGGCGCCTCCAAGGCGTGGGTCGTGCAGTTCACCCAGGGCGCGGCGCGGGACCTGGCGGGCAGCGGGGTCCGGCTGATGGCCCTGTGCCCGGGTTTCGTGCGGACCGAGTTCCACCAGCGGGCCGGGATGGGCACGGACAACATCCCCGGCTGGATGTGGCTCGACGCGGACAAGCTGGTCGCCGCGGCCCTCACCGACCTGGCCCGCGGCAGGACGCTGTCGATCCCGGACCCGCGCTACAAGGCCCTCATGGGACTGGTGAAGGTGGCGCCGCGCGGGCTGCTGGGCGGGGTCACGTCGAGGACGGGGCGGAAGTACGGGCCGCAGTGACGGTCTCCGCCAGCGCGTGCCGTCCTGACAGCGACGGGCGGACAATGGTGCCGTGATACCGGACCCAGGGGGGCCGGAGGCGATGTCGAGATGACCTTCGTACAGCTCATCGACTGCAAGACCAGCCGATTCGACGAGATGAACCGGCTGATGGACACCTGGGTCGAGCAGACCAAGGGGAAGCGGACCGCGACGCACGCGGTGGTCGGCAAGGACCGGTCCGACGCGTCGCACTTCGTCGAGATCGTGGAGTTCCCGTCGTACGAGGAGGCGATGCGCAATTCGGGGCTGCCGGAGACCGAGCGGATCTTCCAGGGCATGGTCGCGCTGTGCGACGAGATGCCGACCTTCACCGACCTGGAGGTGGTGCGGGACGAGCAGCTGAACCCGGGCGTCGCGCGGGAGTTCTTCGAGCAGGCCGGGCGGGCCGGGACGGCGGAGCTGTTCGAGCGGTTCACCGACGACTACGTCGATCATGATCCCGCCAATCCCGGGGACCAGAGGCTCGCGGCGGCACGCGAGGAGTACGAGGGGTGGCGGCGGGCCTTCGTCTTCACCTTCCGGGTGGACGACCAGATCGCCCAGGGCGACCGGGTGTGCACCCGCTGGACCTGGGCCGGGAAGCACACCGGCGAGTTCCTGGGCATCCCGGCGAGCGGGCAGAACGTCACCATGACCGGGACCACCTGGCACCGGTTCCGGGACGGGCGGATCTGCGAGGGGTGGTGGCAGTACGACCGGGCGGGGCTGATGACACAGCTGGGGGTGCTCGGGCAGTGACCGGGTGACCCTGACCAGGCCCGCGAAGGGGAAAGCCCCCGTTCCCTCTCCGGAAGGAGAGGGAACGGGGGCTCCTTGGAGCTGTGGGCTCAGTGGGAGTGGCCGTGGCTGTGACCACCGGCGGCCGGCTCCTCCTCTTCCTTCTTCTCGACGACCAGGGTCTCGGTCGTGAGCAGGAGGGAGGCGATGGAGGCGGCGTTCTCCAGGGCGGAGCGGGTGACCTTGACCGGGTCGATGACGCCGGCCTTGACCAGGTCGCCGTACTCGCCGGTCGCGGCGTTGAAGCCCTGGCCCTTGTCGAGCTCGGCGACCTTGGAGGTGATGACGTAACCCTCCAGGCCGGCGTTCTCGGCGATCCAGCGCAGCGGCTCGACGACGGCCTTGCGGACGACGGAGACACCGGTGGCCTCGTCGCCGGTCTTGCCGAGGCCGCCCTCGAGCACCTTGGCGGCGTGGACCAGAGCGGAGCCACCACCGGAGACGATGCCCTCCTCGACCGCGGCGCGGGTCGCGGAGATGGCGTCCTCCAGACGGTGCTTCTTCTCCTTCAGCTCCACCTCGGTGGCGGCGCCGACCTTGATCACGCACACGCCGCCGGCCAGCTTCGCGAGGCGCTCCTGGAGCTTCTCGCGGTCCCAGTCGGAGTCGGTGTTCTCGATCTCGGCCTTGATCTGGGCGACGCGGCCCTGGACGGCGGAGGAGTCACCGGCGCCGTCGACGATCGTGGTGTCGTCCTTGGTGACGGTGACACGGCGGGCGGAGCCCAGCACCTCGAGGCCGACCTGGTCGAGCTTGAGGCCGACCTCCTCGGAGATGACCTCGGCGCCGGTCAGCGTCGCCATGTCCTGCAGCATCGCCTTGCGGCGGTCACCGAAGCCGGGGGCCTTGACGGCGACCGCGTTGAAGGTGCCGCGGATCTTGTTGACGACCAGGGTCGACAGGGCCTCGCCCTCGACGTCCTCGGCGATGATCAGCAGCGGCTTGGAGGCGCCCGCCTGGATGACCTTCTCGAGGAGGGGCAGCAGGTCCTGGATCGAGGAGATCTTGCCCTGGTTGATCAGGATGTACGGGTCGTCGAGGACGGCCTCCATACGCTCCTGGTCGGAGACCATGTACGGGGACAGGTAGCCCTTGTCGAAGGCCATGCCCTCGGTGAAGTCCAGCTCCAGACCGAAGGTGTTGGACTCCTCGACGGTGATGACACCGTCCTTGCCGACCTTGTCCATCGCCTCGGCGATGAGCTCGCCGACCTGGCTGTCCTGGGCGGACAGACCGGCGACGGCGGCGATGTCGGACTTCTCGTCGATCGGGCGGGCGGTCGCGAGGAGCTCCTCGGACACGGCCTTCACCGCAGCGTCGATGCCCTTCTTCAGGGCGGCCGGGGAGGCACCCGCGGCGACGTTCTTCAGGCCCTCGCGGACCAGCGCCTGGGCCAGCACGGTGGCGGTGGTGGTGCCGTCACCCGCGATGTCGTTGGTCTTGGTCGCCACCTCCTTCACCAGCTGGGCGCCGAGGTTCTCGTACGGGTCCTCGATCTCGACCTCACGGGCGATCGTGACACCGTCGTTGGTGATGGTGGGAGCGCCGAACTTCTTGTCGATGACGACGTTGCGGCCCTTGGGGCCGATCGTCACCTTGACCGTGTCGGCAAGCTTGTTGACGCCGCGCTCGAGGGCGCGACGGGCGTCCTCGTCGAACTTCAGGATCTTCGCCATGGGAGCGTGAGCCCTCTCGGAAATCTAGGTGAAAAGAGACTGCGCCCCGGGCGCCCGGCTTGTTAGTGGTCGCGGGGGCCAGGGGCGCAGCTCAGAGAAATGCTGGGGTGAATTACTTCTCGATGATCGCGAGCACGTCGCGGGCCGAGAGGACGAGGTACTCCTCGCCGTTGTACTTCACCTCGGTGCCGCCGTACTTGCTGTACAGCACGATGTCACCGGTCTGGACGTCGAGCGGCAGACGCTCGCCGTTCTCGAAGCGGCCCGGGCCCACGGCCAGGACGACGCCCTCCTGGGGCTTCTCCTTGGCGGTGTCCGGGATGACCAGGCCAGAGGCGGTGGTCTGCTCGGCGTCGAGCGGCTGGACCACAATGCGGTCCTCGAGCGGCTTGATGGCAACCTTGGAGCTGGTGGTCGTCACGATCCGACCTCCCCCTTCGGAGATCACGGGGTTGACTGTCTGAGGTGGCGACCAGGTGGATCCGTCGTCGCGGGTGCCGGACCTGCCCGTCGCTGTGTTGGCACTCTCCAGGGGGGAGTGCCAGACCCGAGACTATGACCGTGATTAGCACTCGGTCAAGCGGACTGCTAATTCGCCGCGCGGGCTGAGCGGAATTCGGGTGCGGGTGGGTGGGGGCGGCCGTCCCGGGGGCTGCGCCCCCAGACCCCCGCTTCGGCACCCGAAGGGCCTCGTCCTCACACGCCGGACAGGCTGGATTGCCTAGAGGTAGTCCTCCAGGCGCCCCACGGTCAGTCCCCGCCGCTCCACCTCCCGCAGCACCGCCGTCGTGCGTTCCGTCAGGGTCGGGCCCGTCGTCCCTCCCGACGCCACCGACACGATGTCGCCCGCCCTCAGCCCCCGCGTCTCCCCCTCCGGCGGCACGCTCCACAGCACCACCGCCGAGAGCCCGCAGTCGGCCGCCGCGCGCAGGGTCGTGCGGTCGTACCTGCCGTAGGGCGGCCGGAACAGCCGCGGCCGGATCCCGAAGCGGGAGCGCACCTTCTCCTGCTGTCCGCAGATCTCGGCGCGCTGGCCGGGGTACGGCAGCCCGCGCAGGGCGGGGTGGTCGAGGGTGTGGTTCTGGATGCTCGCGCCGACCGACTGGAGGCGCGCGAAGTGGCCGTACCCGGGGCCGAGGACACTGTCCGTGAGGAACATGCTGACGGGCAGCCGCAGTTCACGGACCAGGTCGACGAACCGCGGGTCCTTCTCCGCGCCGTCGTCGTAGGTGAGGAAGACGACCTTGTCGGACGTCCCGACCCGCCGCACGACCGGTGGCAGGCCGCCCCGGCCCCCCGGCGCGCGGGCCGGCACCCGCGGGGCGGCCGGCAGCGGGGAGGGCAGGCCCCAGTGGCGGTACGGCCGTCCGTCCGCCCGCGCCGGCCCGTACGACCCCACCCGCTGGGCCGCCTTCTTCCCCAGCCGCTCGATGGGGTCGACGGACTGGGCGCAGCCGGTGAGGAGTACGGCCGCCAGCCCGGTGGCGATGAGGGTCCGCGGTCTCACAGGTAGTCCTCGAGGCGTGCGACGGCGTATCCCTCGGCCGTGACCTTGTCCAGGAAGCGGCGGACCATGTCGGGCATCGTGCCCTTCCAGTCCTCCCGGCCCCGGAAGTGACTGAGCACGATGTCGCCGGGGTGGATCTTCTGGTCCCACTCGCGGTACTCCCAGTGGTCGACGAAGACCTCTTCGTTCCAGATCGGCGCGTACCTGATGCCGCAGGATCTGGCCGCGCGCAGGGTGTCCTCGTTGTAGTTGCCGTAGGGCGGCCGGAAGAGCGCGGGCCGCGTGCCGTAGCGCTTCTCCATGACGTCCTGCATCCCGCAGATCTCGTGCCTCTGGTGGGCGTACGACAGCCCGGGCAGGTAGGGGTGGTGGAGGGTGTGGTTGTCGAGTACGACCCCCGCGTCCCGCATCTTCCGGAAGTAGCCGTAGTCGTTCTTGATCAGGTAGTCGCTGAGGAAGGCGGTGTACGGGATCCGCAGGTCGCTCATCATCCGCAGGAACGCGGGGTCCTTCTCGGCGCCGTCGTCGATGGTGAGGAAGACGATCTTCTGCTCGGTGGGGACGGTGGTGAAGACCGGCGGGAGCCCCTTCTCCTCGTGGCCGTCGACCTCGAAGCCGTGGCGGGTGGTGATGCGGGGCTTGGTCACGGGCGCCTGCGGGGCCGTCAGCGGGACCTCCTTCAGGCCCCAGCGCCTGGCGGCGGCGATCCGGGCCTGCTGGGCGCGGAGCCGGGCGGCCCGGGCGGCGGCCTTGTCGGCCTGGAGGTCGGCGGCGGGGGCCAGGGGTGCCTGGAGGGGCCGTCGCGCCCCTGCGTCGGTCCCGGCCGGGCGGGCGCAGCCGGGGACCAGGGCGGCCATGGCAAGGAGGACCAGTCCGCCGCGGATCGACGCCACCAACGCACCATTTTTATAGTTTTGTCCTACTGTTCCCATGGCGCCGGATCCTCGCAGGTCACGGCGTCGCCCCCGGGCTGACACCGCCGCTCGGAAGCGAACCGTCCACCGACTGGCCCACAATGACCCGGTGAACGACCTCGCCCCCCTCCTCACCCCCGAGGGCCGTGCCCTCCTCGACGAAGTGCGCGGCACCGCCCCCGCCGACGAACTCGCCGTCGCCACCCGGCTGCGCCGTGCGCACCCCGCCGAACTGGTCTCCGCGGCGCTCGGCCAGGCTCGGCTGCGGCAGCGGGCGGGGGTGAAGTTCGGGGCCGCGGACGCGGAGCGGATGTTCTTCACGCCGAACGGCGTCGAGCAGTCCACGCGGGCGAGCGTGGCGGCCTACCGGGCCCTCCGGCTGAAGTCGATGGGCGTCACCTCCGTCGCGGACCTGTGCTGCGGGATCGGCGGCGACGCGATCGCACTGGCCCGCGCCGGGATCCGGGTCCTCGCGGTGGACCGGGACCCGCTCACGGCGGCGGCCGCGCGGGCGAACGCGGACGCGCTGGGGCTCGCCGGGCTGATCGACGTACGGGAGGCGGACGTCACGGAGGTCGACACGACCTCGTACGACGCCGTGTTCGTGGACCCCGCGCGGCGGGGCGGACGGGGCCGCATCTTCGATCCCGAGGCCTACTCGCCGCCCCTGTCATGGGCCGTGCAGGCGGCTCTGAGGGCCCCGCACGCGGCGCTGAAGGTCGCACCCGGCATTCCGCACGAGGCGGTCCCGGCTCAGGCCGAGGCGGAGTGGATCTCCGACGGCGGGGACGTGAAGGAGGCGGTGCTGTGGTTCGGCACCGCGCCGGGGGCGGTCCGGGCGACGCTGCTGCCGGGCCCGCGGACGCTGCTGGGCCGGGGGCTGCCCGATCCCGGAGTCCGGTCCGTGGGGCGGTACTTGTACGAGCCCGACGGCGCCGTCATCCGGGCCCATCTGGTCGCCGAGGTGGCGCAGGAGGTCGAGGGCGGACTCGTCGACGCCACCATCGCGTACGTCACGTCGGACTCCCTGCTTCCGACGCCGTACGCCACCGCCTACGAGATCACCGATCAACTCCCGTTCAACGTGAAGAAGTTGAAGGCCCTGTTGCGGGAGCGGAAGGTCGGGATCCTGACCGTGAAGAAGCGGGGGTCGGCCGTCGAGCCGGAGGAGTTGCGGCGCAAGGCCCTTCCCAAACCGCAGGGGCCGCACTCGGCGACGGTGTTCCTGACCCGGGTCGCGGGGGCGCCGACCATGCTGATCGGCGCCCCCGCGAGGGCCGTCACCGGTGCAGGACGGTCCTGAACGGCTCCAGGTGCGGGTCCGCGCCGACCGGGCCCGGCCGTGCCGCGGCGGACGGGCCGGCACCGGCGCGCAGGGCCTGGCTGCTCATCCGGGTGCTCGCGGGCTCGTTGCCGTCGTAGTACGGCGTGTAGGCGACCTGCCCGCTGCTCGCGGACTCGCGCAGCAGATAGCTCGAGACCTCCTTCGACAGGGCGGGGCGTGAGGTCCACAGCACGGGGCCGAAGACGTTCATCGCCGCGGCCGCGGAGAGACCGTCGCGCCAGGAGCCGGAGTAGGCGAGGGCGACGACTTCACCGACGAGGGCAGCTTCTTGCCGTTGCTGGACGAGACCAGGAAGACGTACTTCGGGCTCACGGCGGCGCGTGAACAGTCTCAAGTTGTTTAGACCGCCAACGGGACACCAGTGGAACGAATTTGCCGATGAGCAGCCGTTCGACGACGGGTTTCCGACCGCTACTGACCGCACTCCCGTGCTCTGGCCAGCAGCAGCTCCCGCTCCCGTTCGTTGCGGGTCAGCGCGGCCGCCCGTTCGAACTCGGCCCGCGCCTTCGTCGTACGTCCGAGGCGGGCCAGGAGATCGCCGCGCACGCTCGGCAGCAGGTGGTAGTCGAGCAGAGCGGGTTCGTCGGTGAGCGCGTCGACGATCTCCAGGGCCGGGCCAGGACCCTCGGCCATGGAGACCGCGACGGCTCGGTTGAGCTCGACGACCGGGGAGGGGGCGCGGGCGGCGAGCAGGGCGTAGAGGGTGGCGATGGTCTGCCAGTCGGTCTCCTCGTAGGAGTACGCGTGCGCGTGGCAGGCGGCGATGGTGGCCTGGAGGACGTACGGGCCGGGCGCCCCGGCGGAGGTGGCCTCGGCGCGGCCCAGGGCCTTGATGCCGCGGGCGATGAGCATGCGGTTCCAGCGGCTGCGGTTCTGGTCCCTGAGGAGGACCGGCTCACCGCGCGGTCCGGTGCGGGCGGCCGTGCGGGAGGCCTGGAACTCCAACAGGGCCGCCAGGCCGTGCACTTCGGGTTCCTTGGGCATGAGGGCGGACAGCAGGCGGGCCAGGCGCAGGGCGTCCTCGCACAGGGAGGGGCGCAGCAGGTCGTCGCCGGCGGTGGCCGCGTATCCCTCGTTGAAGATCAGGTAGATGACGTCCAGGACCGAGCCGAGACGGGCCTCGCGGTCGGGGCCGTAGGGCACCTCGAAGGCGATGTTCTTCGTGGCGAGGGTCCGCTTGGCGCGCACGATGCGCTGGGCGACCGTCGCCTCCGGGACCAGGAAGGCGCGGGCGATCTCCGGGGTGGTCAGACCGCCGAGCAGACGCAGCGTGAGGGCGGTGCGGGCCTCGGCGGACAGCACCGGGTGGCAGGTGGTGAAGACGAGCCTGAGCAGGTCGTCGTCGATGTCCTCGGGGTCGGCGGGCTCCTCCGGCGGGGCGGTCTCCGGCAGGTCCCGGCCGATCTCGGCCAGCTTGCGGGCGTAGTTCTCCCTGCGGCGGACCAGGTCCACGGCCTTGCGCCGCGCGATGGCCATGAGCCAGGCGCCCGGGTTGTCGGGGACGCCGTCGCGCGGCCACTGCTCCAGCGCGGCGACCAGCGCGTCCTGGGCGAGCTCCTCGGCGATGCCGACGTCCCGGACGACACGGGTGACACCGGCGATGATGCGCGGCGACTCCATGCGGAAGACGGTCTCGACGGAGGATCGGGCGTCGGTGTGGGAGGGCTGTGAGGTGGTCACAGCCCCCATTCGACACCTGTACGGCCGTACGGCCAAGGAAGCGGGCTCAGCCCTCCATGATCTCCCGCACCTCGCAGGTGACCGTCCAGTGCTCCTCGTGCACCTTCAGGAAGCGCTTGGTCCACTCGATCGCCTCGGCCATGTCCTTGGCCTGGACGATGGCGTACCCGCCGACGACCTCCTTCGCCTCGGTGAAGGGCCCGTCGGTCACCGACAGCTGCCCGTTCTCCCACCGCACCCGCGAGCCCTGCGCGGTCGGAGTCAGCCCGGCGGTGTCGAGCAGCACCCCGGCCTTCGTCATCTCCTCGATCAGCTCGCCCATGCGCTGCATCAGGGCGTCGCTGGGGCCCTCGGCGGGGGCGGTCTTCTCGTCGATCTGGACCATCGACAGGTAACGCGGCATGGTGACTCCTCGGTCGTTGCGGGGCCCGGTCCTTCCCGGCCTCTCACCAGTGCGTCGATCGGGACAGGCCGGGATCGACAGACCGCGCAAATTTCTTCGGAGATTTTTTCCACCCCGCTGACCTGCTACGACATCAGCGGAGGGACTCCCACAGCTCGCTCGCCGCCGGTTCCTTCGCCACCACCCGGTTGGGGTCCGAGGGCGCGGTCACGACCGGCATGGTCACCGTCTTCACCTCGTCGCTCGACAGGCCCTTCAGGCTCTCGCCGAGGCTCATCAGCTCGCTCAGGGAGTCGAGGCCGGTGTCGGTGGTGAGGCTGCCGGTGACGGCGTCGGCGACGGAGTACAGCTTGGCGGGGCTGGTCAGGAGGCTGGTGGAGGAGATCTGCTCCAGCAGGGCCTTCACCAGTTTCTGCTGCAGGCCTATGCGGCCGAGGTCGCTGCCGTCGCCTATGCCGTGCCGGGTGCGGGCGAGCGCGAGGGCCTGCTTGCCGTCCAGGTGGTGGGTGCCGGCCTTGAGATGCAGGTGGCTGTCGTCGTCGTCGATGTCCTCGTCCGTGGTCACCGTGACCCCGCCTAGGGCGTTCACCAGCTTGGCGAAGCCGGAGAAGTCGATCTCGATGTAGTGGTCCATGCGAACGTCGGTGATCGACTCGACGGTCTTGACCGCGCACACCGGGCCGCCCACCGAGTAGGCGCTGTTGAACATCGCGCCGTAGGCCATCGCCGTGGAGCCGCCGTCGGGCAGCGGGCAGGACGGGCGGGTGACGAGGGTGTCGCGCGGGATGCTGACGACGGTGGCCGAGGTGCGGCCCGCGTCGATGTGCACGACCATCGCGGTGTCGGACCGGGCCCCGGTGCTACTGCCGCCGCCGAGCGCCTGGTTCTCCTTGCCGCTGCGCGAGTCGGAGCCGAGGACCAGGATGTTGACGGCCTCGGTGGGCAGCGGTGCCTCCTGCGAGGCCGACGGGGTCGGAGTCACCTTGGCGGGGCGGTCGTCGCCGAGCGCGCTGTCGATGTCGACGCTCTTGATGTTGCTGTTGAGGTGCCAGTACGCCCAGCCCGTCGCCGCGCATCCCGCGACCAGCGCGCCCGCGAGGGTGAGGCCGACGAGCTTCAGCACTCTCGGCCGTCGGCCCACTCGTCGTCCGTCGTCGTCTCCGGTCACAGGGAGGAACGTAAGTCCGAATTATTACGAGGAACGCCTCGTGGACGGCTTTCTTCGGAAAATCTCAGACTTCTCATTCCAGCGTCACGACCGTACTGGCTTGCTCCCCGCCTCGTCGAAAGTTTCGGTCGGGCAACCGATTGGCTTCGGAGGAGCGAGTGTGCGAGGCCCCTAGGCACCCTGCTCCGGCCCGGCGCGGCGCGCCGTACTGCTGCGCACCACCAGGCTCGTCGCCAGCTCCACCCGGGTCGCCGCCGGGCTCCCGCCCTCCCGCCCCAGGTCGAGCACCAGCTTGGCCGCGGCTTCGGCCATCTCGGTCAGCGGCTGCCGTACGGTCGTCAGCGGCGGCCCCACCCAGGGCGCCACCGGCAGGTCGTCGAACCCGACCACGCTCAGGTCCTCGGGGATGCGCAGTCCCAGCTCGCGGGCCGCCTCGTACAGACCGAGCGCCTGGAGGTCGTTGCCGGCGAAGACCGCGGTGGGCCGGTCCGGGCGGCGCAGCAGTTCCAGGCCCTGGCGGTAGCCGGTCTCGTGGTGGAAGTCGCCGGCCATGATCAGCTCGGGGTCGACGGGCAGCCCGGCGGTCTCCAGGGCGGCCCGGTAACCGTCGACGCGGGCGCGGCTGCACATCATGCGGGAGGGGCCGGTGATCGCGCCGATCCTGCGGTGCCCGAGTTCGACGAGGTGCCGGGTCGCGGCGAGCCCGCCCTGCCAGTTGGTCGCGCCGATGGAGGGCACGTCGGCGCCCGGATCGCCGGCCGGGTCCATCACCACGAACGGGATCGATCTGCTGCCCAGCAGTGCGCGCTGGGACTCGTCGAGCCCGGACAGCACGAGGACCACTCCGTGCGGGCGGCGGGCGGCGACCTGGTCGGCCCAGGTGCGCCCGGGTGTCAGCCGCCCGGCGCTCTCGCTCAGCACGACACTGAGCCCGGCGTCGCGGGCCACGTTCTCCACGCCCCGGATGACCTCCATCGCCCACGCGCTCTCCAGCTCGTGGAAGACCAGGTCGATCAGGGGCGAACGGCTCGCCTCGGCACGCCGGCGCCGGTAGCCGTGCGCGCGCAGCAGGTCCTCGACGCGGGCGCGGGTCGCGGGGGCTACGTCGGCCCGGCCGTTGAGGACCTTCGAAACTGTCGGCGCCGAGACGCCGGCCTCCCGGGCGATCTCGGCGAGGGTCGCGGTCTGCTGCGACCGTCCCACCGCGGGGGATGTCGTCCGGGTTTCAGCGGGCTCCGGGGGTGTCATGGCGGCGATCGTATCCCTGCGCGACCTCTTGACGAACCCTCCTGACGGCCCTAGGTTCCCAAAACATTCGGATTGAATATCGAAACATTCGCGAGGTCGTCGACCCGACAGTCGAGCCCGACAGGAGTTACATGACCACCGCGCCCTGGCGTGACCCCGCCCTGACCGCCTCCGCCCGTGTCGACGACCTCCTCTCCCGGATGACCCTGGAGGAGAAGACCGCCCAGCTCTACGGCGTGTGGGTGGGCGCCAGCACGGACGGGGACGGAGTCGCCCCGCTCCAGCGCGAGATGACCGCCGACTACGACTGGGACGAGCTGATCACCCGGGGTCTGGGCCAGCTCACCCGCCCCTTCGGCACCGCCCCCGTGGACCCGGCGCTGGGCGCGCAGGCACTGGCCCGCGCCCAGCGCCGTATCGCCGGGGCCGGCCGCTTCGGCATCCCGGCGCTGGCCCACGAGGAGTGCCTGGCCGGCTTCACCACCTGGCAGGCCACCGCCTACCCGGTCCCGCTGGCCTGGGGTGCGAGCTGGGACGCCGGACTGGTCGAGGAGATGGCCGGCGCCATCGGCCGCGACCTGCGCGCGGTCGGCGTCCACCAGGGCCTGGCCCCCGTTCTGGACGTCGTCCGCGACCCGCGCTGGGGACGGGTCGAGGAGACGATCGGCGAGGACCCGTACCTGGTGGGCACGATCGGCGCGGCGTACGTCCGCGGCCTGGAGTCGGCCGGGATCGTCGCCACGCTCAAGCACTTCGCCGGGTACGCGTCCTCGGCCGGCGCCCGCAACCTCGCCCCCGTACGCGCGGGCGTGCGCGAGTTCGCCGACATCACCCTGCCGCCCTTCGAGTTCGCCCTGCGCGAGGGCGGGGCCCGCTCGGTGATGGCCGCGTACACCGACACCGACGGCGTCCCGGCCTCCGCCGACCCCGGCCTGCTGACCGAACTGCTGCGCGAGGAGTGGGGGTTCACCGGAACGGTGGTCGCCGACTACTTCGGCGTCGGCTTCCTGCAGACCCAGCACCGGATCGCCGGCACCGAGGCGGCCGCGGCCCACGCGGCGCTCGCGGCGGGCCTGGACGTCGAACTGCCGACCCTCAAGTGCTACGGCAAGCCACTCATCGAGGCGGTCCGCGCGGGCGAGGTCCCCGAGTCGCTGATCGACCGCGCGGCCCGCCGGGTCCTGCTCCAGAAGTGCGAACTGGGCCTGCTGGACGAGGACTGGAGCCCGGAACCCACCGAGCGGATCGACCTCGACTCGACGGCGAACCGCGTCCTGGCCCGCCGCCTCGCCGAGGAGTCGGTGGTCCTCCTCGACAACCCGGACGGCCTGCTCCCGCTGGCCCCGGACACCCGGATCGCGGTCGTCGGCCCCCGGGCCGCGGACGCCCTCGCCATGCTGGGCTGCTACTCCTTCCCCTCGCATGTGCTCACCCACCACCCCGACATCCCGACGGGCATCGAGATCCCCACGGTCCTTCAGGCGCTGCGCGCCGAACTCCCCGACGCCAAGGTGACGTTCACCGAGGGCTGCGGGGTCGACGACCCGGACACCGGCGGCTTCGAGGAGGCGGTGGCCCGCGCGGCCGAGGCGGACATCTGCGTGGCGGTACTCGGCGACCGGGCGGGCCTGTTCGGCCGGGGCACATCGGGCGAGGGCTGCGATGTGACGGATCTGCGACTGCCGGGCGTCCAGGGTGAGTTGCTGGACTCGCTGGTCGCGACCGGCGTCCCGGTGGTGCTGGTCCTGCTGACCGGTCGCCCCTACGCGCTCGGCCGCTGGGACGGCAGGCTCGGCGCGGTCGTCCAGGCCTTCTTCCCCGGCGAGGAGGGCGGCCCGGCCGTCGCGGGCGTGCTGTCGGGCCGGGTCAACCCCTCGGGCCGCCTCCCGGTGAGCGTGCCGCGGGTGCCCGGCGGCCAGCCGTGGACCTACCTCCAGCCGCCGCTGGGCCTCGCGGGCGGGGTCAGCAACCTGGACCCGACCCCGCTGTACGCCTTCGGGCACGGGCGTTCCTACACGGAGTTCGGGTGGGAGGACTTCACGGGCGGGGCACCGGCGGAGATCGGCACGGACGGCACGTACGACGTCTCGCTGACCGTGCGCAACGCGGGGGGCCGGGCGGGCGCCGAGGTCGTGCAGCTGTATCTGCACGACCCGGTGGCCTCGGTGACCCGCCCGGACGTCCGGCTGATCGGCTATCGGCGGCTGGAGCTGGAGCCGGGCGAGTCCCGTCGTGTGACCTTCCGCTTCCACGCCGACCTGTCGGCCTTCACCGACCGCACGGGCCGCCGAGTCGTCGAACCGGGCGACCTGGAGCTACGGCTGGCGGCGTCGAGCGCGGAGGTCCGCCACACAGCGCTGTTGCGCCTCACGGGCCCGGTACGGGAGCTGGGGCCGGACCGCCGGCTGCGCTGCGAGACGGAGGTGTCGTAGGAGCCGGGGTCAACCCACGGACTCGAACCGCCACCGGTGCACCGCCCTGCTCGCCAACTCGGTGTCCGGCTCGGGAAGTTCGGGCAGCTCGGCGTCGTAGGCCGCGTCCCACCACGTGATGACGAGGACGCGGTCCTGTGGCGCCCGGAACGTCTCGCGCCGCAACGGCCGTACGGCAAGCTCCTGTCGGCGGGCCCAGGCAAGCAGCTCCTCGCCGCGGCCCTCGACCGCCCGGGCCTCCCACATCAGCGCGACCGTCACGAGTAGAGGTTCTCCTTGCTGACCTCGTGGACGTGGTCATGGCCCGGCACGTGCGGGTCGGTCACCGGGAGGGAGGAGTCGGCCGACAGGTCCCAGCTCGACGCGGACCGGTTGCGTGCGACCATCTCCGCGCCCAACGCCGCGACCATCGCGCCGTTGTCGGTGCACAGCTTGGGCCGGGGCACCCGGAGTCGGATGCCCGCCGCCTCGCAGCGCTCCTGGGCCAGGACCCGCAGCCGGGAGTTGGCGGCCACGCCGCCGCCGATCATGAGGTGGTCGACACCCTCGTCCTTGCAGGCCCGCACGGCCTTGCGGGTCAACACGTCCACCACCGCCTCCTGGAAGGAGGCCGCCACGTCACGCACCGGCACCTCCTCCCCCGCGGCCCGCTTGGCCTCGATCCAGCGGGCGACCGCCGTCTTCAGACCGGAGAACGAGAAGTCGTACGCCGGGTCGCGGGGCCCGGTCAGCCCGCGCGGGAACGCGATAGCCGACGGGTCGCCCTCGCGCGCGTACCGGTCGATGACCGGGCCGCCCGGGAAGCCGAGGTTCAGCACCCGGGCGATCTTGTCGAAGGCCTCTCCGGCCGCGTCGTCGATGGTCGCGCCCATCGGCCGTACGTCGGAGGTGATGTCCGAGGACAGCAGCAGGGACGAGTGGCCCCCGGACACCAGCAGCGCCATCGTCGGCTCGGGCAGCGCCCCGTGCTCCAGCTGGTCGACGCAGATGTGGGAGGCGAGGTGGTTGACGCCGTAGAGGGGCTTGCCGAGGGCGTAGGCGTACGCCTTCGCGGCGGAGACCCCGACGAGGAGGGCACCGGCGAGTCCGGGACCGGCGGTGACGGCGATGCCGTCGAGGTCGCGGGCGCTCACCCCCGCCTCCTTCAGCGCACGGTCGATGGTGGGGACCATGGCCTCCAGATGCGCCCTGCTCGCGACCTCCGGCACCACTCCGCCGAACCGGGCGTGCTCGTCGACGCTGGACGCGATGGCGTCGGCCAGCAGGGTGGTCCCCCGGACGATGCCGACGCCGGTCTCGTCACAGGAGGTCTCGATGCCCAGGACAAGCGGTTCGTCAGCCATTGATCTCGGTTCCTCGTACGGATGTTGAAGGGTCGGTCAGTCGCATGACCAGGGCGTCCACGTTGCCCGGCTGGTAGTAGCCGCGCCGGAACCCGATGGCCTCGAAGCCGAAGCGCTCGTAGAGCTTCTGGGCGCGGATGTTGTCGATCCGGCACTCCAGCATCACTTCGGCGCACTCGAAGGCGGTAGCGGCCCGCAGCAGCTCGGTCAGCAGCGTGGCCCCGAGTCCGGTGCCCCAGTGGTCGCGGGCGACGGCGATCGTCTGGATGTCGGCCCCCGCGGCGGAGTCGCTGTCGGAGGCAGTACCGGCGGAGGCGAGCCCGGCGTACCCCACGATCCGCCCGCCCGCCTCGGCCACCACGTACCGCCGGGTGGCCTCGGGCCCCCGGGAGTGCGCGAGCTCGGACCAGAACATGCCCCGGGACCAGGCGTCCTCCGGGAAGAGGTCCTTCTCCAGCTCCAGGACGGGGTCGATGTCCCACCAGCGCATCTCACGCAGAACGGGAATCACGGGTGTGGTCACTTGGGGGTGACCACCTTGTAGTTCTTGGGGACCTGCGCGTCGGGCCGCCGCAGATACAGCGGCCGCGGGGCGGGCAGTTCCTCCCCGGCCTCGATCCGCTCGGCGGCGAGGGCGGCGAGCGCGGCTGCCGTGACGTGCTCGGGCTCCCGGGCGTCGGGGAAGGTGTCGGGGTAGAGCAGCGCCCCGGCGCCGACGGCGGGCAGTCCCTCGACCTGCTCGGCGATGTCGGCGGGCCGGTCGACCGCGGGGTCGCCGACGCGGGTGCGGGGGTCGGCGTAGGTGGCCCAGTAGACCTCCTTGCGCCGCGCGTCGGTGGCCACGACGAAGGGGCCCTCGTCGAGTTCGGCCGCGTAGGCGAGTCCGTCCAGGGTGCACATCCCGTGCACGGGGATGCCGAGCGCGAGCCCGAAGGTGTCGGCGGTCATGAGCCCGACGCGCAGCCCGGTGTAGGGCCCGGGTCCGATTCCGACGACGATCCCGGTGACCGCGTCCAGCTTCACCCCCGCGTCCGCGAGCACCCGGTCGACGGCCGGCAGCAACAGCTCCCCGTGCCGGCGGGCGTCCACCTGGCTGAACGAGGCGACGACGTCCCGCCCGTCATGCAGGGCGACGGTCACGGCGGGGGTGGCGGTATCCAGAGCGAGCAAGAGCACGCAAACAGCCTACGGCTCCGGGAGGGCCTGAGTGGCCGCAGGCCGATACCGGCGTCGCCGCGTGGGCGCGACCAGCCACGACGGCACGGCGCCCGCTCGACGAGCTGCTACGGTCGCCACAAATCAGGACCAAGTACTCGAGAGGTGACCGGTGGCAATCAGCAACGCGGCTTTCGTGACCGCCCTCACCACAGCGGCCGTCGCGACGGTCGGCTTCCTCGCCTACCAGGCCTCCGCGACGGTCCCCACCAGGGCACACACGGGTGGCACTCCCGCGGCCGTCACCTCGAAGGCCCCCGGCGGCGGACAGAACCCGGCCGCCCCGCCGCCGGGCTCCGGCGCCGGCGAACGCGTCGTGTACTCCCTGGACGACAACCGCGTCTGGCTGGTCAACGCCGGCGACAAGGTCACCCGCACCTTCCAGGTCCTCCCCGGCACCATCGACCCGGCCCCCGGCGTCTACGTGGTCACCTCCCGCTCGAACTCCGTGACCGGCACCGACGGCATCCCCATCGAACACGTGGTCCGCTTCACCAGCATCGACGGGGTGGCGATCGGCTTCAGCGCGGCCGTGCGCGATCCCGGAACGCCGGTCACCACCGTGCCGACGGGCGGCATCCGGGAGTCCCGCGAGGACGGCGACGCGATGTGGGCCTTCGCGACGATCGGCGCGAAGGTCGCGGTGATCCACTGAGCCGGTCAGGCCGCTTTCGGACGCTCGGCGGCAGCGGCCCGCGCCGTCCCCGGATCGGGCAGCCGCGGCGGTGTGGAGACGGCCTCCGCCGCAGCGCAGGACGCCAGCAGATCACGCATGGACATGCCGCCGACGATCGCGTACGGCGGTGGTTGGGGCCGGTTCTCGGTGGCCGACATGGACGCCTCCTGAAGTTCGGGGGCGGGCGTGGTTAGGTAGACCTAACTACGAGCTGGGTACCATGTGACCACGCACAAGACGTCGAGTGCAACAGCTTGCCGACGGTTTGTCGGAACGTTCACCGAAAATGTCCGCGGGAGGGTACGGGGGCTCTCAGGCCGTGAGGACACTGAGGTCGGCAGCGGCCCAGCGCTCCCCGACCGGCGTCAGCGTCACGTGCCGCACCTCGTCGGTCGTGTCACCGACCGCTCGGTGGATCCACACCTGGAGCCGGTCGTCGGTCAGTTCCTCGACCTTGCCCTCGCCCCACTCCACGACGATCACCGAGTCCGGCAGCGAGACGTCGAGATCGAGGTCCTCCATCTCGTCGAGCCCGCCGCCCAGGCGGTACGCGTCGACGTGGACGAGCGGCGGCCCGTCCCCCAGGGACGGATGCACCCGGGCGATCACGAAGGTCGGCGAGGTGACGGCCCCCCGCACCCCGAGCCCCTCACCGAGTCCGCGGGTCAGCGTCGTCTTGCCCGCGCCGAGCTCCCCGCTGAGCATCACGAGGTCCCCGGCGCGCAGCAGCTTGGCGAGCTTCAGGCCCAGCTCGCGCATCTGCTCGGGGGATGTGACGGTCAGCTCGGTCTCAACCGGGTTGCGCGGTACTGCTTCCATAACCGCCAACGGTAGCCCCTGCGGGCACCGCACCCGCGCGGGTGAGCAGGTCGGCGAGGCGGTCGGTGACCACTTCCGGGTGTTCCAGCATGACCAGGTGCCCGGCGTCGGGGACCAGCACCAGCTCCGCCTCCGGCAGCAGCGAGGCGATGGCCTCGCTGTGCTCGCTGGGCGTGACCATGTCGCCCACCCCGGCCAGCACCAGCACCGGCTTGTCCGCGAAGTGAACGAGGGCGGCGGTCTTGTCGTGGTTGTCGAACGCCGGGTAGTACTCGGCGACTACGTCGATCGGGGTGCCCTCGATCATCCGCTCGGCGAACCGGACGATGGCCGGATCGACGTCCCGGGAGGCGAAGGAGTACCGCTTGATGATCCCGGCGAACAGGTCGGCGGTGGCCCGGCGCCCCTTCTCCACCAGGTCGGCGCGCTGCCCCAGCACCTTGAGGACGCCCGGCAGCACCCGCCGTACGGCGTTGACGCCCGCGACGGGCAGCCCGAAGTTGACCTCGCCGAGCCGTCCGGACGACGTGCCGACCAGGGCGACCGCGACCACCCGGTCGCGAATGAGTTCGGGGTACTGGTCGGCCAGCGCCATGACGGTCATCCCGCCCATGGAGTGCCCGACGAGCACGATCGGCCCCTCGGGCACGGCAGCGTCGATGACGGCCTTCAGGTCCTGTCCGAGCTGCTCGATGTCGACCGGCACCCCGTCCTGCACCTGCCGCACACCCCGCCCCGACCGTCCGTGGCTGCGCTGGTCCCAGTGCACGGTCCGTACGACACCCCGGAGCGCCGCGCGCTGGAAGTGCCAGGAGTCCTGGCTGAGGCAGTAGCCGTGGCTGAAGACGACGGTGACGGGCGCGGGGGCCTTGCGCCCGAACAGCCGGCGCCGGCGCGGCGACAGCGCGGGCGCGGCCTCCGGGTCGACGTCGTCGACCTCGTAGTACAGCTCGGTGCCGTCTTCGGCGTACGCCTTGCCGGGGGTGCCGCGCAGGGAGCCGTACGGTCCGGTGGAGTCGAGGGCGAGCCTCGCCCGCTGCCGCATCCCGCGTCCGACGGTGAGCCGCTCCACGGCCACCCCCGCCGCGGCGCCCGCGGCGATCACGCCTATCGCGGCGCCGGCGATCCCGGTCGCCCGGCGCCAGCCGGCGCCCGCCCCCGTCGCGGAGGCGAGGGCCGCCGAGGCGGCGGCCTCGACGACGGCCTCCGCGCTGCTCTCGCTCACGTACCGCTCCTGTTCGCTGGGTCGGGTGATACCGGTGTCGCACCACTCGATGTTCTGACGCGCACTGTGCGGTTACCCCGCTTGTTCCTCGTTCACATAGACGCGGGGAACGCGCGTTCCGATGCGGGTCACGATTTCGTATGCGATGGTGCCCGCGGCCTGTGCCCAGTCCTCGGCGGTGGGCTCGCCCCGGTCACCTGGACCGAAGAGCACGGCCCGGGTGCCGACGGGGGGCTCGTCGCCGCCGAGGTCCACGACGAACTGGTCCATGGCGACCCGCCCGGCGACCGTACGCCACTTGCCGTCGACCAGCACCGGGCCGGTCCCGGAGGCGTGGCGCGGGATGCCGTCCGCGTAGCCGACGGGCACCAGGCCGAGGGTCGTTTCACCAGGGGTGACGTAGTGATGGCCGTAACTGACGCCATGGCCGCCCGGAACGCGCTTGACCAGCGCGATCGACGCCGACAGTGTCATCACCGGGCGCAGTCCGAAGTCGGCGGGGTCACCGAGCTCGGGGCTGGGCGAGATGCCGTAGACCGCGATGCCGGTCCGGACGAGGTCGAAGTGGCTCTCCGGAAGGGTGAGCGTGGCGGGTGAGTTGGCGATGTGCCGCACCTCGGGGCGCACGCCCTGGCTCTCGGCGTACGCCAGCATCTCCCGGAAGAGGGTGAGCTGGGCGGTGATGGAGGGATGCCCGGGCTCGTCGGCGCAGGCGAAGTGCGACCAGAGCCCGGTGACACGCAGGAGCCCCTCGGACTGCGCGCGCAGGGCCTCGGCGACCAGCTCGGACCAGTCCGCGCCCGGCTGGCAGCCGCCCCGCCCGAGACCGGTGTCGGCCTTGAGCTGCACGCGCGCGGGGACGCCGGCCTCGCGGGCCGCCGCGACGAGCTCCCGCAGCGCCCACATCCCGCTGACGGACACGTCGAGGTCGGCCTCGATCGCCTCCCGCCAGGGGCCGCCGGGCGTCCACAGCCAGCACATGATCCGCCCCGGCAGCCCCGCCTCGCGCAGCGCGAGGGCTTCCTCAGGTGTGGCGGTCCCGAGCCACTGCGCCCCCGCGTCGACCGCGGCGCGGGCGCAGGGCACCGCGCCGTGGCCGTACGCGTCGGACTTGACCACGGCCATGACGGCGGCACCCGACGCGCGGGCGCGCAGGGTCCGCACATTGGCCCGCAGCGCGGCCAGGTCGATCTCGGCGCGGGCGCGCAGCGGTGCGGTCGGGGCGGTTGCTGTCTCGTTCATGGCGCCCCCAGTGTCTCAGAGGCGACTGACACCGCCGATGAGTGCGTCCCGGGACGCACTCACGCGCGCGCGTCACGCGTGTGTCAGAGGCGCAGACCGTGCCGGGCCAGGTACTTCACCGGGTCGATGTCGGAGCCGTACGGGCGCCGGGCGCGCACCTCGAAGTGCAGGTGCGGGCCGGTGGCGCGCCCGGTGGCGCCGCTGCTCCCGAGCCGGGTGCCGGCCTTGACCTTGGCGCCGCGCGCGACCGAGATGCGCGAGAGGTGGCCGTAGACGACGTACCGGGAATCGCTCATCTTGAGCGTCACGGCCTTTCCGTACGACCCCGACCAGCTGGCCAGGACGACGACGCCGGTGCCCACCGCGTAAACCGGGGTCCCCGTGGGCACGGCAAGATCCACTCCGGTGTGGTATCCGACCAGCCAGTTTCCCCGCACGCCGTACCGCATGGTCACCCTGGCCCGCTTCCGGATGGGGCGACTCCACTTCGCCGATGCGAGGAAGCGGTCGCTGACCTCGACATCCTCGGCGGCCGCCAGCAGCTCCTCGTACTCCTCGTCGTAGTCGCTGCCGCAGTTCCCGCCGGGCTCTTGCTCTAATGGTTCCGGGTGGTCCTCGCGGAAACCGAGAACGGGACTCCCCAGAACGACTGCCGCTCCTCCCAGCAATTCACGCCGGGTGGTGCCGCGTATATTTGGCTCATCCATGCGGCCAGCGAAACATCGCCCTTTCGGCTCCGCATATTCGACCGACCGGTATTGGTCCCATCAGGTACTAGTTGGCGGCCGCTCGTCCGTTTGCCGGACGGTGGTCGCGCGTTCTCACGCCGCCCGGTCATCATGCGTTCTTGCCGGGCGTCACGAGTCCGTCACGTCCCTCCAGGCCGCCGGCACCGCCTCCGCCACGTCATGCGCCCCCACCGGCGCGCCGTCCGCCGCGAACCGGCCGGCGAGGCCGTGCAGATACGCGCCGACGCTGCCGGCGTCCAGAGCGCTCAGCCCGGACGCGAGCAGCGACCCCGCGAGGCCGGACAGGACGTCCCCGCTTCCGGCGGTGGCCAGCCACGCCGTCCCGGTCGGGTTCACGCGTACGGCACCGCCACCGGCGTCGGCGACCAGCGTGGTCGACCCCTTGAGCAGCACGGTCGCCTCGTAGCGCCCGGCGAGTTCCCGCGCCGAGGCCAGCCGGGCCCCCTCGACCTCCTCGCGCGGCACCCCGAGGAGCGCGGCGGCCTCCCCGGCGTGCGGGGTCATGAGCGTCGGCGCGGTACGCGCGCGTACGGCGTCCCGGTCGGCGAGCCGCAGCCCGTCCGCGTCGATGAGCACCGGCACGTCCGAGGCCAGCACCTCCACGACGGCCGACGCGTCGTCCCCGGCCCCCGGCCCGACGACCCACGCCTGCACCCGCCCGGCCCGCTTCGGCCCCCGGTCGGAGACGAGCGTCTCGGGGAAGCGGGCGATCACGGCCTCCGCGGCGGGCCCGACGTACCGCACGGCCCCGGCGCCGCCCCGCAGCGCCCCGTACACGGCGAGCACGGCGGCTCCCGGATACCGTGCGGACCCGGCTGCGATCCCGACGACGCCTCGCCGGTACTTGTCGCTCTCCCCGGTGGGCACGGGCAACAGCCGCCGTACGTCGGAGTGTTGCAGCGCCTCCAGTTCGGCCTCCTCCGGGAGGGCGAGCCCGATGTCGACGAGCCGCACCGACCCGGCGTACTCCCGCGCGGGATCGACCAGCAGCCCCGGCTTGTGCGTCCCGAACGTGACGGTCAGGTCGGCCCGCACGGCCGCGCCGCGCACCTCCCCGGTGTCGGCGTCGACCCCACTCGGCAGGTCCACGGCGACGATGGCGGGCCGAGACCTCTCGGCCACCTCGGCCAGCCGGGCCGCGTCGGGTCGCAAGCCGCCCTTGCCGCCGATACCGACGATCCCGTCGAGGACGAGGTCGGCGTCCTCGATCAGCCGCTCGGCGCCATGCGTCCCCCTGGCAGGCCCTTCGTCCCCCACGGCCCGCCCGTCGACCCCGACGGCCCGACCCCCGGCCCGCCGCAGCGCGGCAAGGCCTCCGGAGTGAGCGCGTTCGGGCGCGAGCAGCACGGCGGCGACTCCGGCGCCCCGGCGCGCCAGGCGGGCCCCCGCATAGAGGGCGTCCCCGCCGTTGTCCCCGCTCCCGACGAGCAGCACGACCCTGCGGCCGTACACCCGCCCCAGCAGGTCCGCGCAGGCCGCGGCGAGCCCGGCCGCCGCCCGCTGCATCAGCGCGCCCTCCGGAAGCCGTGCCATCAACTCCCGCTCGGCGGCCCTGACCGTCTCCACGTTGTACGCAGTACGCATGGGTCCGAGTCTCCCCCCATCGCCCCTCCTCATACCGGGTGCGGTCCGGCATGAGCGCAGCAAGTGTCATTCGTGTCTCTGCCGAGTTTGCCGATGTGTCAGGAAGACGAACACAGCCAGAACCACTCCGCAGACCGCGGCGATGACTCCGAGGATGGTCGGCACCACATCGCCGGTGACGATTGCTGCAATGCACGCGCATGTCCCCCCGGTCATCAAGACCGTGGAAAAGGTTCGCGCCTCTCTTATCGCGTCGTCCATCGATGCACCTTTCCGGCGCCGTCCCTCACCGTTCACATGCCGCTGGGACCACAGGCGTCATGGAGTTCAAGGTGCCCGCTTGTTCGCGGACGAATCCGGCGCCCCGAGCGCGGCGTGGTGGAACCACGCCGAACCGGGCTCGGCGCGTTCGAAGTTGTCGATCCGGCCTCTCGGAGGTCACCCCTCCGCGATCACCACCGCCGACGCGACCCCCGCGTCGTGACTGAGCGACACATGCCACGACCGCACACCCAGTTCGGCGGCTCGGGCGGCCACGGTCCCGGTCACCCGCAGCCGGGGCTGCCCGCTGTCCTCCACATACACCTCGGCATCGGTCCAGTGCAGTCCGGCCGGCGCCCCGAGCACCTTGGCCAGGGCCTCCTTCGCGGCGAACCGGGCGGCGAGCGAGGCGACGCCCCGCCGCTCCCCGCTGGGCAGCATCAGCTCACTGTCCAGGAACAGCCGCCGGGCCATCCCCGGCGTACGCTCCAGCGACGCCGCGAACCGCTCGATCTCGGCTACGTCGATACCGACCCCGATGATGCTCATCCGGGCACTCTACGATCCGCCTCGGCACATCGGGTGATGCGCTCGCGCACACTCTCCGTCACGAGGATGCCGCACACCTCCAGCACGGACAGGATCCCCTGGGCCGCGGCGAAATGTTCCCCTCGCAGGTCAACCACGCCCGGGCGTCATCACCGCAGCGGTCGTCTCCACGGGATCGCCGGGCTGCCAGGCACCCGAGGTCCACTCCGGCGTGGGGGTCGGCCGGGGCGGTGCGGGGGGAGGCGTCGGGCCCCGGTTGGGGTTCTGGGGGATGGTGCCGGATCCGCCACCCGAACCGTTCCCGGTCGTACCGGACTCACCGGAACCGCCGGTGCGGGTCGACCCCCCTGACCCACCCACCTGGGGCGAGGAAGTCTGCGCCCGCCGTGTCGGCGTGGACGAGGGGGACGTCGAAGGCGTCGGAGACGTGGAGGGGGATGCGCTGAGGGAGGGGGCCGCCGAGGGCTTGACCCTGAGGGCCTCAGCCGTCGGGGACGCCGAATTCGCCTGCGAACGGTCCGCACCCGAGGGGGCGGCCGAGCATCCGCCCAGGCACAGGACGGTCAGTACAGTGGCCGACCCGAAGGCGGCAGCGACACCAAGTGGACGTGCCGGACGCACGGGACCCCCCATGTTCATGAACCAAGAGCAAGGAGTGTTTTAAGCGTTCTTTACGCAGCCCACAAGGGCCTCACATGCTTTCCCCGGGTCAAAGTGACCATGATCACGCCAGAAGTACAGGTCGAGGAGACCGCTCACCGTGAAGCTTGAGACGACCGGCACAGCCACCCGTTACCTCTACCTCGTCCGGCACGGCGAGGCTACGCCGGACGAGAGCGGGCTGACCCGGGCCGGCCGAGAGCAGGCCACACTGCTCGGCCGCCGCCTCCGGGACATCCCCTTCACGGCCGTTCATCACGGACCACTACCGCGGGCGGCACAGACCGCCCACCTGATCCACGGCCAACTGAAGAACGTCCCCCTGCTCGTCTCGGAAGTCGCCGGCGACTACGTGCCGTACGTTCCCCCCAGGCACGAACTCCCCCCCCGAATCAGCGGACCACTACCTTCGCTTCCTCGCCGACACCACCGACGACGAGCGGGAGCAGGGCGCCGCGCTGGCCCGCCAGGCCCTCGACCTGTTCACCGGACCCGCGGATGCCGGGCAGGACCGACATGAGCTGGTCGTCACCCACAACTTCCTCGTCGCCTGGCTCGTCCGGGACGCCATGTGTGCCCCGATGTGGCGCTGGCTCAGCCTCAACCACGCCAATGCGGCGCTCACGGTCATCCGTTACGCGCCCGGTCGAGCAGCCTCCGTCCTCGTCTCCAACGACATGCGGCACCTGCCCGCAGAACTGCGCTGGACCGGCTTCCCTCCCGAGTCGCACATCTGAAGGCACCCTTCAGGCCGCGACCAGGTCACACCACACGAGCTTTCCCCGGCTGCCGTTCCTGGACAGCGGCTGCCACCCCCACAGGCCGGCGCAGGCCTTGACCAACGCCAGTCCCCTCCCCTCCTCCGCGCCTCCCCCAACAGATCCAACTCGGCAACCGTGCCTCCTCGCAGGCACAACTCGCCCACCTCGCGGAACGCTCCGAAGCGGATCACATCACCGTTCGCGTGACATATCCATCCGCGACTCCAAGACCCCCAACACCGCCACCCTCACCTTCCCGCCCACCCCCTTCTCCGCCTTCCTCGACGCCCTCAAGAGCACCCTCATAACTCAGTAACCCCGCGTAACCCCTCCTGCTAGCCTGCGCAGCACCGCGTATCGACAAGGCCAGGGGGACCGTCGTATGGGCGAAAGTACTGTCGACGGGACAAGACCGCTGGTGACCGACCCGTTCGACGCCGTGCCCGAACTCGCCCCGCTCCGCACCGCGGCGTGGGACGGGGACTGGGCGGCCACGCAGGCGTTCTTCGCGGAGATCACCTCCCCCGCCGACGTCTCCTTCGCGGCAGCGCTCCTCGCCGGCGTCGACCGGACCGAGTGGTTCCTGGAGAAGGCGGCGAAGGCCCAGCCCGCAGACCCACTCCCCCGCACCCTCCTCGCCGAGCGGTACATCCACCTCGGCCGGCGTGCCCGCGGCCGCGGTCGCGCCGAGGACGTCTCGTGGGACCAGGCCGAGCTGTTCCATGACTGGCTGCGCAAGGCGGAACGGCTACTGATCGAGGTGTGCGCGGAGCAGCCGTCGTACGCCCCCGCGTGGACCGCCCGGCTGACGACCGCCCGCGGGCTGGAGCTGGGGCAGTCCGAGGCCCGGCGCCGCTACGACCGGCTGGCGGAGCACCACCCGCACCACCCCCACCGCTTCCGCGCGCAGTCGCACCTGCTGAAGCAGCTCTGCCCCGAGTGGGGCGGTTCGTGGGAGGCCGCGCACGCCTTCGCGCAGGAGTGCGCGAACGCCGCGCCGGAGGGATCGCACGGCGGCGTCCTGGTCGCCCAGGCCCACGTCGAGCACTTCAGCGATCTGGAAGGTGCCGAGGCGGCGGAGTACCTACGGGACCCATCCGTCCGCGACGAACTGCGCCACGCCGCCCGCGTCTCCGTCCTGCACCCCGACCACCACCGCGACTGGCACTGGACCGACAGCCACAGCACCTTCGCCCTGGCCTTCTCCCTCGGCGGCCATCTCGGCGACGCCGCCCGGCACTTCGCCGCCCTGGGCGACACGGTGTCCGAGTCCTTCTGGCGGAACGTGCCCGACTGGAAGACCCGGTTCACGGAGTACCGCACCGCCGCGTCGGCGACGCTCTGAGGGAGACGACACCCGACATGACCACGCACGAGCACCCGACCGCCCCGGAACTCGACGCCCTCGACGGCCTCGTCCGCCACACCACCGTCCACGGCGTCCCCACCCTCTTCGCCCCACGCCCCGGCGAGATCACCGCCGGTCTCGCCTTCCGGGTGGGCCACGCCGACGAGACCCTGCCCACCTCCGGCATCACCCACCTCGTCGAACACCTCGCCCTGTACCACCTGGGCCTGTCCGACCTGCACTACAACGGCGCCACCGCCGACACCTACACCCTCTTCCACGTCACGGGCGACGAGGACGAGGTCGTCACGTACCTCAACAGCGTCTGCGCGGCCCTGCGTGATCTCCCGATGGAGCGGCTGGAGACGGAGAAGGAGATCCTGCGCACGGAGGCGGGCAGCCGCGGGAAAGGCCCCCTGTCCCTGATGCCGCTGTGGCGTTACGGCGCCCAGGGCTACGGCCTGTCCAGCTACGACGAACTCGGCACCCGGAGCCTGACGGCCGACCAGGTGCGCCACTGGGCCGAGACCCGCTTCACCCGGGACAACGCCGCACTGTTCCTCACCGCGGACCGTGTTCCGGCCGGCCTGGACCTCACCCTGCCCGCCGGCCGCCGCTTCCCCACCCCGGCCCCGTCCAGCGCGCTCCCCGTCACGCCCGCCTATCTCCGCGGCGAGGACGGTCACCTCGTCTTCACCTCCGTCGTGCGCCGCTCCACCGCTGCCGCCGTGTTCGCCGAGGTGCTGGGCCGCGCGCTGTTCCAGGACCTGCGCCAGAAGGGCGGCTACTCCTACTCGGCGGAGGCCGACTACTCCTCGCGCGACGCCGACTTCGCCACCATCACCGCGTACGCCGACGCGCTGCCGCAGAAGCAGGACGCGGCGGTCGGCGGGTTCGTCGACGCCTTCGCCAGGCTGCGCGCGGGCCGGATCGAGCAGGCCGAACTGGACTCCGCGCGCGGCAAGTTGCTCAAGCGCTACGACGTCCCCGACCTCGGCGCGACCCTGCTGCCGTCGTACGCGCTCAGTCTGTTGACCGGCCACCGGATACAGAGTCCCGGGCAGCTCAGGGAGGACCTGGAGGCGGTCGACGTGGAAGATCTGCGCGCGGTCGCCCGCGAGGCCTGGGACGGCGGCCTGCTCCAGGTACCGGCCCGGGGCGCCGACTGGGCGGGCCTCACCCACGCCCCGCACTTCTCGGCGTCCGGGGTCTCCGGCACCCTGCACCCGTCCCTGGAGGACGACGACGTCACGCTGATCATCGGGGAGGCGGGCGTGACGCTGTCGACGCCGGGCGGCCTGGTCACCGTGCGGTACGACGCCTGCGCCGCGATGACCACCCGCCCCGACGGGGCCCGGAGCCTGACCGGGCTCGACGGATTCCAGGTGGCCGTGGAGCCGACCCTGTACGGGGACGTCACGGCCGAGCGGATCGCCGTACTGGACAAGGCCGTTCCCGCGGCCGCGGTCGTCCCCCTGCCCGCCCGTCCTGCGGCGGAGATACCGCAGCCGCGCGAAGGAACGGCCCCGGCCCCGCGGACCCCGACCGACGGGCGCAAGCAGCCCGAAGGCCGGGAGCCGGCCGGACGCGTGACGGGCCACTTCCTCCTCGTGACCGCGCTGGCCACGCTGTGGCCCGTCCTCCTCGTCGCCCTTGTCGTCAACGGGATCAAGGACTCGTCCCCGCTGGGACTCGCCGCGGTCGCCGGATTCGCGCTGGAGTTCCTGCTGATCCGCGCCGCCCGCAACCTGTACCGGACCGGGCAGCCGGCTACTCCACAGTGACCGACTTCGCCAGGTTCCTGGGCTGGTCCACCTCGTTGCCCCGGGCGGTCGCCAGCTCACACGCGAACACCTGCAGCGGCACGGTCGCCACCAGCGGCTGCAGCAGCGTCGGCGTGGCAGGGATCCGGATCAGGTGGTCGGCGTACGGCACCACCGCCTCGTCCCCCTCCTCCGCGATCACGATCGTCCGCGCCCCCCGGGCCCGGATCTCCTGGATGTTGGACACGATCTTGTCGTGGATCACCGACCGCCCCCGAGGCGACGGCACGACCACGACCACGGGCAGGTCCTCCTCGATCAGCGCGATCGGCCCGTGCTTCAACTCCCCAGCCGCGAAGCCCTCGGCGTGCATGTAGGCGAGTTCCTTGAGCTTCAGCGCGCCCTCCAGCGCGACCGGATAACCGACGTGTCGCCCGAGGAACAGCACGGTGTTCTTGCCGGCCAGTGACCGCGCCAGCGCCCGCACCGGCTCCATCGTCTCCAGCACTCGCTCGACCTCACCGGAGATGTGCGACAGGTCCCGGATGACGGCGGAGATCTCGTCGCCCCACTTGGTGCCGCGCACCTGCCCCAGGTACAGCGCCACCAGGTAACACGCCACGAGCTGCGTCAGGAACGCCTTCGTAGACGCCACGGCGACCTCGGGCCCCGCGTGCGTGTACAGCACGGCGTCCGACTCGCGGGGGATCGTCGACCCGTTGGTGTTGCAGATCGCCAGGACCTTGGAGCCCTGTTCGCGGGCGTGCCGTAGCGCCATGAGCGTGTCCATGGTCTCCCCGGACTGGGAGATCGCGATCACGAGGGAGCGCGGTCCGAGGATCGGGTCCCGGTAGCGGAACTCGCTCGCCAGCTCCACCTCGCAGGGGATACGGGTCCAGTGCTCGATGGCGTACTTGGCGATCATCCCCGCGTGGAAGGCCGTACCGCACGCCACGATGACGACCTTGTCGACCTCCCGCAGCTCACCGGCGGAGATCCGGACCTCGTCCAGCGTGAGGGAACCGGCCCCGTCGATACGGCCGAGCAGGGTGTCGGCGACCGCCTTCGGCTGCTCGGCGATCTCCTTGAGCATGAAGTAGTCGTAACCGCCCTTCTCGGCGGCGGAGGCGTCCCAGTCGATGTGGAACGAGCGGACGTCGGCGGGGCGGCCGTCGAAGCCGGTGACGGTCACGCCGTCCCTGCGCAGCTCCACGACCTGGTCCTGGCCGAGCTCGATCGCGGAGCGGGTGTGGGCGATGAAGGCCGCCACGTCCGACGCCAGAAACGCCTCCCCGTCCCCCACGCCCACCACCAGCGGCGAGTTCCGGCGCGCGCCCACGACGACGTCCGGCTCGTCCGCGTGGACCGCCACCAGCGTGAACGCCCCCTCCAGCCGCCGGCACACCAGCCGCATGGCCTCCGCGAGGTCGGCGGTCGCGGAGAACTCCTCGGCGAGCAGATGCGCCACCACCTCCGTGTCCGTCTCGGAGGCGAGCTCGTGCCCCCGCTCCTCCAACTCGGCCCGCAGCACGGCGAAGTTCTCGATGATCCCGTTGTGGACGACCGACACCCGGCCCGCGTTGTCCAGATGAGGATGCGCGTTGACGTCCGTCGGCCCGCCGTGCGTGGCCCACCGCGTGTGCCCGATGCCGGTCAGCCCGGTCGGCAACGGCCGGTCCACCAGCTCCTTCTCCAGATTGACCAGCTTCCCGGCCTTCTTCGCCGCCGCCAGCCCACCGTCCGCCAGCACGGCGACCCCTGCCGAGTCGTACCCCCGGTACTCCAGCCGCTTCAGCCCGGCCATCACGACATCGAGCGCCGACTGCGACCCCACGTATCCCACGATTCCGCACATGCGCGGCAGCCTAGGGTGCGAGAGGCGCCGGATCACGGCACTTCGTGCCCGAATCCGGATATCTCGGCACCGGCGAGAACGAGCCATCCCCTTCCGCCACAACTGCAACGTCACAAGGTCGAGATCGACGTCTACCTCTGCACGGCCCTGGACCTGCCCGCCACGCAGGCCGGATGCCCGGAGTGGGAGACCCTGTTCCTCGGAACGCAACCGGTCGATCCCCAGACGGAAAGGGTCACCAAGGGGGGTGCGGCTGGGCCGCCTTTGACGTCGCGACGTTCCTCTTCGTGGACAAGCCCATGAACCTCCACCACACGCTGCAGACTCAGGACGGGCCGATCGCCGAGGTCACGGATGCGATGCACTTCGACGCCTACGGCAAGCTGCACTGGAAGTCGGGCACCAAGATCCCCACCTCCCAGCCCGACGAGGACAGCGAGTACCCCGTCCTCGCCTGGAACCCGGGCGTGCCTGACGGCGGGCTCATGGAGAAGATCGCGGACAGCTGCGGCGAGTTCGCCCTCACGGAGTGCCGGCAGAACCTGAGCTGACCCGCGGCGGAGCAGGCGATCAAGTGACATGATCATGATGATGTGGTCCCTCACAGCCCGACGTGACCCACCCCACCCCCCACCCCGTTCAAACTCCGTTAACAATGGACTGTGATCTCTCCGGTCTCCCCGATGCCCCGGAGCGCCCACCGGCACAAGCCGGAGGCGACTCCTTACGTCGATCTCACCCGCTCAGAGTGGAGTGCGCTGCGCGAGAAGACGCCCCTCCCGCTGAACGCCGAAGAGGTCGAGAAGCTGCGCGGCCTCGGTGACGTCATCGACCTCGACGAGGTGCGGGACATCTACCTCCCGCTGTCCCGGCTGCTGAATCTCTACGTCGGCGCCACGGACGGCCTCAGGGGCGCCCTGAACACCTTCCTCGGCGAACAGGGCTCACAGTCCGGCACCCCGTTCGTCATAGGCGTCGCGGGCTCCGTCGCCGTGGGGAAGTCGACCGTGGCCCGACTCCTCCAGGCCCTCCTGTCCCGTTGGCCCGAGCACCCGCGCGTGGAGCTGGTCACCACCGACGGCTTCCTGCTGCCGACCAAGGAGCTGGAGGCCCGCGGGCTCATGTCGCGCAAGGGCTTCCCGGAGTCGTACGACCGCCGGGCGCTGACCCGTTTCGTCGCCGACATCAAGGCGGGCAAGGACGAGGTCACCGCCCCCGTCTACTCCCACCTGATCTACGACATCGTCCCGGACCAGCGGCTCACCGTGCGCCGCCCCGACATCCTGATCGTCGAGGGCCTCAACGTCCTGCAGCCCGCCCTCCCCGGCACGGACGGCCGCACCCGCGTCGGTCTCGCCGACTACTTCGACTTCAGCGTGTACGTCGACGCGAGCGCCGAGGACATCGAGCGCTGGTACCTCAGCCGGTTCAAGAAGCTGCGCCAGACCGCCTTCCAGAACCCGGACTCGTACTTCAGGAAGTACACCCAGGTCTCCGAGGAGGAGGCCGTCGACTACGCCCGCACCCTGTGGCGCACCATCAACAAGCCCAACCTGGTGGAGAACATCGCCCCCACCCGCGGCCGCGCCACCCTCGTCATCCGCAAGGGACAGGACCACAAGGTGCGCAAACTCAGCCTCCGCAAGCTCTGAGAACCCGCGCCTGTTAGAAAGGCGTCATGCTGCATCTGCGTCTGATCACCCCGGCCGACCAGACCGACGACGTGGTCCGACTGATCGAGAAGACGGTCGGCACCACCCACCTCGTCGTGGTGCCGGGCGCCGCCCGCAACCCGGCGGGCGATGTCGTGATGTGCGACGTGGCCCGCGAGGCGGGCGACGAACTCCTCACCGAACTCCAGGGGTTGGGCCTCGACAACACCGGCTCCATCGCGGTCGAGAACATCGACCTGTCCCTGTCGAAACGCGCCGACAAGGCCGAGGCGGAGGCTCCCGGCGAAGGGGCGGACGCGGTCCTGTGGGAGCACCTGACGGAAGCCACGCACGAGGAGTCGACGCTCTCGGCCACCTACCTCGCCTTCATCACCCTGGCCACGATGATCGCGGCCTGCGGTGTGGTGCTCGACAACGCGGTCCTCATCGTGGGCGCGATGGCCGTGGGCCCGGAGTTCGGCCCGCTCGCCGGCATCTCCACCTCGATAGTGCAGCGCGCCCCCCGCCTGGCCCTGCGCTCACTGATCGCGCTCCTGGTGGGCTTCGCCGTGGCCATGGTGGTGACGGTGGGCTTCAGCCTCTTCATGGACGCGCTGGACCTGTTCAGCAAGGACCAGCTGGAGGCCGACCGCCCCCAGACCGGCTTCGTCTACGCCCCCGACGCCTTCTCCTTCATCGTCGCCGTCCTGGCCGGCGCCGCCGGCACCCTCTCCCTGACCTCGGCGAAGTCCGGTGCCCTGGTGGGTGTGGCCATCTCGGTCACCACGGTCCCTGCGGCCGCCAACGCGGCGGTGGCCCTCAGCTACGGCGACACCGAACAGACCTGGGGATCGACGGAACAACTCCTCCTGAACCTCCTGGGCATCATCCTGGCGGGAACGGTGACCCTGCTGCTCCAGAAGTGGGCCTGGCGCAAACGCACCTGACGCACAGGCCCCACCCGGCACCCAGAAATCAGCCCAGCGCCGACTTCACCGCGTCCGCCAGCCGCCCGGCCACCGATCGGGCCTGATCGATGTCCGCCGCCTCGACCATCACCCGCACCAACGGCTCGGTACCGGACGGCCGCAGCAACACCCGCCCGGTGGCCCCGAGTTCACCCTCGGCCTCAGCCACCGCCGCGGCCAGCTCCCCGGACGTGGCGACCCGGGACCGATCCACATCAGGGACGTTGATCAGCACCTGCGGCAGCCGCTCCATCACGGAGGCAAGCTCCTTCAGCGACCGTCCGCTCTCCGCGACGCGCGCCGCCAGCATCAGCCCGGTCAGCGTCCCGTCCCCGGTCGTGGCGTGATCCAGGATGATGACGTGCCCGGACTGCTCGCCACCGAGGGCGTACCCGTGCTCCTTCATCTCCTCGAGCACATACCGGTCCCCGACGGCGGTCTGGACGAGCCGAAGCCCCTCCCGCTCCAGCGCCAGTTTGAACCCCAGGTTCGACATGACCGTCGCGACCACGGTGTCGGACCGCAGCGCCGACCGGTCTCTCATCGCCAGCGCGAGCACGGCCATGATCTGGTCGCCGTCCACCTCCTCACCGGTGTGGTCGACGGCCAGGCAGCGGTCCGCGTCCCCGTCGTGCGCGATGCCGAAATCGGCCCCGTGGTCGACGACCGCGGCCTTCAACAGGTCGAGATGCGTGGAGCCGCAGCCGTCGTTGATGTTGAGCCCGTCCGGCTGGGCACCGATGGTGATCACCTCGGCGCCGGCCCGGGAGAAGGCCTCCGGCGACACCCGGGCGGCAGCGCCGTGCGCCTCGTCGAGGACGATCTTCAGCCCGTCGAGGCGGTTCGGCAGTACGGCGATCAGGTGGGCCACGTACTTGTCGAAGCCCTCGGTGTACTCGCGGACCCGGCCGACGCCACCGCCGGTCGGCCGCTCCCAGGGCTCACCACCCTTGTGTTCCTCGTAGACGGCCTCGATGCGCTCCTCCAGCTCGTCGTCGAGCTTGTGCCCGCCGCGCGCGAGGAACTTGATGCCGTTGTCGGGCATGGCGTTGTGGCTGGCGGAGAGCATGACGCCGAGGTCGGCGCCGAGCACGCCGGTGAGATACGCCACCGCGGGCGTGGGCAGCACTCCGACGCGCAGGACGTCCACGCCGGCGCTCGCGAGGCCCGCGACCACGGCAGCCTCCAGGAACTCCCCGGACGCACGCGGGTCCCGTCCGACCACGGCCGTCGGCCGGTGGCCCTGGAACGTACCCGCCTCGGCCAGCACGTGCGCCGCCGCGACGGAGAGACCGAGCGCCATCTCGGCCGTCAGATCCGCGTTGGCGACACCGCGCACGCCGTCCGTGCCGAAGAGTCGTCCCACTTGTCCTCCTGAGGAAGCGTCAGTTACGGAGATCATCCGATCACATGAGCCTTTGAGCGTCTTGTGCCGTTATACGCCTGAGGCTGTGATAAACGAACGCCCCGGCGGCACTGTGACGTGCCGCCGGGGCGAACGGACGTACTGCTGACTCGCAGGAACGAGCAGGTACGAGCAGAACAGGCAGCGAAGATTAACGCTTGCTGTACTGCGGGGCCTTGCGGGCCTTCTTGAGACCGGCCTTCTTGCGCTCGACCGCACGGTCGTCGCGGCGGAGGAAGCCGGCCTTCTTCAGGGCGCCGCGGTTGTTGTCCACGTCGGCCTCGTTCAGCGCGCGGGCGACACCGAGACGGAGCGCACCGGCCTGACCGGAGACGCCGCCACCCGCGATGCGGGCGATGACGTCGTAGCGGCCCTCGAGCTCGAGCACCTTGAAGGGCTCGTTGACTTCCTGCTGGTGCACCTTGTTGGGGAAGTAGTCCTCAAGGGTGCGACCGTTGATCTTCCACTTGCCGGTGCCCGGGACGATCCGGACGCGGGCGATGGCGTTCTTGCGACGACCCAGGCCGGCGGCCGGCTGCGGGTCGCCGAAGCGGGACGCCATCGACTCCGAGGTGTACTCGCCCTCGACGGGGACCTCGGACTCGGTGGTGTAGCTGTCGATGTCGACGATCTCTTCGCCCTCGACGGGCGTCTCGACGGTGGTCTCGGCCACGATTCTCCTCAGATTCTCTTCAGTCTTAGGGGGTGGCCGGACTTACTGCGCGACCTGGGTGATCTCGAACGGCACCGGCTGCTGGGCAGCGTGCGGGTGCTGGTCGCCCGAGTAGACCTTCAGCTTGGTGAGCATCTGACGGCCCAGGCTGTTCTTGGGGATCATGCCCTTGACGGCCTTCTCGATGGCCTTCTCGGGGTTCTTCGCGAGGAGCTCGTCGTAGCGGACGGAGCGCAGACCACCCGGGTAGCCGGAGTGGCGGTACGCCATCTTCTGGGTCCGCTTGTTGCCGGACAGGTGCACCTTGTCGGCGTTGATGATGATGACGAAGTCGCCCATGTCCATGTGCGGGGCATAGGTCGGCTTGTGCTTGCCACGGAGGAGGTTCGCGGCAGTGGTAGCCAGACGACCCAGGACGACGTCCTGAGCGTCAATGACGTGCCACTGGCGAGTCACATCGCCGGGCTTGGGGCTGTACGTACGCACTTCGCAGCCTTCTTCTTCAGTGGATGGGTGCTGAGACATGGCATCACTGAAGCGATCGTGCAGCTGGGGACGACAATGGCCGGGGCACTGCCCGTATGCCGCCCACTGGTAACTGCTCCAGGGAACCTAGGTAAAGGCCTCTCGCGTGAGAACGAGCGAGCCAATACACAACGAAGATGCAGGATACCCGGGGTCGCACGGACGGGTCAAAACGAGGCCCTCGGGAAGCCTCTGCGGCCGAGATGTGCACCGGTGCCGGAAAGGTCCCGAGGCCAGTGTCCACAGGCCCGACAGCACCTCCCGTCCCCCGTCTAAGATGCGCCCCATGAGCTTTGGGCAGCAGGGGGGACCCCCGTCCCAGTGGGATCCCTGGAAACCGCAGTCACAGCAGCCGTGGAGCAGCGGCGGGGGCGAGCAGACTCCGGACTGGGCCGCGCTCGCCGAGGCCTCCGAGATCCGCAACAGACGGCGTCGGCTGTTCTTCATCGTGGGCGGCGCGCTCGCCACGGTCGCGATAGGCACCGCGGTGGCGATGGCCGTGGTGTCGGCGGACGGCGGTGACGACGAGGCGAACAAGCCGACGTCCTCGCTGTCGGCCGCCGCGATCCCCAGCGCGACCGGGACCGCCCCGTCGTTCGCGCCGACCAGCGCCCCGCCACCGCTGGACCCGAAGGACTTCATCGCCAGCAAGGCCAAGGACACGGCCCCGCTCAGCGCCCGGATCCTCTTCCCGGGCACCCAGCTGACCATGGGCTCGACCGTGTACAAGAAGGGCACGACCTCCGACACGAAGAACTGCGCGGCGGGCGACAACGTCCAGGCCGGCCTCGGCAAGATCCTCACCGGCAACAGCTGCACCCAGTTCATGCGCGTCAGCTACACCAAGGACGGCGTCTCGGTGACGGTCGGCGTGGCCGTCTTCGACACCGAGGCCCAGGCGACCAAGGCGAAGAGCCAGGTCAACACCAAGAAGGACATCGTCAAGTCGCTCTCGGGCGGCGCGGTCAAGCCCTTCTGCAACTCCGCGATCTGCCGCACGACCTCGAATTCCTACGGCCGCTACGCGTACTTCACCATCGCCGGCTTCGCCAGCGGCAAGAACGTCACGGAGAAGGACACCGCGGTCTTCAGCATCGGCGACAACCTGGCCGAGTTCACCTTCCGCCAGATCCACCGGCGCGGCGAGGCTCAGGCTTCCACGGCTGCGAGCGAGTGACCCGGCGCGCCGAGGCGCGCCGGGTCCGGTTCCTTCAGGTCCGCTCGCGGTTCAGGTCCGCTCCCAGGAGCCGCTCAGGACGGGCTCGGGATACGGCACGACGGGTTCCGGCGGGCTGTCGGCCGCCGGCCGGCTCCCGGCCGCCCTGAAGACCCAGGTGCGGTAGGACCAGAAGCGGAAGAGAGTCGCCACACCGATGCCGAGGAACTTGCTGACGTTGGTGGCGAGCGTGCCGTCCCAGCCGAACCCGTAGGTCGTGGCATAGAGAACCGAGTTCTCGATGACCAGTCCGATCGCGCTGAACAGCAGGAAGAGGGTCAGCTCCTTCCTGCGGCTGTTGCGGTCCTCCTGGTCCCGGTTGCGGTAGGCGAAGTACCGCAGGCCGAGGTAGTTGCTCAGGATGGCCACGACCGTGGCCAGGACGCTCGCCCGGACGGTCTGCCACTCCGTGACGGTCCTGATGAGGTTGAAGACCGCGAGGTTGACCACGAAGCCCGACGCACCGACCATGCCGAACTTCGCGATCTCGCGGTACAGCTTCCCGAATCTGGAGGGAAGCGCGTGACGTCCGCTGCTCACCGTCCCGTTCAGCCCCGTCGGTTGCGCAGTCGCAGCCGTACCGGCATCACCGCCGACTCGATCTGCGTCGAGAGGCTCATCTTGGAGACGCCCTCGGTGCGCTCCTCGAAGCGGATCGGGATCTCCACGGCGCTGTGCCCGGCCCGGACGGCCTTGAACTTCAGCTCGACCTGGAAGCTGTAGCCGGCGCTGTCCAGGGTCGCGAGGTCGATGTCCCGCAGGGTGGCCGCCGACCAAAGGTTGAAGCCGGCGGTGATGTCCCGGATCTTGGTGCCGAGCACGGTCCGGGCGTACCGGTTGGCGAATCGCGACAGCAGGACACGGTGCCTGCCCCACTCCTCGTCCAGCGAGCCGCCCTCGACGTACCGGCTGCCGACGACCAGGCCGACGCCGGACGCCACGGCCGTACCGAGCATCCGTGGGACCGCTTCCACCGGGTGGCTGCCGTCGGCGTCCATCTGGATCACGTAGTCGGCGCCCTCGTCCAGAGCGGCACTCATGCCGGCGACATAGGCACGCCCGAGCCCGTCCTTCTCGGTCCGGTGCAGCACGCTCATCCGGCGCCGCCCGGCAGGCTGGTCGGCGTTGTACTTCTCGGCGAGCTCCTCGGCGATCCGGCCGGTCCCGTCCGGGCTGGAGTCGTCGACGATCTTCAGATGCAGCCCGTCGATGTCCAGACCGAGCACCAGCTCGGCCATCCGGGGCAGGTTCGCCGCCTCGTTGTACGTCGGCATCACGACCGTGACCCGTACGTCCGGGTATCTGTCGAGGCTCGTCATGTCGTTCTCTTCCCTCCCCAGAGGCCCTGAACGGGCCTCTCCCCAGCGAGCGCGGGTCTGCCCAGCGCCCGGAAGTGCCAACCCGCCGCGGCCCAGCGCTCCCCGTCGAGCGCCCCCCGGCCGTCCACGATCCGTGCGCGGGCCACCAGTCGCGCGGCCCGCTCCGGGTCGATCTCCCGGAACTGCGGCCACTCGGTGAGATGCAGCACGAGATCGGCACCTTCCAGTGCCTCCTCGGCCGACAGCGCGTAGCCGAGGAGCGGGAACGCCTTGCGGGCGTTGTCCAGCGCCTCGGGGTCGTACACCGTGACATCGGCACCGTCGAGACGCAGCCGGGCGGCCACGTTCAGCGCGGGCGAGTCACGGATGTCGTCGGAGTCGGGCTTGAAGGCCGCTCCGAGCACGGCGATCCGGGCCCCCAGGACCGAACCCCCGCACAGCTCGCGCGCCACGTCGACAAGCTTGTCGCGGCGGCGCATGTTGATCGCGTCGACCTCCCGCAGGAAGTCCAGCGAGACCCCCAGTTCCCCGGCGCGGTGCGCGAAGGCCCGGATGTCCTTGGGCAGACAGCCGCCGCCGAAGCCGATGCCGGCGCGCAGAAACTTCCTGCCGATCCGGTCGTCGTGGCCGATCGCCTCGGCGAGGACCTCTACATCGCCGCCCGCGGCCTCGCAGACCTCGGCCATCGCGTTGATGAAGGAGATCTTGGTGGCGAGGAACGCGTTGGCGGCCGTCTTGACCAGCTCGGCGGTCGGGAAGTCGGCGGTGACCAGCGGGGTGCCGGCGTCGAGGACGGGGGCGTACACCTGGCGGAGGATCGTTTCCGCGTGCGAAGACCGCACCCCGAACACCAGCCGGTCCGGCCGGAGTGTGTCCTCCACGGCGAAGCCCTCGCGCAGGAACTCCGGGTTCCAGGCCACCTCCACCCGCTCGTGCGCGGCCGCCAGCCGCTCCGCCGTGCCCACCGGCACGGTCGACTTGCCGACCAGCAGCGCCCCCTCGACCGCGTGCCCGGCGATCGCCGCGAAGGCCGCGTCGACGTAGGTCAGGTCGGCGCCCTCGGAGCCCTTGCTTTGCGGGGTGCCCACACACACGAAGTGCACCTCGCCGAAGGCGCCGGCCGCCGCGTAGTCGGTGGTGAACCGGAGCCGTCCGCTCACCGTGTGCTTCGCGATCAGCTCCGGCAGTCCCGGTTCGTGGAACGGCACCTGCCCCGCCTGGAGCGCGGCTACCTTGTCGGGGTCCACGTCGACCCCGAGCACCTCGTGTCCCAGCTCCGCCATGCAGGCGGCGTGGGTGGCACCGAGATAGCCGGTGCCGATGACTGTGAGCCGCATCCAGCGGCCTCCTTCACAACTCCGTGTCGGCCGCTACTTGCGCTCGAGAACTTGCACCACGATGTGGTTCAGCTTCACCGTGCGACCGGCCTTGAAGGACTTCTCGATCGCCGCCGAGGTCTTCTCGTTCATGCCGGTGAGCAGCGGTCGCCCGTCGCTGATGGTGGAGACCAGCCACAGCCGGTCGGTGCCCTTGAGGCAGCTCGCCGGCTTGCGGCACTCGGTGGCACCGTAGGACCCGTTCTGCTGCGGGGTGTACTCCATGAGCACGTCCTTGGGGGCCTTGCGGTCCCGCAGTTCGTACGCCATGGCCCGGCGCTCCGACATCCCGCCGTTGAAGATCATCCCGTCACCGGACTTCTCACCCGCCGCGACGACGTTCGCCGCGGCCCGGAAGTCCGGTTCCGTCGGCAGGTCCTTCTTGGCGTCGCCGATGGCCGGCCACGCCACGAAGGCGTATCCGGCCGCCACCACCGCGACCAGCAGCCCGCTCAGCACCTGGGCGCCGGTCCCCCGTCGGGCGTCCGGGTCGAGCCTGCCGACGAGCCGGGTGAGCACGGCGGCCACCAGCAGCGTCCAGGCCGGGATGGTGAACAGCAGGTACCGCGGCAGGAAGAGGTGCAACTGGTTGGCGGTCACGAAGGTGAGCACCGGCGGCAGCACGGCCCAGGCGGCGAGCAGCACCGAGTACCGCCCGGCCAGCAGCAGGCCGACCACGCCGAGGGCCATCACGGCTCCGCCGGTGATCCACGAGCCGAACAGGGTGTCCGGGAACTGGGTCAGGTCCTTGGTCGTGGTGACGTTCCAGGCGATCTGGCCGCTCTGCCCGGTGCCCTGCGCCACCATCGGGAAGGTGATGGACAGTCCCAGCATGGCCGCGCCGGCGAACGCGTAGTGGGCGATGCGGTCGCCGCGCTTCTTGGCCAGGAAGACGAGCCACACATGCCCGGCGAGCACCGCCATGGCCACCAGGTGGCTGAATCCCGTGGCCGCGATGGCGAGCCCGTACAGCGCCCAGTTGCGCAGGCTCGGCCGGTCCAGCGCCCGGATGAGCCACAGCGTGGCCAGCAGCGCGAACATCGTCGCGAAGGCGTAGGGCCGGGCCTCCTGGCCGTACCGGGTGATCATCGGCACCACCGCGAACAGCAGTCCGGCCAGCACGCCGGTGCGCACCGCGAACATCCGGCGCCCCAGCAGCCCGACCAGCCCGGCCGAGACCGCCATGGCGAGCGCCTCCGGCAGCCGCAGCATCGCCGCCGAGTCCCCGGCCACGTCGATCCACAGGTGCATGACCGCGTAGTAGGGCGCGATCACGACGTCGATGCTGCCGATCAGCCGTCCGAGGTCGTGCCACGAGATCGTGGACGCCCACCAGGTCGCGTGCTCGTCGCGCCACAGCTGGCGCCCGCCGAGCCCCGGCACCACGCAGGCGGCCGCGGCCAGCGCCGGCAGCAGAAAGACGAGCCACGCCGAGCCCCTGCCGGCACCGTCGGCGGACCGGCGGTGATCGGAGGGCGCATCGTCCTCGGGTTCCTGGGCGGTCGTTTCGTCGACCGGTGGTGTGTACGCCGTCATCGCTTCACCCAGATCCGGTACGGCTCCTGTCCGCCGTCCTTGTCGGAGGGCCGCAGCACGGCGCGCAGCCGGTAGTCGGTGTTGCCGCGCAGCGCCTCGGGGACGGAGGAGGCCCGCAGCACGATCGCGTCGTAGGAGCCCTTCTTCACCTCGGCCGTCAGAGCCGTGCCCTGCCCGGCCCGGTGCCACTGGGCGGGCTTCGTGTCCGCCCGGAGGTAGTAGGCGGAGATCTCCGGGTCGTCCGTCAGGTACGCGCCCTTGGTGTCCACGATCTCGCGCAGGGAGCTGATCATGGCGGCCGAGTCCGGCGGCCGGTACAGCCCCCCGGTCTGGGCCATGCCGATGACCAGGGCGGCGACGTAGATCATGATGCCGATCTGCGGGTACCGGAAGTGCGCGCCCATCATCCGTGAGACGCCGAGGCCCGCCATCGGCACCGCGAAGAGCAGTCCGAAGCCGACGTGGACGTACAGCGAGCTGCCGTTGCCCAGCCAGGCCTGGTAGAGCGGAGCGAGCAGGGCGGTGGCGCACATCGTCAGGCCCAGCAGGGACCGCCGGACCGCGCCCGGCGCGCTGCCCTCGGCCCACGGCATCTCGCCCATCCGGGCCCGCCGGATGAAGCCGATGGCACCGATCACCGCGACGAGCAGGACGACCCCGCCCCACTGAGCGCTCTCCTTGAGCAGCTCGACGGCACTGTCCCTGCTCTGGACGTTCCAGCCGCTCGGCATTCCCGCGAGCTGGACGCCGACGAAGCACAGAGCGCCGGTGACCACCGCGAACAGCGCGCCCCGCACGAAGGCGCCGGCGCCGCGGAAGCGGTAGGCGGTCAGTACGGCGAGCACGGTCAGCGTGGGCAGGTACAGGGCGGCCGAGTACGCGGCGAACGGCGCGAGGGCTGCGAAGGGTGCCGCGAGCAGTACGGCCGCGGGGCCGGACTGCCGGGTCCGGGCCAGCAGCCACAGGGCGGCGGCGAGCAGGAACAGCGACAGGGAGTGCAGGGAGGCGTACCGGCCGGTGAAGGCGGTCGACTCCAGCACGGAGTACATGGCGGCGGCCGCGAGACCGGCCCGCGCGTTGAACAGCAGCCGGGTGGCGCCGAACAGCAGTGCCGTGGCTCCGAGCGCCCACGCCAGGCTCAGCGCCCGGGCCCCGGCGAGGCCGAGCTGGGCGACCAGCCCCGACAGTTCGCCGTCGGACATCAGGAACTTCGCCTCCTGCGGGAAGGCGCTGCCGTCGAGCCGGAAGGACAGCCCGGCCTGCACGAGAAGGATCAGGAGCAGGGCTCCCCGGCTGATCCACGCCGAGCGGCCGGTGTCCACCGACCACGCCGACACCGGGACCTCGGGCAGCACATAGCCCGGCTCCGGCTCCGGCTCGGGTTGGACGACGGTGTACTCGGGGACGTAGTACTCGGCGTCGGAATCGCCCGAGTAGGGACGCGCGTAGTACTCCTGCGGGTGGGTCGGCTGCTGCGGGATGTACGGCTGCCCGGCGTACAGCTGCTGATCACCGTAGGTCTGCTGCTGTCCGTAGCCCTGCTGGTCGCTGTGGACCTGTGGCTGCTGCTCGGTGTAGGGCGGGTAGTGCTGCTGCCACTCCTGTTGCGGGCCGGGCTCCGACCAACTGCCGTCCTGCTGCTGCGTCGTCATGAACGCGGCACCTCGAATCCGAAGTCGTCGTCGGCGATGAGGCGCTTGAACTCGGCCAGGGCGAGCGGGCTGCTCTCGATGCGCCAGTCGGCCCGCTTGGAGATGTTGAACCACAGGAAGCCGATGACGTCCTTGTCCTCCTTCACCCCCGCGAGCAGCGCGCGCACGTCGGCGCGCCGCCGCTCTCCGGGCTCGGCCGAGGTCTCGCTGATCAGCACCGGCTTGTCGGTGAAGGCGTCGATCTGGCTGCGGGTCGGGCCGTAGAGGGTGTCGAAGGTGTGCGCGCCGGTCTCGGTCCAGTAGCCGACGATGCCGACCCAGTCGACGTACGCGTCACCGGGCCAGTACGGCTTCAGTTTCACGGAACGGACCGGGTTGACGACGTTCGGGCTCCACACCCAGATCACGTTGGTGGCGCCGACCTCCTGGAAGACGTCGTGGATGTGCCGCCACGCCTTCACGAAGGTCTCGGGGGTGGTGTCCTTGGTGCCCCACGGGTACCAGTGGCCGTTCATCTCGTGGCCGAAGCTGATCGCCACGGGCACGTCCGTCTTGCGCACGCTGTCCGCGTACTTCTTGATGTACGCGTCCTGCGAGCCGTCGGCGATCTTGCCGAGTCCGGGCTTGAACGGCTCCCACGACACGTAGAGCATGCCGCCGTCACCGAAGACCTTCTGAGCGCCCACGGCGTTGAAGCCGTCCCCCCACGACGAGTACGAGCCGACCATGTTGGGCTTCTTGCCGACGGTCCTGGCGAAGGCGTCCACCGGCTTCAGCGAGCTGGGCGCGCCGTCCAGGGCCACCCCGAAGTACTCCTTGTCGGGGTGCAGCAGGGGTTTCACGTCGTACGGCAGTTCCGCCTCCGGTGCCTTCGAGGAGGACCCGGCGGCCGGTTCTTTGGTGGCCTGCGCGGCGGGGCCGTCGTCGCCGAGCACGCCGCAGCCGGCGACCGCCGCCAGGGATATCAGCGCCGCGCCCAGCGGGAGGGCGGTCCTGCGCATCATGCGGGTTCACCTGCCGAGTGGTGTTCCTTGGGCTGGATGAGCGCTCGCGCGACAACCAGTGCGTAGAACAGCCCGGAGGACAGGACGAGAGCGAAGTCCGGCGGGTAGCCGGTGAACAGCCGGTACACGGCCGCGCCGACCCAGACCACGGCGGTTCCGCCGCTCCAGATCCACATGCCGAGCCAGAACCGGCGGGTCTTGTTCTTCTTCGCGCCCTTGGAGCCGGTCGGCTGCCAGCCCATGCGCTGCTTGCGCAGGATGTCCCAGATGGCGAAGACATGCGCCCAGCCGTACATCATCCGTGCCGACCATGCCTCCAGCCGGTACGGCGCCTTGTGCCACATCGGGAAGACCAGGGTGGTGTAGGCGATGCTGGGCAGCACCCAGACCAGGTGCTTGACCTGGAGCATCTCGGGGCTGGTGAGCAGCAGCATGACGGGCACGAGCGGCGCGAAGAAGGTGAACAGCGCCGTGTGGATGTAGTAGAAGAAGCCGGACAAATAGCAGAGCCGGCTGGAGAAACGTATCGGCGCGTCCCAGAACTTCTTGCTGGCGAGCAGCGACATCGATCCCGAGCACCAGCGGTACTGCTGGTTGAAGAAGGCTCCGGCGGTGTCCGGGCACACCCCCGTGGACAGCGCGACCGGCACGTACTTCAGGTCCCAGCCGAGACCGCGCAGGTCGAACCCGGTGTGCACGTCCTCGGAGTGCTCGATGAGGGTCGTACCGCCGTTGGTCTCCAGCGCGGCCCGCCGGTAGATGGCACAGGAGCCGACGCAGATGGCGCCGTCACTGTTCTGCCGGGACACCTGCACGGAGCGGTAGAACAGCTCCTGCACCGCACCGGCGCCGCGTTCGATCCAGTTCTGCGAGTCCAGCACCCGGAAGTACTGCGGGGACTGCACGATCCCGATGCGCTCGTCGGTCTCCATGTACGGCAGCAGCTCCTCCAGCAGGTCGGAGCGCGGCGTGAAGTCGGCGTCGAGGATCAGGACGTACTTGCCGTCGGACTGGCCGAACCCGAAGTGCAGGTTGCCGGCCTTCTTGAACCAGCCGCGGTTCTCACGGGTGCCGTAGCGGAAGCCGAAGTCCCGGGCCATGGCGGCGAGTTCCGGGCTCGCTCCGTCGTCGAGGACGAAGGGCACGCACACGCCCGGGTACCGGTCGGCCAACTGCCGTACATGCGTCCAGGTGTTGTGGAGCACCTCGATGGGCTCGCCGCACACCGGAAGGAAGACGTCGACGCTGGGGTAGACCGCGGGCCGCCAGCCACGCACGAGCTGCTGGTGGTACTCGAAGTCGAAGTCGCGCGTGAAGCCGTTCACCTTCAGCGACACGAGGTAGTAGACGACCGTGAAGAACAGCGGCGGCGCGAAGATCCACATCACTGGGCTGGCCTTGGTCAGCGCCACTTGGCTGACGGTCAGACACCCGAAGCTGACGATCGAGGCGAGCGTCAGCACCCACAGGCGCCTCTTGACGTACGAGTACTTCTCCGCATGCGAGGGCGGCGCGGGCAGAAGCCCCAGGGGCGCCTGTTCGGCACCACGCTTTCCTCCACGCCGCGTGGATCGATGCCCCCCGGCACCGGTCGCTCCGGACATGCGGGCAGAGTCAATGAATGACATTCCCACCCTCCGGGCCGTTGGCCCGATGTGTTCCCCACCCCAAAGATCCCCTTTCGAACAAAGGGGCCAGATGGGAAAGGTTATCCGAGGGATGTGGATGACGTAAGAGCATCGCGGAGACTTATGACCGATAAGTCCCCCCGTGCGCCTTATTTTTGTTGAAGAGTGGGGTAACCAACAGGTTTCACATCCGGACGACCCGGGCAGATGCCTTCAGTTTGTGCGCTTCTTGTCACCTCCCTGTGCTGCTGGATACTGGCTGCCGATCTTCGAGCAGCCCAGGGGGGCACCACATGACCGGTTCGAACACACGACGCTCCGTCCTCAGATCGGCCCTCGCGGTGGGCGGCGTCTCCCTGTCCGCCACCGCGGTCTCCACCGCTGACGCCGCCGCGGTGGCCGCGGACGCGGGATGGGTGAACGTCAAGGACCACGGCGCCAAGGGGGACGGGACCACCGACGACACCGCGGCGATCCAGGCGGCGCTGGACGCCTGCCAGCCGGGCAACGTCACCGTCCTCCCGGCGGGGGTGTACCGCACGAGCGCTCCCCTGCGCATAGGCCCGTACGTCACCCTCCAGGGCTCGCACGCCGCCGGTGAGGCCCAGCCGAACGCCGAGAACCCGGTGGTCGGCATCCGTCCCCTTCCGTCGTTCACGGGAGACGCCGTCGTCCAGGTCCTGGACCGGCAACTGGGGGGCTATTCCCGCCCGGCCAACGCGCAGCGCATCTTCTCCCTGACCATCGACGGTTCCGACCTGCCCCGCTCCGGAGCGGAGATCGACGGCATCCGCGCGACCGGGCAGATCCAGCACCTGCAGCTCCGGGACGTCCATGTCCGCTCCGTCACGGGCATCGGCATCAACACCTGGTACAACTTCAACGCCACGGGCGGACCCCAGGCACCGTTCTGCCTGCACTACGACCGCGTCTCCGTGCTGTGGACCGGCTCCCACGGCATCGTGCTGAACAACTCCACCGACTCCGTCTTCCACGACGTGTACGTCCTGGGCGTCGGCGGCTGCGGCTGGTGGATGTCGGGAGCGGGCAACTCCTCCTTCACCAGCTGCCGGGCGGAGTGGTCGAAGCTGCACGGATTCGACATCGAGTCCGTGCCCGGAGTGATCAAGATGGTCGCGTGTTCCACCGACCGGAACGGCTGGCACGGTATGTACGTCCACGCGACGAACACCACCGGAGTCCTCATGCTGTCGGCCACCAATCTCACCCGGGACGGCAAGAACGGCGGGGCCGGTGGCGGCGGATACGCGGGGCTGGGTGTCGCGAGCTCCCAGTGCAAGGTCATCGCCGACGGCCTGGTCGTCCTCACCGGCAAGGACGACGACGGAACAGGGGTGGCGAGCCCCCAGTACGGCGTCCGGGCCGACAACTCGGCCTACGTCGTGGTCAACTCGGGCCATCTCCAAGGAGTCTTGTCCCCCTGGCAGAACGGCACCGGCAACACGAAGTTCGTGAAGGGAACCCTCGTAGGCACCGGCTGACGGACCAGGCCCCCTGCCGGGGGCGGACATTCAGCCGCAAAGGCGCCGCGCCGTCGAGACGGATGACGATCCTGACGCGAAGCACGCCCGCGCAGTGCGCAATCGGGCCAACTGGTGATAAGAACAACCACTCAGTCTTCACGTTTGTGCCGTACCTGTGACCGTTCCGGGCACGGACATCAGAGGGGGGTTCCGATTTGCCCGGGTTTTCCACGCCCGCACGCGGTGGGCGTCACCGCGGCCGGCGGCGCACGTGGCTGCTCTCCATCGTGGCCGTGGCCACTGCGGCACTGATCGGCACGACGATCGGCTTGGTGGCGTCCTCGGCCCAGGCCGACCAGGGCACCCAGGGCGTCGACAACCTGCGCACCAACTGGGACCGGAACGAGCCAGGGCTCTCCCCGGCGGTCGTCCAGTCGTCCGCCTTCGGCCGGCTCTTCGCCACCAAACTGGACGGGCAGATATACGCCCAGCCGCTGGTGCTGGGCGACCAGGTGATCGCGGTCACCGAGAGCAACACCCTGTACGGTCTCGACCGCACGACCGGTGCGATCCAGTGGAGCAAGAACTACGGACCGGCGTGGCCGGCCTCCGCGATCGGCTGTGGTGACCTGGTGCCCAACGTGGGCGCGACCGCGACCCCCGTCTACGACTCCGCCACCGGCTCCCTCTACTTCACCACCAAGGTCGACGACGGCACCTCCACGCACCGCCACCCGAAGTGGCTGATGCACGCGGTGGACCCGGCCTCCGGAGCCGAGCGTGCCGGGTGGCCGGTCACCATCGCCGGAAGCCCCCTCAACGACCCGGGCAACAAGTTCGACGCCTACTACGAACAGCAGCGCCCCGGCCTGCTGTTGATGGACGGCGTCGTCTACGCGGGCTTCGGCGGCCACTGTGACGCGTGGCCGTACCGCGGCTATGTGGTCGGCGTGAGCACCACCGGACACAGCATCACCTCGATGTGGGCCGCGGTGACCGGTGCCAGCACGGGCGGCGCCGGCATCTGGCAGTCCGGCGGCGGACTGGTCTCGGACGGGTCCGGCCGGATCTTCTTCAGCACCGGCAACGGCATCAGCCCGGCGCCCGGGCCCGGCAAGACCGTTCAGGGCACCCTCGCCGAGTCCGTCGTACGCCTCCAGGTCAACGCGGACAACAGCCTCAGCACCGCCGACTTCTTCAGCCCCAGCAACGCCGCGACCCTGGACCTGACCGACCAGGACGTCTCCTCGGGCGCCCCGATGGCGCTGCCGGACGGCTTCGGTACCGCCGAGCACCCCCATCTGCTGGTCCAGCAGGGCAAGGACGGGCGGGTGTTCCTGCTCGACCGCGACAACCTCGGCGGCATGGGCCAGGGCCCCCAGGGCGGCGACGCCGCGGTGAGCAAGTCCGGCCCCTACCAGGGCATGTGGGGACACCCCGCGTTCTGGGGCGGCGACGGTGGCTATGTCTACGTCGTCGGCAACCAGGGCCCGCTGCGCGCGCTCAAGTACGGCGTGCGCAACGGCGGTACACCCGCGCTCACCCTCACCGGCCAGAGCCAGGACACCTTCGGCTACACCAGCGGCTCTCCCCTGGTCACGTCCGACGGCATGGACGAGTCCAGTGCCCTGGTATGGATGACCTCCGCGACCAACGCCTCCGGGGCCGACGGCACTCTGCGCGCCTACAGCCCCACCCCCGACGGCAACGGCCGTCTCCAGTTGCTGTGGTCCGCACCGATCGGCACCGCGACGAAGTTCAGCACACCGACCGCCGAGCGCGGCAAGGTGTACGTCGGCACCCGGGACGGTGTGCTCTACGGGTTCGGCAGCCCGGCCAGGACCGCACTGACCGCGGCCTCGCTGGACTTCGGCCAGGTCGGTGTGGGCAGCAGTGATGCGGCCGACATGAAGCTGACCGCCACGCAGGACGTCAGCATCACCGGGCTCAAGGCCTCCGGGGCGTTCTCGGTCGCCCCGTCCGCCGTACCCACCCCCGAGCACCCCACGGCACTGGCGGCGGACGCCACCCTGGACGTACCGATCAGCTTCGCCCCCACCGCCACCGGCGGCATCAACGGCACGCTGACCGCGAACCTGTCGGACGGCCAGAAACTGGTCTTCGCCCTCCACGGTGTCGGCACCAGGCCCGGCCTCGGGGCGGCCCCCGCCGCCCTGGACTTCGGAGAAGTACCCACCGGCAGCTCCTCGACGCTGAACCTCCAGATCACCAACACCGGTACCGAACCGGAGACCATCGACTCGGTCGACTCGCCCGGCGGCGTCTTCTCCACCTCGGGGTTGCCGAGCGCGGGCACGGTCGTACCGGCCGGTGGCTCGTTCGTGCTCTCGGTCACCTACACGCCGACCGACGACCAGGTCGACAGCGACGCGCTCGTGGTCAGCAGCAGCAGCGGCGGCGGCTCGCACACGCTGAGCGTGCCGGTCAGCGCGACGGCCATCACGGGACAGGGGCACCTGGAGTTCTCCCCGAGTTCCCTGGACTTCGGCCAGGTACCGATCGGCAGCTCCAGGTCGCTGTCGTTCACCATCACCAACACCGGCAACATCCCGGTGACGGTGACGAAGGCCAAGGCGCCGACGGGTGACTTCAACAGCCCGGTGCAGCTGTCGGAGGGCCTGATCATCGGTCCTGAGCAGACCGCGGTGCAGAGCGTGACGTTCACTCCGCGCTCGGCCGCGGATCTGAGCGCCTTCTACGAGGTCACGGGTACCGGCACCGACGCGAACGGCAACAGCCAGGGCGCCATGTACGTCCCGGTCAAGGGCACCGGTACCGGCACCGCCACGACCACCTCGGCGAACGACGGGCGGTGGCAGACCAACGGCTCGGCGGTGCCCGCTGACGGCGGCGGGGTGCAGCTGACTCCGGCCACCAGCAATCAGGCGGGCACGGCGGTGTACACCGAGCCGTTGCGCACCGACGGTCTGCGGGCCACCTTCACCACGAAGTTCGGCCCCGGCACCGGCGGGAAGGGCATGACGCTCAGCCTGCTCGACCCGGCCCAGAACTCCGCCTCGGCACTGGGCGGCACCGGTGACGGCCTCGGCATCGCGGGGCGGCCCGGCACGGTGATCGCGCTCGCCACCGGCTGGAACAACACGCTCAAGGTGCAGAACTTCGTGGGCGTCGGCCGCAGTTCGGCCGGCTCGTCGGTGATCGACTACCAGTCGCTGGTCCCACTCGGCACCTCCCTGCGCCAGGGCACGCATCAGGTCGACATCCAGGTGGCCGCCGGCCATCTGTACGTCTGGATCGACGGGGCGCAGGTGATGGACGCGACACCAACGCTGACGTCCACCGCGCTCCTGGCCTTCTCCGGTGCCACCGGCGACAGCTCCGACCTGCAGACGGTGAGCGGCCCGGTCGTCAGCGAGGGGCCGCCTGCGGCCACCTCGCTCCACCTCACCGCCCCGAGCACGGGCGTCCCGGGCCGTCCGCTGACCGTCACCGGCACCCTGACCTCGTCCGCGGCGCTGCCCGCGGGCCAGGTCGCGCACATCACGCGGAACGGGACAGCGCTGCCCGATGTGACGACGCAGGCGGACGGCTCCTTCACCTTCACCGACACCCCGCCGACGGAGGACACCTACACCTACGCCGCGAGCTACGCGGGGGACGCGAACCACGCGACGGCGAGCACGACGAGCCTGATCCAGGTGTCCAAGCTGGCCACCACGATCAGTGTCGTGGCCCCGGCCACGGCCACCCGCGCGCAGAAGCTGACCGTGTCCGGCACGCTCTCCGGCTCCCCCTTCGCCACCGGTGGGGTCGTCAAGGTGACGAAGACCGACCTCGCCCACCCGTCCGGCATCGCACTTCCCGACGCGGAGGTCGCCGCGAACGGCTCGTTCACGTTCGCGGACACCCCGCAGATCGGCGGCGCCAACACCTACAAGGTGGCCTACGGCGGCGACATCTCACACAAGCCGGGCAGCAGCACCGGCACCACTCAGGTGTCCCGGGCGTCGGCGTCCGTGACCATCACCACCGACCACTCGACGTACGCCTACGGCCAGTCCGCGAAGATCACCGCTCACCTCGGCACGACGTACAACAGCCGTACGGTGGCGATCTACGCCAAGCCGTTCGGCGGCACGTCGGTCCTGGTGAAGTCGGGCACGGTGGACTCCCACGGCAACCTGACCGGGTCCTACAAGCTCACCCGCAACACCACGTTCAGCGCGGTGTTCGCCGGCGACTACCGGTACGCCCCCAAGACCTCCGCCCGAACGGTGCACTCCTACGTGCGGATCTCGGAGAAGCTGTCCGGTTACTACACGAACACGTACTACGGCAGCACGCTCTACCGGGTGTATCACCACACCACCAAGGAGCAACTCGACGCCACGGTCACACCCAACAAGGCCGGCCAGTGCATCAAGTTCCGAGTGCAGCGGTACTACAGCGGCGCCTGGCACACGCAGACCACCACTCCCTGCTCAGCCCTCAGTTCCGCCAGCGCCGGCCGCCACCAGATGGCTCTCACCCGGTCCGTCAACAGCAGGTTCCGCATCGCCGCGGAGTACATCCACAGCAGTAGGGACGACACCAACCTGAGCACCTGGGGCGCCTGGCAGTACTTCACCGTCAGGCAGTGAGCCCGACCGCGACCGGGCTCCGGTCGTTGCCCGCAGCCGGTTCAGCGCCCGGCCGCCGGCAACGACCGCCTGTTCCGCGCCTCCTTGTTCCGCGCCGCCAGCAACTCGTCCGCCGGATAGCCGACCTCCTCCAAGGTCAGCCCGTGCGGCCGTACGACATGGACGGCACTGTCCCGGACACCCGCGTCCAGCACCTTCCGCGGCCACTCCACACCCCGGTGCCCGTCCCCCACGAACAGCAGCGCGCCGACCATGGACCGCACCTGGTTGTGGCAGAAGGCATCGGCCCGGACCTCGATCTCCACGACCGCGTCCGTCCGCCGCCGCACCCCGAAGTCGAGGATCTCGCGGATCGTCGTCGCTCCCTCACGCTTCTTCGCGTACGCCGCGAAGTCGTGCTCCCCGACGAGGGACTTGGCGGCGGCGTCCATGGCGGCCACGTCCAGCTCCCAGTCGTGCCAGAGCACATGGTTGCGCAGCAACGGATCCACCCCACCGGGCCGGTCCCCCACCCGGTAGACGTACCGCCGCCACAGAGCGGCGAACCGCGCGTTGAACCCTGTCGGCGCCTCGGTGAGCCTCCACACGCGCACATCCTTCGGCAACCGCCCCGCCAGCCGCTTCAGCAGCTTCTCGCCATGCTCCGCCCACAGCCCCTCGGGCAGATCCACATGCGCCACCTGCCCCCGCGCGTGCACCCCGGCGTCCGTCCGCCCGGCCACGGTCAGTTCGTACGTCACGTCCTTCGACCGCGTCACGGTCCGCAGGGCGTCCTCGATCTCCCCCTGTACGGTCCGCCGTCCCCCGGCCTGCTTGGCCCATCCGGAGAACTCGGTTCCGTCATAGGAGAGGTCGAGGCGGACACGGACATGACCGGGCTGTACTTCGTCGCTCACCCCTGGATCCTCTCAGGAACGTGAAATGCGAGACGGGCCCGCCCCCGAAGGGACGGGCCCGTCACGACGCGGAAGCGTCAGGCGTCCTTGGCGTCACCCTCAGCCGCGTCCGCGGCGGGCTCGGCCGGAGCCTCGGCCTCGTCGGCCTTGGTGGTGTCGACCTTGGTCTCCTCGGCGGCCGGAGCAGCCTCGGCGTCCTTGGCGGCACGCTTGGTGGCGGCCTCGGCCTCACCCGTCGCGGCCTGCGCGACCGTCAGCGCCTCGACCAGCTCGATGACAGCCATGGGCGCGTTGTCGCCACGACGGTTACCGATCTTGGTGATGCGGGTGTAGCCACCGGGACGGTTCTCGTAGCGCGGGCCGATCTCGGTGAAGAGCGTGTGGACGACGCTCTTGTCCGTGATCACCTGAAGCACCTGGCGGCGGTTGTGAAGGTCGCCCTTCTTGCCCTTGGTGATCAGACGCTCGGCGTACGGACGCAGCTTGCGCGCCTTCGCCTCGGTGGTGGTGATGCGACCGTGCTCGAAGAGGCTCTTCGCGAGGTTCGCGAGGAGCAGCTTCTCGTGCGCGGCGCTGCCGCCCATACGGGCACCCTTGGTGGGCTTCGGCATGTTCTCTCTCCTGTGTGTCTGCCCCGGCCGTATCAGGTACCGGGGTCAGGAACCCGATGAGCGGATGCTCACCGGCAAACGACCGATCAGTACTGCTCGGTCTCCACGAAACCCGCGTCCGCGTCGTCGTCGGCGCCGAAGGCGTCCGCAGCGGCCGTGGGGTCGAATCCGGGCGGGCTGTCCTTCAGGGCCAGGCCCATGCCGGCCAGCTTCGCCTTGACCTCGTCGATGGACTTCGCACCGAAGTTGCGGATGTCCAGGAGGTCGGCCTCGGAGCGGGCGACGAGCTCACCCACGGAGTGGATGCCCTCACGCTTGAGGCAGTTGTAGGAGCGGACCGTGAGCTCCAGCTCCTCGATCGGCAACGCCAGGTCGGCGGCAAGGGCGGCGTCCGTGGGGGACGGGCCCATGTCGATGCCCTCGGCGTCGATGTTCAGCTCGCGGGCGAGACCGAACAGCTCGACCAGGGTCTTACCGGCGGAGGCCATGGCGTCACGGGGACGCATCGCCTGCTTGGTCTCGACGTCGACGATCAGCTTGTCGAAGTCGGTGCGCTGCTCGACACGGGTCGCCTCGACCTTGTACGTGACCTTGAGCACGGGGCTGTAGATGGAGTCGACCGGGATACGGCCGATCTCCTGGCCCACCTGCTTGTTCTGCACGGCGGAGACGTAACCGCGGCCACGCTCGACCGTGAGCTCCATCTCCAGCTTGCCCTTGCCGTTGAGCGTGGCGAGGACGAGGTCGGGGTTGTGCACCTCGACACCGGCCGGGGGCGCGATGTCGGCGGCGGTGACCAGACCCGGGCCCTGCTTGCGCAGGTACATCACGACCGGCTCGTCGTGCTCCGAGGAGACGACCAGCTGCTTGATGTTGAGGATCAGGTCGGTGACGTCCTCCTTGACGCCCGGCACGGTGGTGAACTCGTGCAGGACGCCGTCGATGCGGATGCTGGTGACAGCGGCACCGGGGATCGACGACAGGAGGGTGCGGCGGAGGGAGTTGCCGAGGGTGTAGCCGAAGCCCGGCTCCAGCGGCTCGATGACGAACCGGGAGCGGAACTCGTCGACGACCTCTTCGGTCAGTGACGGACGCTGAGCGATCAGCATGTGTGGATCAGATCCTTCTTTCGTGGACGCCCGCTATTTGACGCCCGACGGACCCGCACCGGCGAAAGTGCGGGGTACTGCAAGGGTACGGGCGGCACCGCCCCGAAGAGCCGTACCGCCCGCAACCTCAAGACAACCGAGCCTCAGACGCGGCGGCGCTTGGGCGGACGGCAGCCGTTGTGCGGGGTGGGGGTGACGTCCTGGATCGAGCCGACCTCGAGGCCGGTGGCCTGGAGGGAGCGGATCGCGGTCTCACGGCCGGAGCCGGGACCCTTGACGAACACGTCCACCTTGCGCATGCCGTGCTCCTGCGCGCGACGGGCGGCCGACTCGGCGGCCATCTGCGCGGCGAAGGGGGTGGACTTGCGCGAGCCCTTGAAGCCGACGTGGCCGGCGGAGGCCCAGGAGATCACGTTGCCCGAGGGGTCCGTGATCGAGACGATCGTGTTGTTGAACGTGCTCTTGATGTGGGCGTGCCCGTGAGCGACGTTCTTCTTTTCCTTGCGGCGCACCTTCTTGGCAGCGCCCTGACGACCCTTGGGGGGCATCTACAAACTCCTACGGGGAGGTGGTCGGTCCTACAGCGAAGACCGCTGATGAAGCGTTGTCCGCTGAGGACTACTTCTTGCCCGGCTTCTTCTTGCCGGCGATGGCGCGACGCGGGCCCTTGCGGGTACGAGCGTTCGTGCTGGTGCGCTGACCACGGACGGGCAGTCCACGGCGGTGGCGCAGACCCTGGTAGCAGCCGATCTCGACCTTGCGGCGGATGTCGGCCTGGACCTCGCGACGGAGGTCACCCTCGGTCTTGAGGTTGTTGTCGACGTACTCACGAATCGCGACGAGCTCCTCCTCGGAGAGGTCGCGAACGCGGGTGTTCGGGTTGACGCCGGTCTCGGCCAGCGTCTTCTGCGAAAGGGTCCGGCCGATGCCGAACACGTAGGTCAGGGCGACCTCCACGCGCTTTTCGCGCGGGATGTCAACACCGGAAACGCGTGCCACTTCAATGGCTCCTGGTGATCTTCGGAGGTCTTCCGCAGAGCCGGTTCCCAGCCGCCGTACCAGGTACGAACTGGGTCCCCGGCCTCCGAACCGGGGGTGTCAGACGGAGTACGTCTGGGCCCTGCGTATGAACAATTCAGCTTGCGTCGCGCGAATCCCTGCGAGAGCAGAGGGTTCGGTCCTGCGTCAGCCCTGGCGCTGCTTGTGGCGCGGGTTCTCGCAAATGACCATGACCCGACCGTGACGGCGGATCACCCTGCACTTGTCGCAGATCTTCTTGACGCTCGGCTTGACCTTCATGGGATTGAGGTTCTCCGGGTCAGTGCCACCACCCCGCCGCAGCGGGATGCGGGCAAGATCTACTTGTACCGGTAGACGATCCGGCCACGTGTCAGGTCGTACGGAGACAACTCCACCACGACCCGGTCGTCAGGGAGGATACGGATGTAGTGCATACGCATCTTGCCGCTGATGTGAGCCAGGACCTGGTGGCCGTTCTGGAGCTCGACCTTGAACATGGCGTTCGGAAGAGACTCGACGACAGTGCCCTCGATCTCGATGGCACCTTGCTTCTTGGCCACGCTTCGCCCTTCGAATCGACTACCTTGATCGACTCCCTTGCCTTTCCCTGCAGGTTTCCCTTCAGGGCGCATGCGGACATGCGGGTGCACGAGAGCCGACGAGTCAGTCTACGTCAGGGACCTTGGAAAGACGAATCGAGGATGCATGCCCCAGAACGTAGATCGTTAAGCGAGCGGATCCGGAGCCGCGGCCACGCCGTGCTCCGCGAGCTTCGCCTTCCCCCCGTCGGGAGACGTCAGCACCAGCGGGCCCTCCTCCGTCAGCGCGACCGAGTGCTCCCAGTGGGACGACCAGGTGCCGTCCGTCGTAATGACGGTCCAGTCGTCCGACAGGACCTCCGTCCGCGGCGTGCCCAGGGACACCATCGGCTCGATCGCCAGGCAGAACCCGGTGACCAGCTTCGGCCCCTTGCCCCGGCGCCGGTCGACGTAGTTCAGCAGATGCGGGTCCATGTGCATCTCGGTGCCGATGCCGTGGCCGCCGTAGTCCTCGATGATCCCGTAGCGCCCGCCGCCCGGCTTCGGCTGGCGGCGGATGTACGTCTCGATGGCCCGGGAGACGTCCACGAGCCGGTTGCCCTGCTTCATCGCCGCGATGCCGGCCCACATGGACTCCTCGGTCACCCGCGAGAGCTCGAGCAGCTCCGGAGCGTGACCCGAGCCCACGAACGCGGTGTAGGCCGCGTCCCCGTGCCAGCCGTCGATGATCGCGCCGCAGTCGATGGAGATGATGTCGCCGTCCTTGAGGACGACCTCGTCGGACGGGATGCCGTGGACGACGACCTCGTTCACGGAGGTGCAGATCGTGGCCGGGAAGCCGCCGTACCCCAGGAAGTTCGGCTTGGCGTCGTGCTCCGCGAGGACCTTGCGCGCGACCTGGTCGAGATCCCTGGTCGTGGCCCCGGGCACCGCGGCCTCTCGGGTCGCCGCGTGGATGGCGGCGACGACCAGCCCCGCCTCGCGCATCTTGGCGATCTGCTCGGGGGTCTTGATCTGCACCATGCGGCGGGAGCCTTTCTGGAACCGGGGAAACCTGGCGGTGGACGGACGCCTTCGACAAGGCGCCTTCAACGATACGTGCACCCACACAGCAGCCGCGGCCCCCTCTGAAGGGAACCGCGGCTGTCGTGCTCGGAAGAACCGCTACGCGACGTGGTCCTCGCGCTTGAGGGCCTCCATGGCGCGGGCGGTGACGTCCTCCACCTTGCCGAGCGCCGAGATCGTGACCACCAGGCCCTGGGCCTTGTAGTAGTCGATGATCGGCTCGGTCTGGGTGTGGTAGACCTCCAGGCGCTTGCGGACCGTCTCCTCGGAGTCGTCGTCGCGCTGGTACAGCTCGCCGCCGCAGACGTCACAGACGCCTTCCTGCTTCGGCGCCTTGTACGAGACGTGGAAGACGTGCGCCGAGTCGTTGCGGCAGATGCGGCGGCCGGCGATGCGCTTGACGACCTCCTCCTCGGGTACTTCGAGGTCCAGCACAGCGTCCAGCTTCATGCCCTCGTGCTGCAGCATCTCGTCGAGCGCCTCGGCCTGCGAGACGTTCCGCGGGAAGCCGTCGAGCAGGAAGCCGTTCACGGCGTCGGGCTGCTCCATACGGTCCTTGGCCATCCCGATGGTGACCTCGTCCGGAACCAGGTTGCCCGCGTCCATGTAGGACTTCGCGAGTTTGCCGAGGTCCGTCTGCTGGCTGATGTTGGCGCGGAACAGGTCGCCCGTGGAGATGTGCGGGATCGACAGGTTCGAGGCGAGGAACGCGGCCTGCGTTCCCTTGCCGGCACCCGGCGGCCCGACGAGGACGATACGCATCAGCGGAGGAACCCTTCGTAATTGCGCTGCTGGAGCTGGCTCTCGATCTGCTTCACCGTTTCGAGGCCCACACCCACGATGATCAGGATGCTGGTACCACCGAACGGGAAGTTCTGGCTTGCCCCGAAGCCGACCAACGCCATCGTTGGCACAAGAGCGATCAGACCCAAGTACAGCGAACCCGGCCAGGTGATCCGGTTGAGTACGTAGGAGAGGTACTCAGCGGTCGGTCGGCCAGCCCGGATGCCCGGGATGAAGCCACCATACTTCTTCATGTTGTCGGCGACTTCCTCGGGGTTGAAGGAGATCGCCACGTAGAAGAACGCGAAGAAAACGATGAGCAGGAAGTACAGGGTGATGTAGATCGGGTGGTCACCCTTGACGAGGTTCTGCTCGATCCACGTCTTCCAGCCCGAGTTGCCGTTCGAGAACTGCGCGATCAGAGCCGGGATGTAGAGCAGCGACGACGCGAAGATGACGGGAATCACACCGGCCTGGTTGACCTTCAGCGGGATGTACGTCGACGTACCGCCGTAGGAGCGACGGCCGATCATGCGCTTCGCGTACTGCACCGGAATGCGGCGCTGGGCCTGCTCGACGAAGACCACCAGACCGACCATGACCAGGCCGACCGCGATGACGGTGCCGAACTCGATCCAGCCGTCGGCGAGCGTGCCCGACTTCTTGATGGCCCACAGCGCGGACGGGAAGGTGGCGGCGATCGAGATGAACATCAGGATCGACATGCCGTTGCCGATGCCGCGGTCGGTGATGAGCTCACCGAGCCACATGACGACGGCCGTACCGGCGGTCATCGTGATGACCATGACGATCGTGGTGAAGATCGCGCGGTCCGGGACGATGCTCGACGCGACCGTGCAGCCCGAGAACAGGGCGCCGCTGCGGGCGGTGGCCACCAGGCCGGTGCCCTGCAGGATGGCGAGCGCCACCGTCAGGTAACGGGTGTACTGCGTGATCTTCGCCGTACCGGCCTGGCCCTCCTTCTTGAGGGCTTCCAGGCGCGGGATGACCACGGTGAGCAGCTGAAGGATGATGCTCGCCGTGATATACGGCATGATGCCCAGCGCGAAGATCGTGATCTGCAGCAGCGCGCCACCGCTGAACATGTTGACCAGGCCGAAGAGGCCCTGGTTGCCGGAGGCCTCGGTCACACACTGCTGGACTGCCGTGTAGTTGACGCCAGGGATCGGAATGTGGGTACCCACGCGGTACACCACGATGATGGCGAGCGTGAAGAGCAGCTTCTTGCGCAGGTCGGGCGTCTTGAACGCCCGGGCGAACGCGGTGAGCACGGTGCCTCCTGCGACCCCCGCGCTACTGCGTCAAGGGTGACGGTCTTGAGGTTCGACGAATATGTGGGAAAGCAGTGCAGGCCACCTTACCCGGGCCGCCGCCTGCCGTGGAACGACCAACCGGGGATACCTCGTTGTGAGGTATCCCCGGTGGGTACTGCTTCAGGTCATCGTGCTCAGACGAGCTCGGTGACCGTGCCGCCGGCGGCGGTGATCTTCTCCTTGGCGGAGCCGGAGACGGCGTCGACCGTCACCTGCAGCGCCACCGAGATCTCGCCCTGGCCGAGGACCTTGACGAGGCTGTTCTTGCGAACGGCACCCTTGGCCACCAGACCCTCGACGGTGACCTCGCCACCCTCGGGGTAGAGCGCGGCCAGCTTGTCGAGGTTCACGACCTGGAACTCGGTCTTGAACGGGTTCTTGAAGCCCTTCAGCTTCGGAAGACGCATGTGGAGGGGCATCTGGCCACCCTCGAAGCGCTCCGGAACCTGGTAACGGGCCTTCGTACCCTTGGTACCACGACCGGCCGTCTTACCCTTCGACGCCTCACCACGACCCACACGGGTCTTGGCGGTCTTGGCGCCCGGGGCGGGACGGAGGTTGTGGATCTTGAGCGGGTTGTTCTCCGCCATGATCAGTCGACCTCCTCGACCGTCACGAGGTGGCGGACGGTGTGCACCATGCCGCGGAACTCGGGACGATCCTCCTTGACGACCTGCGTGTTGATGCCCTTGAGACCAAGGGAGCGCAGGGTGTCACGGTGGTTCTGCTTGCTGCCGATGTACGACTTCGTCTGCGTGATCTTGAGCTGAGCCATTACGCAGCACCAGCCCCGGCACGCGCACGCAGCAGAGCCGCGGGAGCGACGTCCTCGAGGGGCAGACCACGGCGAGCCGCGATCTCCTCGGGACGCTGCAGGCCCTTCAGGGCCTCCACGGTCGCGTGCACGATGTTGATCGCGTTCGACGAACCGAGCGACTTCGACAGGATGTCGTGAACGCCGGCGCACTCGAGCACGGCACGCACCGGGCCACCGGCGATAACGCCGGTACCGGGGGACGCCGGCTTGAGCAGGACGACGCCCGCCGCCTTCTCACCCGTGATCGGGTGCGGGATGGTGCCCTGGATACGGGGGACCTTGAAGAAGTGCTTCTTGGCCTCCTCAACACCCTTGGCGATGGCGGCCGGCACCTCCTTGGCCTTGCCGTAACCGACACCGACGGTGCCATCGCCATCGCCCACTACGACGAGCGCAGTGAAGCTGAAGCGACGACCACCCTTCACAACCTTGGCGACGCGGTTGATCGCGACAACGCGCTCAACGTACGCGGTCTTCTCGGCGGCAGCAGCGCCGCCGTCACGGCCCTTCCGGTCCCGCCGCTCGCCGCCACCGGCACCGCCACCGCGGCGCTGGGGTCCAGCCATTGGAATTACCTCTCTCTTTTTCCGCTAGCTACGAACGGCTCAGAACTTCAAGCCGGCTTCGCGGGCGGCGTCCGCCAGGGCGGCGATGCGCCCGGCGTACTGGTTGCCACCACGGTCGAATACGACAGCCTCGACACCGGCGGCCTTGGCGCGCTCGGCGACCAGGGCACCGACCTGCTTGGCCTGCGCGGACTTGTCGCCCTCGCCACCGCGGACCGTGGTGTCCAGGGTGGACGCCGACGCCAGGGTGTGACCCTTGATGTCGTCGATCACCTGGGCCACGATGTGGCGGTTGGAGCGGGTAACGACCAGACGGGGACGCTCCGCCGTACCGGAGATGTTCTTCCGGATCCGGATGTGACGGCGCTTGATCGCGGCGCGCTTGTAGGCGTCGCCCTTCAGGATCTTCTGTCCGTATGCCATGGCTTACTTACCCGCCTTTCCGACCTTGCGGCGGATGACTTCGCCCTCGTACTTGACGCCCTTGGCCTTGTACGGGTCGGGCTTGCGCAGCTTGCGGATGTTGGCCGCAACCTCGCCGACCTTCTGCTTGTCGATGCCCTCGACCGAGAACCGGGTGGGGGCCTCCACCTTGAAGGTGATGCCCTCGGGGGCCTCGACGGTGATCGGGTGGCTGTAGCCGAGAGCGAACTCGAGGTTCGAACCCTTGGCCTGCACGCGGTAACCGACACCGCTGATCTCGAGCTTCTTCACGTAACCCTGGGTCACGCCGGTGATCATGTTCGCCACCAGCGTGCGGGACAGGCCGTGCAGGGCCTTGTTCTGACGCTCGTCGTTGGGGCGGGTGACGTTGAGAACGCCGTCCTCACCCTTGGCGATGTCGATCGGCGCAGCGACGGTGTGGCTCAAGGAACCCTTGGGGCCCTTGACCGAGACCGTACGGCCGTCGATGGTGACGTCCACGCCGGCGGGAACCGTGATGGGGAGCTTGCCAATACGCGACATAGCTGTTTCCTCCGATTCCTTTCCGCTACCAGACGTAGGCGAGAACTTCTCCGCCTACGCCCTTCTTGCCGGCCTGCTTGTCGGTGAGGAGCCCGTGCGACGTGGAGATGATCGCCACGCCCAGGCCGCCGAGCACCTTCGGCAGGTTGGTGGACTTCGCGTAAACCCGGAGACCGGGCTTGGAGATCCGCTTGATGCCCGCGATGGAGCGCTCACGGTTCGGGCCGAACTTCAGCTCGAGAACGAGGTTCTTGCCGACCTCGGCGTCCTCGACCTTCCAGCCCGTGATGAAGCCCTCCTGCTGGAGGATCTCCGCGATGTGAGACTTGATCTTGGACGCCGGCATCGTCACAGAGTCGTGGTACGCCGAGTTCGCGTTCCGCAGACGCGTAAGCATGTCTGCGATCGGATCAGTCATGGTCATGAATTGGCCTTCGGCCTCTCTCGCCGGGGTTTCCAGGTGCCCATCCCTCTCCTCGATCCGAGACGAGGCGGGTGCGGTGCGGTGGACCTACGGCGTAGTAAGTCGTATGGGCGTCCAGGCGCCCAACCCTCCTAGCCTAAGCCATGGAGGGGTGGGCACCTGACACTGCCCTTTACTTACCGAGAGCTTCGGGAATCCCCAAGTGGGGGATTACCAGGAGCTCTTGGTCACGCCCGGCAGCTCGCCACGGTGAGCCATCTCACGAAGGCACACGCGGCACAGGCCGAACTTGCGGTACACGGAGTGCGGACGGCCGCAGCGCTGGCAGCGCGTGTAGCCACGTACACCGAACTTGGGCTTGCGAGCAGCCTTGGCAATCAGAGCCTTCTTCGCCATCTCGCTCACGCCTCCTTGAAGGGGAAGCCGAGGTGACGAAGGAGCGCGCGGCCCTCAGCGTCGTTGGTCGCCGTGGTCACCACGGTGATGTCCATGCCCCGGGTACGGTCGATCTTGTCCTGGTCGATCTCGTGGAACATGACCTGTTCGGTGAGACCGAAGGTGTAGTTGCCACGGCCGTCGAACTGCTTGGGGGACAGACCACGGAAGTCGCGGATGCGCGGCAGCGCGAGCGACAGGGTGCGGTCCAGGAACTCCCACATGCGGTCGCCACGAAGCGTGACGTGGGCACCGATCGGCTGGCCCTCACGCAGCTTGAACTGCGCGATGGACTTACGGGCCTTGGTGACGGCCGGCTTCTGACCGGTGATCGTGGTGAGGTCGCGAATCGCGCCGTCGATCAACTTGGAGTCGCGGGCGGCGTCGCCCACACCCATGTTGACCACGATCTTGACGAGACCGGGGATCTGCATGACGTTCTCGTACTTGAACTCGTCGCGCAGCTTGCCCGCGATCTCCTCGCGGTACTTCGTCTTGAGACGCGGAGTCGTGGTGGTAGCCATCAGATGTCCTCACCCGTCCGCTTGGCAACGCGGATCTTGTTGCCCTCGTCGTCGAAGCGGTAACCGACACGCGTGACGACCTTGTTGCCGTCCTTCTCAACGACCAGCTGGACGTTGGAGACGTGGATCGGCGCCTCGGTCGTGACGATGCCACCGGCCTGCGAACCGCGAGCGGTCGGGCCGGCCTTGGTGTGCTTCTTGACCCGGTTGACACCCTCGACCAGGACGCGGTCCTCGCGGGGGAAGGCCGCGATGACCTTGCCCTGCTTGCCCTTGTCCTTACCGGTGATGACCTGGACCAGGTCGCCCTTCTTGATCTTCATGCTTACAGCACCTCCGGCGCGAGCGAGATGATCTTCATGAACTTCTTCTCGCGCAGCTCACGGCCGACGGGGCCGAAGATACGGGTGCCGCGAGGGTCGCCGTCGTTCTTCAGAATGACGGCGGCGTTCTCGTCGAAGCGGATGTACGAGCCGTCCGGACGGCGGCGCTCCTTCACGGTGCGAACGATGACCGCCTTGACGACGTCACCCTTCTTCACGTTGCCACCGGGGATCGCGTCCTTGACGGTGGCGACGATGACGTCACCGATGCCCGCGTAGCGGCGACCGGAGCCACCGAGCACACGGATGCAAAGGATCTCCTTCGCACCAGTGTTGTCGGCGACACGCAGTCGCGACTCCTGCTGGATCACGTCTATCTCCTGTTTGTCTGCCGGTTCCCGGCAGGGGCCTCAGTACGAGCGCCCCTGCCGAGCCTGGCGGAACTGACCTGCGGGGTTGGCCGCAGGAATTACTTGGCCTTCTCGAGGATCTCGACGACGCGCCAGCGCTTGGTCGCCGACAGCGGGCGGGTCTCCGCGAGGAGGACCCGGTCGCCGACGCCGGCAGCGTTCTGCTCGTCGTGCGCCTTGAGCTTGTTGGTACGGCGGATGACCTTGCCGTACAGCGCGTGCTTGACGCGGTCCTCGACGGCGACGACGACGGTCTTGTCCATCTTGTCGCTGACGACGAGACCCTCACGGGTCTTGCGGAAGCCGCGGGCCTCTGCAGTCTGCTCAGTCACGTTGCTCTCACTCATCAGGCGCTCTCCACCGTCTCGATGCCCAGCTCGCGCTCACGCATCAGGGTGTAGATCCGCGCGATGTCCTTACGGACGGCCTTGAGCCGACCGTGGTTCTCGAGCTGACCCGTCGCCGCCTGGAAGCGGAGGTTGAACAGCTCTTCCTTGGCTTCGCGGAGCTTGTTCAGCAGCTCCTCGTCACCCAGTTCGCGCAGCTCGGACGCCTTGGTACCGGCCGACATCACGCTTCACCTGCCTCGCGCTTGACGATCCGGCACTTCATCGGCAGCTTGTGAGCGGCGCGAGTCAGGGCCTCACGGGCGATCTTCTCGTTGGGGTAGGACAGCTCGAACATGACCCGGCCCGGGTGCACGTTCGCGATCCACCACTCCGGCGAACCCTTACCGGAACCCATGCGGGTCTCGGCAGGCTTCTTCGTGAGCGGGCGGTCCGGGTAGATGTTGATCCAGACCTTGCCGCCACGCTTGATGTGGCGGGTCATGGCGATACGGGCCGCCTCGATCTGACGGTTGGTCACGTACGCCGGCGTGAGGGCCTGAATGCCGTACTCGCCGAACGAGACCGTCGTACCGCCCTTGGCCTGACCGCGGCGCTTCGGGTGGTGCTGCTTGCGGTGCTTGACCCTACGGGGGATCAGCATTTCGGTCAGGCCTCCGTTCCGGTGCTCTCAGCCGGAGCGGCAGCCGGAGCCTCGGCCTTGGGGGCCTCGGCAGCGGGAGCCGTCTGCGGCTTACGACCGCGACCGCCGCGCTCGCCGCCACGGCCACCACGGGCCGGGCGGTCGGCGCCGCCGCCACCACGGGCCGGGCGGTTGCCGGCGCGGGCAGCAGCGTTCTCGGCGCGGACCTCGGCGATGTTCTTGACATCGCCCTTGTAGATCCAGACCTTCACACCGATGCGGCCGAAGGTCGTCTTGGCCTCGAAGAAGCCGTAGTCCACGTTCGCGCGGAGCGTGTGCAGGGGCACACGGCCCTCGCGGTAGAACTCCGAGCGGGACATCTCGGCGCCACCGAGGCGGCCACCGCACTGGATCTTGATGCCCTTGGCGCCGGCCTTCATCGCCGACTGCATGCTCTTACGCATGGCGCGGCGGAAGGAGACGCGGGAGGAGAGCTGCTCGGCGACGGCCTGGGCAACCAGCTGAGCGTCGGTCTCGGGGTTCTTGACCTCGAGGATGTTCAGCTGGACCTGCTTGCCCGTGAGCTTCTCGAGGTCACCGCGGATGCGGTCGGCCTCGGCGCCACGGCGGCCGATGACGATGCCCGGACGAGCGGTGTGGATGTCCACACGCACACGGTCACGGGTGCGCTCGATCTCCACCTTCGAGATGCCGGCGCGCTCCATGCCGGACGTCATCATCCGACGGATGGCGACGTCTTCCTTGACGTAGTCCTTGTACAGCTTGTCGGCGTACCACCGGGACTTGAAGTCCGTGGTGACACCGAGCCGGAACCCATGCGGGTTAACCTTCTGGCCCATTACCGGGTTCCTTCCTTGCTGCTGACGACCACGGTGATGTGGCTGGTCCGCTTGCGGATCCGGTAGGCACGGCCCTGGGCGCGCGGCCGGAACCGCTTCAGGGTCGGGCCCTCGTCGACGTACGCCTCGGAGATGACGAGGCTGCCGGCGTCGGTGTGGTCGTAGTTGTGCGCGGCGTTGGCGATGGCGCTGTCGAGCACCTTGCCGACGGGCACTGAGGCTGCCTGCGGAGCGAATCGCAGAACAGCCTGAGCCTCCGTGGCGTCCATGCCACGGATAAGGTCCACCACGCGGCGGGCCTTCATGGGCGTAACGCGGATGTACCGCGCCTGGGCCCTGGCTTCCATGGTTGTCCCTCTCAGTTACTTACGTGTCTGAATGCGATCCGCGTTTAGCGGCGCTTCGACTTCCGGTCGTCCTTGACGTGACCCCGGAAGGTGCGCGTCGGCGAGAACTCGCCGAGCTTGTGGCCGACCATCGACTCGGTGACGAACACCGGGATGTGGGTCTTGCCGTTGTGCACCGCGATCGTGTGGCCGAGCATGGCCGGGACGATCATCGAGCGACGGGACCAGGTCTTGATGACGTTCTTGGAACCGGCTTCGTTCTGGGCGTCCACCTTCTTGATCAGGTGGTCGTCGACGAAGGGCCCCTTCTTGAGACTGCGCGGCATCTAAACCCGCTCCTAGCGCTTCTTGTTCGTCTTGCGGCGGCGGACGATGTACTTGTTCGAAGCCTTCTTCGGCGAACGAGTACGACCCTCCTTCTGACCCCAGGGGCTGACCGGGTGGCGACCACCGGAGGTCTTGCCCTCACCACCACCGTGGGGGTGGTCAACCGGGTTCATCGCCACACCGCGAACGGTCGGGCGGACGCCCAGCCAGCGCTTGCGGCCGGCCTTACCCCAGTTGATGTTGCTCTGCTCGGCGTTGCCGACCTCGCCGACCGTGGCGCGGCAGCGCTGGTCGACCAGGCGGATCTCACCGGAGGGCATACGAAGGTGGGCCATGGTGCCCTCCTTCGCCAGCAGCTGCACGGAGGCACCGGCGGAGCGGGCGAACTTGGCGCCGCCACCGGGACGGAGCTCGATCGCGTGGATCGTGGTACCGACCGGGATGTTGCGGAGCGCCAGGTTGTTGCCCGGCTTGATGTCGGCCCCGGGACCGTTCTCGACGCGGTCACCCTGCTGCAGGTTGCGCGGGGCGAGGATGTAGCGCTTCTCGCCGTCCGCGTAGTGCAGCAGCGCGATGCGCGCGGTGCGGTTGGGGTCGTACTCGATGTGCGCGACCTTCGCCGGCACGCCGTCCTTGTCGTGACGACGGAAGTCGATCACTCGGTAGGCGCGCTTGTGTCCGCCACCCTGGTGGCGAACGGTCACACGACCGGCGTTGTTACGGCCGCCCTTGCTGTGCAGCGGGCGGACCAGCGACTTCTCCGGCGTGGACCGCGTGACCTCGACGAAGTCGGCGACGCTGGAGCCACGACGGCCCGGCGTAGTCGGCTTGTACTTGCGGATTCCCATTTCTCAGTCCTCGTCCGATATCGGACGATCCGACCCGCTTACGCGGACGGACCGCCGAAGATGTCGATACGGTCGCCCTCGGCAAGGGTCACGATCGCGCGCTTGCTGTCGGCACGCTTGCCGAAGCCGGTGCGGGTCCGCTTGCGCTTGCCCTGGCGGTTGATCGTGTTGACGCCGGTGACCTTGACCGAGAAGACCGCCTGGACGGCCTGCTTGATCTGGGTCTTGTTGGCGCCCGGGGCCACGATGAACGTGTACTTGCCCTCGTCGAGAAGCGCGTAGCTCTTCTCGGACACGACCGGCTTCAGCAGGACGTCACGGTGGTCCGTGAACGCCTTGCTGGGCGCGGTGACGACGGTGTTCTTGCCCTCGGCCTCGTGGCGACGCGCCTTGGCGACGCGCGCGACCTTCTTGGCCTTGGCGGCCTTCGAGGCGATGCTCGGGTGACGCGTAGCCATCAGGCTTCGCTCCCTTCGGTGTCAGCGGCCTTGGGGCCAGACACGAAGGACTCGAAAGCGGCCTGGGTGAAGACCACGTCGTCCGAGACGAGAACGTCGTACGTGTTCAGCTGGCCCGGCTCCAGGATGTGGACCTGGGGCAGGTTGCGGGCGGACAGCCACGCGGCCTCGTCGGCACGGTCGATGACGAGCAGCAGGTTCTTGCGCTCGCTGATCTTGCCGAAGAGCGTCTTGGCGGCCTTCGTCGAAGGCGACTCGCCCTCGATGACGCCGGAGACGACGTGGATGCGGTTGTTGCGGGCCCGGTCGGTGAGGGCGTGGCGCAGGGCCGCGGCCTTCATCTTCTTGGGGGTCCGCTGCGAGTAGTCACGCGGCGTGGGGCCGTGGACGACGCCACCACCGGCGAACTGCGGCGCACGGGTCGAACCCTGACGGGCGCGGCCGGTGCCCTTCTGGCGGTAGGGCTTCTTGCCGCCACCGCGGACCTCGCCACGACGCTTGACCTTGTGCGTGCCCTGACGGGCGGCGGCCAGCTGCGCGACGACGACCTGGTGAAGCAGCGGGATGCTGATCTTCTCGACGTCGAAGATCTCGGCCGGGAGCTCAACGGTCCCGGCGGTGTCGCCGGAGGGCGACAGAATGTCAATGGTGCTCATAGTCCTCAGGCCCCCTTGGCCGCGGTGCGGACCAGGACGAGGCCGCCGTTCGGACCAGGAACCGCGCCCTTGATGAGCAGCAGGCCCTTCTCCGCGTCAACGGCGTGAACGGTCAGGTTCTGGGTGGTGACCCGCTCGTTGCCCATACGACCCGCCATGCGGAGGCCCTTGAACACGCGGCCCGGGGTGGCGCAGCCACCGATGGAACCGGGCGAGCGGTGCTTGCGCTGGGTGCCGTGACCGGCGCCGAGGCCCTTGAAGTTGTGACGCTTCATGACACCGGCGAAGCCCTTGCCCTTGCTCTTGCCGGTCACGTCGACCTTGAGGCCGGCCTCGAACACCTCAGCGGTGATCTCCTGGCCGAGGGTGTACTCGCTGGCGTCAGCGGTACGGATCTCGACGAGGTGGCGGCGGGGAGTGACGTCGGCCTTGGCGAAGTGGCCCTTGAGGGGCTTGTTCACCTTGCGCGGGTCGATCTCGCCGAACGCGATCTGGACGGACTCGTAGCCGTCGGCGTCGTTCGTGCGGACCTGGGTCACGACATTGGGGCCGGCCTTGACGACGGTGACCGGAACAACACGGTTGTTCTCGTCCCACACCTGCGTCATGCCGAGCTTCTCGCCCAGGATGCCCTTGATCTGCTTAGCCATTCTCAGATCACCGGCCTTCAGAGCTTGATCTCGATGTCGACACCGGCCGGGAGGTCGAGTCGCATCAGAGAGTCAACGGTCTTGGGGGTCGGGTCGAGAATGTCGATCAGGCGCTTGTGCGTGCGCATCTCGAAGTGCTCGCGCGAGTCCTTGTACTTGTGCGGCGACTTGATGACGCAGTACACGTTCTTCTCAGTGGGCAGCGGCACCGGGCCCGCGACCGACGCACCAGTGCGCGTCACCGTCTCGACGATCTTCTTCGCCGAGGAGTCGATGACCTCGTGGTCGTAGGCCTTGAGCCGGATGCGGATCTTCTGTCCCGCCATGGCTACTCCGTAGTCCTGTCTCTTTTACAGCTCTGGAACCCGGTGTTCCGTGACTTCCTCCGACCCACGCGGTCGGGTGTGTCGCACTCTCACTGACACAGATGTCCCTTGTTCGAACATCCCTGATCTGGGAAAGAGGTTCACCGGGCGCCTGGCCAGTGCCGCACTCCACTTCCCGGAAGATTCCCGTACGTCCGCCCCAGCGCTGCCGTAGGGCAGTTAGGGCGACGAGTACTGTGGGACTCGCTTCCAGGCCTCCCGGCGGGAGGCGCGCAGCATCAACACTCGACCGAGCAACCCCGCTAGTCTGCCATACGGGGACGGGGCCTGGCCAATCGAGCCGGAGACCTTACCCCGGGAGTGACCCAGATCAAACACAGGTGCGCCGCCGGGGCGCGTCGGCGGTCCCGGTCGGGCGGTTGCCGGCGGTTCGCGGTCTTGCGGGAGGCTCCCATGTCCAGGACCTTGACCGACGTCGACGACGCCATGGTGACCTTCCCCCAGCAGCAGCTCGGCACCAAGACCAAGCGGGACACCATCAACAGGGCCCTGGCCATAGCGGCATCGATCAGCGCCGACGACCGGGCCCGCGCGCTGCGCTGGCTTCCGGCGAACGCCGACGCGTTCCTCGACTTCGACGTCCTGGAAGCCAGGGAACAAGCAGGGCTGTGAGCTACCTCGCCGACACCTCCGCCGTGCGGCGACCCCTGTGTGGACAACTCGCCGCGCCCTGGCCGGACCGGGTCGCCCGCGGCCTGGTGGCCGTCTGCCCTCCGGTGGAGTCCGAGTTGATGCCAGGACTGCGCGCCGACCGCGACTTCGAGCCCTTCTTCACCATGCTCGGCCAGACCTTCGGCTGGGTGCCGGCGGTCGACGACCCGTGGCCCAAGGTCATAGAGGTCCAGCGCGACCTGGTGCGGATCGGCCATCACCGAGGCCCGTCCCCGCTCGACATCCTGATCGCGCCCACCGCCGACCACCACGGCCTGACGCTGCTCCACGCCGACGACGGCTTCGCGGCGCTCGCGAAAGTCCGGCCCGAATGATCCGCTGCCGCCCATCACGTAGTCGCGGTTGCCGTCGCCATTGAAGTCATCGGCGTGCTTGGCCGGGGCTTCCGTTCGGTGGGCGAGCAAGGTTCAGTAGCGAGTCGCACGGGGTGAAGAGGCCGCCCGGGGTGGCGGGGAGGGTGGCCTGCGCCCGCCTGCCGATCCTGCTGCCCGCGAAGGGCACCGACACCAGCGGCTCGAGCGTCGACGTCCCCGCCCCCTCCGCCTTCGACCAGATCCTCTCGGCCGGCGACGTCACAGGCGACGACCGCCCCGACCTGTTCGTCACCGCGGGCACCCAGTTCTGGGCCTTCACGGGCTACACCGGGGCGTCCTTCTCCAGCGCCCGGCTGCTCAACGACGGCACCGCCTGGCCCAGCCGTGACCTGGTCAGCGTCTCCGACATCACCGGCGACGGCATCGCCGACCTGCTCTACCGCTCCACCAGCGGCCGCGCCCTGCTGCGCCAGGGCAAAGCCGATTCGGCGGGCAAGGGACTCGACGTCCTCTCCCTCGCCACAGCCGCCGCATCGTCGGCCGACAAGGACACCGAGTACGCCGCGAGCGGCTGGTCGCCGACCGATATGCCCCGCATGCTCGCCATCCCCGACGTCACGGCTGACGGCATCCCCGACATCTGGGCACACATGAAAACTGGCGTTCGGCTAGGTCGGGGGGCTGGGGGTGGCGGGCTCACAGTCAGCCCCAGCCCCAGCCTCGGGCCCGGTGGCGGTGGCGGTGGCGGTGGCGGTGATCAGAAGCCCGACTCAAGAGCCCCGGCCGACCCTTCCGTCTCGCCCTCTACGTCGTGCGCGCCACGCTTCGCACCGAGGTGAAGGACGCGAAAACGTCGCTGCCGCACCGGAACGCGGTCCGCCACGTGCCGGTGCTCCACCGCCCGGACCCACGCGTGATCAAAGCCTTCAGACGAAAACCGGGGAGAGAACCAACCCAACCTCACCCCACCGCACCTCCACAGAACCCCTGGTCACCCGTACGAGTGGCGGTTCTCAACTCGGCTGCATTTCCTACCTGTTCGCTGGCATATGCTCGCCGCGACCACACACGACCCGGTTCACGGTCGTCGGCAACCACCTCGCCCAGCACCGACAGCTCTCGCTCACCGCGATCGGCCTCGCCCTGCACATCCAGTCGCTGCCCGACCAGGCCCTCATCGACATCAAGACCCTCGCCGACCGCTTCACCGACGGCGAGACCCGTATCGCCGCCGCCCTGCGCGAGCTGAAGGCCCACGGCTACCTGGCCCAGGTGCGCAAACGGCTCCCGAACGGCCGCGTCGTCACGCACACGGTGTCGTACAACCAGCGCGCCGCCACCGCTCTCCTCGCCACGCTCCACCACGACGACCCCCGCTTCCTCCTCGCCGAGCGCGATGTCCAGCGACTCGCCCCCACGCGGTGCGCGCCCCGCAGCCGTACGCCACTCGCTGACCTCGAATCTCCCGGGCGAGCCCCTGCGCCACCCCGCTGGACTGCTCGCCCACCGGCTCACCGAGTTCCTTCCTGCCGCGGCGCCTCCCGCCCCGCCACCGGGCAGCGCCCCCGTCCCTCCGCCCCCGATGGCCGACTGCGACGGCTGCGACCGGGGCTTTCCCCCCGCTGCCGCGACTGTCGCGAGGCAGGCCTCGGCACCCACGGCTCGGGAAGCTGACAGACGTGCCGGTCCGCAGCTGAAGGACACCGCTCCCTACCCGAGGCCCGGAGGCAGACCCCCGTGGACGAACCCACGACCGTACGCACGCGGGCGCACGCGATGATGTACGCCGAGCTCCTCGACACCGCCGCCCGGCTCGACACGCTGCGGCGTCTGGAGGACGGGTCCGTCGACGCGCACGTGGGCGCCGCCATGCACGCGGTCCGGTTCGCCGCCACCATCATGTGGCCGACCGCCCCCCACATGCCGCCGCCCGGTTACCGCCAGGACAGCGAAGGCATCCTCGAACTCATCGCTCAGTGGCGCGAGGCAGCGCTCGAAATCGGCGAGTTCGCCCCACCACCCCCTGCACTGCGACTCGTCAGCGACACGGATTCCTGACCTTGGTGGCCTACGGCCACTCCACCAGCACCGCGAACACGACATACACGCACACCACCAGCACCGGCGCCGCGAACGCGAACGCCACCCGACGGCCCGTACCGCCACGCTCCCACGGCAGAGCCCAGCTGGCCGCGAGCAGAAACAGTGCGAGGCCCAAGCCGCCGAGCAGCACGGGGAAGGCGATGCCGAAGCTCGATTCGAATCCGGCCAAGTAGACGAGCACACAGGCGGGCAGGGTCAGGAGCGTCGAGAGCAGCGGGGCGACCCAGGCACCGGTCGCGCGGTCGTCGTCGAGTGTGAGGTCCGGCATGGGTCCATCACAGCGCGCGGGCCACCGCGGTCGCATGAGCGTTCGTACTCAGAAAGCACGGTCGCCGTACGGAGGTCAGGTCCCCGTGCGGGCGTCGGGTCCCGGGCGTCTGGTCCCGGTACGGACGCCGGGCCTCGCACCGCCGTCAGGCGCTCGCGTTCCGCAGTCGCGCGAACGACGTGTCCAGCCCCCGCTTCAGCAGCCGCGCCACCGGCCGTTCCACGAACCGGTGCACCAGCCAGCTCAGCAGCATGAAGCCGGCGAGGACGGAGACGATCAGGAGGCGGGCGTCCATGGTGTCGCGGAGGCGGTTGATGACCGCCGTGCCCGCCGCGTAGTGCATCAGGTAGAGGGGGTACGTCAGCGCGCCCGCCGTCACCAGCCACTTCCAGCGGACGCGGTCCGTCGCGCCGAGGGCGATGGCCACCATGGCGAGCAGGAACACGGTGAAGATCGCCACGCTCCCTCGCCACCCCGACACATGCTCGACCTCGTCGATCCTGAGGCCGAGTTCACGCTGGCCCATCAGCCAGGCCATCGCGAGGATGCCCCACAGCAGCAGGTCCTGGCCGAAGCGGTGCATCAGGTAGAGGGACAGGCCCGCGATGAAGTACCAGGCGCCCTCCGGGTTGGCGACCAGTTCGAGGAGGGGGAGCTTCGAGATCGGGGCCAGCATGGCCGCGGCGCCCCACACACAGCAGAAGACGACGACCTTGCGGTAGGTCAGGCCGCTCCACACGACGACCAGGAAGAGGAGGTAGAAGCGGAGCTCCGACCAGAGGGTCCAGTAGACGCCGTCGACGTTCATGACGCCCGAACCGGACTGGAGCATCGTGAAGTTGAGCAGGACGTCGCGGGTGCGCAGGCGGTCCCACACGCCCGGCAGGGCCGCCAGGACGGCCGTGGTGAAGACGATGGCGAACCAGTACGCCGGGTACAGCCGGATCACCCGGGACGTGAAGAACTGCCGGGGGGTACGTCCCCAGCAGGACATGCAGATCACGAAGCCGCTGATCACGAAGAAGATCTCGACGCCGATCCAGCCGTAGGAGGCGAACCGGAACACCGTCGGCATGATGTCGGAGACGGGGCGGTCCCATATGCGGTTGCCGGGCTGGTCGACGCGGTGGGTGCCGGCGTAGTGGTGCATGGCGACCATCAGGGCGGCGAGGAGCCGGATGCCGTCGATGGCGTACAGCCGGCGGCCGGCGCGGTCGCGAACGGCGGCGTGCCGGGCGGCGGGGGCGGGCTGCCCCGGCGAGGCGGGCGCGGAGAGGGGCGGAAGCGGCTGCTGCAGTCCGCCGACGACCCGTCGCGGTATCGGCCTTCTGCGCGCCGCGTCCTGTATCGACACCTGCGTGTCCGTCCGTCCTTGCGAGGGAATCCCGGGCCGGGAGTGGCCACCGGACGCCTCAGGCTACGACCCTCACAACCGACCCACAGCGACCAGACAAGAACATTCGGGACGGCCTGGGCGGACAGTTGGCCGAAGCCTCGAAAAGACGTCCCACAGAGTTCGCCGACTCTTCACCCGCCCCGCATGCAACCCCGCGCGCAAGGCGAAGGGGCCCGTACGACCGAAGTCGTACGGGCCCCTTCAGAGACCTACGGGTCTCGGAGACCTGTCAGGTCAAGATCAGGCGGTGATCTTGGTGACCTGGCCGGCGCCGACCGTCCGGCCACCCTCACGGATGGCGAACTTCAGGCCCTCTTCCATGGCGACGGGCTGGATGAGCTCCACCTTCATCTCGGTGTTGTCACCCGGCATGACCATCTCGGTGCCCTCGGGGAGGGTCACCACGCCGGTCACGTCCGTCGTCCGGAAGTAGAACTGCGGACGGTAGTTGTTGAAGAACGGCGTGTGGCGGCCACCCTCGTCCTTGGACAGGATGTAGGCCTGGGCCTCGAACTGGGTGTGCGGCGTGACCGAACCCGGCTTGATGATGACCTGGCCGCGCTCGACGTCCTCGCGCTTGATGCCGCGGAGGAGCAGACCGACGTTCTCACCGGCCTGGCCCTCGTCGAGCAGCTTGCGGAACATCTCGATGCCGGTGACCGTGGTGGTGGTCTTCTCGGTCTTGATGCCGATGATGTCGACGGTCTCGTTGACCTTGAGGACACCACGCTCGATACGACCGGTGACGACGGTGCCACGACCGGTGATCGTGAAGACGTCCTCGATCGGCATCAGGAACGGCTTGTCGACGTCACGCTCGGGCTGCGGGATCGACTCGTCGACGGCCTTCATCAGGTCGAGGACGGTCTGGCCCCACTCCTTGTCGCCCTCAAGGGCCTTGAGCGCCGAGACCTTGACGACCGGAAGGTCGTCGCCCGGGAACTCGTACTCGGAGAGCAGCTCGCGAACCTCGAGCTCGACGAGCTCCAGGATCTCCTCGTCGTCCACCATGTCGGCCTTGTTCAGGGCGACGACGATGTAGGGGACGCCGACCTGGCGGGCCAGGAGCACGTGCTCCTTGGTCTGCGGCATCGGGCCGTCGGTGGCGGCGACCACGAGGATGGCGCCGTCCATCTGCGCCGCACCCGTGATCATGTTCTTGATGTAGTCCGCGTGACCGGGGCAGTCGACGTGGGCGTAGTGACGCGTCTCGGTCTGGTACTCGACGTGCGCGATCGAGATGGTGATACCGCGCTGGCGCTCCTCGGGAGCCTTGTCGATCTGGTCGAAGGCCGAGGCCTCGTTCAGGTCCGGGTACGCGTCGTGCAGCACCTTGGTAATGGCGGCCGTAAGGGTCGTCTTACCGTGGTCGATGTGACCGATGGTGCCGATGTTGACGTGGGGCTTAGTCCGCTCGAACTTCGCCTTCGCCACGGGGTCCTCCTGTGGAGTGGTTCTGAACGCCTTGCTTCATCGGCGCCAGGTGATCTTTGCTGGAAAGCCTCGGCCCGGGGGCACTCTCCCACAAACGCGGGTGAATGCCCCTCCGGGCTCCGGAGTCAAGCCTAAAGCGTGCGAACGCGGTGCGTTACTCGCCCTTGGCCTTCGCGATGATCTCCTCGGCGACGTTCCGCGGAACCTCGGCGTAGGAGTCGAACTGCATCGAGTAGCTTGCGCGACCCGACGTCTTGCTGCGGAGGTCTCCGACGTAGCCGAACATCTCCGAGAGGGGCACGAGGCCCTTCACGACGCGGGCACCGGCCCGCTCCTCCATGGCCTGGATCTGACCACGGCGGGAGTTGATGTCGCCGATGACCTCACCCATGTAGTCCTCGGGCGTGGTGACCTCAACGGCCATCATCGGCTCGAGCAGCACGGGGCTTGCCTTGCGCGCGGCCTCCTTGAAGGCCTGCGAGCCGGCGATCTTGAACGCGAGCTCGGAGGAGTCGACCTCGTGGTAGGCACCGTCGAGAAGCGTGACGCGAACGCCCGTCATCTCGTACCCGGCGAGGATGCCGAACTGCATGGCCTCCTGCGCACCGGCGTCCACCGAAGGGATGTACTCCTTCGGGATACGGCCACCGGTCACCTTGTTCACGAACTCGTACGAGGCGTCGCCGCTCTCGATCGGCTCGATCGCGATCTGCACCTTGGCGAACTGGCCGGTTCCACCAGTCTGCTTCTTGTGCGTGTAGTCGACGCGCTCGACGGCCTTGCGGATCGTCTCACGGTAGGCGACCTGCGGCTTGCCGACGTTGGCCTCGACCTTGAACTCACGGCGCATACGGTCGACCAGCACCTCGAGGTGCAGCTCGCCCATACCACCGATGATGGTCTGGCCGGTCTCCTCGTCCGAGTGGACCTGGAAGGAGGGGTCCTCCTCCGCGAGACGCTGGATGGCGACACCCAGCTTCTCCTGGTCACCCTTGGACTTGGGCTCGATGGCGACCTGGATCACCGGCGCCGGGAAGTCCATGGACTCCAGGATGACCGGGTTCTTGTCGTCGCTCAGCGTCTCACCGGTGGTGGTCTGCTTGAGGCCCATGACGGCGACGATGTCGCCGGCGCCCACCGACTCGATCTCCTCACGCTTGTTCGCGTGCATGCGGTAGATCTTGCCGATGCGCTCCTTCTTGCCCTTGACGGAGTTCAGCACCGCGGAGCCGGACTCCAGGCGACCGGAGTAGATCCGGACGAAGGTGAGCTTGCCCAGGTGCGGGTCGCTCATGATCTTGAACGCCAGCGCGGACAGCGGCTCGTCGTCGGACGGCTTGCGCTTGACAACGACCTCGGGGTCCTTGACGTCGTGGCCCTCGATGGCCTCGACGTCGAGCGGGGTCGGCAGGTAGCGCACGACCGCGTCGAGCAGGGGCTGGACGCCCTTGTTCTTGAACGCGGTCCCGCAGAACACCGGGGTGACGGTGACGCCGTCGGACTTGCCGGACGCGATGGTGATACGACGGATCGCGGCGTACAGCTGCTCCTCGGTGGGCTCCTGGCCCTCCAGGAACAGCTCCATGATCTCGTCGTCGTTCTCCGCGACGGCCTCGACCAGCTTGCCGCGGTACTCCTCGGCAGCCTCGGTGTGCGTGGCCGGGATGTCGACGACGTCGTACATCTCGCCCTTCGCCGCCTCGGCGGACCACACGAGCGCCTTCATGCGGACCAGGTCCACTACGCCCTTGAAGTCCATCTCGGCGCCGATCGGCAGCTGCATGACGAGCGGGACGGCGCCCAGACGGTCCGAGATCATGTCCACACAGCGGTGGAACTCGGCGCCGGTACGGTCCAGCTTGTTCACGAAGCAGATGCGCGGCACGCCGTAACGGTCGGCCTGACGCCACACCGTCTCGGACTGCGGCTCGACACCCGCGACACCGTCGAACACCGTGACGGCACCGTCGAGGACGCGGAGCGAACGCTCCACCTCGACCGTGAAGTCGACGTGCCCGGGGGTGTCGATGATGTTGATCGTGTAGTCGTCGTCCTCGAGCGGCCAGTGACAGGTGGTGGCAGCAGAGGTGATCGTGATGCCACGCTCCTGCTCCTGCTCCATCCAGTCCATGGTGGCGGCGCCGTCGTGGACCTCACCGATCTTGTAGCTGACGCCGGTGTAGAAGAGGATCCGCTCGGTGGTGGTCGTCTTGCCCGCGTCGATGTGGGCCATGATCCCGATGTTGCGGACCTTGGCCAGGTCAAGTGAAGTGGTAGCCATAAGGCTTCAGTCTTCTCTCGGTCTCGATGGGGTCTGCGACTACCAGCGGTAGTGCGCGAAGGCCTTGTTGGACTCGGCCATCTTGTGGGTGTCCTCGCGCTTCTTGACGGCCGCACCGAGGCCGTTCGAAGCGTCGAGAAGCTCGTTGAGCAGACGCTCGGTCATGGTCTTCTCGCGACGGGCGCGGGAGTAACCGACCAGCCAGCGCAGCGCCAGCGTGTTGGCGCGGCCGGGCTTGACCTCGACCGGCACCTGGTAGGTGGCGCCACCGACACGGCGGGACTTGACCTCAAGCGTGGGCTTGATGTTCTCCAGCGCGCGCTTCAGCGTGATGACCGGGTCGTTGCTGGTCTTCTCGCGCAGGCCCTCCATGGCGCCGTACACGATGCGCTCGGCGGTGGAGCGCTTGCCGTTCAGCAGCACCTTGTTGATCAGGGAGGTGACAAGAGGAGAGCCGTAGACCGGGTCGATGATGACCGGGCGCTTCGGGGCGGGGCCCTTACGAGGCATTCTTACTTCTCCTTCTTGGCGCCGTAGCGGCTGCGGGCCTGCTTGCGGTTCTTGACACCCTGGGTGTCGAGCGAACCACGGATGATCTTGTAGCGAACACCGGGCAGGTCCTTCACACGGCCGCCGCGCACGAGCACGATGGAGTGCTCCTGCAGGTTGTGTCCCTCACCCGGAATGTAAGCAGTGACCTCGATCCCGCTGGTCAGACGCACACGCGCGACCTTACGCAGGGCCGAGTTCGGCTTCTTCGGGGTGGTCGTGAACACACGCGTGCAGACGCCACGGCGCTGGGGCGAACCCTCGAGCGCGGGCGTCTTGTTCTTCTCGACCTTGTCCTGCCGGCCCTTCCGGACCAGCTGCTGGATCGTAGGCACTACTTCTCCGGTTTCTGTGTGCCGAATGGTGAAGCTAACCTGAAACACTCGCCGACCCACGCGGTCGGGTGTGTCGAATCCGGCGGACTCCCGCCGCGAGGCGAAAAGGGCGCAGATTACGGTGGCCGCTCACGGCCCCCCTAGTGCGGTTCAAGGCACGCACGGGAGCCAGGGCACACCCCAGGCACAAGGTCTGAGCGTACCCAGCTCATTCGCTGCGGTCAAAACAGATGGACGGCGACACCATCGCGGAGGGGGCGATGTCAAGCCCCAACGCCGTGGACGATCTTCGATTTCACATGCCGCACACACGCGCGAAGCGTCTTCCCGCGCCGCTCACCCGGAGGCGAGACCCACCGCGATCAGCAGCGTCATCACCACCGACCACGCGGCGATCGACAGCCAGCCGAACACCAGCCCGGTCAGCGCGAGCCCGTCGCCGCCCTCTCCCGTCCGCTCCATCTCCGCCCGCGCCGCGTGCCCGAGGATCACCGCCGGAATCCCGGTGAACCCGAAGGTCGGCACACACAGCAGCCCGCACACGGCGGCTCCGACCGCCTTTCCGTTCGCCCGCGGCCGCGGGGCGGGCAGGAACGTCCGCGGTACGGCGGTGAGGGGCGCCGGCTGCGGCACCGGCCCGAGCGGCAGATCGGCGACGAGCAGCGCCAGCTCCCCCACGGTACGTGCGCCGTACGCCCGCTCCACCCGCTTGTCGAACTCCCCCTTCTCCAGCCGCCCCTCCCCGTACCCGGCCCGCAGCACATCTACGGCCCGCTCTCGGTCGGCGTGGGAGGCGAGCATGGCGGAGGCACCGGGGTGGGCGACGGGCTGCGGGGCGGCGTATCCGGGCCAGGGCCGGGCGACGGGGGCGCTCGCGCCGGACCAGGACCCCGCTGCCGGGCCGTCCATGCCCGGCCCTGACGGCGACTCGTCCTTGTCCTGCCACGCTTGCCACGACGGTTGCGACACAGGAGCACCCCCTGGGCAGTCGAATGCCTCCATGATGCTCCAACGCTGCGATACCGGGACAGGTTCCCGCATCCCCGACCGGAAACGCCCGCCTGGCCCAGCGCCGGCCCACCCACCGCCACCCGGCGACGGCGTGTCGGCCACGGCGGCCGGTTGGCGGGCGCCCGCTGTCGGGCCGACCGCCTCTGGATGCCGTAGGAGCCTCCCTGAGGGCATGCGGGCGTGAGGGGGAGGCCCAGACCCGCCTTACCCCTCGGGGCGCCGGAGAACCACACGCGAGCACGCCGAAGGGCGGCCACCCAAAAGGTGACCGCCCTCCGACTCGAGCTACGTGCTTACTGGTTGTACGGCCCGTAGTCGTAGTCCTCCAGCGGAACAGCCTGGCCGGACCCCGTGCCGAACGGCGAGTAGTCGATGTCGTCGTAGCCGACGGCCGAGTACATCGCGGCCTTGGCCTCCTCGGTCGGCTCCACCCGGATGTTGCGGTAGCGGGACAGGCCCGTACCGGCCGGGATGAGCTTACCGATGATGACGTTCTCCTTGAGGCCGATGAGGCTGTCGGACTTGGCGTTGATCGCCGCGTCCGTCAGGACTCGGGTCGTCTCCTGGAAGGAGGCGGCCGACAGCCAGGATTCCGTCGCCAGCGAGGCCTTGGTGATACCCATCAGCTGCGGACGACCGGAGGCCGGGTGACCGCCCTCCTGGACCACACGACGGTTCTCGGTCTCGAACTTCGAGCGCTCGACCAGCTCGCCGGGCAGCAGCTCGGCGTCGCCGGACTCGATGATCGTCACTCGGCGCAGCATCTGCCGGATGATGATCTCGATGTGCTTGTCGTGGATCGACACACCCTGCGAGTTGTAGACCTTCTGGACCTCGCCGACCAGGTGGACCTGGACGGCACGCTGGCCCAGGATGCGCAGCACGTCGTGCGGGTTGGTGGCACCCACGGTGAGCTTCTGGCCCACCTCGACGTGCTCGCCCTCGCTGACCAGGAGACGGGCGCGCTTCGAGATCGGGAACGCCGTCTCGTCGCTGCCGTCGTCCGGCGTGATGACGATCTTCTTGGTCTTCTCGGTCTCCTCGATCCGCACGCGGCCCTGGGCCTCGGAGATCGGGGCGACACCCTTCGGGGTACGGGCCTCGAAGAGCTCGACGACACGCGGCAGACCCTGGGTGATGTCGTCACCGGCCACACCACCGGTGTGGAAGGTACGCATCGTCAGCTGGGTACCGGGCTCACCGATGGACTGGGCGGCGATGATGCCGACCGCCTCACCGATGTCGACCAGCTTGCCGGTGGCCAGCGAGCGGCCGTAGCACATGGCGCAGGTGCCGACGGCGGACTCGCAGGTCAGGACCGAGCGGGTCTTGACCTGGGAGACACCGTGCTTGACGAGCTCGTCGATGAGGACGTCGCCGAGGTCGGTGTTGGCCGGGGCCAGCACCTTGCCGTCGACGGTGATGTCCTCGGCCAGCGCACGTGCGTACACGCTGGTCTCGACGTCGTCCGCCTTGCGCAGCACGCCGTCCGCGCCGACCTCCGCGATGTTGAGCTTGAGGCCACGGTCGGTGCCGCAGTCCTCCTCGCGGATGATGACGTCCTGGGAGACGTCCACCAGACGACGGGTCAGGTAACCCGAGTCGGCGGTACGCAGGGCGGTGTCCGCCAGACCCTTACGGGCACCGTGCGTGGAGATGAAGTACTCCAGCACGGACAGGCCCTCACGGAAGGACGCCTTGATCGGACGCGGGATGGTCTCGTTCTTCGCGTTCGACACCAGACCACGCATACCGGCGATCTGCCGCATCTGCATCATGTTTCCTCGGGCACCCGAGTCAACCATCATGAAGATGGGGTTCGTCTTGGGGAAGTTCGCGTTCATCGCCTCGGCAACCTCGTTGGTCGCCTTGGTCCAGATCGCGATGAGCTCCTGAGTGCGCTCTTCCTTGGTGATCAGACCGCGCTCGTACTGCTTCTGGACCTTCTCGTCCTGCGCCTCGTAACCCTTGACGATCTCCTTCTTCGCCTCGGGAACGACGACGTCGGAGATGGCCACGGTGACACCGGAACGGGTCGCCCAGTAGAAGCCCGCCGCCTTCAGGTTGTCGAGCGTCGCCGCCACGATGACCTTGGGGTAGCGCTCGGCCAGGTCGTTGACGATCTCGGAGAGCTGCTTCTTGCCCACCGAGTAGTCGACGAACGGGTAGTCCTCGGGCAGCAGCTCGTTGAAGAGCGCGCGGCCCAGGGTGGTACGCAGGCGGAAGGTGTCCCCCTGCTGCCACTCCGGCTCGCCCTCCTCCTGCGCAGGCGGCGTCCAGCCACGCGGCGGGATGGTACCCACCGGGAAGCGGATGTCGATCTGCGACTGGAGCGCCAGCTCGCCGGCGTCGAACGCCATGATCGCCTCGGCCGTGGAGCCGAACGCGCGGCCCTCGCCCTTGGTGTCACGCAGTTCACCGTCGGTGGTGAGGAAGAACAGACCGAGGACCATGTCCTGGGTCGGCATCGTCACCGGACGGCCGTCGGCGGGCTTGAGGATGTTGTTCGAGGACAGCATCAGGATGCGGGCCTCGGCCTGCGCCTCCGCGGAGAGCGGCAGGTGGACGGCCATCTGGTCACCGTCGAAGTCCGCGTTGAACGCGGTGCAGACGAGCGGGTGGATCTGGATGGCCTTGCCCTCGACCAGCTGCGGCTCGAAGGCCTGGATGCCGAGGCGGTGCAGGGTGGGAGCACGGTTCAGCAGCACCGGGTGCTCGGCGATGACCTCTTCGAGGACGTCGTACACGACCGTGCGGCCGCGCTCCACCATGCGCTTGGCGCTCTTGATGTTCTGCGCGTGGTTCAGGTCGACCAGGCGCTTCATCACGAACGGCTTGAACAGCTCCAGCGCCATCGCCTTCGGCAGACCGCACTGGTGCAGCTTCAGCTGCGGACCGACGACGATCACGGAACGCGCGGAGTAGTCCACACGCTTGCCGAGCAGGTTCTGACGGAATCGACCCTGCTTGCCCTTCAGCATGTCGCTGAGGGACTTCAGCGGGCGGTTACCGGGACCGGTGACCGGGCGACCACGACGACCGTTGTCGAAGAGGGCGTCAACAGCCTCCTGAAGCATGCGCTTCTCGTTGTTGACGATGATCTCGGGCGCGCCGAGGTCGAGAAGCCTCTTCAGACGGTTGTTGCGGTTGATCACACGGCGGTACAGGTCGTTCAGGTCGGAGGTCGCGAAGCGGCCACCGTCCAGCTGCACCATCGGGCGAAGGTCCGGCGGGATGACCGGGACGCAGTCGAGAACCATGCCCTTGGGGCTGTTGGAGGTCTGCAGGAAGGCAGACACGACCTTCAGCCGCTTCAGCGCACGGGTCTTCTTCTGACCCTTGCCGGTGCGGATGATCTCGCGGAGACGCTCGGCCTCCTCGTCGAGGTCGAAGGACTCCAGGCGCTTCTGCAGCGCCGCGGCACCCATCGAACCGTCGAAGTACGTGCCGAAGCGGTCACGCAGCTCGCGGTAGAGGAGCTCGTCGCCCTCGAGGTCCTGGACCTTGAGGTTCTTGAAGCGGGTCCACACCTCGTCGAGACGGTCGATCTCGCGCTGCGCACGGTCGCGCAGCTGCTTCATCTCACGCTCGGCACCCTCGCGCACCTTGCGGCGCACGTCGGCCTTGGCACCCTCGGCCTCCAGCTCGGCCAGGTCGCTTTCCAGCTTCTTGGCGCGGGCCTCGAGGTCGGCGTCACGACGGTTCTCGACCTGCTGACGCTCCACGGAGACGTGCGCCTCCAGGGAGGGCAGGTCACGCGTGCGGCGCTCCTCGTCGACGTACGTGATCATGTACGCCGCGAAGTAGATGACCTTCTCGAGGTCCTTGGGCGCCAGGTCGAGCAGGTAGCCCAGACGCGACGGGACACCCTTGAAGTACCAGATGTGCGTGACGGGGGCGGCCAGTTCGATGTGGCCCATCCGCTCACGGCGCACCTTGGCGCGAGTGACCTCGACGCCGCAGCGCTCACAGATGATGCCCTTGAACCGGACACGCTTGTACTTGCCGCAGTAGCACTCCCAGTCCCGGGTCGGACCGAAGATCTTCTCGCAGAAGAGTCCGTCCTTTTCCGGCTTGAGCGTGCGGTAGTTGATCGTCTCGGGCTTCTTGACCTCGCCGTGGCTCCACTGACGGATGTCGTCGGCGGTGGCCAGGCCGATCCGGAGCTCATCGAAGAAGTTGACGTCGAGCACTATGCGTCAATCCCTCTCAGGGTTGTAAGTCTTGGGGTCTGAAACGGGGGTCCTGGGGCCGGCCGGAGGTTCCTCACCGGTACCTCCGACCGGACTCCCGTCAGACCTCTTCGACGCTGCTCGGCTCGCGCCGGGACAGGTCGATGCCGAGCTCTTCCGCCGCGCGGAAGACGTCCTCGTCGGTGTCGCGCATCTCGATGGACATGCCGTCCGAGGACAGCACCTCCACGTTGAGGCACAGGGACTGCATCTCCTTGATGAGCACCTTGAAGGACTCGGGGATGCCGGGCTCGGGGATGTTCTCGCCCTTGACGATGGCCTCGTAGACCTTCACGCGGCCGGTGACGTCGTCGGACTTGATGGTCAGCAGCTCCTGGAGGGCGTACGCGGCGCCGTATGCCTCCAGCGCCCACACCTCCATCTCACCGAAGCGCTGGCCACCGAACTGGGCCTTACCACCCAGCGGCTGCTGGGTGATCATCGAGTACGGACCGGTCGAACGGGCGTGGAGCTTGTCGTCGACCAGGTGGTGGAGCTTGAGGATGTACATGTAGCCGACCGAGATCGGCTCCGGGAACGGCTCGCCGGAGCGGCCGTCGAACATCCTCGCCTTACCGGTGGGCTGCACCATGCGCTCACCGTCGCGGTTCGGGATGGTGTGCTGCAGCAGACCCGCGAGCTCGTCCTCACGCGCACCGTCGAAGACGGGGGTGGCGACGTTGGTGCCCGGGTCGACCTGGTCGGCACCGATGACCTGCAGGCGCTTCGCCCAGTCCTCGCCGAGGCCGGAGACGTCCCAGCCGCGGCTGGCGAGCCAGCCGAGGTGGATCTCCAGGACCTGTCCCGGGTTCATTCGGGACGGCACGCCCAGCGGGTTGAGGATGATGTCGACCGGGGTCCCGTCCTCGAGGAACGGCATGTCCTCGATGGGCAGGATCTTGGAGATGACACCCTTGTTGCCGTGCCGGCCGGCGAGCTTGTCACCGTCCGTGATCTTGCGCTTCTGCGCCACGTAGACCCGAACCAGCTGGTTCACGCCCGGCGGCAGCTCGTCGCCCTCTTCACGGTCGAAGACGCGGACGCCGATGACCTTGCCGATCTCGCCGTGCGGCACCTTCAGCGAGGTGTCACGGACCTCACGGGCCTTCTCACCGAAGATCGCACGGAGCAGGCGCTCCTCCGGCGTCAGCTCGGTCTCACCCTTGGGCGTGACCTTGCCGACGAGGATGTCACCGGCGACGACCTCGGCACCGATACGGATGATGCCGCGCTCGTCGAGGTCGGCGAGGACCTCCTCGGAGACGTTCGGGATGTCCCGGGTGATCTCCTCGGGGCCGAGCTTGGTGTCACGGGCGTCGACCTCGTGCTCCTCGATGTGGATCGAGGAGAGGACGTCGTCCTGCACGAGGCGCTGCGACAGGATGATCGCGTCCTCGTAGTTGTGACCCTCCCACGGCATGAACGCCACGAGCAGGTTCTTGCCCAGCGCCATCTCGCCGTTCTCGGTGGCCGGACCGTCGGCCAGGACCTGGCCCTCGATGATCCGGTCGCCCTCGTTGACGATGACCTTCTGGTTGACCGAGGTGCCCTGGTTGGAGCGGGCGAACTTGGCCAGGCGGTACGTGATGTACGTGCCGTCGTCGTTGGCGGTGGTGATGTAGTCCGCGGAGACCTCCTGGACCACACCCGCCTTCTCGGCCTTGACCACGTCACCGGCATCGACGGCGGAGCGGTACTCCATGCCGGTGCCGACGAGCGGGGCCTCGCTCTTGATGAGGGGCACGGCCTGACGCATCATGTTCGCGCCCATGAGGGCGCGGTTGGCGTCGTCGTGCTCGAGGAACGGGATCATGGCGGTCGCGACCGACACCATCTGGCGCGGCGAGACGTCCATGTAGTCGACGTCGTCACCGGGGACGTAGTCGACCTCGCCGCCACGACGGCGGACCAGGACCCGGGACTCCTCGAACCGCATGTCCTCGCTGAGCGTGGCGTTGGCCTGCGCGATGACGAAGCGGTCCTCCTCGTCGGCCGTCAGGTAGTCGACCTCGTCGGTGACCTGGCCCTCGACGACCTTGCGGTACGGCGTCTCCACGAAACCGAACGCGTTGACGCGGCCGTAGGAGGCGAGCGAACCGATCAGACCGATGTTCGGGCCTTCGGGCGTCTCGATCGGGCACATGCGTCCGTAGTGGGACGGGTGCACGTCACGGACCTCGAAGCCGGCCCGCTCACGGGAGAGACCACCCGGGCCAAGAGCCGACAGACGGCGCTTGTGGGTGAGACCCGACAGCGGGTTGTTCTGGTCCATGAACTGCGACAGCTGGCTGGTGCCGAAGAACTCCTTGATGGAGGCGACGACCGGCCGGATGTTGATCAGGGTCTGCGGCGTGATCGCCTCGACGTCCTGGGTCGTCATGCGCTCACGGACGACGCGCTCCATACGAGCCAGACCCGTGCGGACCTGGTTCTGGATGAGCTCGCCGACGCTGCGCAGACGACGGTTGCCGAAGTGGTCGATGTCGTCGGTCTCGACGACGATGTTCGTGCCGCTGTCGCCGACCGTCTCGGTCTCGCCCGCGTGCAGCTTCACCAGGTACTTGATCGTCGAGATGATGTCCTCGACGGTCAGGATGCCCGCGTCGAGCGGAGCCTCCGCACCCAGCTTCTTGTTGACCTTGTAGCGGCCGACCTTGGCGAGGTCGTAACGCTTCGGGTTGAAGTACAGGTTCTCAAGAAGCGTCTGCGCGGCCTCACGCGTGGGGGGCTCGCCCGGACGCAGCTTGCGGTAGATGTCGAGCAGCGCGTCGTCCTGGCCCTGGGTGTGGTCCTTCTCCAGGGTGGCGCGCATCGACTCGTACTCGCCGAACTCCTCGAGGATCTGCTCGGTGGTCCAGCCGAGAGCCTTCAGGAGAACGGTGACGGACTGCTTGCGCTTGCGGTCGATGCGGACACCGACCATGTCGCGCTTGTCGATCTCCATCTCCAGCCAGGCACCCCGGGACGGGATGATCTTGGCGGAGAAGATGTCCTTGTCGGACGTCTTGTCGATGGAGGAGTCGAAGTAGACACCCGGCGAGCGGACCAGCTGCGACACCACGACACGCTCGGTGCCGTTGATGACGAAGGTGCCCTTGTGGGTCATGAGCGGGAAGTCGCCCATGAAGACCGTCTGGGACTTGATCTCGCCGGTCTCGTTGTTGGTGAACTCGGCCGTCACGAAGAGCGGGGCCGCGTAGGTGAAGTCGCGGTCCTTGCACTCGTCGATGCTGTTCTTCGGCGGCTCGAAACGGTGGTCGCGGAACGTCAGCGACATCGACCCGGAGAAGTCCTCGATCGGGGAGATCTCCTCGAAGATCTCCTCCAGACCGGACTTGGTGGGGACGTCCTGACCAGACTCCAGAGCCTCCTCGACCCGACTCTGCCAGGCGGTGTTCCCGAGCAGCCAGTCAAAGCTCTCGGTCTGCAGCGCGAGCAGGTTGGGAACCTCGAGAGGCTCCTTGATCTTTGCAAAAGAGATGCGCAGCGGGGCGGTGCTGGCGGCGTTGTTCGTATTCGCGGTCGAGGCAGTGCGCGAGGCGGCCAAGAGGGGGTCCTTCCGAGGGCTCGGACTCACTACGCGCTCCCCGGGCCCTCTCCGCGGCACAGAGACAGGTCTCTCCGATGTGGCCAAAAGGCCAGCTCGGAGATGGTCCGGTCGTCGATGCTGAGGCGAGGGCAGACCCCTGGTGACGGGCAGGGGACAGCTAACAGGCAGCGCAAAGGGTCAGTGTAGCCACTTGGCGCACTGATGTCCAGCCCTGCTTTTCTGCCCAGTCTTCAAAAACTCTCGCTGCCCTCAACGTCCTCGGCATGCTGCCCTCAACGCACGTTGATACTGCCCTCTTCGTCGCCGATCCATGCCTCGGATTCGGACCGTTCTGGCGACGCGTCCTGAGAATTGCGCGCTGCGTGCGGTTCGTCAAGGCCCCCCTGCCCGAACCATGGGTTCCGGGAGACACGACGAAGATCACCATACCCCTCGCCCTCAAGGCCGCACGGTAACCGTGACCGCGCCTCCAGGAACGACGAAGAGCGACCACCCGGATGGATGATCGCTCTTCGGTGCTTGCGCGTTACAGGCCGATCGAAAAGGCCTGTGAGGTGTTACTTGACCTCGACGGAGGCGCCGGCGCCCTTGAGGGACTCGGCGGCCTTCTCGGCGGCGTCCTTGGCGACCTTCTCGAGAACGGGCTTCGGGGCGCCGTCCACGAGGTCCTTGGCCTCCTTCAGACCCAGGGAGGTCAGCTCACGCACGACCTTGATGACCTGGATCTTCTTGTCGCCGGCACCGGTGAGGATGACGTCGAACTCGTCCTTCTCCTCCTCGACCGGGGCGGCCGGGCCACCCTGGGCCGGGCCCGCGACGGCGACGGCCGCGGCGGCGGTGACGTCGAACTTCTCCTCGAAGGCCTTCACGAACTCGGAGAGCTCGATGAGGGTCATCTCCTCGAACTGCGCGAGCAGGTCTTCCTGGCTGAGCTTCGCCATGAGGGGCGATCCTTCCACTAATTCGGCTGGTGCCGATGTACATGTCTGGCGGGCGTACGTTCGGCCCGCTACGACCGCTTCCTGGGGCGGACTGCCTCAGGCGGCGGTCATGATGCGAGCCGAGTTACTCGGCACCGCCCTGCTCGTCCTGCTTGGCACGAAGCGCGTCCACGGTGCGGACGAGCTTCGACGGAAGCGCCTGGAAGACCTGAGCAGCCTGAGTCTGCTTGCCCTTGAAGGCACCCGCCAGCTTGGCGAGCAGAACCTCGCGGGACTCGAGGTCCGCAAGCTTCTTGATCTCGTCGGCGGACAGCGCCTTGCCGTCAAGGACACCGCCCTTGATGACGAGGTTCGGGTTGTCCTTGGCGAAGTCACGAAGACCCTTCGCCGACGTCACCGGGTCACCGGTGATGAAGGCAACCGCCGTCGGACCGTTGAACAGGTCGTCGAGCGTCGAGATCCCGGCCTCGTTGGCCGCGATCTTGGTCAGCGTGTTCTTCACCACGGCGTACTGGGCGTCTTCACCGAGCGAACGACGCAGCGTCTTGAGCTGCGCCACGGTGAGACCCCGGTACTCGGTCAGCACGGCGGCGTTCGAGCTGCGGAACTGCTCCGTCAGCTCGGCTACCGCGGCAGCCTTGTCGGGCCTTGCCATAGAGCGTCGGCCTCCTTCCGGGTGATGAGGACCGCTCAGAAGGGGCTGCACAAAACGAAACGCCCCGGCGCAGGCGCACGGGGCGTAGCTCGACCGCAATCACCTGCACAAGGCACGTGTTCCGGGAGCATATCCACAGTCACCTGCGCGGGTCGTCCGCAGTTTTCAGCGGATCCTTCGGCCACCGCCCCCTCTTGCGAGGACACGGCAACGACCAGCGGTCTTTGGCTTCTGTAGGAGCGTACGTGACCGGATCCCTGTCAAGCAAATCCGGCCCTACGGCGCTCAGCTGCTCTGGAGCTCCTTCATCATCTCGGCCAGGTCAGCGGTCTCCCCGGCGGGCGGCGCCGTGACGGTCACCGGCTTGTTGTAGTCGAGGAAGGTGAAGGTCATGTCGAACTTGCCCTTGTCGGCGTCGCCCTGCATGCGGAACTGCTTGGCGTGCTCCTCGCCGTCGACCCACATGTCCATCGTGAACTTGTCCAGGCCCAGCTTCTCGAGCTGCTCGGTGCTCTTCTCGCGCTGCTCACGGACCGACTTGTCGGCGTCCTTGAAGGATGCCTTGAGCTCGGCCAGGGTGACGTCGCCCGAGTAGTGGGTGGTCTTGACGCCGTCGACGGTCTCGGTGCCGACCTTCTTCACGTTCTTGGCGCCGTTGAGGAAGGAGGACATGGAGGCCGGGTTCTGGTCGGCCTGGCCGGCGCCGGGCGCGGTGGCCCCGAGGTCCCCGTCCTTGCCGAGCGAGGACAGGTCGAACTTCATCCACTTCTTGCCGTCCATCTCCTTGGCCATGTCGGCGTTGCCCCCGATGTACATGGCCTTGTCGACGAGCCGGATCTCCGCGGAACCCTCGCCGTCCGCGGTCATCTTCATGCTCATCGCGATGTCGGGCTTGGTCCGCATGGCGGCCTCGGCCTTGACCTGCCCCTGGCCGGGCATCTCGCCCTTCATGCGGTAGTGGAAGGAGGTGATCTCCTCGGTGTTCTTCGCCGCCTTGGCGATAGCCGCCGCGGGCGTCATCTTCGGCGACTCCTCGCCCCCCTTGGAACAGCTCACCGCACCCGCGGCGAGGGCCACGGCGGCGAGGCCGGCGCCGATGGCCCGGCGGTGCGCGGAACGTCGTACAGAAATAGCCATTAGATTCCCCCCAAGGAACACATGGTCGATTCACAGCAAGACCGCGAGCTTATCCGAGCGGGGCGCGAGGGGGCCGTGAATTCCCCGCGGCTCAGGTGGGGTTGGTGCTCGACCGTGACAGGAGGTTCTTGAAGTCCTCGGTGTCGGCGGCCGGCGGCCTCCGTACGGCGACCTTGACGCCGTAGTCGCTGTAGTGGGCGGTCTGGGTCACCCTGCCGCTCGCCGTGGTGGTCCGCTCGACCTTCTTGACCAGCAGGTTCTTCTCGTTGATCCAGATGTCGACGGTCTCGGCGGTGACGTCGGCGTCCTGGAGGCGCCGGCGGAGTCCAGCGTCGGTGACGTCCTCGACATCCACGGTGCCGGCGTAGTGCGTGGTGCTCCGGCCGTCCACGGTCTCCCGGCCGAGCTCACGCACGTCGTCGGAGTCCAGCAGCAGCCGCACCGACTGGCCGGGGGTGGTGGAGCGCATCTGGTCGGCGAGGGCGGCGCCCCCGCCGAGGGCCTTCAGGTCGTCGTAGGCGTACCTGAGCCAGTGCTTGCCGCCCGTCTTCGCGGCGAAGGTGTCGCCCATGCGCGCGTAGTAGGCGTCGGAGAGGTAGCGGGCCCGCATGGAGGTGACGCCGAGGCCGCGCATCGCCTCGGCCGCGGTGCCGCCGGTGTAGGTGATGGTGAGGGCGCCGGAGAGGCCGTCGCGCCAGGCGAGGGCGCCGTCCGCGGTGAGGGACAGCTGGGTGCCCATCACGGTGGTGGATCTCACCCGGGCGGTGCCGGCCCGCTCGGTGGAGCGCTCGGCGGTGCGCAGGGCCGTGAGGGAGACGCGGGCCGAGGCCGGCTGTTTCTCCTGCTCCGGCCGGTCGGAGGAGCCGGAGGACGTACAGGCGGCGAGTCCCGCCAGTGCGGCGGCCGTGGTGAGCCAGACCGTCGTCCTCTTCATGCGTCCCCCTGGTGCAAGTGCCCTGCTCGCACGCTAACTCAGCGCACAGTCCCCGCACATGGGAACGGGCCCCGCACCTCGAAAGGTGCGGGGCCCGGGAACCTGCCGGTGTCTCAGACCGCGGCCGGGTCCTCCTCGACGAGGAGGTTGCGGGTGCGGTTGGAGTCGAGCGGAATGCCGGGGCCCATCGTGGTGCTGATGGCGGCCTTCTTGATGTAGCGACCCTTGGCGGCGGACGGCTTCAGACGGAGGATCTCCTCCAGCGCCGCGCCGTAGTTCTCCACCAGCTTGGTGTCGTCGAACGACGTCTTGCCGATGATGAAGTGCAGGTTCGAGTGCTTGTCGACGCGGAACTCGATCTTGCCGCCCTTGATGTCGTTGACAGCCTTGGTGACATCGGGGGTGACGGTGCCGGTCTTGGGGTTCGGCATGAGACCACGCGGACCGAGCACGCGGCCGAGGCGGCCGACCTTGCCCATGAGGTCCGGGGTGGCGACGACGGCGTCGAAGTCCAGACGGCCCTTCGACACCTCGTCGATGAGCTCGTCGGCGCCGACGATGTCGGCGCCCGCGGCACGAGCGGCCTCGGCACGGTCACCGGTCGCGAAGACCAGGACCCGGGCGGTCTTACCGGTGCCGTGCGGGAGGTTCACGGTGCCACGGACCATCTGGTCGGCCTTGCGCGGGTCTACACCCAGACGGAAGGCGACCTCGACGGTGCCGTCGAACTTCGACGTGGAGGTCTCCTTGGCGAGACGGACGGCCTCGAGCGGGGCGTACAGCTTCTCCCGGTCGATCTTCTCGTCCGCAGCGCGAAGGGCCTTGCTGCGCTTGCTCACAACTGCTCCTGTGTGTTCTGAAAGGAGTCGTGGTACGGGCCGAGCAGGCCCTGCCACTTCTGCTTGTGGTGTACGGGGGTTGGGGCTCAGCCCTCGACCGTGATGCCCATGGAACGGGCGGTGCCGGCGATGATCTTCGACGCGGCGTCCAGGTCGTTGGCGTTCAGGTCGGGGAGCTTGGTCGTGGCGATCTCGCGGACCTGCGCCTGGGTGATCTTCGCGACCTTGGTCTTGTGCGGCTCGCCCGAGCCCTTCTCGACACCCGCGGCCTTGAGGATCATCTTCGCGGCCGGCGGCGTCTTGGTGACGAAGGTGAAGGAGCGGTCCTCGTAGACCGTGATCTCCACCGGGATCACCCAGCCACGCTGCGACTCGGTCGCGGCGTTGTAGGCCTTGCAGAACTCCATGATGTTGACGCCGTGCTGACCGAGCGCGGGGCCGACCGGCGGAGCCGGGTTCGCCGCGCCGGCGTTGATCTGGAGCTTGATGAGCCCCGTGACCTTCTTCTTCTTGGGAGGCATAGCTCTCCGGGTCCTTTCGATTCGGGTCCTGCCTGCCTACGGGGACCACCCGAACGCAGGCATACCGCACAACGATAGCGGGTATAGATGCGCGGCCAAAAACCGAGCAGGTCAGACGAGCTGTGACAGCCCGCCTGACCTGGTCGGAAGCTCTGTCCGGAAGACGTCAGTTCTTCTGGATCTGGTCGAAGCTCAGCTCGACCGGGGTCTCGCGGCCGAAGATCTCGACGAGGCCCTTGACCTTCTTGGAGTCGGCGTTGATCTCGTTGATCGTGGCCTGCAGCGTGGCGAACGGGCCGTCGGTGACGGTGACCGAGTCGCCGACCTCGAAGTCCAGGACCTGGACCTCGACCTTGCGGGCCGGAACCGGCTTGCCCTCGGCCTCGGCGGCCTCGCGGGCGGCCTTCTCCTCGGCCTCCGGGGCGAGCATCTTGACGATCTCGTCCAGGGTCAGCGGATACGGGTCGTAGGCGTTGCCCACGAAGCCGGTGACGCCGGGGGTGTTGCGGACGACGCCCCAGGACTCGTTCGTCAGGTCCATGCGGACGAGAACGTAGCCGGGAAGCTTGTTCTGGCGGATCGTCTTGCGGTCGCCGTTCTTGATCTGGACGACCTCTTCCTGCGGCACCTCGGCCTGGAAGATGTAGTCCTCGACGTTCAGCGAGACGGCGCGCTGCTCGAGGTTGGTCTTCACGCGGTTCTCGTAACCGGCGTAGGTGTGGATGACATACCACTCGCCGGGAAGGGTCCGCAGTTCCTCGCGCAGGGCGGCGACGGGATCGACCGGCTCGGCCGGCTCCTCCTCGGCTTCCGCCTCTTCCTCGTCCTCGACGGCCTCGACGTCGCCGCCGGACTCGACCTCGTCCTCGGTGTGCAGCGCGGCTTCCTCGGCGGGCTCGCCCGCCTCGGCGTCGGCAGCCTCGACCTCGTCCAGGTCCTCGTCCGCGCCCTCGACGATGTCGAGCTCGTCGTCGACAGACTCGTCGGGCTCGATGGCGTCGTTCAGGTTCTGGTCAGACACGGTGGCTGCTTCTTCCTGGATACAAGGGGTGGAACATGCGAAAAGGGGCGCCGGTAACCGCGGCGCCCTTCGCTCTGTGCTCAGCCGAATACGTACTTGGCGGCGTGGTTGAGTCCATAGTCAATCACGGTCACCAGGCCGATCATGACGAGGACGAAGACGATCACCACGGTCGTGTACGTCGTCAGCTGGTTCCGCGACGGCCAGACGACCTTGCGGAGCTCTGCGACGATCTGCCGGTAGAAGAGCGCGAGACGCTTCAGCGGGCCCTTCTTGGCACGCTTACCGCCCTTACGGGTCTTCTTGGACTCCGGCGCCTCATCCTGGGCATCAGGCGTATCAATGGAGCCCACGGCGTCCGCCATTCGTCCTCACCTGTTCCCGGGTCGTGGCCGTGCCGCGCCCGGTTGGAGCCGCACGGCGGTGCATTGCTGTACGTACATGCGCACACATCCTGGCGACGGTGTGTGTAGCAGGGCCGGAGGGACTTGAACCCCCAACCGCCGGTTTTGGAGACCGGTGCTCTACCAATTGAGCTACGACCCTTTGTGCGTCCCCCAACGTACCGCATCCGACCGGGTGCTCGGTGTGCACCGGCTGGGCGGGCTGCTGAAGGCCAACGAGGTGAGAGTGTACGTGGTCCGCGGCCCCTCGTCGAACAGAAAGCGCCCGTACGGGTCTTGGAGACGGAAGATCGCCCAGCGTGCGGAACGAATCCGGACGGTTGTTCAGCCGTTGTTCAGTCTGTGAAACCCGTGTGCCGGGGGAGTTTCCGGTCTGGAACGATGGGTCCCATGAGCGCTGCAATCCCTCCCACCGAGCGCCGGGTCTCCGCCCGAGTCGGCGCGATCTCCGAGTCCGCCACCCTCGCCGTGGACGCCAAGGCCAAGGCCCTCAAGGCCGCGGGGCGGCCGGTGATCGGCTTCGGCGCCGGTGAACCGGACTTCCCGACCCCGGACTACATCGTCCAGGCCGCGATCGAGGCCTGCTCGAACCCGAAGTACCACCGCTACACCCCGGCCGGCGGTCTGCCCGAGCTGAAGGCCGCGATCGCCGCGAAGACGCTGCGCGACTCCGGCTACGAGGTCGACCCGTCCCAGATCCTGGTGACCAACGGCGGCAAGCAGGCGATCTACGAGGCCTTCGCCGCGATCCTCGACCCGGGCGACGAGGTCATCGTCCCGGCGCCGTACTGGACGACCTACCCGGAGTCGATCCGGCTGGCCGGCGGTGTCCCGGTGGAGGTGGTCGCCGACGAGACGACCGGCTACCGGGTCTCCGTCGAGCAGCTGGAGGCGGCCCGCACCGAGAAGACGAAGGTCGTCCTCTTCGTCTCCCCCTCCAACCCGACCGGCGCCGTCTACAGCCAGGCCGACGCCGAGGCGATCGGCCGCTGGGCCGTCGACCACGGCCTGTGGGTGCTGACGGACGAGATCTACGAGCACCTCGTCTACGGCGACGCGAAGTTCACCTCGCTGCCCGCGCTCCTGCCCGAGCTGCGCGACAAGTGCGTCGTCGTCAACGGTGTGGCGAAGACGTACGCCATGACGGGCTGGCGGGTGGGCTGGATCATCGGCCCGAAGGACGTCGTCAAGGCCGCGACCAACCTCCAGTCGCACGCCACGTCCAACGTGTCGAACGTCGCCCAGGTCGCCGCCCTCGCCGCGGTCTCCGGCAACCTCGACGCGGTGGCGGAGATGCGCACGGCCTTCGACCGCCGGCGCAAGACGATCGTCCGCATGCTCAACGAGATCGAGGGCGTGCTCTGCCCGGAGCCCGAGGGCGCCTTCTACGCCTACCCCTCGGTCAAGGCCCTGCTCGGCAAGGAGATCCGCGGCAAGCGCCCGCAGGACACGGTCGAGCTGGCCGCGCTGATCCTGGAGGAGGCCGAGGTCGCGGTCGTCCCGGGCGAGGCCTTCGGCACGCCGGGCTATCTGCGGCTGTCCTACGCGCTGGGTGACGAGGATCTCGTCGAGGGTGTCTCGCGGATCCAGAAGCTGCTGGCGGAGGCCCGCGACTGAGGTCGCCGTGGGAAAGGGGCACCTCCTCACGTGAGGAGGTGCCCCTTTTTTTGTGCGAGCAAGACCACTAAAGGGGAAAGCGGTACCGGGACGGCGGTGGCGTACGGCAGGATCCTGGGATGGAGCGTGTACGTGATGTCTCTGATCTGCCGAAAGCCCATCTGCACCTGCACTTCACCGGCTCGATGCGGCCGGGGACGGTTCTGGAACTGGCCGACAAGTACGGCGTGCGACTGCCCGAGGCGCTGGTCGACGCGCTGACCAGCGGGGAGCCGCCCAAGCTGCGGGCGACGGACGAGCGGGGCTGGTTCCGGTTCCAGCGGCTGTACGACGCGGCCCGCTCGTGCCTCAGGGAGCCCGAGGACATCCGGCGGCTGGTGCGCGAGGCCGCCGAGGAGGACGTCCGCGACGGCTCGGGGTGGCTGGAGATCCAGGTCGACCCGACGTCGTACGCGCCCCGGCTCGGCGGGCTGATCCCGGCGCTGGAGATCATCCTGGACGCGGTGGAGACGACCTCGCGCGAGACCGGGCTCGGGATGCGGGTGCTGGTCGCCGCTAACCGCATGAAGCATCCCCTGGACGCGCGCACGCTGGCCCGGCTGGCGGTGCGCTACGCGGACAAGGGAGTGGTCGGCTTCGGGCTCTCGAACGACGAACGCCGGGGCATGGCACGGGACTTCGACCGGGCCTTCCACATCGCGCGCGAGGGCGGGCTGCTGTCGGCACCGCACGGCGGCGAGCTGGCCGGTCCGTCGTCGGTACGGGACTGCCTCGACGACCTGGAGGCGAACCGGATCGGGCACGGGGTGCGCGCGGCGGACGACCCCCGGCTGCTGAAGCGGCTGGCGGACCGGCAGGTGACGTGCGAGGTGTGCCCGGCGTCGAACGTGGCTCTCGGGGTGTACGAGAAGCCCGAGGACGTGCCGCTGCGCAAGCTGTTCGAGGCCGGCGTGCCGATGGCGCTGGGCGCGGACGACCCGCTGCTGTTCGGCTCCCGGCTGGCCGCGCAGTACGAGTTCGCGCGACGGTGGCACGGCTTCTCGGACGCGGAACTGGCGGAACTGGCCCGGCAGTCGGTACGGGCCTCGGCGGCGCCGGAGGACGTGAAGACCAAGCTGCTGTCGGGGGTGGACGACTGGCTCAGCGGCCCGGTCTCTTGAAGCAGACCAGGACCTTGGGACACGACGCGGTGTTCCATGAGGGCCGGTGCGGTCACGCCGATTCCCCCGCTGCCGAGATTCCGCCCAGGAGGGTCCGGGCCAGCCGGGCGGCGAACTCCTCCACCGGCGGCCGTACGCCGTCCTGTGTGGCGTCGTAGGCGAACGCCCGTTGCGCGCAGGCGCCCAGGAGCAGGGAGGCCGCGGCGAAGGTGTCGGCGGTGGGGGCGACCCGGCCTATGGCCTGCTCGGCCCGGAGGTAGGCGTCGAGCCACTCGATCGGCTTGTGCGGGCCGGACTCCATCTCGCGCATCGCGTCGTCGTGGCGCCGCTTGAGCTGGGTCTCGGCGTACAGCGAGGCGGCGATCGGAAAGCTCTGCTCGTAGAAGAGGGCGGCCTGGCGGGCGATCTCGGTGAGGTTCTCCTCCAGGGTGTGGCGGCCCGGCTCGGCGGCAAGGGCGTGCAGCAGGGGGGCCAGCTTCGGGAGGCGTTCCGCGAGGACACGGATGAACACCTCCTCCTTGCTGGCGAAGTACTTGTACAGCGCCGCCTCGGAGCAGCCTGCCGCCTTCGCGATCTCCTTGGTCGTGGCACGCGCCAGCCCCACGGTGAGCATCAGCTCATGGGCGGCGTCGAGGATGCGCACGCGGGCCGGGCCGGGCTTGGGCTCCATGTTGTTCGGTCCCCTTGGATCGGGTGGCGGGCTTGACGGGTGGGTGAGTACTTACCCACTCTAGAGGGAGGCAGAGGTGAGTGAATACTCACCCACCTCCTTCGAGTACGGGAGTACCCATGAAACTCACGGTTTTCGGTGCCACCGGGGGCATAGGGCGCGAGCTGGTCGGACAGGGCCTGGCGGCGGGCCATGAGGTCACGGCGGTCGTACGGGATCCTGCCCGGCTGACCGTCACGGGCGCACGGCTGGAGGTGGTCCGTGCGGACCTCACCGACCCGGAGGTGCTGCGGCCCGCCGTGGCCGGGAGGGACGCGGTGCTGTCCGGGCTCGGGCCGCGCGCCCGCAAGGACGCCGGGGTCGCGGCGCGGCTGACCCGCGTCGTGCTGGCCGCGATGGAGGCGGAGCAGGTCCGACGGGTGCTGGCGGTCAGCGCGGGGCCGGTCGGGCCGGCGCCGGTGGCCGAGGGGGCGGTGGACCGGTGGATGCGGGGTCTCGTGTCCGCCGTGCTCAAGGACGTCTACGCCGACCTGAGCGAGATGGAGGCGGAGCTGGCGGCGAGCGGTACGGACTGGACGGTCGTGCGCCCTCCGCGTCTTCAGGACAAGCCAGTGACCGGGGTGTATCGCGTGGTGGCCGGGGGGTTCCCGGCTCGGGGGCGGTTCATCTCGCGGGCGGATGTGGCGCACGCGATGCTGGGGATGGTCGGGGATGCCGGGGTGGTGAAGCAGGGGGTTGGGCTGGCGTACTGACGGTGTTGACGGGCGGGCGCTCTCGGACCTGTCGGCTACAGGCTGACGCCCACCGTCACCGGCTCGTTGACGAGCGTGATCCCGAAGGTGTCGCGTACGCCCGCCACGACTTCCCGGGCCAGCGCGAGGAGGTCCTCGGTGGTGGCGTCACCCCGGTTGGTGAGGGCCAGGGTGTGCTTGGTGGAGATGCGGGCGGGGCCGGTGCCGTACCCCTTGGTGAAGCCGGCCTTGTCGATGAGCCAGGCCGCGGAGGTCTTGGTGCGGCCGTCGCCCGCGGGGTAGGCGGGGGGTACGGCGTCCTCGCCGAGGTGGTGCTTCACGCGCGCGTGGAACTCCGCGAACTGGGTGGCCGTGAGGATGGGGTTGGTGAAGAAGGAGCCTGCCGACCAGGTGTCATGGTCGGCAGGGTCAAGGACCATGCCCTTTCCGGCGCGCAGCTTCAGGACGGTCTCGCGGGCGTCGGTGAGGGGGACGCGGTCGCCGGGTTCCACGCCCAGGGTGCGGGCGGTCTCGGCGTACTTGATCGGCGCGGAGAGGCCGCCGGCGTCCTCCAGGGCGAAGCGGACGCGCAGGACGACGTAGCGGGCGGGGTCTTCCTTGAAGCGGCTGTGGCGGTAGGAGAAGGCGCAGTCGTCGTTGGTGAGGGTGACGGTCTCGCCGCTGCGGCGGTCGTAGGCGATGACCTCGGTGATGGTGGAGGACACCTCCTGGCCGTACGCCCCGACGTTCTGGATGGGGGTCGCGCCCGCGGAGCCGGGGATGCCGGCGAGGCACTCGATCCCGGCGAGTCCGGCGTCCACCGTGCGGGCGACGGCGTCCGTCCATACTTCGCCGGCGGCGAGGGTGAGGTGGGCGCCGGTGAGCTCGAAGCCCTTGGTGGCGATGACGAGCGCGGTGCCGTCGAAGCCCTTGTCGCCGATGACGAGGTTGGACCCACCGCCGATGACGAGGAGAGGCGTGCCGGTGGCGTCGGCCTCGCGGACGACCTCGATCACCTCGGCGTCGGTCACCGCGGTGACGAGCCGGGTGGCGGGCCCGCCGAGGCGGAAGGTGGTCAGGGGGGCGAGGGGGGCGTCGTGTCGTACCTGCACGCGGTACAGCGTACGGGGGATGGCGTGTGCGGCTGGGTGGGGGCGGGCGTTTTGCGCAGTTCCCCGCGCCCCTGGATGCCTGCGGCGCAGCTGCTCCTCCGGTGGGGGCTCGTGTAGCGCATGCGGTTCGGTGGTGGGGTCGGGGCCGGGGTGGGGGGTATCCGTCCTCGGTCCGGC